>JAVYOH010000110.1:0-2841 GCA_038734615.1 Saccharolobus sp. | reverse complement strand
CTAAAACGTGAGAATGGCCTAGAATTAAGGAATCGTTGGTTCTTAAAAATAGCCTAAATGCAAGGCAGAAGAGTAATGGTGGTATTTTACTATTTATTTTCTTCAAAAATTTAGCTAAGTTATATTCGGTATTATGTTTGAAATATTGATGGCCATGAAGTAGGGTAAATGAGTGATTATTAATCCTTAGTCTCACTATGTCAACGTCTCCTTTTAACTTATCATCATCTCCCCTTACGTAAATCACATTTCTTCTAACTGCCAAGCTATTCATGAAGGTGATGTAATCTTTTTTATTCTTAGTTATTATATCACCAAGTAATATTATTAGAGATGGTTTTTCATTCAAAATAATTTCATTTATTTGATTCATATCACAATAAGGATAATGAATATCTGAGAGGATTAGTACTTTTCCCTTCCAGTCAAACTGTAGCTCTCTCAAGCTTTTTATGCCCATAATATAATTTTTTATAGGATAAAAATGAAGATATACTTTGAAGACATTTATATTTCTACTTCTAAGCAGTTTGAATTGATTGACATTACTGAAAAAGTTGAAGAAGCTGTTAAAAAGAGTTCAATAAAGGATGGAATTTGCGTAATTTTCGTAGCCCATTCTACTGCTGCCATAATAGCTAATGAGCACGAAAGAGGATTAATGGAGGACATATTGACTAAAATAAAGGAGATAGTTGAACCTTCTAGATCATGGAAGCATAATTTAATAGATGATAACGCACATGCCCATTTGGGTTCAGCTCTTATAGGTGCTGACAGAGTTTTCCCTGTGAGGAATGGTAGGTTAGTAAGGGGTACGTGGCAAAATATATTTCTAGTAGAATTAGATGGACCTAGAAATGAAAGGCATGTTACAATAGAAGTTCTAGGAGAATGAGATTATTTAATATTATTATAAGCTCTTCCTAACCAATAACCTCTCTGTATTGCTTTCCCAATCGTAGGCTGATCATCCATAACTGTGTGAATTTCTAAGTCGAATTTAATGTTATTACTCTTATCGTCCGATATGAACTTAACTCCCAATTTGGATAGGGCCTCTTTTAGCATATAACTTCTACTTCTATCTAATCCCTTAAATGATCTTTCAGTCATATAAACTTCATTATACTTAACTAATTCAAATGCGTAATCATGATAAGCGTAAACATTAGAATCTATCAGAACTTTCTCACCCTTAACTTCGGGTATTCTAGGTATTTCATAGTCTGGAATAGCCTTTATACAATCTTCACAATCCATTTTAGTGTTAAGCCTTATTTCAACGCCTAATCTCTTTAACTCTTTCTCATAATAGTTTATTAGTTCATTAAATTCCCTAATTTTCCAAGGATCTTTAAATAGCAGAAACTGACCTCCAAGCCTATTATTCTGTTCGTATAAGGTTACAGTAAAACCTCTTAGTGCTAGAACTCTAGCTGCTTCTAAACCCATAACTCCTCCCCCAATTACAATTACCTCACCTTTCCCTCTCTCTAATGGTGGTAATGATTCCCAGCCTAATTCTGGGTTTACATCACATCTAACTTCTCTATACACTACGCCCCTGCAAAGCTGATTACATCTTATGCACGGTCTCACTGGTAATCTCTTAATTGCTTTGGTTAAAAAGTAAGGATCAGCTAATAACTGTCTTCCAATTACTACTACATCTGCTATTTCTCTAACCTTGAGAGCTTTTTCTAAACTATTTATTGACCCTACTAGAAATAATGGAATATTTATTTGATCTTTAACTATTTTTGCCTCTTTCAAGAAGGATACTTTATCATAATAGAATGGCATGCTAGATGACAAAGGCCCATCTCTTCCTGCAGACAAATGAATGTAATCAATTCCTGCCTTTTCTAATCTTTTGCTTATTTCAGCAACCATTTCTGGGTTTAAGCCCTCATTATCAAATTCAGTTACGCTTAATCTTATTCCTAATGTTATTTTAACCTTCTCTTTTATTCCCTTTACTATTTCCTCTACAAACCTTACACCATCTTTATACTCGTCCTCTCTTTTATTAGTTGCTGGAGATAAAAATTGTGCTATTAAGTATCCATGAGCTCCATGCAATTCTATACCATCAAACCCCGCTCTTTTAGCCAATATTGTAGCATTTATGAAATCATCCTTAATCCTTTTTATATCATCCTTTGTCATTTCTTTTACTTCATCCATTAATGGTATTGGCGAAGGAGCTATTGGAGTGTTTCCCCAAATTATATCTCTTCTAGTTTTCCTACCAACGTGAACTAATTGTACAAATATTTTACTTCCTAATGAATGAATTAATTCAGTTAATCGCATAAATTTAGGTATTAGTTCTTCTGAGTAAATACCTAATTCGTTAACAGAACCTCTTGCATCAACACGATTTATATAAGTATATTCAGTAATTATTAACCCAACTTCTCCCTTAGCTCTTTCAGCTAAATAAGCTATATGAGTCTCTGATGGATAGCCTTCTGGAGTAGCTAGGTTACTTATCATAGGTGACATTGCTATTCTATTCTTTAACCTAACTTCTCCAATGGTAATGGGCTCTAGAAGTTTTTCATACATGAGTTTTATGTTAGAGCTTAATAGTTAAAAAGCTAACTTTATTAAGACAATTTTATTTGATATAAAAGAAAATACTTAATTTTTTAAAAAATTCAATTATGTTAACACTTTTCTCATATATCCGTAAAATATTCCTACTAACATCCATGCTATAAAAGTACCTACTCCTATCAAGACAAAGGTATTTACTGCAGTAGTTACTATGTTTGCAAAAATTACAAAGCCTAGAATAGTGTTTATTACAATAGTTAGTAAGTAATTCCACCA
>JAVYOH010000109.1:0-2934 GCA_038734615.1 Saccharolobus sp. | reverse complement strand
TATTATAGCAGCTTCGATGGCTAAGTTCTATGCTACTGAAATAGCTGAAAAGGTTGCAATAAGGGCTATTACAGTGCATGGAGGCTATGGGGTAGCTACATCTACTGGTGTTGAGAGACTTCTTAGACACGTTGAGGTTATGAAAATATACGAATGGACAAACGATATTCAAAAACTTACTATACTGAGAGAAAATGCTAGAAGACTACTTGGATTAAAATTATAACTAAACTGATCTTGATTGGGACTATAATTAACTTTATTATAGACATTTTTAAAAATTATAAAATGGATTTAGAATATTACGAATATGAATTAACAATAGATAAAATCTTAGATTCTGCAATTAGTAGTTTTCCAAATAGGGAAATAGTTTATAGAGATTTAAGAAGGTACACCTTCTCATCATTTGGGGAATCAGTTAGAAGACTACTCACTGGCCTTAAGAAATTAGGAGTTAAAAAAGGAGATAGGATAGGAGTTATTGATTGGGACACTGACGTATATTTTCATTCATATTACGCTATACCAATGATGGGTTCAGTATTACATACTGTAAATATTAGATATCCATTAGAGTTAATAATTAAAACAATTTTAAATGCTGAAGATAAATATTTGATAGTTAGAGACGAATTTGTACCATTAATAGAAAAGGCTAGTAACATAATACCAGTAGGAATGAAAGTGATAACTTATAGTGATAATAAAGAGAAAGTTAAAAGTCCAATTTCCTCAGCGGACTTCTGGGAATTAATTGAAAGTAATGAACCAAATCAGGAACAAGAAGAAGTAAAAGAAAACGATATGGCTACAATATTTTATACCTCTGGAACAACTGGTGAGCCTAAAGGAGTATGGTTTACCCATAGAAAACTAGTACTACATGCCCTAGGAGTATCATTAGTTGGGGCTAGACCACCATTAAGTCTAACACCAAATGACGTTTATCTGATATTAGTACCTATGTTTCATGTACATGCATGGGGGTATCCATATGTTTCATTAATAGCTGGTGTTAAATATGTGTTACCGGGTAGGTACGATTATGGTTTGATACTTAAATTAATGGAGAAAGAAGGAGTAACTTATTCAGCAATGGTGCCTACTATTCTATATCTAATAATATCACATCCAGACGCTCCAAAGTATTTAAATGTTTTTAAGAAATGGAAAGTAACAATAGGAGGTTCTGCTCTACCAGAGGGTCTTGCTAAAAAGGCCATGGAATTAGGAATAACGGTACTAGGCGGATATGGTTTATCTGAAACTTGTCCAGTTATAACTGTTGGATATTATAATTCATTAATAGAAGGATTGGATGAGAATGTCAAATTTATGGAAAAATATCTGCTGGAGCACCATTACCTTTGGTTCAAATAAAGATTATTGATCCATCTACTGGAAGAGAGGTTGATAGGGGTAAGATTGGTGAGATTGTTGTTAGGTCACCATGGCTTACAAAGGAGTATTATAAAGATCCTGAGAAGACTAAAGCATTATGGAAAGGAGGCTGGTTACATACTGGTGATTTAGGCTATATTGATCAGTATGGTTATGTTCATATTGTTGATAGGGAGAAGGACGCGATAAAGAGTGGTGGAGAATTTATACCATCATTATTGCTTGAAAATGCGATATCTTTGCATCCTAAGGTTTCTCAAGCTGCTGTAGTAGGAATTAAGGATGAGAAGTGGGGAGAAAGGCCAGTAGCCTTTATAGTTCCTAAGGAGAAAGTTAGTGAGGAGGAGTTAAGACAATTCTTGATAAATTTAGCAAATGAAGGGAAAATACAAAAATGGTGGATTCCAGACAAGTTCATAATTATAAACTCTATGCCATTGACCTCGACAAATAAGATTGATAAGAAAGTACTTAGAGATATGGTACAAAAATGATATAACTATTAAAAGAGGTAGATTATATTATGACAAGAAATGTTGCCATAATAGGTACTGGGCATACGAAGTTTGGAGTAAGAACTGATGTTAATCTTCAAGAATTAGCTTGGGAAGCAATTAAGCAAGCTTTAGAGGAAGCTAATTTAGAGCAGAAAGATATAGAATATTTTGCAGTAGGTAATGTAGGAAATTGGAGTTCTGAAGAATTACCCGCAGTAGTAGTTGGGGAATATTGCAATCTAACACCTAAAGGTACAATGAGAGTTGAAGCCGCTTGTGCTACTGGAAGTGCTGCGTTAAGAGAAGCTTATATGGCTATAAAGTCTGGAGAAGCTGATATAGCACTAGCAGTTGGAGTAGAGCAAATGCATCAATCTCCAAATCCTCAGGTAGTTAAATTGATTGGAAGACCCGGAGATTATTCTGGGAATTTGAGAATTTCGGAATAACTTTTCTTGGCTATTATGCTCTTCATGCTACTGCATACATGGCTAAATATAATACTAAAGAAGAGGATTTAGGTAAAATAGTTATAAAGAATCATTATTATGGTGCTAGAAATCCTTATGCATAATTTCAAAAGGAAATAACTATGGAAGACTACTTAAAGTCTAAGCCAGTAGCTTATCCCTTAAATCTCTTAGACTCTTCACCAATTACAGATGGGGAAGCAGCAGTAATCTTAGCCTCAGAAGAAGTTACCAAGAAATTAACCGATTCCCCAGTATGGATAGTTTCACAAGGTGTTGCAAGCGGTACTGCTAATTTAAGTAGAAGGTCTGATTTCACTCATATTGAAGCAGCTTATTTAGTAGCCCAACAGGTTTATAAAAAGGCTAAGATAGATTTCGAAAATGCTTGGAAATATTTCGATGTAGTAGATGTTCACGACTGCTTCATCATAGTCGAAATAATGGCTTATGAGGATTTAGGTTTTGCGAAAAGAGGAGAGGGTTACCTATTAGCTAGGGAAGATCAAACGTATATAGGGGGCAAAATACCAGTTAATGTAGATGGTGGCTTAAAAGCTAAG
>JAVYOH010000108.1:0-2937 GCA_038734615.1 Saccharolobus sp. | reverse complement strand
TAGGTCTAGAGACTTACATTAGTGTAATAAAGACCTTTCAGTTTACCAATTCTTTAATGCATTCCCTAGAACTCTCGGCTATTTTAGTAGTTGTTGGTAACTTGTTAGGAATATTTCTAGCTGGTTTGCTCTACTTCTTAAGTTCTAATAAGGCTAGGTCTGTATTTCTCTCAATCATTATATATCCTTTGGCAATTTCAATGGCAGTAAATGCATTAGTTTGGTTATGGTTATTCAATATTAATATTGGAGTTGATTGGTTATTAGTAAAAATTGGATTACCAAGGTTTCCTTGGATATCATCTACTTCAACGATGTTTCCTAGCCTTATTTTAGTTTCAATTTGGGCGTATACTGGAATTGCAGCTCTTTTCTATTTGGCAGGATTTATGAATATAGACAAGACTGTGATTGAGGCTGCGAGATTAGATGGGGCGAGTGCATTTAAAATACTTTACAAATTCTTAATTCCTAACTCCTTTAATTCTTTCGTAATCTCCACTGCACTATTATTTTTATTTTCATTTAGAATATTTAGCCTACCTTACATACTATCTGGAGGACCTACTAACATTTTCTTACAAACAGCAGTAGTGTACATGTATTATCTATTTACAGTAGAGTTCTTCTCGCAAGCTACTGCTGTTGCAACTATAATTACCTTGATAGCATCTATAATTATTATTCCTTATGCCTTAATAGTAATTAGGAGGTGGATTAGAAAATGAGACCAGTGATTAAGGCTAGTTTACATTATTTAGCATTAGCTATAATAAGTGTAATATGGCTAATTCCAGTATATGCGATGATCATAAATGGATTTAAAAGCAACTTAGAGGTCTTATCAAGTCCAGTATTGGTTCCTCCTACCTCGTTCTCAATTTCCGCATACGTTTCAGTATTCAGCACTCTAGAAAAACCATTAATTAATAGTTTGATCGTAGTCATTCCTACTTCATTAGTTTCAGCTTTTCTAGGAGCTATGGGGGCTTATTTCTTTTACTCTTTATCTTATTCATTTAGCAGATTTTCATCAGTGCTTAGTGATTTTTTATTTTCTTTAATTGCCTTAGCCACATTCATACCATATCAATCTACATTAATACCGTTAACTAGATTAATCGCAAGTAGTGGATTATTAGATACTTATATTGGAATAATTTTTGCTATGTTAATATTTTACATACCTACTGGAGCGTTATTAATGTCAATGTTTATTTCAGTTATTCCAAGAAGTCTAATTGAAGCAGCTAAAATGGATGGGACTGGCGATATGAAGATATTCATGAAAATTGTGTTTCCCCTTTCAATGCCTGGTTTTATCTCAACTTTAATTTTCATAATAATACAATCTTGGAATAATTTCTTCATACCCTTAATATTGGTAACAACGCCGGGAATGAGGCTAGTATCCATAGCAGTACAAGGTTATACTGGAGGTTATGGTACATTATATAACGATACGTTCGCTGCAGCCATGATATCGAGTATCATTCCATTAGCAATATTTATATTTCTAGGCAGGTATTTCATAAGAGGATTAATAGCTTTAGGTGGAGGAGGTAAGGGGGTGTAGATTTTTGGTTAAGATAGTAGTTAATAATGTTTCTAAAGTTTTTAAGAAAGGTAAAGTTGTAGCGCTCAATAATGTTAATTTAACTATTGAGAGTGGTGAGAGGTTTGGAATTTTAGGTCCTAGTGGAGCTGGAAAGACTACACTTATGAGGATTATTGCTGGTTTAGATGTTCCAACTAGTGGAGAATTGTACTTTAACGATAAGCTAGTTGCAGCAAATGGCAAGTTAATTGTTCCTCCGGAGGATAGGAGGATTGGAATGGTTTTTCAGACATGGGCATTATACCCTAATTTGACTGCGTACGAGAATATTGCTTTTCCTTTAACTAATATGCGTGTTAAGAAGGATGAGATTAGAAGGCGTGTTGAGGAAGTTGCAAAGATTTTAGATATTGCTCATGTCTTAAATCATTATCCTAGGGAACTATCTGGAGGACAACAGCAGAGAGTTGCCTTAGCTAGAGCTTTAGTTAAGAATCCTTCTTTACTTCTACTCGATGAGCCTTTTAGCAATTTAGATGCGAGAATTAGAGATAGTGCTAGGGCTTTAGTGAAAGAGGTTCATAATAAACTTAAGGTTACTTTATTGATTGTCAGCCATGATCCTGCAGACATTTTCAGTATCGCTGATAGGGTTGGTGTTTTGGCTAAAGGTAAGCTAGTTCAAGTTGGCAAACCTGAGGAAGTTTATAATAATCCAGTTAATGTTGAAGTTGCTGGCTTAATTGGTGAGATTAACGTTTTAGAGGGTAAGGTGACTAAAGAAGGCATTATTGTAGGCAATTTAAAGTTTCCTGTTAACATTAATAATGCCGATAAAGTATTAATTGGTATTAGACCAGAGGATATTATAATTTCTAAGAACATTATTAATGATGACTCTTGGATTTTAGTTGGTAAGAGTAGAATTAAGGTTGTTGGATATCAAGGGGGTATGTTCAGAATAACTTTAACCCCTATAGATTCCAATGAAGAGATTATAACCTACATTAATCACCCAATTAGTTCAAATGAAGACGTATTATTATATGTAAAAAAGGGATCAATTAAAATATTTTAGATTTTTTCCTGCTTTTTTTCTGCTTCCTCTACTAATCTAGTTCCTAAAGTTTCCGGTCCTAGATATTGTCCTACTGCAACTAATATTGCTCCAATCATTAACAGAACTGCAGTAGAGAACCATATGTTTGTTGGAGTATCTATTGATTTGAACAAGTAATTATGCATTAGAGGAACGTATATGCTAAACCATCCACCTATGAAGATTCCGGAGGAATAACCAAACCCTACTCCAGATGCTCTCATAGAAGCCTTAAACCTTTCTGATAAGTATATAGGTATTATTCCCCAAGGTCCTTGAG
>JAVYOH010000107.1:0-3028 GCA_038734615.1 Saccharolobus sp. | reverse complement strand
GGGGTTCTTGCTTACACTTTCGGTTTAAGACATGCTCTAGATCCAGACCATTTAGCCGCTATAGATAATAGTACTAGAAAACTTGTTCAAGATGGTAAGAGCGCTAATTTTACTGGCCTCTTTTTCTCATTGGGACATTCCAGTGTCGTAATTGTTATGTCCTTATCTTTGATAATAGCAACTAGGATAATTGCTAGTAATATACCTGCATTGGAGAATTTGGGTTCTATGATAGGTACTTTGGTGAGTGGGTTTTTCTTATATATATTAGGTCTTCTCAACTTTTTTATATTATTGGAAATTTATAAAATATTTAAAAGAATAAGGGAGGAGAAAATCGATGACTCGAAGCTAAATGAAATCTTGCTTAGGAGGGGGTTTATGAATAGGTATTTTAGGAATCTGTTTAAGATCGTGAAGAGCCAGTATTATCTTTATCCTATAGGTTTTCTCTTTGGTCTGGGTTTTGACACTGCCTCAGAGACTGCCCTTTTGGCTATTAGTGCTGCTTCTGCTGGTATATTTAGTAACATTCCTACTTGGGAATTGTTAATATTTTCCTTTCTTTTTACAGCCGGGATGACCCTAGTTGACACTACTGATGGTTTCTTCATGAATACTGCTTATAGATGGGCATTTATGGGCAATCCGTTAAGGAAGATATGGTATAATCTTACCATGACTGGCATATCTATTCTAGTAGCGTATATAATAGGTACGTTAGAGTTGTTAGGTCTGGTTCAATCTGAATTTAGCCTTCAAGGACCCTTCTGGAATTTTATTGAAATAATAAACCAGGGCGTGTGATGGGGAAATATTGGTTTGATAGTAATCGCTACTTTCGCATTAACATGGATAACGTCTATGGTAGTTTATAAGATAAAGTTTAAGAAGTACGAGGGTTAGTTAAATTGCGCTTTTTATCTTTATTTTTTGAATTATATTCGCCGTCATAGAATTAATATTGTTAAAAAATCGTTTTATCTTTAATGGAATTGGTTTTATTATCAAAGACATGGTTAGAGAAAATCTACTACTCAAGAAACCTCTATTCTAAATATATCTTTACACAAATATGTGATAAAGTACATTAGCTATTTTAATCTTTGTTTTGCAGTAACTATATCTTTTCCAATTAATCAAAATGAAATGAGATTTTCAAGACAAGTTAATCAAATTAAAAATGTTTTTAATAATTATTTATCATAAATACCCATGTATAAATGTATATACTCTGACCCGTCATATTTATATATTGATAAACAATAATTATAAATTGGTGATAAAGAGATGGCTGGATTTGTAGACATATTAACTATCCAGTTAATTGCAATGGGTATAATATTCATAACCTTTGCTTACGGATTAATTAAAGCTTTCAGAGTTCATAGTACCGTTCAAGATTATAGGAACGCATTAAAGCCCCAATACATGCCGTTACTTACAATAGGTTTGCTTATGACAATTACTGGATTTTATGGAATGCTTGTTTGGCCATTACCATCAAGCTATAACATCCTATTTTACGATTTATATGCTGTATTAGGCTTAGGGATTATTGGAATAGCATTAAGTATAAAGAATGAGTATAAGCTTGAGCACTTAGGTTTCATGGCTTTGTTATTCGGTTTAGTTACAATATATTATGGAGTACAAGGATTTTTGCATAATATGACTACAGAGCCTTCAGCATTATTAGGGTTATATACACTAACTGGCTTATCATCAATATTCTTCTACCCAGTTTCAATATTCCTAGATAATGGAAAGTGGGGTAAAGTATGGTTAATAATAGATGCAATATTGTTAATACTAGCTGGGTTATTAGCAGGATATATAGGAATTGCAGCTGTAGGAGACCACTTATCAGCATTTGCAAAGTGGTCTCCATTCGTGTAATTTTATAGAATTTTTTATAATATTTTTAAAAAAAGAATAAAATTTTTTGACAATTAAGTTTAAGATTTTTTCTTATTATATTGTTTTCAAAGAGATTAAATTATCAAAGATCGCCAAGAAAGATCCTCTAAAATAGATAATTCCAGCATAATTTTTAATTGAGGAGAGAACTTCCTCAACATTATCTATTCCTAAGAATCTTTTAAGCTTATTACGAAATCCAACATCCCCCGTGGGAATCAGGTCAGATTTTCCTAAACCGTTTATCCCCGGGTATTCTTTCATATCCAGGGACTTCCACCTCGTCCACAAGAATCTGGGTATCCATGTAGCGTCATGGATGCTGTTGAGCCCAACGACATAAGGCTCACATCTAGTTTAAACCTTGGGCAGATTGAAGCATTGCCCCTATCACCACCCAGAAGATGAATAGGAACAATGCTTGCAAACATTTCCATTAACCGCACGGACTATCTAATTAATTAACTGCGTTATATAAAGTATTAAAGAAATATTCAGTATCTTTTTCTTTTTAACTCATACATAACATCATCTCCTGCTTCTAGTTAAAATTATTGCAAGTACTTTTGGATCATCATTGTAAGTCTTTAAATGATTAGTTAATAGTCTCAACGTGTTTAATCTCTCTGGCCTTTTAAATATAACAAACGTCATTTTCTCTCTTTTCAAGAAGCGTGTGGAGTTTATAACTAAAAATAAAAATTCTATTCATAATACAAAACGAAAAATTATTAACAAAAATAATTAATTTTTATTTTATTAGATTTTTTAAATCAAAACTTTCATCAGCCAATTCCTTTACTTTCCCAGAAACGTCCACTCTTCTCTCTATCATTTTATTCAAAACCTCAAGCTCACTATAATCCCTATTTATACCTAAATAGCCAATAACTCTTTTACCCTTTAAGTATATGACGTTAAAATTAGGTCCCTCTATCTGGAATTTGCCTCTTATAACGTATTCATCGTAATTCATAGTATCCCCGCAGATTCTATATGTAAATCAAATATATCAGACCAAATTGAAGAAACGAAATTGTATGATTCCTTTTTACCAACCATATTTCTTGCAGCAAGCTTTCCAGTATATTCAGCATTATTCCAGTGC
>JAVYOH010000106.1:0-3055 GCA_038734615.1 Saccharolobus sp. | reverse complement strand
CGTTTACAACTAATATATAAGTTCCTTGTGGTAATGGGGGTAATAGTGCGTAAGCACCTTGATACATGCCTGGACTAATCATTACTAAAGGAATTTTAGCTAGTAATTGCCCATTTTTCACCAAATACCCGTTAACGCTCTGATTAACTACTGGACTACCGTTAGGATAATATACACAAGCTTGTATCGTAAAAAGCTCATTATAAGGTAGTGGCGAAGAAAATGGGTAAGGGATAGGTGAGATTATGTTTATTGACTCTCCAACATCTATCTCAGTAGTTCCAATACCACTAAATTTTCCTGATGTTCCATTAACTACAATTTCCCATAAATTAGGAGGATAAGATGGCCTAATTGTGAAATTACCAACCCAATAACTCCCATTATAATGAAGGGATATATTGGCTAAATATCCATTAGTTGTGTATATATAAGCATTAAAATCACCAGATTTAACTTCAGTATTATTGGGATATGTTATATATGCTACTATATTAAATGTAGTATTATAGAAATACCAAGGTTGGGGAACACCAGGTTCAAAAGTAGATACTGATACTGAAAGAGACTCAGTTACAATATGTTTTATCACATTAGCTAATTCTCCAGCATTAGGACTACCTAAGCCAGTAACTAGATTATATGATGAATTAGCGTAATATAATCCATTATAACCTAAAGTTATTTGATGGAAGGCCTCATGATACAAAGTACTATTCTGGTATATTTCATAAAGCAAAGGATTAACTAAACCTAATGGATGGCCTATATATGCGTCTATATCAGCTATAATTCCAGCCCATATAGGAGTTGTAATACTTGTTCCTCCAATGACTATTTGTTGGCCTAATGCATATATTACAAAGCCAGTATATGGGTTAGCGTCTGCTGCAACATCTGGGATAGTCCTATAGTTAGAATGTGTAACGTATCTTTGATACCATGGAGCTGGAAATAGCGTATTATAACCCCCTCCAGAACTTACTGTCCCCTCAACTTCGCCAAAATATAATGGATTAACACTCCAAGCTGTTTCATAACCATAAGTTGCAGTAGTATTATATGCTGAAATATAACCTGAAGTAAAATTAAGGTATAATGTAGTACCTCCTACAGCAGTTACAAAGGGAGAAGAGGCTGGGTAAGATGCTGTGTCATAAGTAGTTGGTAAGTTATTATAAGCACCTTGGTCTCCAGACGCAGCAAAGAATGAGATACCCTCTGCAGTTCCTAACTCAAAATAGTAATCTAGAGAGGGATAATTAGGAGATTCTACACCTTGATACACAGCATAAAAGCCAGAAGCACCAAAGAGAATTGATGGTAATCCCCAACTCATTGAAACTACCTGAGCTAAATCCTCACTAACTATCAAATTTATTCCAGAGAATAGGCCAGATATTGTTGCTGAAGGTGCAATAACTAATAAAATATTTGCATAAGGTGCAACGGAATGTGCTGCTTCTACATCAAGTGCGACTTCTTCATACCAACCAGTTATCAGGCCATTAATAGGATTATATGGACCTATCGGTAATATAGTTAAGTTTATTGGAGGTAAATGAAACTGAGAATCAAATAATTTAACATCTTGAGAAATTTCTGGATCACCATAAGCGTCTACTATTGCTATAGTTATTCTTTTATCAGCTGTAGAGTTAAGTATAGGAGTTACATTATAAGCTCCTTGAATATCTTGAGGAGTATACCATGTTGCTGAAAACTGGAAAGTATATACAAAGGAGGAATATGTTTGATTACTAAGAATTAAGTTGCCATTATTTAAATTTCCTAATTTTACTAATGGAATCTGTATATTTGTATAATTGGTAAGACCACCTATTAAAACATTATTAAGGGCTGTTGGTATATTAACCTTTCCTTGTGGTTTATAATATATCTCATTTGAAGAGTTAACTAAGACAAGCTTGGTATTAAATACTGAAGATACTAAAGAGGCAGGGGCTTCAGCTATTACTTCGAATGGGCCTTTATACACTATGTTAAAACCATTACTAGTAAGATAGTTAACAACCTCATTTACCTTATCTTGTTGGCTGAACATTGAAATTAATTCTTTATTGCTTAATGGTTTTATTTGGTGATTAGCTACCTCTTGTGCTATTAAATATAAACTGTTAAGATTTTTGGGAGGTATAAAAATTTCGAGATATATAGGTGTATTGCCATTTAGCTTTGAGATAATTGAATATTGGCTATAATTGGGTTGAATATAGTCTGTATTAAAAGCTAATGAAGTTAAAGGGAAACGCTATACTAAGTATAAAAAGTGTTGGTAATAAGAGTTTAATTATTTTATTATTCATACGTATTTAAAAAGATTATACACTTAAAAGAATTACTTAAAGTAATTAATCTTATGATTTCAACTGAAAGCCTTGCCTCTTAAGGCTGGATAGAGATCAGAGCTGACATCCTCTTCGCCCTAAAGTGCGAGGCTTCCATCAGGTTAGGTAAAAATTAGTCCTTGGAGATCAGAATTGCTTGCTCAGTTATATGGCTCGGGTTCATCACATTTCAAGCCGAGCCCTTCTCAGCACCAATATTCTTATTGCTAGTGGCATATTAAGTTTATACTTTTTTCGAAAATAGTTATTTTTCTGGTTATCCACTTCTAGTCATGAATTTAAAGATAATTTTTAACAAATTAATTTTAGCTATAACATTGTAATTGAGTATTATGAAAGTTGTAACCACATATATGAGAAAAAGCAATTTAACTAGTATCATTACCGCATTTACTATACTTGCAGAACTAATATACTTAGGGGCTTTAGGTTTAAAAGCAATTTTCTCTCCCTTTTTCATTATCCTTAGTAACTATAATATATTTTCAAGGCATAATTGCATTTATATTTTACCATTTTTCCCTAAGGTCTAAATTCTTTCTTATTGATGTTTTGATAAGTTTAATAATTGAATTTGTTAGTATATATTTTCTATTTCTCCATAGTTTTGTTGGAGTTATATTACTATTAATAGGTTATATCTCTGAGCCAATAGCGGGCATATTATTATTCAAATATTTCTATGA
>JAVYOH010000105.1:0-3099 GCA_038734615.1 Saccharolobus sp. | reverse complement strand
AGTTCTCTTTTTTGCCATATAACTGACTAAGCTATTTAGATTAAATTTATTTTGCAAAGTGGTATATCACATTGATAAACTATCTTATTTTCAATTAGCCTAAACGTCTTTACTTGTATTTTTAATCCTTCTTTTACTGCATTCCAAAATTCTAGGGAAAAGTCTGATCAGTGTCTTGATTTGGCAAGAAACAACTTGCACCATCTCTCATTACTAAAACTAGTAACATAGCGTTATAACCTTGTCTCATTAGTTTTCTTAACTCTTATATATGCCTTCTTCCGTTTATCCCCCGATATTCATTTTTATTTGTTCATATCCAGGGACTTGGGCCTCAACCTTACAGTTCATCGTAGTTACCAACCACTCCACGAAGAATCATGAATCCCCTTCGAGTCCCAAGGTATAAGCCTCACATCTAGTTTAAACCTTGGGTAGCTTGGAACATTGCTCCCATTACCACCCAGAATATGTAGGAACAATGCTGCAAACATTTCTTAAAAACACCAAGGAGAAAACAGCCCAAACTAAAAGGGTATCTACAAAATACGCTATATTATTTTTTACTGACGTACAACCCTTAACTTCTACAAATGTATTATCATAACATAAAATCAATTTTACTATCTCCTATTCTAATCTCTCTGCGTGAATTAGACGGTAAAAACTTAGAAGTTATCTTATTATGAAGCCTACTATCGATTATCACATATGTTCCATTTGCATATGCTGCTGATATCGAGCAATTAGTTTTCTCTCCTCTAGTATCTATTATTAAAACAATGTCTCCAGGATATATTAATTCCTTTAATCTTCCAGGATCATGTAAATGGCAATTCACTTCTCTTCCATTGACTAAGGCTTTTACTAGGAATCTATTTAATCTAGTTATTACCTGCTCTTCATAAAATTTCTCTGTAAATTCATAAACCACATTCATTTTTAATCCTCTATCTAATTACATATTGATGATGAATTTGCCGAGTGTTGAAAAATGAAATAAACCAGTTTTTGCTGATCATGAAGGATTTAAGCATATTCTAGTATTTTCTTCCTCTATTAGTTCTTTACATTCTAATCTATCCGCACCTAGTATCATTTTTTCAACCTTCCTTAACTGTGGATCTACATATGGAACCTTATAAGCAGTTATCATATACCAGATATTATGTTTGTTCTGAGAAATTATTAATCTTGGAGAGATTTCTAGAAGAGATTTCAGTATATGATCTGTATTAGTACCAGTTCCACTAATTCTAAACTCCTTTACTATAACATCACCCTCAACACCGTCTATCTCATAACCATCTACGTAGATAGTAAGTAAAGCGCCTAACTTCAAAATTGAGGCAAATTCTTTTGATTCTAATTCTAGCTTGTATTTGGATACATACTTAAGCCATCTTTCTCGCTTTCTTCCTCTACTCCTCATTCTAATAAGACCTTGTAGACTCATTGAACTTAACACATCGTTAACAGTTAATGTTATAAAATCCTGATCTCTATAAATTTCTAAACCTTTACATTTTGCTTCACTAATTACTCCATTACATAAATAGGAATATTCTGGCAATAATGGTATAAAGAGGTCTTCAAGATTTGTAATTTTAAGTTTCACATTATATCACTATTAGTACTGTGAGTCAAATATAGCTAAATCCTCTAATAATATCGTATCGATAAGGGATAACACAATAAAAAGACTTAATAGATCCATATATTCTTCTGGTAATTGAGAAGGATTTATCTGATTATTCAATATCATCCTTTTCACATCTTCAGCCTTATTTTGAACCTCCTCATAAATTTTCTTTGCCTTATCTAACCCAGCTGCTGTTAGATCATAAATCGTTTTCTTAAATATTAAACCTTTAACTCTCTTATTAATGTATCCGTCCTTTTCTAAATATTTTAATGTAGCATCAACTTCATATTTGTCTTCTCTTAAAGCCTCCGCTATCTCATCTACCGTAGATCCATTATTCCGATACAAATATACTAATATCTTGTCTCTTAAGTTCATAATAGATACTCTTCGTGATAGGATTTAAATATTATCACAAAATTATCTGCCCTAACCTTAAATGCCTTTTTTATTACAAATCATAAAATTAGATTTTAATGAATTATATACTTTTAAAAAGATAGAACTGTGTTAACCCTCCCGAACTAATTAGGGGCTATATTAATTATTAGTGGCTAATATAATAATAAATGATGTAGGATGGGAATAGATCCGAACTACCGAACGAGTAGGCAAGTTGTTGGAGAACACTCTGGACATAAGATATATGGGCCACAAGATCCACCAAAAGTCTTAGGCATTCATGGTACAATAGTAGGCGTAGATTTTGACTTATGCATAGCGGATGGATCATGTATAAATGCATGCCCAGTTAACGTATTTCAATGGACTGATACACCAGGACATCCAGCTTCAGAGAAAAAAGCAGACCCAGTCAATGAGCAAGCATGCATATTCTGCATGGCATGTGTAAATGTTTGCCCAGTAGCGGCAATAGATGTTAAGCCACCATAATTTTTCTTTTTATTCTTAAAACTAAATTAAGAAAATTAGTTAAAATTCTTTGATAAGATGATCTGTAAAGTCAAATGATTACTTAAAACTTTTTTAAGTAATGGTATTATAGATTGATATAGTAAACTTAATTCCTCATAGAAATTGTCAAATAAAGAATGAGCTAAACTGTTATAAAAAATTTAGCAAAGTCATTAATGAAATCCGCAAAATGATTCTCAAGTGGCAAAATGCCTTAACGTATATCAAATGTTTGAGAGGCAACTGATATATGAATGAAATCAAAAATAGTACTAAAAGAAAACCAATAAGGCATATTTTATCATATAGTCTAGTCCTCTAACAGATCAGAATTGATTAGGACATACTAATATAGTGACGAGGTATACTAATTATCTAATCATCAGATCTACTAAGAGATATTTCAATAAAAAATATTAAAATCAGTATTAAAAATATAGCCATGATGATGACCTAAACATATACCATACTTCTTTTAAGTCTTTTCATAAAACACAATATTCATGGAACCGTTTTACTTTAAATCTTATGATAAGGTA
>JAVYOH010000104.1:0-3257 GCA_038734615.1 Saccharolobus sp. | reverse complement strand
TATAAGATGTTATATACTAGCCAGATATTAAAGATTTTATGAATGATTTGTTATAAGCATAATTAATAATATTATTAATAATCCTCTCTTTTACCATTCCGAAATTAGACCAACTAAATAATGAAGGGTCTAAATAGCATACTAAAGCACATTTATTACATTTTTCATATTCTTCCCAAGGGTATGTATTCCATAGTTTAACTATATTAACCTCCCATACCTCTTATATCCATACGTAACAAGGAAGAACTATTCTACCCCGTGGATCTATATTTATCGTCATCCAAGGCTTACACTTCCATGAAATGCCATTGTACCAGGAGTTTATGATAGCCATAAAGCAATCTATGGATTCTATAATCTCGATAGTAGATTTAGCACATCACTTAATTTTTTCTTGTTAGGACTTAACTTTTCTTTCTGCTGTTGAATAATCATATTCAACTTGAATACTAACGCTGACGCCAAGCTTCTTAGCTAGCTCTAAAACATTTACACCTGATCAGTATTTTCACTAGTTATCGTATAGATACTGGTAAATACTTTTTAGCCTCTTTTATACCTTCTAAAGAACCAGAAATCCCTCTTATCTTATCATGAACTTCACCTATTCCATCAAGAGATACAAATATTCACTTATCCCTTTAGCTCTATCTTTCAATAACAAACCATTCGTAACAAGCGAAGTATAGAACTTCTTATAAAATTCCTCTAATATCTGTTCTAAATCTTTTCTTCTAAGTAATGGTTCCCCCTCCCTCGAAACCCATGAAAGGAACTCCAGACCTTTCTAAAGCATTAACACTTCTTCTTAAGATAGCAACTTCTCATCTTTCCTCCTCCAAAATGGGCACATCCTACATCGGAGATTACATTTGTAAACAACTTATGTCAAGCAATCAAAGGCAACTTCCTAATACCAAATCCCAATATTGCCCTCTTTAGATTACCTAATAACAGTAGACATATTAATCTTTTTGAACACACTATATACTATAAATCTTTAAAACATTTAAATCAAGTTTTATAATATTTTTTAAGATACATTATATGTCTTAAGGCCTCATTGATTGCTTAAATAGAAGAGTTTAGATAAATTGAAAATATGCCCACAATACGGTTAAGTAAGAATGTTTCAGTAATAACTGGTAGTCCAAATACACTAGTTTATGATAGCATAGCAGTTATAGATCAAGGTGGTAAAAATTCTTCATTGGATATAAAGGCTGAAATACAATTAGCAACACATGGTCATTCCGATCATATTGCAGGTTTACTTAAGAAAGATGCTAAAATAAAGTATTTACCGCCAGAGGATTACTGGAGCCTAACTTTAATGGGAAGGAGAGTCATGATATATGGATGTAGCTCTAAAGATTCAGAAATTTTTACCTATGATTATGTAAAGCAAAACTTAGAATTGATGGATACTAATATTCGAATTTCAGAAATAGAGATAGTAAAATTACCCGGACATACACCTGGTCATAGTGGATACATCATCGAAAATATTCTTTATGCCGGTGATGCGTTTTTTGGAGATAAAGTATTGCAGAATTTCTCTGTGCCATTCTATACTGATTTCTGGGCAGCACTGGATAGCTTAGAAATAATTAAGGAATTGGCTAAAAGCGTTGATAATATAGTAATAAGCCATGGCCCAATTTATAGTAAAGATAAGATGTTACGGTTATTAGAATATAATATAGACTATTTTGAAAAATTGGTTAATAAAGTATCAAATCTGCTTACGGAAGAACATACAGTAGAAGAAATAGTGGTTATGCTAAAGCCAGACATATCGCCAACAAATCTTCTACTAAATTCCATTACTATACGATCTCTTTTATTAGGGATGGATAATTTGGAATACAAAGTTACTCCAAAAGGTCTGTCTTTCAAAAGAAAATGATATTAAAATATACTTCTTGCCTATTAAAAGTTATTGTAATCTTTAAAAATTCAAAAGAAAGCATAATAATAACAAAATGAGTAATAATTGATGTTTTTCAGCTATCTACTTGAAGTAATAAAACCTTAATGAGTGTTGTGAAAGTTCATGCAAATCCATAGAAAAGATATGGGAGATAAATCATTTAGAACCTTTAAATCTTACTACTAAAAATATGTGGCTCTTATATCTAACTCCAATTGGTATTACTATGACTAAAAATTCTTATTTAAATCTTTCTTTACCTAATATTTAGGCAAGTTATATAATGGTTAATACCGATTCTTTAAGGTATTTGTAATATTCCAGTAGGAGATGATAATGTATTAAATATATTGCCGGTTAGGATTAGCACTATATGATATGTTTATAACTAAATTAAAGTATAGGCTAACATATAGAGACTTGCCATATGCCAAAGTTATTGCAATTCCATTAGCAAAACTTAAAACCATTTAGAAATAATTCTAGAGATAAAGCCCAAATCTATTTGAGAAAAACTAAACACTGTTGATACGTTTTGAGTAGCAAATATGTTATCTAACATGCCGACTATGGATATTAAAGCCGCTGATACTCCAGATGAAGCGGTTTGGAGAGCGTATATAGAAGTCTCAAATACCCTTCCATTCTGTAGAGAGTTAACGCGATATTATAATGATCCAAAATACTTATATAACAATAGTAGTTGTGTTTTAGATTGCATTGTTATAGTATGAACTTATAAGGATGTGAAAGTTAAGAAAAAATGATGATAAGATTGAATATAATGGGATTCAAAGGCGGCTCAGGAAAATCCACTATAGCCTATTATCTTGCTCTATATTTAAGTGATCATTACAATGTTGCCCTAGTAGACAAAACTTATTCTAGCACTATAAGTAAGATATTCAACATAAATAATGACATATTCTCATTTTTAAAGGGTAAAAATCAACCATTCTATATGATAAAGGGTAATTTAAGAGTTATAAACATGTCATTCCCTATTGATCATAGCATTGAGAATATAAATTTCGACTCATTTAAATATTTATATAGTAAAGTTTTTGAAAATACAGATATAACTATCGTAGATACCTCTTCTTTACCGCATGATTTCGCAACAGAGCTTGAGCTAAAGGCGTTTATGGAAAGTTTTAGGAATTTTACACTCAATTCAATTCTTGTTTTGAGCAGCGATGAGCTTCCATTAAAGAAATATTTAAATTATACAGCATTATTAAACGAATTAGCGAAGCATTACGCAGAAGATATATTAGGTTTTGTATTGCCTAAAGATACTGAGTTTCTAAGGATATGGGCT
>JAVYOH010000103.1:0-3270 GCA_038734615.1 Saccharolobus sp. | reverse complement strand
GCCTAAATTTAATTCCCTATAATTCTGATCAACTGCTAAAGGAACATAAAGAGTCTTCATTATATTTATAATGAGATTATTTTTATATAAAAAATCATTGAATCGGCTTATAGTCTAAGACTAACTTTCTTCTTCTCAGCCTTCCAGTCAACATTAACTGGTGGTAATCCTTTCTTATTCCTAATATAATTATATGCGGAAAGTGCAGCCTTTACACCCTCAGCTGCTGCAACTACTGCTTGCTTATATGGTGTCTGCGTTATATCGCCAGCTGCGAAAATCCCTTCCCTACTAGTTCTTCCCAAATCATCAACAATTACCTCACCCTTATCGTTTAGTTCTACAAAACCCCTTAGAAAATCAGTCTTAAGCACGTAACCCATTTCAATTATAACACCATCAACCCTTAAACTAATAACCTCACCATTATTTCTCCTAATCACTAACTCCTCTACCTTACTATTTCCTTTTATTTCAACAACCTTAGATGAAGTGAAAATTTTAACATTAGGTCTATTTAATACATTCTTTACTAACTCCTCCTCACCCACGATTTGAGGAGAAGAAGTAATATAATATGCTGGATTAGAATATTTTGACAATAATTCTATAGCCTCAATACCAGGCTCACCTTCACCTACTATAGCAGCTGGTTTATCCTTAAAGAAAGCAGCATCACATATTGCACAGTAAGAAACTCCCTTACCCTTAAACTCCTTCTCTCCGGGAACATTTAACTCTCTAGGAGTTTTTCCAAAAGCTAGAATAATAGTCCTACCAAAGTACTCACCTTTAATTCCTTTAACTAAGAATAAATTATCATCATTTTCCTTAATCTCCTTAACCTCTTCACCATATATGAACTCAGCACCAAACTTCTTAGCTTGCCTTTCTATCTTTTGAGCTAATGCTAATCCACCAATTGAATCTATCCCAGGATAGTTTTCTATTAAAAGTCAATTGACCTCCTAAATCCTTTGATAATACTAACGTTGATAGCCTTTGTCTTGAAGTGTATAAAGCTGCGCTTAACCCTGCAATTCCCGCTCCAATAATTATTGTATCATAGATTTTGTTCATACTAAACTATATATACTTAATATAATAAAAAGTTAACTAACAAGGCTAATCATTTCATTTAGGACTTATGATCGAAAAATGCATTAACGTTTCAACTTATCTCTTATCCAATTTCTAATATCGTAAAAGAATATGTTATCGTAGGGGCAGGCATTAACACATTCTCCTATTCCAACACACTTAAAGGACTTAAACTCCCCCTTCTTTATAAACCAAGACCTCATATCAGTTATACCAACTGGACAAGCATAAGCACAATCAACAGTCTTACAATTTAAACAAACCTTAGGATCCCTAACCTTCAACCTAAACAAACCTACACTGCTTACTGCTTGATTAAATACTCCCCAATAGCAATAACCAGTTGTTACACAAGCGAAAGTACCTAGGAAGGGTATTGAAATGAATAAAATATACCATAATACGTCAAACCAAATGAAATATATTAATGTAGTAATATCTGTATTGAAAATTGTGAATTTTATTATATTCTCAGAGTTTAAATAAGATAATATTGCTGAAATTAGCACAAATACTGAAACACTTAATGCTAATAGCCTAGACCAGCTTGGCATTCTAGACGTTAAAGTTTTCCTACCTATCTTAGATGACCTATTATAAACTTTCAGAGAATCATAAAAATTACCTTGATACATTAATGGAGCAGTACAGGTTACAGCACATAAATTCCTAGAACCAAATAGGAATGAAAGAATAGCGTATATCACATAAGTTCCTATAAGGCCTAAAAGCACAGAATTACTAACTGAACCTAGAGTCCCTATTCCCATTGACCACATGTAAGGTATATAAGGCAAATTATTCGAGATTGGGCTAAAAGAAGGTATGTAAATTGTGTATAATGCGTAAGCTAGGATCATTAATACCATCCTCACTTTTACCTCTCTTACCCTCATTTCCAACATTTTCCTAAAAGCTAAGAATCCCATCTCTACTCCCATCATTATTAAAAACCAAATTGAACCTAGTACACTACCTATAATGTTTACGAAATCCCATATTGCATTAATTGGATTTGTGAGAGGTAGCCAGGTTAAGGATAAGCTTGAAATAAATCCCTCAACCCCTGGCGAAAATACTCCCTCAACAAAGTCTAACACTGCTCCCATGAAGAATTCCATTATAAAAGTTAAGAAAATTATCATGAATGCTGTAGTTGAGTTCTTAAGGTAATTCCCCTTTTTGGGATTAGGCCCAGCTACTGCCCTATAAATAAACCACACCATACTTATTATCATGCTAAAATCGAATACGATGAGGGAATTGTATAGGAAAAAGTAAAACTCCCCTAACATCATTAAGGTGAAAAGCAATATTAGCTCTATTGAAGTGTAAGTCTCTTGACTAGCCTTTAGTCTTTGATTGTATAAAGTTTCATAAATTAATACAGTAGAACCTATCATAATTATAGCTGAAGCCCATATGGGTAAATCTACTGATGGGAAAATTTGAGGGAACCAAGGCATTAAGAGTAAAAGTGCTATGAGATAATTTCGTAGAATTTTATTCATATTTTTTATAGAAAGTAATAGTATAAATGACATTTCAGCTATCATCACACCTACGAAATACAAATTCTCCACTGCCAAATCAAACGTCGCAACTCTCGAAGTTTCTAAAGTATATATTAAAGCCCCCATCATAACCTCAGACAAAACCATAAGCAAGGAGAAAATTACGTAAACCCCATTCCTTCTTCTTATTTCCTTAATATAAAGCAAAGGATATAAGGCAAAAATCATATATGCTGAATTTATTATGAGAAAGTAGGATAAATCATTATAAATTAAGTAAAGATAAGCTCCAATATTCATTGTAAACATCATACCTTCTAGATATAAGGCTACTAACACTCTTCTTACAGATTTCCATTTTTCTATTTCAAAAATTACATAAAACATTACAGCCAGCATGCTTATAGTAATTAATATAGGCAATAATTGCATAAATTATATTATTAGTCCAATGTTAAAAACTTTAATTATGAAAGGTTATACAATTGTCTTCTCATGCAAAAAAGGAGAAATAAGAGTGGGAAAGAGGAAATGGGTATTAGAAGATGGGGAGTATGTTTATGTTGGATCTTGTGGAAAATTTTGTTATGCAAGAATAGGAAGGCATTTGAATGAAGAAATATCAAATAGAAGATGGCACGTAGATTATTTAAAA
>JAVYOH010000102.1:0-3345 GCA_038734615.1 Saccharolobus sp. | reverse complement strand
TGTTTTCAATAACTATTCATACAACAATGTATATGGCTCATGATGCTATTAATAATATTTCGCCCAATTTAAATAACGCATTTTCTAGGGCTAGATCTACTTTGTATAGATTATACACAATAATCGCAATTCTAATAGTAATTGGAATAATAGGCTTTTTTGCAGGAATATTTGTATCGTGGTTCCTCGTAGGCTTAGTTGGAATAATACTTTACATAATTTCAGCATCTGTAATATTAAATAAGCAAAGTAGTATAACTGCTGCAATAGATTGGTATGGAAAAGCACTTAATAGGGATGCTGGTGGAGCATTAGTAATATTAATAGGCTCATTGTTTAGCTTAATCCCAATAATAAATATCTTCGCAATACCCTACACTTCAATATTAGCCTATTTGATGGTAAGAGATATACCAAGTTAAACGTTTTTAAAAGGTAAATTCTCTCCTATAATCTTACCGTACTCTTAAATGCTTGCTCAGGGTAAATTAGGAAGATTAATGAGAATAACAATGGTAAAGGAGTTATTAATGCCAAGCTTAATGTAGTAGCAATCGGTATTAATATAATTAGTGAAATTAAGAAGTAAGCAGTATATTTAACCCCTACCTCAGTTGGACTAACTAGTTCCCCACTAGCTTTATCCAATTAGATTAATACTAAATCTACTACCCGTTATCATCCTCATTTTGTAGATAGAGGAATTCCCTCCTCATAAGCAGCCATAAATCTATAGTAATTATCTGCAAATTGTATTTGCCCTTATATAAGATAAAATAATAAAAGCTAACATAAATGCTTTAACAAAGATCTAGTGTTTTAAAGTGATAGATAAAATCTGCGAATAATACCACGTCATAGAGGCTATTATTAATATATCATAAGGTATAGCATTTACAAAATTTAAAAGAATAGTTATAGCTAAGGCTAAGTAAATATATTTTCTGCTGCTTAAAACTCCCAAAACTGAGAAAATTAATGAAAAAATTAGTGCAGAATAGAACCAATTAGGATAGTTGAACACAGTTGGAGGGAAGGCAGCTATACCAATTAATGGAAGAAGTTCTTTGTACTGCAAACCCCTAATGTAGTGTATAATGTAAAATGCTAACATTTCAGCCATCATAGGATAGAAAAACCAGTAACTATTTATAGAATAATAAAAAGCATTATAAGGTGTAGAAAAGTATTCAGAACCAAATTGTGCTATACCGAAAGTAGAACCCATTAATATCTCATTTAATACAACTAGAAAAGAGAATACTACTACATGCGGTTTCTCCCCATTAAAAGGCTTATGAATTAGTTTTTTGGCTATTATAAAAAAATAGACAATTAAAACTATCATTATCGACATATTTATTGCAAATGCAATAGCTAAGGTTAGATTAGAAGGTGAATAAAGGTAAATAGATGCCCCAAGAAACATTGTTATCATCATGATAAGCGAAAAATATATGAAGAAAACTCCAACGTAAGTTCTTATTTTCTCGATATAATAAAGTATAAGAACTATTATTGCAACCATTAACGAGGCAATAAGTGATAATATAAGTAAATTAACCATGATAATAAAACCTCTACTATAGTTAAAAAGAGTAAGTTTGTAGTTGGAAAGGGTTTTTAATTTATATCAACAGACCAATCGTAACATTTATGAAAAAATATTTATATGAGATTTCGAATAGTAGTAACATGAATCCCTTCAAGAAAGAAAAGGTTTATCCTAAGCAAGCAGATCTGAATAACTTAATATCTAAATTTTCTTCATATCTTCAAAATGATGGCTGGAAAGTTCAGCAAAAGATAGAAGGAAATAAGGCAATAGTTCAAGCCCAAAAAGGAGGAATTTTAAGGGATATAATAGCTGCGGATAGATCCATAACTTTCACATTCGAGAATACTCCAAATGGGCTTAAAGTTACTGCGGGAATAGGCAAATGGGTACAGAATTTAGCTGTAACCGCATTAGAAGTAATACTATTATCTGAATTATTCCTAGTAGTTGATGTACCAGAGATGTTATGGACTGAACACGTAGAATCTAAATTAATCAAAGAGCTTGATAAATTAGTTGCAGCATCATAATAAGTTAGATAAAATTTTTTGTGCTAATCAAATATTAAAAAATATTAAGTTAAATTAAATAACAAATCCTTATTAAAAGTTTAGATTTCTAATTTTATGATACACATTTATCAATTCTTTAGCAGTGTTTACAGCCCTCTCTATCTCTTTATATTTTATTGACTCAAGGAACTCAATAGTCTTAGTTGGATTGTCAACACCACAAATAACCATAGAGCCTCTAATAATAGGAACTAACCCCCATCCTCCACCAGAAATATTAGTTATAAACTCTTTAATCTTACTGAAGTTGCCTTGCAAGTAATTACAAATTTCCTCTCTAACATATGGATTAGTTGATAGAGAATTAATAACGAATCTAGAATCTTGATACTTTATAGTCCTATCAAAAATTAACGGAACGATCTTTTCTACTACAGACTTATCTCTAATGCTCGTTATAGCATTCAATAATCTAATTCTCTCCTCATCAGAATTGTATGACTTATATTTATTAAGCAAGCCAGAGAAATCTGAAGTAGTAACAGCATAAGCTACTGCAACTCCTTCTTTAATATTAGCATCTAAACTATCATAATATTGAAATAGATTTGACAACCCTAATGCGAAGTCCTCGTCTATAGCAGATAAAGATCTTAGCAAAGTAGAATACGTGATCTTACCCAAATCATCTTTTGCGTTCCTATATATTTTAACCTGATTTAGTAGAAAACTTCTCGCTATATCATAATACTTACTCCTATTTATATAATATAACATCATAAGCTCTGATGTAATCTCTCTAGATAGAAAAGAATTTTGCGTATTATTGAATTTATTGATAATACTTAGATAAGTATTCATTGATACTAAACCTGCCAATAGGAAATTCCAATAATCATTTACTAACCCCAATTCCTCATAATTATTAAGCTTAGCTGAAAACGCTAATTCAAAAGGATTATATAGAACCCTATAAAAGCCAGTCCTATTCAAATTTACTTTTATAGAAGTAATCGGCTTATCAAAAACTACTTTAGCGCTAGGTTTATCTAAAAGTAGAGTATCTGAACTTCCATTAATCTCAAAGGTTAAGGGAACTTTATAAATAGTATTATCATTAATATTAGATAACATGAATCTGCTCTGAGAGAATTCTACAACATTATCTTTCACACTAACACGTATTACCGGATAACCGGGTTTTGTTATCCAATCTGCCATTATTGTTGAAATATCCTTTCCATAAGCTTCAGATATTGAATCCCATAAATCCCT
>JAVYOH010000101.1:0-3423 GCA_038734615.1 Saccharolobus sp. | reverse complement strand
TCTAGGAACAATCGAGATGCTATAACATACTAAAATTGAAAACTACACTAAGGATACCCTTCATTATTATACTCAAGCTTATTTTCTACTCACTGACAATCATAAGGTTAATTCCCGCTCTTAAGTATCATAACTTGTTAAGATGCGTATTTATAATCCATAAAAATAAGTTAACTATCATGATAAAAGATATAAGAGCGTATAAGCTATGCTACGAGGGAATAAATGATGAGAGAGATGCGTTAGCTGTTAAGGCTTTAGCTGAGCATCCAATGGAAATCGTAGTAACCGAGATAGAAACTTCTGATGGATATGTTGGATATGGAGAATCATTAGCATATGGATGCTCTGATGCAGTTAAAATTACCATAGAGAAAATTCTTAAACCACTTCTCCTTAAAGAAGATGAAGAACTTATAGAAAATTTATGGGATAAAATGTATAAGGCTACGTTAAGGTTTGGAAGAAGAGGAATTGCAATTGCTGGAATTAGTGGTATTGATATAGCGCTTTGGGACATAATGGGTAAAAAAAGTAGAAAACCAATATATAAATTGCTTGGAGGATCAAAGAAGAAAATTAAAGCTTACATTACTGGAGGATATTATTCCGAGAAGAAAGATTTAGAGAGACTTAAAGATGAAGAGGCTTATTATGTTAAAATGGGCTTCAAAGGTATCAAGGTTAAGATTGGAGCAAAGTCAATGGAAGAAGATTTAGAGAGACTCAGGGCTGTAAGAGAGGTAGTGGGGAATGATGTTAGAATAGCTGTTGATGCTAATAACGTATACACTTTTGAGGAAGCTCTAACGATGGGAAAAGAATTAGAGAAACTAGGCATATGGTTTTTCGAAGAGCCTATACAAACAGACTATCTAGATTTAAGCGCTAAATTAGCTAGTGCCTTAGAAGTTCCAATAGCTGGATATGAGACTGCATATACTAGATGGGAGTTTTACGATATTATGAGGAAAAATGCTGTAGATATTGTTCAAACTGATGCAATGTGGACTGGCGGAATATCTGAAATGATGAAAATAGGTATAATGGCTAAGGTAATGGGATATCCTCTTATTCCTCATTATTCTGCAGGCGGTATATCATTAATAGCTAATCTGCATGTAGCAAGTGCATTAGGAACGGAATGGATAGAAATGCATCTAAGAAGAAATGATTTAAGGGATAAAATCTTCAAAGAGCAAATTGAAATAGAAGATGGTCATTTAGTTACTCCAGATAGGCCAGGATTAGGGTTTACTCTCAAGGATGATGTATTGGAGCAATATAATTGTAAATGAAGAGTGTTGTTCATCATAAATCTTTTAGCTTATTGGATTAACCTCTTTATTTATGGAGAGTATAGGAGAACTGATATCAAATAAAGAAATAGCTAAAATTATAATTCAACTATTAACTATGGACATTTGGCATAGGACGGATAGAGATGTTAACTTCTTCCAGCTAGGAGTTGGAATAGGCAGAAGTATAAACAAGATCGATAAAGAGGCGTTAAAATTCTTAGTTGAGTCTTGTGAATATTATCAGAGCTTATGCAAAGGAATAGCTAGAGGAATGAGTGACATAGAAGTAAGTAAGGATTTATTAATCTATATAGCCGATTTAAGCCCTATTATGGCTAGGGAAATATTAGCAAACTTAGAATTTGAAAAATATCCAGATATAGTAAAAGCATTAGCTTGTAAAGTCTCGTCTCTAAAATACTTACCCGGCGTTGGGAGTAATATTGCTAGACAAATAGATAAAATACCATTCGAAATTAGAAGACAAGTAATAAATATATTTAAAGATAATGTAATGTTTCTTTATGAATTCATACATACAGTAAATTTAAATAAGGTAGATGATTTAGAACAATTTATAGGAAAAAGTAGAGAAATAGATGAGATCATAGGGTATAAATTGGATGAAGTAAACGATAAGTTGAAAGAAAAACTGCTTAATTTCCCTAATATTTCTTCGGGAATAGCTAAAGGTTTTCAGAAGTTACCTTATTATTGGAAGAGAAGAATCATAGAGAAAGCTAAGATTGATATAGAGTTTGCTAAAGGTTTTATATCAGCAATAGATTTATCCTCATTAGAGGAAGAGTTCATAAACAAGGTAATAGAATTAGGAAAAAAGAATGATGAATTATCTAGGGCTTTAGGCAGGAATTTTGGCGACTCACTCCCTAATCTTACTGAGGATTTGAAGATTATAGCATATCGAATGGCAGAAGAGAATACATCTTTTGCATATGGATTAGGAGAAGGAATAAGCGAATCATTAGGTAGTTTTATTGGATTTATTAAAGGAAAAATATATGAATTGAGGAAAGAAGATCAAGAGAGAATCCTCGACCTTGCATTTAAGTCAAATCACTTCGCTAAAGGATTATTAAGCAATTTTAACGCATTATTCTTCTTTGATAATAAGGAGAGAGTATTATTATTAGTAATGAAACATAAGGAACATTTACCAACTTTCATAGAACAAATTAGTAGAAGAATAAATGAGTTTGATTTATCCAAACTTCTCCCGTTAAATGGTAATATTGGAAAAGAATTAGGCAAGATCTTATGCAGGAATTTCGTATATTTAAATAAACAAAACAAAGAGCTAGTATTACAATGGTTATCAGCTAACCCCGATTTAAGAGAAGGATTTCTTGAGTGTTAATCAAGATATTTAAAAAATAAATTATTTAACATTATAAACAAAAAATCTTAAACTTACTCCATTTCTTTCCCTTTAGTTTCCTTAAGCACTGCAAGGGCAGACAAAGATATCCCAAAATATACTAAAAATACTAATGCAAACAACCACCAATTTGCTAAATAATTTTCGCCAACTAGTGCAGCAACTATTAATGGAGCAAGACCACCAGCAAAAGGTGCTGCCATATGATAACTTAATCCAGTCCCAGAGTACCTATACTTAGTAGGAAAGTGTTCTGCAAAATATGCTGGAATTATAGCATATGAACCATAAATTGCTATCATCATTACCAATTGTGCTGATAATATTAATGCAAAATCTCTACTTAATAATAATACATAAGGAAAGCTAAATATAAATCCAAATCCAAATGCTATTATCATGCCTAATCTTCTTCCTATTTTATCTCCTAATAACGAAAACATTACTGTAATAAATATTGCTACTAAAGAGGATATTGTAACACTCAATAATGCTAACTGTCTAGAAAAGCCTAAACCTTGAAGAAAATCCACTGAATAAACTGAATATAGATAAAACCCAGCATTTTGTGCTGCCCAAGAAGCTGCTAATAATAGAATTGTCTTCCAATACTTCCTCCAAACCTCTATTGACGGTATTTTAGATATATCTCTCTTCTCTAATATACTTTTAAATAAGGGACTCTCCAATAAGGCTAACCTAATTATTATACCTATAATTGCA
>JAVYOH010000100.1:0-3516 GCA_038734615.1 Saccharolobus sp. | reverse complement strand
TTAGAAATAATAAAGCAAGAAGGTAAATTGTATATGTTAACTAAAAAAGGAGAAGAGCTACTAGAGGATATAAGAAAGTTTAATGATGCGAGAAAACAGATGGAACAGTTAAGAGAGAAGATAAATACAGTTTTAACGACAAAGAAATGATGTGTTTTATTTATCCCTTTCTATTTGAAGACCAGTAACTATTGCTATTTTATTTTTAATATTTTTCATAAAGTTATCTAAATCGTTTTCAACTTTTTTGCTAATAATTTGAAAGTCAGATCTATAAGCGTATGCCCTTCTGCCCTTCTTAGGTGTATCAATTTTTTCCTTTATTATTACACCTTTTTTTCCCAAGATTAAGTATTGATTTGTTAACAACTGACTTAGAAACCCCTACTTTCTTTGTTATTTCATCCATTGTTAATGGCTAACCAGATTTCATTAGGAGCTTTAAAATTTCTATATCTCTTCCCGTTAGACCATATAGAAAACCTATTACATCAAACATATTCAATAACCTACCATCTGGTAATCTTATTTGATTTTCTGTTTCTCTTTGCATGATTAAAAGATTTCATAAAACTCTTAAAAATCTTTTGGTGCCTTGTAAACCTAATTTATAATGATAAAACAATAGTATTAAAAATACTAAGAAGGATTTAGTGTACCATTTCTTAAAGCGTATATAGCCCTAATTAGTTCCGCATGACTCCAGGCTAACGGAGAAACTGAGGGATAAGAATGTTTTTCGCTTATTTGTTCTGGTATTACGCCAGTAGGCAAAGAATTCGATAATACCCAATCTATTTTCTCCTTAGCCTTCTCCTTCTCTCCCATTAATGAGTAAACTTCAGATAACCATAAAGTTGATATAAACCATATATTTGGGTTTTTACCTTCCTTTAGATATAAATCGTTTTCATATCTGACTAGCCCACCATTTACACTTAGCCTTTCCTCGATAGTATTTAGATTCTTAATAAATCTAGAATCATTTACAGAAATAACATCAAATATAGGAGCTAAAAGTGTACTAGAATCAATAGTCTTATCTACATTGTAAATATTCCCATTCTTAACATATAAAGTTCTTGCATAATGATCACCAACCCAAAAGAGATCTAAAGCTTTACGCATTTTTTCCCCAACCTCATCATATTTCAAAGCTAGTTCATCCTCTCCAAAGAATCTAGCAAAATTAGCAGCTGCTTTTAATGCTGAAATAACAGTTATAGTAGTATAAAAATGAACACCGCTCCTTTCTTCCCATAGATCAAATGAGAGAAGAGGTAAACCATTTTCCTTATCACTATAATTAACAAGGAAATCAGCAATACTTTTTATTACTGGTCTATAGTAGGACTTTATGAAATCTACATCCTTCCATTTAGAAAAGTGAAACCATAATGCATAAACTAGTAAAGCACTCTCATCTTCTTGAATTGGCAAATATTCTAAAGTCCATGGATGCCATGTAGAACCAAAATGACCTTCTACAGTATATTTTTGAAATAATGCACCATTTATGGTAACTAATTTTCTAGTAAATTCGAAAAATTGCCTCGGTTTATCAAAATAATTCATTAATTCAAGAGCGGTTACACAAAAGGCAGCATCCCTATGCCATACGTAATTGTATGTATCCCTATTAAATCTCAAAATGTCAGTATCTAATGAAGCTATTACTGCACCATTGTTTTGAAAATGGGATTGCAAAATCAGTAAACTTCTTCTTAAAGCTGAATTATAATCTCCATAATCTTTTATTTTATTCAACCAAGCTTTCCAATAATCTTCAATCCTCTTCAACAGTAACTGAGGATGCCTTTTTTTAACGTAGTTATTTAACTTAATTACGTCATTATAACTTTTACCAGCTACAAGCCAAATGTAAAAATCTTCATATGTTTTAAAACTTATTGCAAAATCCACAGAACCTTGAGCTATAGGATTTCCAGACAGTTCTCCATCTTCACAATCTTTCCAAGTTCCCATATAGCCCTTATATTCCTTAGTTCCAGTGGCATATTCATAAAATGGAATAGAAGAAGAGACGAGAAACCATCGAGAACCTTTATACTGAATCATTGAAGTAGAATACGGATCAAACAGTGCAGTATCTCCATCTGGTATTCCTCCTATATGAAAATCAAAGGAGACAAAGATTCTAACATCTTTACCCTCGCCACCTTTTAAAGAGATCTTCCTTATCCAAATATCATAGGCCATATCTATTACATCTTCTAGATAAAAACTTACGTCCTTAAAAGAAAAATTAGAATAAACTGCTAAAGTATCATCTATATAACCAATTTTAGGATTAAGATTCTCGAGCCAACTAAAATTTCCATCTATCCAAATGCCAAATCTTAGCTTATGCAAGTTGTTAACAGTAGTTAAAGGCCAATATAATTCTCTCATAACAAAATTATTATCATATAATGCTGTTAATGACCCATTACCTAAAATTAAATATCTTGTCATAGATGAAGATATTAACTTAAGTTTATTTCCTTTTTGTTATAAACGATTTAACAAAAATCTTTAACTTGAATCTTTATGTTAAAATAATGTCACTATGCCTATTTATATTTAGAAGAGACTTAAGACTAGATGATAATACTGGATTAATAAATGCTATGAGTGATTGCAAGGAAGTAATTCCAGCTTTCATACTGGATCCTAGACAAATTGAGGATAACGAGTATAAATCTAAATTTGCTGAAATATTTATGATTAATTCTCTTCACGAGTTAAATGATGAACTTAAACTAAAGGGAGGTAAACTTCACGTATATAAGGGAATTGCTGAAGAAGTCGTTAATGAACTAATAAAGGAAGTTGACGCAATATATCTAAATGAGGATTACACACCATTCAGCAAAATGAGGGATGAGAAAATTGCAGAGTATTGTAAAAATAAGGGAATTAAACTGAAGACCTTCGAAGATTACCTATTAACGTCTAAAGATTATTTTAAAGATTATAAGAACTTCACCTCATTTTATAATTCAGTAAGAAGTAAACCAGTAAGAGAGCCAAGACCAAATATTTTCACAAATTATTATAAAAAAAGCATAGGTGATGAAGTGGATTTACCAGAAAGGCAAGAAGGTAGAGGTGGAAGAAGGGAAGGTTTATATTTGTTAGAAAGGGCAAAGAAGATAAATTATGATAGAAGGGATTATCCTGCAGAAGATAACGTTAGTTTTCTTTCTCCACATTTGAAATTTGGCACTATTTCCGTCAGAGAAGTATACTATAACTTGAAGGATAATCAGAAGTTTATTAGACAATTGTATTGGAGAGATTTTTACACTCTACTGGCATATTATAATGAAAGAGTATTTTACGAACCGTTAAAAAAAGAATACAAATGCATAGAGTGGGAGAATAATCAAGAATTGTTCAGAGCGTGGGCTGAAGGAAGGACTGGGTATCCAATAATTGATGCTGGTATGAGACAACTTAACTCTACTGGATATATGCATAACAGGATAAGATTATTAACAGCGTTCTTTTTGG
>JAVYOH010000099.1:0-3559 GCA_038734615.1 Saccharolobus sp. | reverse complement strand
TTTAAGAATGAAGTTATAGTTAAGCATAAAGCGTTTATGATAATATCGTCTCTAGAAGACTTAAAGGCAGCAGCACCTACGGAGGAAGAAGTTAGAGAAATATTTAAACAAGAATTTTCAATAATAAAAAGATATTATCCAGATTACGATCCAGAGAAAGTAATAAGCAAAGGTAAGATAAATTGGGTATGGTCTCTTCCTCCATTAATAGCTTGTAAAGCTGCTGAATATCAAAAAGGTGACGCTGGTTATTGGGATTATTTTGATAAGGCTCAAGAGAAGTTTTTCATTGAAGGAGAAAATATAAATGATGAAGAAGTTTTAATTCAAATTGCTAAAGAAATAGGCTTAGATGTTGAGAAATTTAAGGAGGATTTTAAGTCTAAAAAGGCTAAGATGTCAGTTTATGAAGACGAAGCTGAGGCTCATGCAATGGGAATTAGGGGAGTTCCTGCACTCTTGATTAACGATTACTGGCTAATTAGAGGTGTGCAGGAAGAGAATTACATTAAGAGTGTTATAGAAGATCTCTCATCTAATGGTGGAGAGCCTAAGAAAGTTAAACTAAAAGCTTATTGGGAAGCTACTTCATAATATTCTTTATGGGTAGAACAGTTAAAGAGTTCATGTCTACGCCAGTTTTTCAAGTAGAAGCAAACACTTCCCTTCAAGAAGCATGTAAATTAATGCTAGAACGAGGAGTAGGTTCAGTAATAGTATCAGAACAAGGCGTTCCTAAAGGTATATTTACTGATAGAGATGCTGTAAGGGCAATAAGTATGGGATTAGGTCCAAATGACGAGATTAGAATAGCTGCTACCATAGGTAATTTAGTAATTGTTGATGAAGATACTGATGTTTTTGAAGCGTTAAAAATAATGGCAATAAATAAAATAAGACATCTTCCAGTTAAAAATAAGCAAGGTAATATTATAGGGATGTTTGCTATAACGGATTTATATAAAGTATATAGCTAAACCATTCTAGTTAAAAATATTTATCTAAGTTCATATATGATACTTGTGAAAATTGGGTATTTAAGTGACGCTAAGGGAAATCTAACGAATCTAGTTAATGCTACTAGACTTGAAATAATAGATGGTACGAGAGAAATAATATCCTTAGCGTATGGCAAGATATCAGAAATCCCTAGATTAGATGTCATAATAGGGAGAAAATTTTTGCAAGGGGAAATACTTTTTTTGAAGAATTATGCTGATTTTCTAATAGATGATGATCATTTAGTTAAGTACGATCTAATTGATTTGCCATTATATAAAGAAAAAGCGATATATGTAGGAGCTTTTGGAGGTTTAGCCTCATTTAAAGATGTTGCTTTTACTTACCCTTTTCCCTTTAGAGATTCCTCATTTAATTCTGCAGTTATATTCGAGGTTCTTGACCTAGATATAATAAGGGAAACTCATAGAGTGTTAAAGTTTAGATCTAAGGTTTACATGATTTTAAGAGATGAAATATTTGGAGGAATTGACCCAATATATGGTATAAAAAGATTAGCAGCGAAATTTAAAATTTCAACAATTAAAGAAAAAAATGGGTATTGGATTATAGAAGGAATAAAAATAAAATAGTATTTATTATTTAATTTTCTCTTTAATTTATTTACATTTATAAAAATTCTTTACTTTTTAAGTAGATTTATAATAATTACGATAGTTTAGTAATAATTCTAATAAAAAACTTATATGCATCTTTTACATAAGTTAAGATATGAGTAAGATTACTAGTTTAGAAGAAGCCACGAAGCTTGTGAAAAATGGTGATTCTATAACAATAAGTGGCATATCAATTCATAGGAATCCCATGGCGTTTATCTATTCATTAGTAAAGGAAGGGATAAGGAATTTATATTTTATAGACAGAGAGCCAGGTTTTGGACTTGAAGTTTTGTTAAAATATGGGGCAGTGAGAAAGCTTAGAGTTGCCATGTCTACTTTAGAATGGTTCTCAAGCATTCCAAAATATTTTAGGAAAGCAATTGAAAATAAAGAAGTAGAAATACTTGAAGATACTTGTGGGGCATTTATAGCTGGAATAAGAGCAGGAGCTTTTGGAGTACCCTTTATGCCAGTTAGGGGTGTAATAGGCTCAGATTTAATAAAAATTCATGAGAGAGAAGGGACGTGGAAAGTTATAGAAGACCCATTTAGTGGAGAAAAAATAGTTGTTGTAAAAGCAATTACGCCAGATGTTGCTGTAATTCATGTGAATAGAGCCGATGAAGAGGGAATGCTGAGATAATTGGACCATTATATGAGGATTTATACAAGGCTAGGGCTGCCAAAAAGGTTATACTAACCTCAGAGGAAATAGTTCCTAAATCGTATTTTTATGGAAGAAGACCTCATATTAATGCAGAGCATGTTACTGCAGTTGTTCATTTACCTAGGGGTGCAGAACCTACTAGTATGTTTCCATTATATGATGCAGACTATGAGAAAATTATAGATTTTCTAGAACATTTCTGAGATTGTATGGGTCTATCATTTTTATAAATTCTATATCTTTCTCGTTAATTTCTATTATTTTAATTTCCTTATCCCTTTCTACGTTAAACTCAGTATTTTCAACTATATCATTATAAGTAGTAGTTGGATATAAATAGTTTACATACCATCTTTTATCTTTTCGATCATATCTTAACACTCCTAAGTTAGTTACTACAAAAACTTTATTATCTGAAAATTTTGCTGTACCAGTTATAAAATCTACTCTCTTAACTAATGATCTTTTTGAGTGTTTCAAATTCCATAAAATAGCTTTTCTAGCTAAAGGCAAAATGAATGCTGTAGCTGCACCACCCGGTAATTTTACCTTTGGATTATAATAATCTCCAATAACTGATAGATTCACATTAGTTTCTTGATCTATTTGTGCAGGTCCTAGAAACATTACATCAGGCTTCCCTTTTTGGGCTAAATCAAAAGAGTCCTCCGTTAGTATAACTGGAGAAGATTCGACAAAGAATGGATTACCCGTTGAAGGAGATAAGATTACTTTAGAGGGATTTTCTGCTTCTGCAACACCTATTATTCTAATTTTTTTACCGTAAAGATCTCTAGCCATGAAAGATCCTATTAATGCTGGTATTGAATTAAGACCTACATATACTAACTCTCCATCATCTAATAATGTTGAAATAGCTTTTATTACGTAGTCTATTATTAGTATACTCATCAATTAATTTTAAGTTATTACTTGGTAAAATATAATCATGGCTAAGGTTTACAAAGTAGGGGATTATTATATAGCTGGAGTTGAGCACGTGATCCCTGGATATTTTCAAGATGTAGTATTTATCTATAAGAATAATAATAATTGGATGTCTGTAAGTGCTGAAAGATTTAGAACTAATGATGATAATTTAAATAAAATCAAGGAGGCAGTTAAGTATGCTACTCACGAGGAAGATTTGAAAAAAGCTATAGAAGATTTAAGAAATAGTGGAATAAAGATTGATGAAGTTAAGGATATTCCATTTCCTAAAAAATTAATAGAAGGTAGAAAGAAGATTCAGGAGGAATTCGATTAGTACAAT
>JAVYOH010000098.1:0-3590 GCA_038734615.1 Saccharolobus sp. | reverse complement strand
AATCTTTTACTAACTTTACTTCATCCATGTTAATCCTATAACTTATAAGATATTCTCACTACAACGAAAATAATTATTTTAAAGCATCAACAATACAAGGCAAAACTATTTCAACTGGATCCCTAATTACAATATCTGCAATATAATCTAAGGGAGTATCCTCTATGATTATGATTATCAGCCTCCTCTCTTTCACGGTTTGAGGTATTAAATTTGCAGGATATACAGTTAGCGAAGAACCTATAGATAATCCTAAATCAGCTGATACGATATTTCCAATGCATCATATATGTTTTTAACAGACTCTCCAAACAAAACTACGTCTGGCCTTATTATTCCCGTTTATCCCCGGATATTCATTTTTATTTTTCATATCAAGGGACATGGGCCCCAACCTTACGGTTCATCATGCTTACCAACCACTCCACGCAAGAGTCATGAACCCCTTAAAGCCCCAAGGCATAAGCCTCACATCTAGTTTAAACCTTGGATAGCTTGGAGCATTGCCCCCATCACCACCCAGAACATGAATAGAAACAATGCTGCAAAAATTTCTTAGGAGAAAACAGCCCACAATAACAAAGTGCGTATTTAAAGGAAAGTTTCAAGAAATTATAAAAATTATTAAATACCTTTTAATTCTTCGGCAGATATATTACTTTTAGTCTTATATCCTAAACCTCTAGCTATTAGTGTGCCTATTGCTGAGATTACTAGATTTAATGCTAATGATATTATAGCTATGTAAAGTAAACCAAATGGAGTTGGATAAACTGAAGTAGCATGAGGAAGACCAAATATAGCAAACATATAGCTGCCGCTTATAATTCCAACAGCCCAGCCTGCTATTAAAGCCCAAGGATTAAACCATTCAGTGTATAAACCTAGGAAGACTGCTGGAAGCGTTTGTGTTATAATTATTCCTCCTAATAATTGTAAGTTAATAGCATAAGTTGCTGGAACTAAGAAGACGAATGCTAATGCTATGAAGTTTATAGCTGCAGATATCGATTTTGCTAGGTTAGTCTCACCTTTAGGCGTTAAATTGGTCTTTATCTCTTTAACTACATTTCTAACTAAAAGGTTAGCTGAGGCTATTGCCATTATAGCAGCTGGTACTAATCCTCCTGTAAATATTCCTAATAACATTATACCAGCCGCCCAATCTGGCATTGTAGATACTATTAATGCGGGAACTGTAAGTACACCACCATACTTTGATACTACATCTAACGCACTGGGAACTGCATAAACTAATATTCCAAATAATGCAATCATAGCTAGACCAATACCGTATATAGGTAATAATGACGTACTATACATCAACTTTTTCTTATCACTTGCACTTAATGAGCCATTTATCGCGTGAGGATAAAGGTATAAAGCTAGAGCACTGCCTAAGAATAAGCTCCAATATGCTGGGATTAAGGGTTCTGATAGTTTACTATATATTGCTAATTGTTTTGCATTCATAACACTAAATGCGTGAGTAAATCCTCCATATTGTAATGGTACTATCACAATTATTGATATTACAGTTATCCAAATTAAAATATCCTTGAAAACTCCAGTTAGAGCAGCGCCTCTAAGCCCACTGGTGAACGTAAAAGCTGCGAGAATTATGAAAGATATTATGAGTGATATCTCTGAAATAAGCGCGAAATTTCCTATACCTAACAACATCATTTCTAAAACTGCTTTCATACCAACTATTTGTAATGCTATATAAGGTAATTCTGCAACTACACCAGTTAATGCTACTAAAGCTGCTAGAAGACTATTATTAAACCTATCTTTTACGAAATCAGCAGCAGTAATATATCCCTTATTTCTAGATACTGTCCATAATCTAGGCATTGTTAATAGTGCTATTGCAAAAGTTAATGATACATAAGGCACTGCGAAGAAGTATAAGGCACCTTTAGCGTAAAGCCCAGAAGGTACTGCAATGAAAGTATAAGCTGTATATAAATCTGCTCCCATTAAGAACCATACTAAGAAAGTTCCTAATCTCCTACCTGCTAATCCCCATTCATGAAGTAAATCTAGATTACCTTTTCTCCATTTGGCACCATAAAAGCCTAAAAAAGTAAATATTATGAATAATATAATAAATACTATTATTCCTACTATTCCTAGCATTACCACCTACCTCCTTGCTAAGAGTAATGCGGCTATTGAAAATAGTATTGCTGATATTGCAAGCCATAATGTTTGATACCAGTAGAAGAATGGTAGATCTCCTAATGTGGGATCTATCTTATTATACGTTGGTATTGCAAGGTATGCTATAAATGGTATTATTAATAAAATTCCCGCTATTACATATTTTATATTGACCATACTTCCTCCTATAATGGTAGGATTGCCTATATATATATTCCTTTCTTTTATTATACTATTAAAAACATTAAAGTAGAGAGGGAAAAGTATTATTTGATTTTCTTTAGACCTCTAAAATATTAGTCTCTTACCTGGAAAACGTATTCTAGTAACTGATCTATTTCCTTTGGTTTAGGCAAAAAATTAAATGGCGTATAAACTGCTTCTTTTATAAAAGGTATTTTGATTATCTTATCTGTTAAACTACGTGCTTCAGTTAGGTCAATTTTAACCAGAGGGTTATACATATTTATAATTGTTGCTATTATGTTAATCTTAGCCTCATTTCCATGCATAAGTGCAAAATCCTTTATATATTGCTTAAACAATTTTAAAAATGCTACACTTTCGTCTAGCAAAATTTGATTAGGAGGTAAAACGGGTATTAGATTATGAGTAATTTTCTTCCTATTTAAATAGGCATAATATGCTTCGAGTTCTTTATCTAAACACATATCAGAGGGTATTGAGAGATTATCAACTATCATAAACTCATAGTCATTAAAATAATTATATACTTCTGCAATTTTTTCTGTATCAATGCTATTTATCTTTTTGTTACAACCTAAGTTAAGTACTGTAAGATTATTTATTTTTCTAAAATAATCTGAAAACTACTCTTCAATCAAGAATGATAATAAGCAATTTTTTATATTATACATTCTGCTAATTGTAGATGACAAATCCTTATCAAATAGTAATACAGTACGATCTTCACTAAGTGTTTTTGCTATGAAGAAAGCTATAAATGATTTCCTTACTCCTCCTTTAACACTCACTACATTTATTCTTTTCATTATACATATCATTTATATATTATACCTAAATGCTTAATCGTTATATCAAGGAATAAAAATGGAGATTAGCCAAAAATGAAAAACTAGTTTATAATATCAATTTTAGGCAAAAATTTATAAGCTAGAATGTATAGAAATCCATTATGGCTAAGAAAAGAAACAAATTAGAAATAATACAAGCTATACTTGAAGCTTGCAAATCTGGTTCCCCAAAGACTAGAATAATGTATGGAGCAAATCTAAGCTATGCTTTAACTGGAAGATATATAAAAATGCTAATGGAGTTAGAAATAATAAAGCAAGAAGGTAAATTGTATATGTTAACTAAAAAAGGAGAAGAGCTACTAGAGGATATAAGAAAGTTTAATGATGCGAGAAAACAGATGGAACAGTTAAGAGAGAAGATAAATA
>JAVYOH010000097.1:0-3598 GCA_038734615.1 Saccharolobus sp. | reverse complement strand
ACAATTCAAGAGATAATAGGGGGAGGTATAACTTTAGTCTCGATATACTTTGCTTTTAGGAAAGTATAAGATAACTACGAAAAGGTTATAAGTAAGACTTTACAATTACGATATGACGTAAAGAAATGAATTACTTTCCTAAGGACTAATAGCTAGGTCTACAGTAGCGATAGGTGCATTATTGGTAGGTAAAGCTAGTAAGACAGCATTGGGATATTTAGGTGCGTTAACTGGAGGAATACTTTCATAACTGGTTCTGGGGCTGAGGAAATAGTCACAGATTTCTTAGTTTCATAATTAGCTTGATAGTTACATCAATTGGTCTTATTGGAACTTGGACAATACTTAGTTTTATGAATTCTAAAGAGCAAAATTCTCAGCTACCGCTTTTAGTAACAACTGCATTGGGTGTTCATAATGTTGGTGAGGGATTTGCGATATCTGCAACTTTATTATCTTGCTTGGACTTTTACGATAAGTTTTGCAGTTCATAATGCTACAGAAGGTATAGCAATAGCTTCTCCCGCTACTATACAAAGCTTAGTATTATTATCGTTATTAGCTGGTCTTCCAACTAGTTTAGGAGCTTATGCGAGAATTGCTAATCAAATATTTCTAGCATTCCTTAATGTAGTAGCATTAGCATCATTAGTTTTCGTGATGATAAGAATAAACTGGTGAATCATTACTTGGAGGATTTAATATTAAATTCTGGAGTAGGAATAGCTATAACTTATGGTCTAGAAAGCTTATTAACAATACTAATAGTCTTTAATAAGTGCTTTTTATATTAAACACTCTTGTAGCTTGTCAAAAAAGCGATAATATTTCATATTTCGCCTCTAGATATTTCTTCTGGATCTGGTTTTCTGCTTATTATTCTTCCTCCATCAATTATTATCTCCGTTCCAGTTATAAATGTGTTTAAATCAGATACTAAAAACGCTAGTAAATTTGCAACTTCTATGCTTCTTCCCATCCTTCCCAATAATGTAGCAGCCCTCTGATCTAAATCAATTGGAGGTTCTTCCCCTTTAGTGTATATAGGACCAGGTGTTACAGCAATAACCTGAATTCCATACTTTCCTAAATCTACTGCTAAGCTTCTCGTCATTGATAGTAAACCACCTTTAGTAGTAACATATGCGAACGAATTTTCTAATGGAAAGTGTGCTTGGATTGCGGAAACATTAATTATCTTACCTTTAATCTTATTCTTAATCATTAGTCTCGCAGCCATTTTAGAAAGTAAGAAAGGGGCGGTTAGATTTAGAGAGATCATTTCATCCCATTCCTTTAAATCAATATCTAGTACAGAATATCTAGAGTTTCGCGAGGCATTGTTTATTAATGCGTGTAATATTCCAACGTTTTTTTCAAACCAATTAATAAAGGATAAGAGTTCGTCTCTATTTGTTAAATCAACTTTAATAAATTTTACTCCATCTAATTTTATCTCTTTTCTGCCTATAATATAAGTCTCTGCCCCTAATTCTTTAAAGAGTTGTGCAGTTTTTAGACCAATTCCAGAGGTTCCGCCAGTTATAAGACAAACTTTTCCTTTTAAGTTTATTTCCATATATCATATGATAATCTTAGACTATTTATCGTTTTAACTAGCCTCCTTCTCATCCTATTCTATTAAATATTTTTTATCACTCATAATCTTTTGGAACAATTTATCCTTAAAAAATAATGATAATTCTAAATAATTATACGATAATATACCATTATTTATCATTCCATACGAATGCTCTTTATATCTATAAATGATTTTTTATAATCTTTTTAAGCTATACTTTTTACAATCTGATCTTTAACGTTTTAACTTCATTTAAGCTATAATATATAATGATTAGTCTAAATAAGAATGAAAAGTTCACTGCAAAACCTTTAATATTTTCTTTAGCTATCTTAATAATAACTGTAAATCCATTCTTTGAAGATCTGGAATTTTCTAGCCTTGTAGCATATATGATAGACTATTATTTAGTATATTTTTCTGGAATATATTTAGGTTATAGATATTTTAAAGGAAGCGTATTATCTATGCTAATTGGTATAATTCCCCCCATAATTTGGCATACTCCTTATTTCTTTGCTCTTGGTGCGGCTTTCATACCTTATAGGATAATTTTAGAAATAACAATGTTCATTAGTGGTCTTCTTTCTGGTTCTGCAATAAGATATGTAAGGTTGTATTTAAAGATTACATTATTTGCGCTTTGGATGTTAGGCGATAGTGTACTAGCTATACTTTTTATAGTTTCTGATCCATTATATTCCAATCTAGTTTATCAATTCTCACCTTATTATCCATCTTCATTACCCCTAGCAGGAGTAGCTATGTTTATAGTTATGAATATTTTCTTAGGTTACGTAATATCAAAGTATATAAAAGGTATTATAGGATAGAAATGGAAAATATTAATAATAATAAAAAGAATAATTGTTATGTAAAATTAAAAAATTTTAAATTGAATAAAATAGTACTCCTGAAGCACAGAATATTGAACCAAATATTCCTAGAGCCATTAAGTAGGAGTAGTCTGGATTTAAAGTTCCATAAAATGCTAGACCACCAGCAGCGGCTATGCCTATAAATATTAAGTTTAGCAATGAGAGTAAATATACTGGTTTAATGCCTTCTCTAATAGCTTGAGCTAGCATTGCAGCGCCAAAAAATCCAACTAGCATTGCTAATGTTATATGGCTTGATAGAATTAAGGCTTCACTATACTGGTTTAACGGAAACTTGTCATAAAATAATGTGGCTATTCCTGCGTAAAACAATCCTGCTAATAATAAAGTCTCAGTTAATGAGATGTATAACATTAATCTACTAGGCCTAATTCTTGCCTGTGAGACTACATTTTACTCACCTTTTCTTATAGCATAAATAAGACAACCAGTAGCAGTTATAAGTGCAAATACGAACGCCATTCCCATTTCTAACAAATATGATATGTCAATTATCCCGCCGAAGTAGAAAAAACCTGCGAATGCTGCAATTATAACTGATAATACGTTCAGAAATGATATTATTATTATTCCTAGATTTTTATATCTTACAGCTGCTGCTAAAATAATTAAACTTAGTACTGCAACTAAAATTGCCCCATATAAATGCATTATAAGGGGGACTCCTTCCAAGGGCAAATTATAACGGCCATTAGCATACCGCCTGCATAAAGAATAATTAATAAAAATATTTGACCTGCAGCTATTGCTGGTATATAATTCATCCTTGACATCGTGCGTGAAATTTGAATATATTTTTGGTATATGATATCTATAGGCGAACTCATAGATCTCACCTACTGAAAAGTGTTTCCTTCATCTTCAAGTTTACTATAACAATTACTTGGAGTCTGGTTGGAACTTAGTAACATTTTTGGGCATCCAGTGCTTTCATCATAAGATGATAGATAAGAATAGCCCTCTAGATTATTAGCATGACCTAGTATTGGAGGTGCATTATTATTCATGCCTATTGCATATAGGAAATCTGTGTTAGAATCCCAGTAAAGTTCAACGTATGGCAAGGGCCTCACTGTAGGACCAGTTAATACTGATGCACCATGATAAGGATCATAGG
>JAVYOH010000096.1:0-3634 GCA_038734615.1 Saccharolobus sp. | reverse complement strand
TACCGACATTCCTGACTTTTATAATAGTTGGCCAATTAGGTTTTGGACTTTTAACATATTATAGTTCGGTTTTTACGGAATTTCAAGTAGGTTTACTATTTGGAATAAAATGATAGTAGCCTTACAAGATTTAATGGGAAGATTTATAAATAAAAGAGTAAGATTATTATCTCTAGGAATGATAATATATAGTTTAGGCTATTTTATGGTTTCCCTAGTTACTAATTATTATATTGCAATCTTACAGATAGTTATAATAACAATTTCTGAAATAATAGTTTAGCCTCTTTCGCAAAGTATAGCCAATTATTTAGATAATCAGAAGACCAGAGGAAGGCAAATGGGATTATATACTATGGTAACTGGGATAGGTAGGATAGTTGGTTCATCATTAATAAGTGAACTAATGAATTATTATTTATACATGCCTAATGGGGCTGTTTTCGCCTTGGTGTTTTTAAGAAATGTTTACAAGAGTTGTTTCTATTCATGCTTATTGGGTAATTCATCTCTGAAAAGTTGTTGAGGCCTGGCGATTAGGTTTTTAATTTTTAACGCATTATCTAGAATAGCTCTGATGATGGGCGATGCCCAGAGGAAAGGCTGGAAACCTAGGATTATGAAGTGTAGTAAGTGTTGTTTTTCATATGATAGTGATGTGATAGGAGCGTGGAATATAGCTTAGATGTGAGTCTTATGTTGTTGGGCTCGAATGGGGTTCATGATCCTTCGTGGAGTGGTTGGTAATCACAATGAACGGCAGGGTTGAGGATCAAGTCCCTGGATAATGAATATCCGGGGATAAACGGTATAATTTCATCTTCATATCTGCTATAATATATTATGTGTTCTTGAGGAGGAATCTTGTTTAGAATTTACCTTCCTTTTTTGATAGTTTAAAATTAAGATTAAAAGTAATACTCCTATTATATCATCTATAGGTATTCCATAATATACTGGATAAAACCAGGCCCATGAGTAAGGTATTTTTAAATCTAAAAGCCAATATGATACATCTTCTGCTACGGAACCATATATTAAATACCATAGTGTATCAATTGATAGTAGCTTGCCAGCAGATAAGTAAGATGGATAACTAAAGATTAAAATGTAAAGTATTCTGTAAAAATACAAGGAAACTGTATTATTGAAAATTTCTTTCATCCAAGCTGGTGATGATTCTATTGAAGACGGGTCCCATCTCATCCCTAATTCTAAAATTGCGTAAATTAATGCAAAAGATGTCATTATTATAATCCCTTTTTTGCTTATCATAACTTTATAATGATACGAGTTGATTATAAATTATGTTTAATGATGTCATAGAGCAAATAGTTCTTAAGAATGCTAAGATAGAAGTTAGTAAGCAAGGAAATTATACAAAAATAAAAATTAAAAGTAATAAGTATTGTGATAAAGTAAAAATATGATTAAATGAGACTTTTAAAAGTAGAATAGTGATAAGTAAAACTAAAAAGACGTATATATAGTCAAAATTATACTTCGTAAGCATTAGCAATAAGTTCTTATTTTTTGTAGAAAAGTGAAATGCGATTTCCCTTACAATCATTGCTGTAATAACAAGAATAATGAGATTGAAGGAGTCATAATAAGTATTATATTCATCTGTATTATTGAATTTAAAAACGACCATTTTATTACATTAATAATTAAAGGTTTCAATTTCCAGAATAATGCATTACCTTTCCCATCAAAACTTTTAATGATGAATGGAGTATAAGCAAAGAGAACATAATCAATCGCAGAGTTCGTGTATAAGATTATTACGAGTAAGCCTAAAATATAATATGAAATTGTGGAAATTATAGGTATTAGATAAGATTCCTTCACTTTGTTAAACGTGTAAAAATAATAAGAAAAAGTAATCCCCTATATGGGTCTAATCCTTCTATTAAGCCTATGCTAAGGATAGCAATAAGAGTTAGAGGAAGCATCTCTGCCCTTAACCTAACTTGATGAGCTCTAGCTTCACCAAATTCTACGAAGAATTCCTTATCAATAGTTAGTACTTCATCACTGTTCAACTTAACCATCCAGCCCTTAAGACCTTCTAGATAGAATTGATTATCCCATGTACTATATAATGAATTTTTAACGTAAACTCTCTTACCATCTCTTTGGTGACGAGCAAAACGTTGGATCTCTTTTGAAAGGTGCGAAAACTGAGGGTAGTGTAATTATAAATAGTTTGCATCTAAAGATTATTAAATTTTGTTATTTGTGCAAAGATAAAGGTTTATTTTATAATTCCAACTTTCCTATCTCTAATTATATACCAGGTACCTAATCCTATCGCACCTATCTTTCCCTCAGCGTCTTTAAAAGTTATTTCAACAACTACTGTAGTTTTCCCCTTTCTTATAACCTTCCCTTCAACTGTAAAAGGTCCATTATGCATTGGTTCTAAAAAATTTACCTTAAGCTCTTGAGTTACTTGATCCATACCATCGTTTATAGTCATTGTCGCAAGTCCTCCAGCGAAATCCATTGATGTCATTATTATTCCACCATTCAAAACATTTCCTCTCCTACACAATTCCTTCTTGTAAGGTATTTCAATTTTAGAATAACCTTCTTTTAATTCTAAAATTTTTGCCCCTATGTACTTGAAAACTTGATCATTTTCTTCAAATATCTTTTGCGCATCCATATCTTGAATAAAAATAGTAAGGAAAAAAGTTTTACTTAAGATCTACTGTTTACTCGCTTTCTCTACCTCAGCCTTAAACTCTTCTAAAGCTTTTTTAATTTCATCCACTGATGCCTCGTCTTCTAATGTTGTAATATCTCCAATTTCTGCTTTAGTTGCTACTGCTCTAACTACTCTCCTCATTATTTTTCCACTTCTAGTCTTAGGCAACTTTCCTACAAAGAATAGTTTATCAATAACAGCTATAGGCCCAACCTTATCCCTTACAGTTTTAACTATCTCTTGGACTAATTGAGGACTATACGTATAACCTTGTTTTAGTATAACAAATGCGTAAGGTACTTCACCTTTAATTTGGTCTGGAACTCCTACTACTGCTGCTTCAGCAACTGCTGGATGTTCAATTAACGCAGACTCAAGTTCATAAGTTCCTAACCTATGACCTGCTACTTTAATCACTTCATCAGCCCTTCCTAATATCCAGAAGTATCCATCCTATCCTTTACTGCGTAATCCCCAACATAAAACATTCCAGGGAATTTGCTCCAATATACTTTAACATACCTCTCTGGATCCTTATAAATGGTTAAAGGCATTCCAGGAAATGGATTCCTTACAACTAAATACCCCCTTTCTTCTGTATTAACTGAAATTCCCTCTTCATTTACTACATCAGCATCTATGCCTAATATTGGAGACCATTAGTACCAGGTTTCATGGGAACTAAATATAATCCTGGTAAGTGAGAAATTAAAATCCCTCCAGTTTCTGTCATCCACCACGTACTTCCAAATGGGACTTCCTGCCTACTTACAAGTTTCCATAACCATTCCCAGGCTTCTGGGTTAATAGGTTCTCCAACTGAATGCATCAGTCTTACTGTAGAAGTATTATGCGCTTTAACCCAATCATCTCCATACCTCATAAAGCTCCTAATTGCAGTTGGTGATGTATATAATATTG
>JAVYOH010000095.1:0-3709 GCA_038734615.1 Saccharolobus sp. | reverse complement strand
CAGTGATGACTTATTTGCATATGACTTAATTTGGTTGGATTTTTTGCCTAAAACTGGTTATAAAGAGTGACTTATCTGAAATTATTATAGTTAAAGATTCAGAATTAAGAGATGAAGTATTCTGAAAATGTGAGCATGGATTTTTTATCAGTATTAGCAAGTGTAACTGCAAGTCCTTGGTTTATGGTAAGTATGGGAATCTGGCTAGGAACTTTAGTAATATTTAGACTAATTGAAGTAAATAGTCTAGAGAATAAAATAAGGTATATTTTAATCATGTTTTCATATGTAGTATATAGTGTTTGGTTACCATCTTTCTCTCCAATTTCCAAATATTCCATATATGTGGTTTAATGGGCTTGGGACTTATGGACCAGTAAAGCCATCATATCTTATAGATGGAATCTTAGGGACTTTTATAGTCACAGCTATCCTATCCTTCCTCTTCGGATCTCGGCAAATATGTTCTGTAACTTGCACAGCCCCATATATGCTTCAAGGAACGTTTATATATTCTATGAAAAATTATAATAGAATTTCTAAGTTAGGGAGAAAAACATTAACATTAAAGATAAGCAAATGGTATAAATTAGTCATAATAACTGTTTGGATTTCTTTAATAATCTTTGCTATTTTATCCTATCTTAACTATGAGGGGATATATAACTTTTCTATATTAGGCAATGACCCTACGGTCTTTTATGCTAGCTTATACTTTAATATTATATGGTATTTACAATTTGTTTTAATGCCATTTTTAGGAAACTATTCATGTGTAAATACTGGTCTATGTGCCTGGGGATCTTTCAATCAATCTTTAGGATATCTAGGTTTGTTTAGGTTGAAGGTTAGGGATCCTAAGGTTTGTTTAAATTGTAAGACTGTTGATTGTGCTTATACTTGTCCAGTTGGTATAGAGGTCTTGGTTTATAAAGAAGGGGGAGTTTAAGTCCTTTAAGTGTGTTGGAATAGGAGAATGTGTTAATGCCTGCCCCTACGATAACATATTCTTTTACGATATTAGAAATTGGATAAGAGATAAAATACATAAAGGAAGTATTGGGTAATATGTTTTTTATTATTTAAAAATATAATCATAGATTATCATTACATCAGAGTTCTTATCTATTTGTCTAGCTGCAGTTATGAATTTTTTAGCCATTTCCATATTATCAGCGTAACATACAGTTATCCCTGCATAACCATCAGTGAATTGCCAAAGCTTACAATCTTGAAGGACAACTGATATTTCATCTATACGTCTAGAAAACATAGAGAAGATTACAATATCTGTTTTACCTAGATCAATCTCTGGGATAATCAATATAAGTCCTCTATGCCTTAAATACCTTATATGCTTCTCCACAGTCTTCGTATTTAAACCGATTTTTTTAGAAATCTCAGAAGAAGGTAATCTAGGATCAGACTTTAAAACCTCTATAATCCTTTGATCTATTGAAGAGGGTCTAAGTAAATACTGAACTGGAAAGTAAGACAATACAACCTCTCCTAACTCTTTCTTCATGTACTCTATTCTATCCTTAAGCTCGTTGTTATCTGAAGCATAAATCCCATACACATTAAGCCATTCCAAGCATTTCAACTTAAACGATATCCAATCAGAATCAATATCGTTATAGTTTTTGAATGCTATAAAAATTTGATGTTTTCCAAAAAAGTTAGGATTTACGTAAAGCCTAAATCCCTTTAAAATTCCATTATCATACAATTTCTTAAACCTATAATTTAAACTAGCTGGAGTTAAATTTAATAAAGAAGCTATTCGTCTTTGAGATATCCTACCATCTTTCAATAAATAAAAGAGAATTCTCTTATCAATAATGTCCATCTTTTTACACTTTACACTTTTCTTATGCTTTGCTTTATCTTATTTAAAACATCTTCGGGTATGCTGGTCATACCATGAGCGCTTTTAGCATGAACCTTTAGTATTTCTAAGACTTCTTCCTCAGAAGAAGCCCCTTTTATAGCATATCCACAATTCATTCCAACACTAGAACAACTAAACTCGAACTTTTTCTTTCTTCCAAATCCAAATACCATATGTAATACTCTATTGTCGAATATATATTATTTCATTAGAAGAATTCTTACACTCTTTTAAATTCCCGGATACTTATTTATATATATGCCAAAATACTCGTTCAAATGCGAAGATGTGGGAATGGACTGTGGATTCGACATAAAGAATGCTGGTAGTGAAGAAGAGTTATTAGAAATGCTTAAAGTTCACGCTAGATTAAGTCATGGATTAACTTCAATTCCTCAAGATTTACTGAACAAAATAAGGCAAAACATAAAGAAAACTGGAAAATATTACTTCGGTTGTGCAAGTGTGGGAATGAATTGTGGTTTTGAGATCATGGCAGCTTCTTCTGAGCAAGAGTTATTAGAAGAGTTAGCAATTCATGCTAAGATGTCTCATGGAATGACGTCTATACCACAAGACACGCTAAATAAGATAAAGCAAAATATAAAGGTCATGTGATTTTTTAATATTAAGTTAATTTTTTTCTAAGTTTTATACTTTATTACGTTCTTAAAACCTTTAGAAAACAAGAGATATAAGAGTAAAAGCTAGGTTTAGTTTATGGTTTGGAAAAGGACAATTTCGGCAAAAGCTCTAGAAAAGGCTAAAAGTGCAGCAGTAAAAGTAGATGATAAGGTAATATTCATAGCAAACATAAAGGGAGAATTGTACGCTATGGATGCTGTGTGCAGTCACGCTAGATGCATTTTAGGTTTTTTAGATGAGGAAAAATTAATCGTAAGATGTCCATGTCATTTAGCTCTATATGATTTGAAGACTGGTAAAATGGTAGAACCACCGTATGTTGCTCCAGATGCGCCAAAAGAAAAATTAGGACTTAAAACGTATCAAATAAGAGATAATAATGGATGGATAGAAGTTGACGTTTAGTTAAAGCGAATTTCTAGTATTTTAAATAAGAAACCATAGATTTTAGTATAATATCTAAGCTTCCATTTAAACTAGACCAGTATAAGTTAGTAAAGAATTTTTTCATATGATGATATATTGGACTTGGACCTAAAACCTTACTTTTATTATAGTTTAACCATATTAAAGCACCATCTTTATGACTAGTGTAAACTGCACACATGGCATCACCATTATACCTCTCTTTATTTCTATTACCTTCTATTTCGTATAGAATATTATTAGCAACTATCTCAGTTTGAAAATGAGCAGCTGAACCGGTCTTTGGTATTGGTGTAGCATTTGCATCGCCAATCACAAATACCCCATCTTTAAATGTTAAAGTTTGATTATCCACTGGGATTAATCCCGATTTATCAGCAAATTCAGTAAAATTAGTATTAATAGGCGTATCTACTATTAAATTGTCAAAAGAAACCTTTTCTCCATCATTTGATATAACTAACTTATTCTCATAATCTATATTACTTATAACAAAGCCTGTTAAAACCTTTATTCCAACTTTTTGTGCATTTTTAGAAAATATATTAAACATAGGAACTTGTAAAGGTGGGGGTTGTTTAGCTGGTATAAGTAGTGTAACATTTGCATCTGGGTATTTCTTCTTTATGAGAAATGATATTTCCCAAGGAGCTGCTGGACATTTTATTATACCTGGTAGTGCGCCTATTACAAAATTCTTTCCCTTAGGGTTATCTATATTTTCTTTAATAACTTTTACATCTTCTA
>JAVYOH010000094.1:0-3755 GCA_038734615.1 Saccharolobus sp. | reverse complement strand
GATTTAAACTTAGAATCTTTATAATCTCATCCTTATTTTTAGCTTGTTTTAAGTTCTTATACATTTTACTTACTACTCCTTCACCATCTTTTCCAAAAAGGGCATCTTGCGGATTACGTAACCATCGCGCATAAGTCGCAGCAAATTTCTTAGCTTCGTTTTCAAGAGACATATATTTTATTTTGAATTTAAAATAAAAATTTTTAATGGAAATCGTTGCTCTTACTTTCGGGTGGATTAGACTCATCAGCAGCAGTTTATATATTTAAGAAAAGTAGAAAGTTAGACTGCTTATTCGTCGATTATAACCAGAAAGCAGCGAGAATGGAATTAAGATCCGCAAGGACAATATGTGATAAAAATGATTTAAGATTAATAAATCTCAAAATAAAGGAATTAGGAAAATTACTTGTGGAAGGAGAACATATGATACCACATGTTCCAATTAAGCATAGAAATATTATATTAGTTAGCATAGCATTAGTATACGCTAAAGAAAAGGGTTATGAAGAAGTAATTTTAGCTAATGTCAATAGAGGATTGTGTATATGAACAGAATAAGCTAAAAATAACTAGTAAATTAGTTGAGCTTGCAAGGGAATTAAATTAAAACTCACAATACCATTTATTGGCTATCAAAGTCACTAGTACTTAAAATGAGTATAAAAGAAGGGCTTAATCCAGAAGATATGTATTCTTGCATGCTTGGTTACAAAAAATACTGCGGATTATGTAGCCAATGCGAGCTTAGGAAAAAGCTTTTTTAGAAGCTGACTTAAAAGACCCTACGAGCTACATGTCTTAACTGGATTTCATATATAATGTAGTTTTTTGAGAGAATTTATAGCAGTGATTAAATTTTCCGCATAAAAAATAGTGAGTATCTAGAACAGTCTCTAAATCTTTTTATACAAACTACTTTAATTCTAGAATCAAAAAATCTAACTGAAAGTAAATCTAAAGGAGATGAAGCCAAAGTTATAACATCTAAAGGGTCCCATTTTGTTAGATCAAATAGGAGTTTATAAGGTTCTAAAGATGGTTTAGTCTTACCTTTATTAGATACTATGTATTTTGCTTCTAACTTAATATTATTCAAAATGTCTTTTGTCGTACTTTCATCATAGGGTGACAATATCGCTAATTTGTCCTTGATTATCTCGTATACACTTTTCCAATCTTCGTTTACTTCATAGGAAATATATAAAGGAACCTTTCTCTCCTTTATATAATTGATAAAGCCTATCCGTTAGATCAATCTTTAGAATTACTCCGTCTAGCCAAACAGCGAAATATGGCACAATATTATTTTATTAAATAAAGTTTATAAGCTTAAAAATAAATCAATCAATTGATGAAGATCTTGGACTTCAATTTCCCAGACGATTTACTTTATGAACCGGGAAAGGCACTTATGGGTAAAAATAGAGGATAACAACATAATAAGTATTGGAGTAACTGATTTAGGCCAATATATAGCAGGTAAGATATTCCAGGTCGTTACTAAAAATAAGGGTGAAAAAGTTAACAGTAGAACTATTATATTTTCACTAGAAAGTGCTAAATGGATAGGCAAATTTAGATTACCTATAAGTGGTGAAATTGTTGATGTTAATGAACAAGTTATCAAAAACCCATCACTAATTAATCAGTCACCATATGAAAATTGGATTGTGAAGATAAAGATTGATAATATGGAAACCGTTAAAAATGTTTTTAAGAAAATTCAAGAGGTTTACAAGCAATTTGAAGAAGAGGCAAAAAGAATTGTCAGATGAAAAAGAGCTATTATTAGAGGCCTTAGATAAAATTGATAAATTTTACGTTTATTTAGCTGGCATTAGAGATAATACATTACTTATCGTAGCTAAGTGTGAAGTTCCAAATGAGATAGAGATAAGAGGAAAAAGGTCACAGTAATTCATTATACACCAGACGACTATTTGAATCAGGTCATAGAAAAGGAAGAAGAATTATTCAGAAAGTATAAAATATATTATTTCGTAAAAACTTATATAAGGAAAATTCTAGATATGTTAGCTTGTGCAGAAGTAGAAAGAATGAGCCAAGAAAACTCTACCAAAAATCTTTAGTTTCTTATTTAATTTTCAAATTATAGTAAAATATTAAGGAAATCACTGAAAACATGTCAACAAATAACCACAAATATTCATAAGAAAATAAGTTTATTAAAATTGTAGCGATTATTGAAGCCTATATACCACTAGATTGCCAAAAGAAATTTGCAAATCCTGATACACTCCCCCTTTCTCCCTACCCGTTTATCCCCGGATATTCATTTTTATTTGTTAATATCCAGGGACCTGAGCCCCAACCTTACCGTTCATCATGCTTACCAACCACTCCACGCAAGGGTCATTAACCCCTTAGAGCCCCAAGGCATAAGCCTCACATCTAGTTTAAACCTTGGATAGCCTGGAGCATTGCCCCATCACCACCCAGAACATGTAGAAACAATGCTTTCAAACATTTCTTAAAAACACCAAGGAGAAAACAGCCCTATCAATGCTAAATCTGTAGAATTTGCTGGAGTTATTATGAATCTAAAAAGGCCTATTAACAATGTGATAGCGCCTAAAAATGAAATACTTAATGGAAGTGAGATTAATGTTATAAGGAAACCATAAATTAAAATTAATAATAGAAATATTTTCTTAACGCCTAAGAGATTAATTAAATATCCCGCAAGAAGAGTAGATATAATTCCAGCTAATGCTGCAAATGAATAGATAAGACCAGCAATATACGCGTTACTAGTGATAATAAGTAAGTATTTATAGAGATAAAGAACAAGAATCCAGTAAGACAGAAAGAAAAGAAATCCTCAAGTGATATAAGTACAATATTCTTGTTTTGATTAAACAATTAATCTTTTTTTACAGAAACTTTTAGGGGCGGAATGTAAAATTTGGTTAAAATTAAAAAAAGGAGAAATTATACCTATGAAATAAAATGGGAATTCCCAGCCAAGATTAATCGTTAAAAAGGGAATTATTATACCCGAAGCTATTATAGATAAAGACCATGCTAGGCTATAAATACTCATAGCGATAGGTAATTCTTTACCATTAAAAATATTTCCAATTAATTTTACCGTTAAAGGGTATATCCAACCTGCTGAAAAACCCATTAAGAAGCTAACTATATATCGAATTAGCAATGATATAAAACTGCCAGAGATGAGAGAAGAGATAAATATTCCAATCAATGAGAAGAAAAGTAAATTTTTTGCTGAAACATAATCTGATAGAATATCAGCAAGTATCTGAACTATAATGTAACCTAGGGAAAAGCGCAAATATTATACTGTATTCAAGGGTAGTAGTTTTAAGTGGTGAGAATGGGGCTATAATATTCCAAACAACTCTAGATAAGTAAGATAAGAAAAAGCGAAAGAAGAAATGAATAGTATAATTTTCCCCTTCATAATTACATATCATAAGGAGACCTTTTAATTGTTAACACTAAAACTTTTCCTCGTTATTATGATTTAATAACTATTAAGAATTATGGCTTTTTTATTTTATCTTGCTAACTTCTATGTACATTTGCATACAAATATATAATTAGATATATATGGCTTTTTTAAGTAAATTAGTTAAATCAGTATATGGTGAATATAAAAATGGCAGAGAAAGTCAGATTCCCAGATGGGAGAGAAGTAGACATACACGAGTTTATATCATTTATGTACGGACTTTCTAAGAGTGATGTGGAAGTGCTACATATTTTAT
>JAVYOH010000093.1:0-3891 GCA_038734615.1 Saccharolobus sp. | reverse complement strand
GTAAGCTACGTGGAATTTAGTATAATCTGGTAGTTTGGCTTCGTTTGGAATAAGATAGTTGTTAACCGAATTATCATAAACTCTTAGAATTCCAACATGGCCTAGACTACCTACAAAGAAGAATGGTTTGGTAATGTAAGGAAAGATTGTATTATAGTCTAAGTTCTCAATTTCTAAATTTTCAATCATCACAGTTAAAAGGATTTAAAAGTATAAAAGATTTTTGTGAATATTTTTGAAATAGATTTTATCTAACAATTTTATATACATTATTTTTAGAAATTGGAATATCCTGAGCTGTGTAGCATAAGAGTTAAATATTTACTTTTCGATAGATTCCTATGCTTTCTCTGGTTTTAACTTTGGATCATAGGAGATTGGAGGAATTAACGGAGAGGTTTATTGAGTCTCCAGATCAACTGGTTTACAATGAGATAAGAAATGCATTTACTACTCATATATATTGGGAAGAAGAATTCCTTTTTCCTAAGGTAAATGCGTTTTTAGCTATCCTAAGAGCTTTAGAAATCGAACATGGTAGTATGTGGCTTTTATTGGATAAAGTTAAGGAGAATTTGGATAATAATAATGTTGAAGTAGCTAAGGAAAAAATGAGGGAATTCATGAGAGTAATGTTAGAGCATGATGGTGCAGAGGAAGGTAGTGTGTATCAGCAATTGGATAATATGACAGATGAGGAACAGGCTATGTTAATACTGGAGGTTATAAAAATAGCAAATCCTCCAAAAGAGTGGAAATGTAAAGCATTACGCTAATGGTAGAGAAGTATAGTATATTATTATTGTTTAATAAGTTAAATTTAAAAAATTATGAATTATTATTCATAGGTTGTTCTAGCTTGTTCTCTCATGAAACTTAGCAAGTAGTAAGGTCCTCCAGCGTTCTTTCCAGTATATCCAGAATTTTTCCATCCACCAAAAGGCTGTACACCGGGCATTGCTCCAGTAGTAGCTCCTACAGTCCTATTTGCGTAAACTACCCCAGCTTGAATATTATTAAAGAAGTATTCTATCTCTTTCTTATCCTCGCTAAATATTCCTGCAGTTAATCCATAATCAACATCATTAGCTAACTTTATTCCCTCATCTAAATCCTTAATCTTCTCTACTAATAATATTGGTGTAAAGAACTCAGTCTTCCATAACTCACTGCTTCTTGGCAAATTAATTATCAGAGTTGGCTCGACGAAGTAGCCATTATTCTCATCTATTACTTTACCCCCTATTAATATTTCTCCACCTTCATCTTTAGCCTGTTTAATAAATCTCTTAAATTTCTCTACAGCATCCTTATTTATTAAAGGACCTAAGAATACTTCCCTTTTAGTAGGGTCACCTATTTCAATTTTTTTAACTCTTTCTACTAATAATTTAATAAAATCATTAAAAACTTGCTCCTCTACATAAACTCTAGCAGTTGCACTACACTTTTGAGCACCAAAACCGAATGCCCCTCTCACTACACCCTCTACGGCTTTCTTTAAATCAGCCTTAGCTGTTACTATTACAGCATTTTTACCTCCTAATTCCAATACTACTGGCCTAGGGTTGTAACTAATGAATTCTTTAAGTAATTTATGTCCTACTTCTTTTGATCCAGTAAACGCTAGTCCAGATACGTCGTTATTAGTAATTATATGCTTTACTATCTCACTTCCCTTTCCAGTAATGTAATTAGCTACTCCAGGCGGGAAGCCTGCTCTTAGAAGAATTTTAACTAAATTATATGCAGATAATGGGGCATCAGAGGATGGTTTAATTACTGCTGTATTTCCAGTTATTATTGCACCTAATGACATTGTAGTAGTTATTGCTAATGGGAAGTTGAATGGGGAAATTACGAACCAAACCCCATAAGGCCTCATTACACTATAAGCCTTTTCGTTCTTATATATCCTAGATTCCATTTCCCTTATATAACCCCTATTTTCCTCTAATATATGTGCATAATATCTAAAATAGTCTATAGTTTCATCAACTTCTGCTATTGCCTCATATCTATTCTTACCTATTTCAAAGCTAATTGCTGCAGCTAGCTTAAACTTCTCTCTTGCTAATAACTCAGCGGCTCTTAAGGATAACTCAACCCTTTCTTTCCAATCAACGTTTTGCCATTCTCTGAAAGCCTCTTTGGCCTTTATAATTGCTTGATTTATATGTTCCTTATTTGCAACTTGAAAATATCCTAATACTAGGGATCTGTTAAATGGTACTCTTACCTCAAATTTCTGATCAGATTTAACCTCGTCTTTACCAATAATTAGATCGTACTCTCTCCCCAGTTCACTCTTAAACTCTTCTACAGCATTTTCATACTCTTTATGAAACTCCTCCTCTCTATCAGCGTATTTCTGATACGTTTTCTCATTAACAAATGGCATATGATAAATTATTTCCACACAAATATAACTCTTTTTCTTCTAAATTTGCATATTCTAAACTTTGAAAAGAAAAATATATATATTTACTTTTATCACTTAGCTGAATAAACTCCCCAGTAGAAGAAACCTATAGATCCTATTAAGGCTATTAAAGTACCATAATAGAAGTTTATTATTCCTAAATAATTTACATATGTTAGAGCTGTTATGAAAGCTATGAAAACTATATACCATATTGAATTTGATAAATCTTCTTTTATTTTATAGATTATTGAGAAAATTATTACAGATATTGCCAATAATAAAACTGCATAGGGAACTGAAGGCCAACCACTCCAGAATATTATAAGAGAGGCAAATATAAATGCTAATAATGAAATCGCATGACTAAATGGAAATAGTGGTTTTATTTTCTTTTTATTTATTAAGGCTTGCATAGCAACTGGATTAGCTGAAAAACCAATATATCCAGCAACTACACTATCACTAATCACACCATAAATTGTGGGAATGGGAGATGATATGTATGTGACTATTGCACCTATTATCACAAATATTACTAAAGCCCAAAGAGGAATTGAATGCTTATTCAACTCTTGAATCTTTCCAGAAACATATTTAGATCTACTCATTGCAAATAGTACCCTCATACCAGCCCCTTGATAAATATAACCAGTAACAAAAGGTCCAATAATGCCTATTATAGCAGTTAATAGTATTAATTCGTAAATTTTTTGAGAAACAGCTATGTCAATAAAGGGGTTTCCTTGCAAGTTAGCTAAATCAGCCCAATTTCCAGCTTGAATTCCTATCTTATTCCAATCCAGAGCACCTATGAAGGCTATAGCAAAAATTATGTAAATTATCGTTTGTCCTACTACAGTGTAAATTATAGCCCTACTAATTACTTTATGATCCTTAGTCTCCTCAGCGTAGTCCGGAATAACTCTAATTCCTCCAAAGGCAAACATAGCTAATGGAATTGCACTAAAGATCCCTGCAAAACCAAATGGGGCAAAACCACCATAGGCAGTAAAATTGTTTGAGTTGAATAATAAGAGGATAAATCCTAAGGCTACTAGCATATATAATCCTAACTTAATTAGCCAAAAATGGTGGTCGAATTCCCAAAGAATTTAACTGAATAGTAATTAAAAGGTATAAAAGCTAGCATTATTATTATACCAACTATTACACCAGCAGTAGTTGGAATTCCTTGAGAATTAATTAAAGGTAAAGTTGGTGATGTAAAAGAGTTTAAACCCTCTACAACTGCTAAAGCCTCTATTGGCGGAATAAACAAATACCATATTAGGTCAGAAAACGCATTTATTATATTTGTCATCTTTCCATGGGAATATAAGGGATACCTAGACGGTCCACCAGCTTCTGGATAATTTAACGATAATTGAATGTAAGTTAGTCCTATAAAGAGATAAAATATTCCTCCAAATAGCCAAGAGAGTACCAATGCTGGTCCTGCATATGCT
>JAVYOH010000092.1:0-4040 GCA_038734615.1 Saccharolobus sp. | reverse complement strand
TTATTAAGTAAATTAAATTTAAAAAAGTTTGCTTTAACTTCATTTTATTTTGGGACCTCTTTCTTATACCACTTAACTCTATCTGGTAAGGATAGGTAGAAGTCTATCTTTCTATGCTTTGGATATAAGTATTGTGGTTCAGCTTTACCTTCTCTTAAATCTTGTAAATATTGAATGAACTTTTCCTTATAATCATCTACTGGAGCTCCTATCTTCCTTAAGAACCCTTCTACATCCGTAGCATGCCAATGTATTTGAGCTATTATATATGGATCAGCTCCCATTGCTAATGCTGCAAACTGTGCATCTGCTAGAACTGGTAAATTATAATTGAAACCGTGAGCCTTTCCTGCCCACTGACTCTTATCTAAAGTAGTTACACACCCAGTATCAGATGTTACGAATACGTCTGCATTGCCCTCTTCAACTGCTGGTATAACTTTCTTAAATAGGGCAAAACTCCTGCTAAATTCTCTTTCTGTTAATATATGCCTAAATCCGAATCCACAACAATCCCACCAGGTTGAGTAATCAACTAGTTTGGCTCCAAAATTCTGTACAGTACCAGAAGGTGGTGCTGGTCTTCTCCCTTGATATACGTTAGGATCGTAGATGGTATCCTCTGGAACTAGCTTATAAACGTGACAAGGCGTGTGAACAGCAGCTTTTATACCGCTTAAATCATATTTCTTTTGCTGGGCAGCTTTCTTACTCATCACATATAACCATTCTGAATAATGAACTACTTCTTCTGGAATTACAATATCCATGTCTAACTTTCTCATTATTGGCCTTAACTTATCCCTTATTTCTTTATGCAAAATTATCATATTTCTTACTTCTTTATAATGTCCAAAAGATGTTCCACAATGGATTAGTGGGAAATAGCCAGTCTCATATGCCCTCCACATGTTTCTTACATACACACCAGCTAAGGCTACTGGATTAGAAGCGCCAGAGGCGTGGTAATTCCAACCAGTACATGAGGTTTGGTGAGGTTCATCCAAATAGTCAGTTTCCAATTTGTTCATAATCCAGAATACTGATGTTGGATAACCTGGTATATGTCCACACTGGCCACAACTCTTATGATGCCATAGTTTGTCAGTAGGTATTTTCTTTGGTAAACCATTTAATGTTTGGACCTCTACCGGCTTATTATAGGGTTTAATGTGATGTACTATTATCTCTCCTTTATCCTCCAATTTATACAATTCTTCCTTTATATGTTGTAAACCATGAGGAGTACTATATCTATAGATTATTCTCTGATAAACCTCATTCCAGTCTACTTGATCTGCCATTGGAAAAGCTTCTTGAATTGCCTTTTCTAATTGTTTCTCTTGACTCACTCTTTCACCACTTTATGTTTTAATGTTCATATTTATAAACTTTTTTATAAAAAACTCCAATCTTTATATTTTTTTATATTAAACCCTTTCTTACAAATCAACGTAGATAATATAATTCTTTTCACAAATTGAGAAAAAAACGTTAGTTACAGATGTGACCAACTCTCTCTAGCAATATTATACAATTTATACTATAAGATAACCTACAAAAATCTGATTTTTTTAAAAAAATTATAATTCTAGCCAACTATCTGGCAATTCCTCTTCTTTTAATTCTCCATTCTCCCATTTCTGTTTAATTTCCTCTAATTGCTGTTTCCTCTCTTCATATAAGTCAATAATCATATCATACAAATCTTTATCCACATTCTTTAAGGAGTCTATAACACCAGACTCGATAAATATAGTCATCATCTCTACAGCAGTCTGTAATGAAGCATGCCAACCTACATCAGTCCTTTGTAAAAGATCTACTGGTACTGCTTTTCTATACACATCCATGTTTTTAGACTCTTCTACTGCTTGTGGTCCCCAATCTGGGAATGCGTCTGGTTGAATCATATCTGGTGTAACCTGATTACCCGTAGTGATTACTGTTAGTAAAACTCTTCTGTATGGAGCTAAAATTTCTTTAGCTGATTTTAAGCCAAATTTAACTGCATATTCTCTTAATACCATTATAAGCCCAGCAATTTCATTATTAAATGGACATCTCATTGAACATGTATAACATTGTACACAAGCCCAAACCTTCTTATTTACAAACTCCCATATTTTGTCTACCTCATCTCTCATCATATACTGTATCATTTCTCTAGGTCCAAAATCATAGAATTTAGCTGCTGGACATCCTGAGGTACATACTCCACAGTTTAAACAACCCCTAAGGTATTCATTAAACCTGAAATCACTCTTTACTGCTTCCCAATATTTTATTGCTAATTCTCTTTCTTCAGGTTTTAGATTACTCATCAGATTTCTCTCTTCTTCGGGTAATGGACCTTGAACGACGTATGCCATATCAAGAAATCTTGGATCATCAGGCAGTGGAGTTAATATAGTCTTAGCCATTTATATCACAAGAAAAAGTTATGATTAGTTACTTATAAATTTTGTTAATAAAAAAGAAATCTAGCTTTACTTGATTCTTTTTATTAATATTCTCGTTACACCGCCTTGTTGTTGAACATCAATAATTTGATTACCAGTCCTCCTAGCCCAAGCTTCAATATCTGGCTTAGCAGCAGGATCAGTAGCCAAAACCTCCAAAACCTCACCAATATTAATCTGCTTAATAGCCTTAGCAGTCTCCAAAACAGGACCAGGGCAATACATACCTTTAACATCTAAAGTCTTAGCAATCCTAACCTCCTGAGCCATAACTAATCGCCTCATATAAAGAGCGTTATCCCGCCTTCTGCTCTATCTAAAAATGTTGCCACTCCAACTACATCATCAACAAACTCAGCTAAATCTTCTCTCTTTAACCCAAAGAACTCCATAGTTGTTGAACAAGCGTATACTTTAACCTCACCAACCTCTTTAGCTTGTTGTACTAACTGATGCCACATTGGATATTTCATTTCTTGCATTCTCTTCATCATCATTGGACCCATTTGTTCGTAGTTCTTATCTATTTGAGGTGGTTGTTGACTATTTAAACTTCTCTTTGTTATACTTTGTAATCCCCAGAATGTGAAGAATAGATTGACCTCATATCCAGATGCTGCAGCACCAGATGCTAGAATTCCAACTGGCATTAATTTATCTATTGTACCAGAAAAAACTATTATAGAGAGTTTTTTCTTTTTTTCTTCTGCCAACTTATCACCAGTTTTATTTATATGAAGTAAAGTTAATAAGCTTTCTTCTTTTTTGAAGATTTTAATTATTTCGTTATTTCTATGATTTATAAAAGGAGAATAGAGGATTTAAATAAAAAATTATTTAAATTTGCTTTTTAAGAATGTATAGCGGGTAAGAATTATGTCTCAAACAGAAGAGCAAAAGAAAAAAATATTAATAGTAGTAACGCATGGACCAGAAGATCTTGATAGAACATATGCACCATTATTCATGGCATCAATCGCTGCTTCTATGGAATATGAGACATCAGTATTCTATATGATAAAAGGACCTAAATTATTAGATAAGAAGTGGCAAGAAGAAGAGAGGAAAAAAGGTGGTAATCCATTTATACACTTCTTCGACATGGCTAAAAATAACGGAGTAAAAATGTACGTCTGTGTACAAAGCCTAAAGGATATGTGCCATATGAAAGAAGAAGATGTAGTAGAAGGGGTAGAGCTAGTAGGTGGATCAACATTAATAGATCTAACACTAGATGCAGACAGAACATTATTCTTCTGATCTAGCATGGAATATGATACTGTAGTGATTGGTGGAGGTACTGCAGGTTATATTGCAGGCAGTGTATTAGGGAGGAAAGGAAAAAAGTATTAGTAGTAGAGAAGGAGAAGTTTGGCGGAGTCTGTGTAAATTTTGGTTGCGTACCAAGTATTTTTCTTTTTGATATATCTTTTTTGCTTAGTAGAGGAAAAGAAATTGGATATTATATTAGATTAACTAATAATATTGAATTTTCTTCAAATTTATTTGAGAAGAGGGATGAGATAGTAGAATATTTATCTGAGGCAAGCAGAAAATTAATTGAAAAATCTGGTGGAG
>JAVYOH010000091.1:0-4041 GCA_038734615.1 Saccharolobus sp. | reverse complement strand
GTCCATCAATGCAAGGTGAGAAGTTAAATATCGCTATTCAATCTGCCAAAAAGCTTTTATCTGAATTGCCAGAAGGAAATTTTGTAACTTTAATAACCTTCTCCAACCACCCAGAAATAAAATATCAAGGACCTAGTGGTTTACACATAGATTTTAACGCAGGAAAGGGTTATACTACTCGATTTTATGAGGCAATAAATTTCTCTATGAACTTAGCTAGCCAATCACAATTTCCTACTAAAATAATAGTATTAACAGATGGTAAACCTACAGATAAGAGAAACGTTAAAGATTACGAAAAACTTGAAATATCTCAGAATACACAAATAATCACTATAGGAATAGGAAAAGATTATAACGAGAAAATTCTAAAGAAATTAGCAGATAAGTCCTCTGGAAATTTTTATCATATAGAAAAGATAAATGATTTACCTAATATTTTTGAAAAGGAAAAGGCTACTTCTGTATTCGGTTATAACTTACAATTACAAGTTCCGCAAGGTTTCGTGCCTTTTAATTATGACCTACCGATAAGGATACCAATAATAGATAAGCTTCTTGTAGTATATGGTACTTTAACAATTCCTGCAGGAAAAGATCCTTATGTAATTTCATTTACTGCAAATTATACTGATCCAATAGATGAACAACAGAAGACTTTAACAAAAAGTGTAACCCTACAAAGGGCAGATGGACAGGTAGTTGATAGTTATATAGATAAAGACTTAGTATCTGAAATAAAATATTATAGAACTTTAAGAGAATACGCAGATACGCTATATTCTGGACAAGATGCTACTAAAGTGCTTAATGAGCTTAGGAAAATATCTGAAGAGACTAAAAGACCTGACCTAATAGAGGAGACTAGAAAACTAGGTTCAGATAGTAAAACTGATCTTTCAGAAGTAACCAGAAAGATGCGATCATGATATTAGGAAGAATTCTTGGAAAATATTTAAGATACGAGTTAGGCATAGAGTCTCTGAAAATTGTTAATTTAAAAAAGTTCTATAAAACGAGTTATTTACAATCAATTGGAATAAATATGATATTATATAACTATGGAATTACTAAAAGTCAAGACTATGGTAAAATTATATCTGAAGAGGAAGATATAAAAATACTGAAAAGTAGGGGGGAAACTAGCACCAATTATGTAATAGTAAAAAATGGAGATATAAAAATAAGGGAAGACATTATTCCCTTAGAGCCAAATTTCATTATAGATCTTGGATTTCTAGATATTCAGCTTGATAAAGAGAAAAATAGTTTGAAACAGCAGATAATGTTATCGTTAGCTACTATAAGGGAATATTTATCAGATTATAATCTAAAACTTGCACATGCCCCTCCTTCACTTAAACTAGAAGGTAAAAATAAGGTTTCCATAATAGATTCTATACCTAAAGATAACGCAATAGTTCTTAATCCTTATGGCGATATTATCGCTAATGAGGAGATAATTAGAACCTCTAAAGTATTTATATTAGGAGGGATAGTAGACAAAGGAAGAAGATTAAAAAACGCTACTTTTCAATTAGCTAAAAAATACGGCTATGAAGATTTGCCTCAAGTAAAAATAGCCCTTAGGAATTCCACTTTAGGTGTTCCTGATAGAATAAACAAGATAATTGAGATTTTGTTAAAAACAATTAGTGGGGTAAAATTAGAGGACGCTATAATCTCTTCTCAAACTAATGCTGATAAATTAAATAGGTTAGTTAATGAGATAAATTTATTGGAAGATTTTAATTTAGAGAGAATTAGAGAATTAAAAGAATGGCTAAAGGTTAATGATAAAATAGTGAAAATAGCAATAAGGAAGAGCAAATTTAAGTCTTTGATTAACAATATGAATATAGGAATTTAAAAAACTACCCTTACATCAACTGCAAAAGCTCCCCTATCGTTTACTATTACTGGGTTAATATCTAACTCTTTAATGTCTAAATCTACCATCATTCTAGATACTGCAACGATTGTTCTTATGAGAGAACCTTCATCATAATTTCTCTTTCTAGCTTTAAGCATATCGAATACTTTACTTTCCTTTAATATTTCTAAAGCTTCATCCTCATATATTGGAGAAATTCCGTAACTAATACTCTTTAGTACTTCCACATAGATTCCTCCTGGTCCCACTAGAACTACAGGTCCAAAGACTGGATCCTTTTTACCTCCCACGAATACTTCTAGTCCAGTTAATTGTTCTTGAATTATGACTCTCTTAGAAATTTTACTTAACATACTATAGGTACTATCCACCATCTCTCTTTTAACATCCAAAACTACACCTTTCATTTCAGTCTTATGAACTGGAGTATCGGTGGAAATTTTCATAACTACTGGATATCCTATAGAATCCGCAATTCTCTTAGCTTCTTCAGCACTTTCTGCAATACCCCATTTTGGAGTTCTTATTCCATAAAGTTCCATGAGTCTTAATGCTTCATAATCTGCAAGATACTTCTTACCTTTAGTTAGTTCAATAGCTGCTGAAATTGGCTGCTTTACTCTAATCTTTTTTCTTGGACTAGGCCTATTAACTAAAAGAGCTATTGCTCTAACCGCTTCTTCTGGAAAATTAAAACTAGGTATTGACACTGATTCTAATATTTGTGAGGCAGAATCCTCATCATGTCCCATCATTACTCCAACAATACTTTTACCTTTAAAATCAACTAGAACTTTAGCAGCCTCAGTACAATTAAAGAAGGGAAGTGTTTCGGCTATTACAAGCTTAGTGCAATCCAAGTCAGCAACTACTTTCAACATATTAAAATACCTTTCCTTATTTGCATCACCAGAAAGATCAAGTGGATTTTTAGGCAAGCTAGTGGAGGGAAGGATCTTTCTGAGCTCGCCTTTTAATTTTTCTGGAATTTCAATTAACCTTAAGCCATTCCTAGATATGGCATCTACAGTTAATACTCCATGACCTCCAGAATTAGTTATAACCAGGATTTCTCCTTTAATAGGCTCTGAAGAGGCTAAAAGCCTTATAATATTAGTGAAATCTCTCAAATTCTCTATAAAAATTCCACCAACGGTTCTAACTGCAGCCTTAAATACATCATAGGAACCTGCTAAACTTCCAGTGTGAGTTGCTACAGCTTCTGCACTTTTGTCTGACGCTCCACCTTTTATGAATGCAATAATTTTTCTACTAGCTGCTTCAGGTAATATTTCAAGGAATTTATCCCCATCTGAAACTCCTTCAACATAAGCCAAAATAGCCTTAGTATCTGGATCCTTAGATAAGAAATCTATAACCTCGTAGTCTTTTACATCAGCTTGATTACCTAGACTAACTAAATAACTTATACCAGCTCCAGTCCTTTTAGCCCATTCTAACATATACGATGCTATGCCGCCACTTTGAACTACTAGGGCTATATTACCTCTTCTTACATCAGCAAAGGTAAAAGTGCCATTAAAATCTGGTGTTAATAATCCAATAGTATTGGGACCTAAAAATCTAATACCGTATTTTTTTGCTATACTTTTTACTTCCTCTTCCAGCTTAACCCCTTCATCTCCTACTTCTCTAAATCCAGAAGTTATAATTATAGCGGCTTTTACATTACTTTCCCCCAATTCCTCCATTACTTGTGGCACTGAATCCCTAGGTATTGCAATTATTGCTAAATCAATATTATCTTTTACTTCTTTTATAGATTTGAAAGACTTTATTCCATCAATCTCCTCAGCCTTATTATTTATTGGATAGACTTTACCCCTAAATGTAGACCTTACATTCCTAAATACTACATTACCTATTTTTTCCCTATTCCTTGAAGCGCCAATTACAGCAATTGATGACGGTTTAAATAAATAGTCTAAACTCATATCATAGTGTTAGCTTATCCCTATTTAAAAATCTTATTGTTTATAGTAAAGACAATAGTAAAACTATTGTACTAATCGAATTCCTCCTGAATCTTCTTTCTACCTTCTATTAATTTTTTAGGAAATGGAATATCCTTAACTTCATCAATCTTTATTCCACTATTTCTTAAATCTTCTATAGCTTTTTTCAAA
>JAVYOH010000090.1:0-4106 GCA_038734615.1 Saccharolobus sp. | reverse complement strand
TACCCCGACGCCGACCAGTGGGGTACGGTACTCTTAGAGTAGAGTCTAAAACTCCTAGAGCTTGTGATAATAAACCTCTTGCATTTAGTATCGGTTATACCTACTGCATAATCTAAAACTTCATACTGTACTTTTAGCAGTCCTTTCAAAAGCGTAAAAATTTCTTCTGATGCTAAGTTCAGGAAAAGCTCTACTTCACGTAAAATTAAGAGCTTTTATTGCATGTATAATTACTATAGCCAGTAATAAAAATGCGCATATAGAGATTTTAAACTTTTTCGCCTTTTTGAATTATATCTATAGTTACGATGGTTATGTAATTTAATATGGACATGCAGGATCTTCTGCTAATGGATCTTGATAAAAGGTATAAGCCCTAGCTCTAGACCCTCCACATATATTTTTATAACTACAAATACCGCATTTACCCTTAAACTCGCTAGCCCTTATCTTCTTTAGAAGTTCAGATTCTCTGTAAATCTCAACAATACTCTTTTCCCTTACGTTACCTAATGGAATTGGAAGAAAACCACTAGGATATACATTTCCGTCATAGGAAATGAAGATAATACCGTCACCGTCCCTAGTAGGAATTATCTTCTTATTATTATTTCCATTTTCTTTTGGCTCTCCCAATATCTCTCTAAGCTTAATTATTAACTCATTGTTACCTCTAACACCTTCTAGTTTAGCCCTTCTGAAGAAAGGTGCCTCTACAGTTCTAATATTTAAACCATACCTTTCAGCCTCAACTAAGAATTCTATTACATTCTTATATTTATCAAGTGGAATATCCAATTCCTTAACTGCCCTTCCAGTATAAATTAGGAAGAAGACCTCCCAAATCTTAACTCCTAAATCTAAGAGTAATTTAACCATTTTTGGTAATTCCGGATAAGAGCCTTTCCACACTACAGTATTTACTTGTACATTTAAACCTTCGTTAATTCCAAGTTTTATACCATTTATCGCATATTCATAACTATTATAACCTCTTAGCTTGTTATGTGTTTCCTTATTTGCTCCATCAAGACTTATGGACATGTGGGAAACTCCAGACTTTTTAATCTCCTTAATCGTATCTTCATTTAATCTCTTCGAAGGTGCTGGAGCTATTGAAGTTATTAGCCCTAAGGATTTTGCATAACTAATTAGCTCGAAGATGTCACTCCTACTTAATGGATCACCTCCGGTAAATACTATAACTATCCTCCCAAACCTAGCTATATCTTCTAATAATCTCTTACTCTCTTCCGTACTTAGCTCATTAGGCAATGGTTTCTCAATAGCGTTAGCCCTACAATGTAAGCAAGCTAATGGACAAGCCTTTGTTAATTCCCAAAATACTAAATGGGGTTTTTCGCTAAAGGACATAAGGGATCATCTCCGTAAATATCATTATTCCAATAATAGGCTCTTGCCCTATCCCCTCCTTTGCACATTGATTTATATAAACAATTACCACATTTACTTCCCTTAAGATATTTATCAGTATTTATGAATAAATCTGGAATATTTCTTATTATTTCTTTAAGAGGTTTTTCTCTAACGTTTCCCAGTTTCATGAAATCGATAAATTGGCAAGGATAAACGTCACCATTAGGATAAATGGAAATAAACTTCCTACCACATCCTCCAAAATCCGATACAATGCCGAATTTCTTACTTAAATACACTCCATCATAAGGAGCTAGGGTAGTTAATATTTCTACTTTTCCTTTCAACTCTCTAGAATAATTTATTAATTTTTCTATAAATATAAAATACTGCTCTGGAGTGTACATCCATTCCCTTAAATCCTTAGCTCTACCACTTGCCGATAGATGATAAAACACTATTCTAGAAACTCCAAGGCTTAAACCTAATTTAATGTAATTATCTATATGATTAATGTTTTTACCAGTTATTGTAAATCTTAAGCCAACTCTTAACCCAGCATTAATAGCGTTTTTAATACCATTTAAAGTCATTTGAAATGCCCCACTAACTCCTCTGAACTTATCGTGATATTCTGGATCATAACTATCTAAACTTATTCCAACGTATGAAACGTTAAGCTCCTTCAATTTCTTAGCTATGCTACTACTTATTAACGTTCCATTCGTTGATAATGAAATCTTTATTCCCTTAGAGGAAGCATAAGATATTATTTGAAATATATCCCTTCTCAAAAGGGGCTCTCCACCACTTAATATTATCATTGGAGATTTTACTTCAGATATTTGATCTATAAGGTTCATTGCCTCCTCTTCGCTAAGATCATCTTTAGCATCTGGACTTGCGTTTATATAACAATGAAGACATTTTAAATTGCATTTTCTTGTAACGTTCCAAACTATTACTGGCCTATAAACCTCACTAAAATTATTACCTTCACCTTTTATTTCTCTAGATACTGTGGCAGTTCCAGTAACAATTAGGCTAATTGGAATCATAAATGATAATTACGTTTTTATTATAATAAAAATTAAACGATGAACTGATGAAAGGGAAAATAAGACCAGTTACGTTAAGTCTTTCCCTCAATTACGCAAGCGTGCCTCAACATTAGTCCAACGTTAAAGTTTTTTATAAAACTTGACACAAACTACTTTTATGAGGCTTGTCGTCGCTACGAACTTTGACGATGAATTGGTAGAGAAGATTAAAACTTATCCAGTTACGCATGTTTTTGGAAGTCACACTAAGACAATTACAGGGCATGGTAGGGCATTATGTAGATGATGAAAGATTTAAAGCTCATTTAGACGTCGTTCATAGCGCTAAGATAAAATTCCTTTATACAATGAATACTGCGACATTGAATGGAAAGGAATATTCTGAAAAATATATTGAGATGTTAAAGAAGGAAATAGATAAGTTAGTTAATTTTGGTGTTGATGGTTTCATTGTAGCATTGCCATTTCTCGTAAAGTTAATAAAAAGGGATTATCCTAACCTAGAGGTTTCAATTTCGTCTTTTGCTAGAATCTATAACATTAGAGAAGCTGAAAGCTATGCTGAAATGGGAGCTGATACAATAATTTTGCATGAAGATGATAATAGAAATTTCAAATTACTAGAAGCTTTAAAGAAGCTTAATATTGATATCGAAATAATAACTAATAATTCATGTTTATGGGGATGCCCTTATAGAAGAACTCATGATATAATTTCATCTATTTCATCTAATACTAATCAAGACAATTCTTTCTGGTTTGAATATCCAGTATTATTTTGTGCCACGGATGTTAGAAATGATTTGGCTAATATAATAAGGATGAGGTGGGTAAGACCAGAGGACCTAAGTGTTTATGAGGAGATAGGTATTGATAGGTTTAAGATAGCTGGAAGAAATAAGAAAACTAATTGGCTAGTAAAGGTTGTTGAAGCTTATGCTAAAAGAAAATATGAGGGAAATCTTTTAGATATAGTAAGTTATCCTCAAGGTAGAGCAGTACCTAAGGTTATGAAATTAGTTAAAGGTCCTAATTACTATGATGTTCTAGAAAATATTTACGTTGATAATACTAAGTTTCCTTCTAATTGGTTAGAGTTCTTTAAACATAATGACTGTGATACTAGGAGTTGTAAAGAATGCCAATATTGTGACATTATAGCAAAGAAAGTAGTAACAATAGATGGAAAGTATCCAGTGCTAGATAAGGTTAATGTTCCCATAGAATTAATTCCGAAGTTTAGTGGAAACGAGCCTCTCTAGGTGATTATTTCAATGGTAAAAGTGGGTAAGCTAAGAATTATGGAATTATTAGAGCCTAATTTCTTTGGTGGAGTTTTAAATCATAATATAGTTATTATAGAGAAAGGGCCAAATGGGGGACTAATGATGATTGATACTGGGCTACCGGGATATTTAGAAGAGATAAGCAAATTTCTAAGATCTTGGAATTTTCATATTGAAGATATATCAGATATTGTAATAACACATTGGCATCCTGATCATGCTGGAAATGCTTCAATAATAAAAAAGATATCTAAGGCTAAAGTTTATGCACATTTTAAAGAATTACCTAAGATTAAATACCCAGAAAATATTTCATTAGATTATAATAAAGTCAAAGAGGAGTTAAATGTGTCTAAAGAAGATTTTGAGAATACAATGAAAA
>JAVYOH010000089.1:0-4165 GCA_038734615.1 Saccharolobus sp. | reverse complement strand
TTGCTACAGAAAATTTCATAATTCCTAACTCAACTGCTGGAACTAATGGAGCAATAGTTATTTTTGCTCATAAAAAAGTATGTGAAGAACTTTATGATGAGTTAAAGAAAAAGGGACAAGAACCACAAGTTATAGGCAGGGTTATAGGTAAGGGTAATGGAACTGTAATAGTTCCACCTTCTATTACTAAATATATTCATAGGAATAACGTGCTAAAACAGTTTAAGATAAGGTAAAAATATTTCTTTTGGGAAATATTTCTAGATGAAAATAAAATTATTTTTAAGCTATGATTATGAAAAATGTTTAATTTTATGTTTAAATGAAAACGATAATTATTTATTAATAGACATGACAAAGAGCAGGTAATTTGTTATTAACAACTTTTTACTAAACATTTTTTACGTAATAAAATAAATACCTAAAAATAGTTATTATACTTGTGTATCCAGCAGATTTTAGTTATGTTAGAGTAGATAATGTAGAGGAAGCTGTGAAATTTTTAGAGTCTCATGAGGATTCTAGACCTTTAGCAGGAGGCCAAAGTCTAATACCAATGTTAAAATTAAGGGTAATATCCCCTAGTTATATAGTTGATCTTAATCCAATACCATCATTATCATATGTTAGGGGTAGTTTTAATTCCACGAGAATTGGTGCTTTAACACGGTATAATGATATTTTGAAGAGCGATTTAGTTAAAATAAACGTTCCTTTACTTCATCAAGCGGTGAAAGTAGTCGGGGATATGCAAGTAAGAAATTTAGGCACAATTGGGGGGAGTGTAGCTAATTCTGACCCCTCTTCAGATGTTCCTGTTGTATTAACTGCTTTAAATGCGGAAATAGTTTTAACTTCTTCCTCTGGCAATAGGACTGTTAATGCTTTAGATTTCTTTAAAGGCGCTTTTACAAATGATATAAGAAAAGGAGAGATAGTGAGTGAGATTATATTACCTCATTTGGAAGGATATAGAACTTTCTATAGAAAAGTTGTGAGAAGAGCTGGAGATTTTGCACTAGTTTCCTTAGCATTAGCAGTAAAGTTAAGAGGCTCAGAAATAGAGGATATAAGACTCGCTTATGGTGGAGTATCAGATAAGCCATTTAGAGCTTTAGAAGTAGAGAAGAGTGTAATAGGCAGGAAATTAAATAATGATATTATTGAAGAGATTGTAAATAAAGTTTCTAGCCAAGTTAATCCTCCCTCAGATACAAGAGGGAGTTCTTGGTATAGGAAGGAGGTTATGAAAGTAATAACTAGGAAAACATTAAAAGAGGTGGGATAAATGTTGGTTGTAAATAAAGGGGAAAAGGTAAAGGTAAAGATAAAGGTAAATGGAGTTTGGTATGAGAGATATGTAAGTCCCAGAATGTTATTAGTAGATTTTATAAGAGATGAACTAGGACTAACTGGAACTAAAGTTGGTTGTGATACTACTACTTGTGGTGCTTGTACAGTATTGCTAAATGGTAAATCAGTTAAGTCATGTACAATGTTTGCAGTACAAGCTGATGGAGCAGAGATAACTACAATTGAGGGCTTGTCAATAGATTCTAAGCTTCACCCAATTCAAGAAGCGTTTAAAGACAATTTTGCCTTACAATGTGGTTTCTGTACTTCTGGTATGATAATGCAGACTTATTTCCTCTTAAAGGAGAATCCTAATCCAACTGAAGATGAGATAAGAGATGGTCTTCATGGTAATATATGTAGATGTACTGGATATCAAAATATAGTTAAAGCAGTTTTAGATGCATCAAAGAGGTTGAGATCATGAGTTATGTAGGGAAGTCTGTAAAAAGATTATACGATGATAAATTCGTATCAGGTAAGAGTACTTACGTAGATGATATTAAAATTTCAGCACTGTATGCAGGCTTTGTTAGGAGCATATATCCACATGCGTATATTAAAAAAATTGATTATACAGACGCGTTAAAGGTTAATGGAATAGTAGCTGTATTTACTTCAAAGGAGATAAATCCATTATTAAAGGGAGGAATTAGACCATGGACTACATATACTGATATTAGATCATTTAGGTATGTAGAAAGGAAGGCTTTTCCAGAGAATAAAGTTAAATATGTAGGAGAACCGGTTGCAATAGTTATAGGTCAAGATAAGTATAGTGTTAGGGATGCTATAGATAAGGTAGTGGTAGATTATGAACCGTTAAAACCTGTAATAAAAATGGAAGATGCTGAGAAGGACGAGACCATAGTTCATGACGAGTTAAAGACCAACATATCGTATAAAATACCATTCAAGGCTGGGGATGTAGATAAGGCATTTAGAGAGGCTGACAAGATAGTTAGGAGTGAGGCGATAAATGAAAGATTAATTCCCAATCCTATGGAACCAAGAGGTATAATATCTAGATATGAGGGCGGCACGCTAAGTATTTGGTACTCTACTCAAACACCCCACTATATGCGCTCAGAATTTTCAAGAATATTTGGAATACCAGAGAGTAAAATAAGGGTTATTATGCCAGACATTGGAGGGGCTTTTGGCAGTAAAGTCCATTTACTGCCAGAGGAATTAGCGGTAATCGCATCATCAATGATTTTAGGTAGACCAGTGAGATGGACTGCAACTAGAAGTGAGGAGATGTTAGCTAGTGAGGCTAGGCATAATATATTCAGAGGGGAGATAGCAGTTAAAAATGATGGTACAATATTGGGAATTAAGGGTAAACTATTACTGGATTTAGGAGCTTATATAACGGTCACCGCTGGTATTCAGCCCGTAATCATACCAATGATGATACCTGGTCCATATAAGATACGTAACTTAGATCTAGAAAGTGTGGCGGTATATACTAATACACCTCCAATAACCATGTATAGGGGTGCAAGTAGGCCAGAAGCAACTTATATTATTGAGAGGATAATAAGTAATGTTGCTGACGAATTAGGTTTAGATGATGTCACAGTAAGGGAAAAGAATTTAATTACTGAATTACCCTATACTAATCCTTTTGGCTTAAGATACGATAGTGGAGATTATGTTGGATTATTAAAAGAAGGTGTAAAGAAGTTAGGATACTATGAGTTAAAGAAATGGGCAGAGGAGGAGAGAAAGAAAGGGCACAAGATTGGTGTTGGTTTAGCATATTACTTAGAAATATGTAGCTTTGGACCATGGGAATATGCTGAAATTAGAGTAGATGAAAGAGGTGACATACTAGTTATTACTGGTACTACTCCTCACGGTCAAGGCGCAGAAACTGCTATTGCCCAATTAGTAGCAGACACTTTCCAGGTTGATATAAGCAGGGTTAGAGTAATATGGGGAGATACTGATACTGTAGCAGCTAGTATGGGTACTTATGGTTCTAGATCAGTTACTATAGGAGGATCTGCTGCAGTTAAAGCTGCTGAAAAGATATTGGAGAAAATGAAGAGAATTGCAGCATCTACGTGGAATGTGGATGTACAAGAAGTTCAGTATGAGAAGGGCGAATTTAGATTAAAGAGCGATCCAAATAAGAAAATGAGCTGGGATGATATAGCTAACTTAGCCTATAGAAGTCACGATCCAGGTTTAGTTGAGAAGATAATATACGAGAACGATGTAACATTCCCCTATGGTGTTCATCTAGCTGTAGTTGAAGTAGACGATACTGGAATAGCTAGGGTTCTAGAATATAGGGCATATGATGATATTGGAAAGGTGATTAATCCAGCCTTAGTAGAGGGTCAAATACATGGTGGTGGAACACAAGCAGTAGGCCAAGCTTTATATGAACAAGCACTAATTAACGAGAATGGACAATTAATTGTAACCTATGCTGACTACTATGTTCCTACGGCTGTTGAAGCGCCTAAATTTACTTCCATTACAGCAGAACAATACCATCCTTCTAATTATCCAACTGGTAGTAAAGGCGTAGGAGAAGCAGCACTCATAGTTGGTCCAGCTGCTATAATAAGAGCATTAGAAGATGCTATAGGGACTAGATTTACTAAAACGCCTGCTACACCAGAAGAAATCCTAAGAGCAATGATGAGTAAAAAATAGTTGTTTAAGTCACTTAATTTTTTAGATTAAATTCTCATACTCATTATCATTTTTTATATCTTATTTACAATATTTTATTCTTGCTTGAAATCTAATTTTATAGATTAGTTAAATATTTTCTAAATTTTCTAAAATCATA
>JAVYOH010000088.1:0-4190 GCA_038734615.1 Saccharolobus sp. | reverse complement strand
TCGTTTATATTTAAGAAGAATAAAATTTCTGAAGTAGTTAGTGAACTAGACGAAACAGAGCCATATGCAATAGTATAACCTCCCTCTGAAGTTATTGGAGTTCCTGCAAGATTAATGTATGCGTAAAGTATTTGATATCCTATTACTTGGGATACTATGACATAAAATGGTGTATCATTGTATCCTGGGTAGGCTTTAATTGGATTTTGTGGGGTTCCCCAACCCCAAGAAGAAATTGCTACATTAGAATTCTGAGAATTAATAATAGTAGGAATAGTTGATGTGAAAAACAAGATAAGTAGTATTAATATAATACTTTTGTTCATTTTTCTTCACCTACAATTTTTCCATCTCTAATGAAAATTTTTCTTCTTGCATAGCTCGCAACTTCCTTATCATGTGTAACTACTACTATTGTAGTTTTCAACTCTTCGTTAATTTTCTTAAACGTATCCATCACAATTTTTGCATTTACACTATCCAAATTTCCAGTAGGTTCATCAGCTAAAATAATCTTAGGATTTTGTGCCAATGCTCTAGCTATGGCTACTCTTTGTTGTTGTCCTCCAGAAAGCTCACTTGATCTCTTCTTAATTAAGGACTCAATGCCTACTAGTTTCAAAGCCTCTATTACAATGTCTTCTCTTTTCTTTTTAGGAATTCCTCTAGCTACTAATGGTAGTTCCACATTCTGAAAAACTGTTAACCTGGGTATCAAATTATAATTCTGAAAAACGAATCCTATATATTCATTTCTAATTTTAGATATTTCACTATCACTCATTCTAGTAACATCTTTATTATTAACATAAACCTTGCCTTGAGTAGGTCTATCTAAAATTCCCAAGATTAGTAATAATGTTGTCTTTCCGCTACCTGAAGGTCCTAAAATCGCTATAAATTCTCCCTCATTAATTTCCAAGTTAATGTTATTTAGAGCTATAGTTTTAACCTTTCCCTCATACTCTTTAGTAATGTTTTCAAGCCTTATTATACTCATAAATTGTATTACGAACTATAGTTTAAACGCGTTATTATAAATTTTAATAACTTCTTTCCTAATTTGTTATTTTGTGAAATATACAGAAACTGCTCCTAAGCTTTTTATGAATACTGGAACTAGATTTCCAAGAAGAATTATTTGGGCTGCAGGTTTGGTTAAGAGAGCATGTGCTAAAGTTAATTCAGACTTAGGCTTAATAGATAAAAGGATTGCTGATTCAATAATAAAGGCTTCAGAAGAACTAATGGAAGGTAAGTTAGACGATAAAATAGTGCTTGATGTATTTCAAACTGGTTCTGGCACTGGCCTTAATATGAATATAAATGAGGTATTAGCCGAAGTAGCTTCTAGTTATATAAATGCTAAGGTTCATCCTAATGATCACGTTAATTTTGGTCAATCATCCAATGATACTATGCCTACAGTGATGAGAATTGCTGCTGTATCTGAGGTTCATGAGAAACTAATTCCAGCAATACAAAAGATTATACTATCATTAAGCAAAAAGGCTCAAGAATATAGTGATGTTATAAAAGCTGGTAGAACGCATTTTAGAGACGCTATGCCAGTAACCCTAGGACAGGAATTATCCGCTTATGCTGATACCTTCCAACACGATCATGAACAAATTAAAAGCATTTTAGAATATGTTAAGGAACTACCTATAGGGGGCACTGCAACGGGAACTGGAATAAACACTCATCCTGAATTTCAAGAAAGAGTTATAAATGAGATAAATAGAATTACTGGCTTAGGCTTTAAACCAGCAAATACTTTCAGAGGAATGAGGCTATTAACTGATTTATTATTATTAAGTGGAGCATTAAGAAATATAGCAATAGATCTTTATCGATTAGGACAAGACATAAGGTATATGTTCTCTGGCCCATTTACTGGGCTTAATGAAATTGATCTACCTACTCAAGAGGAAATCGCCGGAAGTTCGATAATGCCGGGAAAGACTAACCCTGTTACGGTTGAAGCATCATTATTAATTTCTGCTCAAGTAGTTGGGCTAGATCACGCTAATCAGTTTGCATCTATGCTAGGAGAATTTGAGCTAGCTATGGGAGTTCCTTTAATAGGATATAATATTGTAACACAGATTAATTTACTTGCTGAAGCTTTAAACAAATTCTCTAGCCTCATAATTGATGGAATGGTACCAAATGTAGATAAAATGAAGAGATACGCTCAATCATCACCTTCACTTATAACAGTGATTTCACCTATTATAGGTTACGATAAGGCTGCTGAAATTGGAAAGAAATTGAACAAGGGTATGTCAATATACGATGCTCTTAAGGAATTAGGTTATAAGGATGAGGAGATCGAAAAGATTTTAGATCTAAAGAAATTAGTGAAGCCTGGATTTACATCTAAATAATTTCCCTTGAAAAAATCCTATTTTTTCTATTTACAAATATTATCATTAGATCTATAATACGAGGAAAAACTCTTAACCTTAGTTCAAATTTATTTTATCATGGTTTAGTTATTGTTATTTGTTTGCAATTTTGCAAACACTCTGTTATATCAACAAATTTCCATTGGCTTTTAGGTGAGAAACATTCTTGTACACAAGGATCCTCTATCTTAGCTTGCATTTTATCACCAATTATTTTGTTAGATTAAAAGAGAAAAAATTTTCCTATTCTGGCATAAAAAAGCTAATATGAAAGTGAAATTAGCAAACCTTGAGCTAGAGGTAGAAGCAGTAATAGATATTGATGGGCAGGAGTATAAGGTAGTAAGTGTACCTAATGCTGATGAATATAAAGGATTCCCCCATCATGGAATTTCGTAAAAACTCATATGCTCAATTGGAGATCCTACTTTAAGGCACAAATGATTGAAATAAATAACCAACTAATTCCTGCAATAGATAATTATTTACTCAATTTGGATGAAGAGATGTATGAGTTATTATTAGATATTTATTATACATTTAAGGTAAATAAACCATCTATAGAAACCAATATAAGCACGGTTATTACTAGGCAAATAGATAAAATTGAAGAGAAATTAGCTAGGTCACTCAGTGAAGAAGAAAAGACTAAATTATATATTAGATTTGGAATTAAAGCTGCAATTTTAAGGGATATAGGTGCTATAAATTGGCTCTAATTACATTTAATGCAGAAGGTAGATTAGAGGGGGATAAAGTAGTTGTAAATTTGCAAGATTTCGATATAAATATAGGTCTTCTTGGTTCAGATTATCCAACGCCAGAGGAGTTTTGTCTAGCTTCAGCTTTGTCTTGCATTATTTTAACGATTTATTATATAGCAAAAGAAAGAGGCGTGAAGATAGACTCAATTAACGGGTATATAGAGGGTAAGATGGATACTAGAGGATTTCAAGGCGATAGTAATGTTCCCCCAGGGTTATTGGAAGTTAATTATGATTTAGTAATAGAATCCAATGATAAAAGAATAAATGAAGTAATTCAGGAAGCGGAAAAGAGATGCCCAATGAAAGATACACTAAGTAGAAGTGTAAAGACAAATATTAAATGGATAATTAAAAGTTGATCTTTTTATTTAGTTTTTTAGTTTTTATTATAAATATACGGTGATTGCTAATGAGCTTAGAGGAGAGTCCTTTAAAACCTAGTGAAAGAGAAAGAGATGAAATAGTTGGGTATATTAATCTATTTCTAGATTCGCTTAATGATTTTATGGTTAAGCACAGCACAGAGCTGAAGAATATAGGGGTAAGTAATAAGTTAGCAGTATTAACGGGTATAATAACTATGCACAAATATAATCCAGAAGTTTATATAAATAGTTACTGGGAGGAACTAGTTAATACTCTTAAATCCATAAGAAATCACCTCAACGTTTCAAAAGAGCTAGAGGAAATGGATAATTTAATAAGTAAAATTAATGAGCTAAGAGAAAGAGTTAAATTCTAACTATGAATTCTGGCATGACTTCTTTAGCTTTTTTCAAATGCTTTTCTATCTCCCCTTTTGCTAAACTTTTAAATGGTCCCCTATACCATTCTTTCATCTTTATCCTACTTCCGCTTCCCTCTGATGTTATATAAAAATCAAAACCGAAGAACACTGAAAATAATGGTGTTTTTTGTGAAGCAAAATATCTAACAATATATCTTAATTCATCTATTTTTACATTATATACCGAAAGGGGAGTATCCCAACTTATTATCCATTTAATTCTAA
>JAVYOH010000087.1:0-4418 GCA_038734615.1 Saccharolobus sp. | reverse complement strand
TTGGTATTATTATCATTCCTCCTTTTAATAGGGCTAAGAATGAAATCCACTGTTCTGGAATTATTGGGGTCATGAGATACACTACGCTACCTTTATCTAATCCTCTGCTTCTCAAGAAGTTTAATAGAAGGAAGGCGTATCTGTGGTATTTGTTGTTTCGGCAACTGAGGCTTTTGAGGCTGCATTAGTTATTCTAGCCTTATTGCCTCAAAGCTATTTTTCGGCACTTTTAGGCTGTATATTAGCAGGTGTAGTAGTTTCTATTCTGACCTTTTTGCTAAAATCGCAAGTAGCTAGAATTAGAATACCTCATCTCAAATTTATACTTTCAGCGTTGCTTTTTAGCTTAGGTACTTTATGGATAACTGAGGTTTTATTTAATATAGATGAATTATTTATTCTCCTATTCTTCGCAATATACTTGGGTGTAAACTACGTAATAATAAAGGTGTGAGGAGGAGTTATTTTTCTTCTACTAGATAATTTCTCAAAATTCCTATTCCCGTTATTTCAGCTTCCATTACGTCTCCAGGTTTCAAGTATCTTCCGGTAGCTAATGCTACGCCAGGTGGTGTGCCGGTAGATATTATGTCTCCAGGTTTTAGGGTTATGCCATTGGATAGGTACTCAATGATTTGATCTATTTTAAATATCATGTCTTCGGTGTAACCATCTTGTCTTATTTCTCCATTAACCCTTAACTGTAATTTTAAATTATGTGGATTGGGTATTTCGTCTTTGGTTACTATCCAAGGCCCCATTGGTGCAGCAGTATCCATTCCTTTTCCATGTACCCATCTCATACCATAGGGGTTTTCGGGAGGGAATTGTCTATCCCTAAAACTAATATCATTAAATATGGTATAACCAAAAACGTAATCTAATGCTTTAGAAGCACTAACGTATTTGGCTTTTTTACCAATAATTACTGCGAGTTCTATTTCGTAATCTACGTTTTTGGAGGCTTTAGGAATTAGTACTGGTTGATTATGGCCTACTAATGTGTTATTGAATTTAGTGAAGATGTAAGGCTCTTTAGGGGGCTGTGTGTTAGTTTCCTTACCATGGGCTCTATAATTTACAGCTAATAAGAATATTTTTTCTGGATTAGGTATTGGGGGGTAATATAATATTTGATTTGGATCAATATATTCAATTTTGTCTGATTTTTCTATGTCACTCATTATCCTATTTATTAAATATAATGCTAAATCTCCTCCTTCAATTAGGTCTTTCATGTCGTAGAACCAGTTTGGTGGTTTAGCGTCGTATAATATTTCATAAGCCTTAACTAGATCAATGATTTTCCCATCCTTGTAAACTCCTACTCTTCTGGGCTCATAAGGTTTAGGGGAAAAGAGTAATAATTTAACCATAAATTGTTTTACAATATAACTTTTATATATTATTTGCTGATTTCTTTCGTTTTTAAGGGATTTTCTAATTGTTTTGTCTAGTTGAGGCGAAATAATCCCGATCTTACAATTTTTAAGTTTATTCTTCATTGTTCACTGTTGTTAATGCGTATAAACTTTATGAATACTCAAGAATGAGAAATGAACAAGTTTCATTTTGGTAACACATAATTTTACGGTCTTGCTATACTATATATTTTTATTTAATAGTAAATCATTTATTTTGTCTATGAGAGTAATAGATAGGTATAAAATGTATAAACTAGAAACTTACTATAACGTCTTCCCTTGGCACTCGAATCATTTTGGTAGTTTGCATGGCGGAATATATATGAGCTGGTTAATAGAAACTGGAGGATTATTAATGTCTAATATAAGTAAAGGAAATTATGTATTAGCTTCTGTAGATTATATATATTTATTTAAGCCTGGTAGGGTGGGTGATGTTATAAGGCTTGAGGCTAATGTTAACGGTACTTGGGAATCTTCTGCTGAAATTAAAGTGAAGGCTTGTATTAAGAGAGGTGAAAGGGAAGAGCTTGGAGCTTTAGGTTTAATGACTTTCGTTGCTGTTGATGATAATATAAGGCCTAGAAAATTGGGAATAAAGGTTGAGGCGGATGAAGAGGCGTTGAAGAGGAGAGAGGCTAGGATTAAGAGGAAGAAGGAGGATTTGAAAGATACTGAGGATTTAATACAAGGGATGAGTTTTAGTAGAAGTTATATAAGGACAATATATCCGGAGCATGGGTTTACTAATGGAATATTATATGCTGGTAAAATGTATATGATGTTAGATGAGGCATTGGCTATAATAGCTAAACTTTACTCTAGAGGTAATGTGTTTACGGTAAGTGCTGGAAGTGCCAATTTCCTTACACCGGTTAAAATAGGTGATATTTTGGAAATTCAAGGGGCTATTGAATATACTGGAAATACTTCAATGGATGTGGGTGCTAAGGTTTTCTCAATAAATCATTATACGGGAGAGAAAAGATTGGTAAGTAGAACAGTTTTCTCCTTTGTTGCGATAGATGAAAATGGTAAGCCTAAACAAATACCTAAGATAGTTCCATCTACTGAAAAAGAGAAGAGAATTTTCGAGGAAAGATTGATTGAAAGGGAAAATAGGATTAAATCGTCAAAGTTTATACAAGAAACTGAACAATGCTAATCAATCTATGAAAAGATTATTAATAACATAAATTAATTTATTAATATGATTATAAAACCGGAACCTTCGTTAAAAGACCTATATTTCTTAATAGAGAATGCGGGTTTAAGGCAAAGTGATTTGCTTAATATGTATAAAAAAATGGTAACTATTAGATATTTTGAAGAAAATATTAAGAAGGTATATCATGAGGGTAAAAATCCGTTCAATATGGCTTCTGGCATAATAAGAGGTGAGATGCATCTTTCAATAGGTCAGGAAGCTGTAGCAGTGGGTTCTTTATATGATGCTAGGGATGAAGATGCTGTTATTAGCACGCATAGGCCTCATCATCATGCTATAGCTAAGGGTGTTGATTTAAATAAATTAGCCGCGGAAATATTTGGAAAATCTACTGGACTGTGCAAAGGAAAAGGAGGGCATATGCACTTATTTGATAAGTCGAAGAATTTCGCATGTAGTGGAATTGTGGGAGCATCATTTCCTCAAGCTGCTGGGGCTGCGTTTGGGTTTAAATATTTAGGTAGAGATAATGTAGCTTTCGCATTTGCTGGAGAAGGTGCCGCAAATCATGGGACTTTTGCTGAAACCTTAAACATAGCTTCTGCTTGGGAATTACCATTGATTATAATAATAGAGGATAACAAATATGCTGATTCAACTCCAAAGTCTTTAGTTATGTCTACTACTTTCCATTATCAAAGAGGATTAGCATATAATGTTCCCTCATATTTAGTTGATGGAATGGATGTGATAGACGTTTATTCAGTTGTTAAGAAAGCGATAGAAAGGGCTAGAAAGGGATTTGGACCTACGCTAATAGAAGCATTAACGTACAGGTATGTTGGACATTTCGAGGGAGATGGAGAGGAGTATAGGAGTAAAGATGAGGTAGAGCTTTGGTCTTTGCTTGATCCAATAAGGAGACTTGAGAATAGATTGTTGCGTCTAAATTATGCGGATAATGATATTTTAGCTAAATTGAGAGAAGAGGCTAGAAGGCAAGTTCAAGAGGCTATCAATTTCGCTTTAAACAGTCCTTATCCAGAACCAGCAGAAGCGCTTACGGGTGTTTTCGCATGAAAATAAGGGGTATAGCACAAGCTATTAGTGAAGGTATAAGGGAAGAAATGGAGAGGAATGATAGGATTGTTGTTTTAGGTGAGGATGTGACTTATTGGGGTGCAGTATTTGGTTTTACAATGGGCCTTTTCGATAAGTTCGGAAGAAAAAGGGTTATAGATACTCCAATCACTGAGCAAACGTTCATGGGAATGGGTGTTGGTGCAGCTTCTGTTGGTTTGCATCCAGTTATATCGTTAATGTTCGTAGACTTTTTAGGGGCTGGTTTTGATCAAATGTACAATCACATTGCAAAGAATTATTATATGAGCGGAGGGCAATTCCCAATGCCAGTTACTATTATTACAGCTATAGGAGGAGGATATGGTGATTCTTCTCAACATTCTCAAGTATTATACGGACTTTTCTCTCATGTGCCGGGATTTAAAGTTGTAATACCTTCTACGCCATACGATGCGAAAGGATTAACTATTAAAGCATTAAGGGATCAAAACCCAGTAGTTATATTTGGACATAAGTTGTTAACTGGTTTGCCATTCTTACCTTTTGAGGGAGTTGAGGAGGAAGTACCAGATGAGCCTTATGAGATCGATTTTGGTAAAGCGGCTATTAGGAGAGAAGGGAGTGATATAACGATAATTGCTACAGCATTAATGGTTCATAGGAGTTTAAAAGCTGCCGAGATGCTTCAAAAAGAGGGAATCTCTGCAGAGGTAATAGATTTAAGGACTTTAGTTCCACTAGAT
>JAVYOH010000086.1:0-4430 GCA_038734615.1 Saccharolobus sp. | reverse complement strand
ATATCTAATAAAACAATTACAGTAATGCTCACATCTAATATTACATTCTTAGTTTCTGCAAGAATACCCGCAGGTGAATATAATGAAGTATTTCTTAAAATCTCCTCTGCCCAAATAGATCTAAACGGTTTAAATATTTCAGCAAAACTACCCAGTGGAGTATTTAAGATTCATATAATAAATGGAATGTATTTAAAAGGAGGTTCTTCTGAGTCATTATTAATTAGCTTTCCACACGTAACTTTTGCTAATGGTGAAATAATAATAAGTCCTTCAGTTACAGCACAGGTAATAGGGTCTTAAATAATTTAGAGAGATCCCTATTCAGTAGCGTGTAATAAAGTGTGAATAGGTTATAATTCTAGAAGAGAAAGAATATTATATGATGTACTTAGATTCTAAAGGAAAATGAATTATCTTTGAGCTTTATGCTGCCTTCTACCCACCTGTCTATTCTAAGCTTAAAGCTAAAACCTTGAAAGAATTAGTTGAAGGAATAAAAAAGGCGACAACTATTCATTATTTTACCATATCTTCCACTCTATTTTCACCTCACACTTAATACCGGAAGAATATTCTAATGACTTCTCACATTGGATAGCTGTAAGTTTAGGCGAAAAGGAGTTAGCCGAACTGGTGTCTGATATTCCCGGTGCAGAACCTAGGACTGTAGAAGATGTCAGAAAGGATTTAATAGAGATTTTAGAACCTAGAGCAAATAATAAATTAGCCTTATCAGATTTCGTATTCGTATCATGCAGGCCAATAATATATAAAACAAATTATATTGCAACCACATTAGCGGAATTCTTAGATGAAATTCAAACTATACTGGGAAGATCATTAGTTTGGCATTTTGTTACAAAAAGAGTATTAGGAATAGCTAAGAGAAATGATTTTTTAGAGTGGTTAGAGTCTAATTTTGGCTTATCTGATGTTGCAGAAGCTTTAAGCAAAATAGATCCTCAAACTTACTTGAGCGAAGAAGTATTAAGAAAAGATATAATTAGAATTTTAGAGAGGATGATACTAAAATGATAGAAAAATACGAGAAATATGTAGGAGAACATGAATTAGATTCTATATTTAAAATTGCTGAAAGAATTAAAGACCTTTCTATACTTCACGTAAATTCAACTAGAGCCGGGGAGGAGTGTCTGAAATATTAAATGGAATAGTACCATTAATGAAAGAATTAGGCTTAAACGTGGATTGGAAAGTAATTAAGGGCGATGATGAGTTCTTTAATGTTACAAAATCCTTTCATAATGCTTTACAAAATGGTATTGGAAATGTTAATGAAAATCACTTTAAGATATATGAAAAATGGCAGGAAATTAACCTGTCTGAGATTCCATTAGATTATGATGTGATGTTTATTCACGATCCTCAGCTAGCGGGGCTTATAAAATTTAAGAAGGATAATAATAAGTGGATTTGGAGATGCCATATAGATATATCTAATCCTTATCCACCAGTGTGGAATTTCTTGAAAAAGTACATTTCACAATATGATAGTATGATAGTATCTGTACCATCTTTTGGTAGAGATGATATACATATTCCTCAATTTATAATTCCACCATCTATAGACCCCCTAAGTACTAAAAATAAGTACATCCCAGAGACTACTACCACGAGGATTTTATATAAATTTGGGATAAATGAAAATAAACCTTTAATAACTCAAGTATCGCGTTTTGACTACGCTAAAGATCACTAGGTGTAATACAGGCTTATAAATTAGCTAAAAAACACGTTGACATTCAGTTACTTTATGTTGGAAGCCCTGCTACTGATGATCCAGAAGGAGAGAAAGTTTATAATGAAGTAGTTAAAGCTTCTGAAGGAGATAAAGACATACATTTGTTAATGTTACCTCCTTATAGTGATTTAGAGATAAACGTCTTTCAACGGGCATCTAGTGTAGTCCTTCAAAAATCTATTAAAGAGGGATTTGGACTCACTGTTAGTGAGGCCATGTGGAAGAAAAAGCCAGTAATAGGCGGTAATACTGGAGGAATACCTTTACAAGTAATAAATGGCGTTACAGGATTTCTTGTAAATAGCTCACAAGGAGCTTCGCACTATATTATATACTTAATTAGGAATGAGAAAATAGGAAGAAGAATGGTTTAAACGCTAGGGAGTATGTAAGGAGAAACTTCCTAATAACTAGGGAATTAAGAGATTATTTGATGACTATAGCATATGTTACAAATAGGGCTAATTAATAACAAACATCATCGAAATCTTAAAAACTCTTGTTAATTATTTTATAGAGTGACAAGAACAAGCGAAGTAAGACTAACGCCGATTAGCGAACTTCTTAAAGAGAGAGCAGACGTATTTATAAAACTTTATGAAATGAGGGACGAGAAAGAGTTTTATGATACTTTACTTATGAACATGATGAATGTAATGGATAAAGACGAATCCGCAATAGGTACTGATTCATGTTTTCTTATACCTTATATTTTATTTCGCGAGAATTTTACATTAGCACACATCTCTTATTTCGATGAAAATTACGCTTCATTAAAAGATACGCTAATTAAGTACGTTGTTAAAAAACATTTTTCGTTTATAAACTCATACCATGTAAAGCATCTTTTGGAGTACTTATTTCCTTATGCTTCTAACATTATATATAAGAAAAATGGAAACATAATAACTTATAGAATAACTATTGGTGAAGTAAATAAATATTTGTTAGAGTATTCAAAGATTTTTCTAGAAACAGTTCTAGAAGAGTTAAATTTAGGCAAAATCGATGAGTATAATAAATCTATTATAGATGTATCAATTAATTCGCAAGATCTAATAGATTTTAGTAAACATAATCATCATGCAGTGAGAGTTGATAAAAAGATTATAGATAAGAGGAATGAATTACTTGTAAAATTTAACTTAAAAAGTAATAAAGCTGATAAAATTTTAACTGATTTAACACTTTATCAAGGTCTGAATATACTTGATATTTTGTTGAAAAATGGAAATTTATCTTATGATATCGTTAGCAAAATTTATGACATCTATTCCTTATTCCTAGAGTTAAGGAAAAGCGGGCATATAATAGTTCCAAGAACTAAAAATTATCCTTCAATTAATTATAAATCAATAACTGATACTAATATGATAAAACAAAATTTGAATATTTTTATAAGCATCATTAATCCTAACCTTAAGATATTTACTTTAAATAATAGAGAAATAATTATTTATGGTATAAATTTTGTAGAAAAGAGTGCTACAACAGATCTTATAAAATATATTTTCAATTACGATCTTGAGATCGAATCAGGAAATAACTTCATCAAAATAAAAACGTTTAACAACATATTTTAAATAGAATAGGAGGATGTATAAACTCTTCTAACTGTATACAGCTTTTATTATTAGCTAAACTACAAATAGTATATGACATCACTCTCAAGACCATGGAGGATAAAAAACAGTATTTGGGAAAATTTAGATGTAATATGCACTAAACTAAATATAAAAAAATCTTATAATTGTACAGATAAGTTAATAGAGGCTTCTTCAACTTTAATTTTGGAAAATATAGACATAACTAATCAAGATATTGAAAAAGCGCTAGTAGGTATGGAGTATTTAATAAATAATGATCTATTCTATTATCTAATTATAAACTGTAATGATGAAAAAATAATTTCTCAAATAGCCAATATACTAGTTTCATTTATAAATAATAAGATTCAACAAACTATTGTTTTACCAGACCTAGAAGCAGAAAGTTTGGTATGTGAGGAAAGAAAAATAATAGAAAACATCATAAGGGGATTAACATATAGTGTAAAGAACCATGTAAAAATTACGACTAAAGCTAGAAATAGGATTGATATTTTCTCTCCATTAAATAATGTACAAATAATCAATTTTTTATACAAAATAATCACTATACTCAAAGAGTATTATGATATAATTAGCTTAGATAATAATTGTGAAAAAGATCACATATGCGTAATCCTACCTTCATGCTAGCCATTCATAATAATTCAAGACTAAAGTAATTGAGCTTCAATTTCTGTTTCAAGCTAGATAGATTTAAAAAAGGTTATTTAGAGTTTCTCACTTAAAAAGATTATATAAAATGCTAATTACTTGCTTAATAAAATGTTACTTATACCTTTAAATGTATCTCCTTAGCTGAATTAAACCAAATACTTTTACGAGGTTACCAATAATTACAACATAAGGTAGATTTATTACATAAAACGGTAAACCCGTAGTGAATATTATTGCACCCAAGAAAAACATTAATGCGTAAGTTTTATGTAATTCATAGAAATATTTGAATAATAATATGCCCGCTATTGGCTCAGAGATATAACCTATTAATAGTAATATAACTCCAACAAAACTATGGAGAAATAGAAAATATATACTAACAAATTCAATTATTAAAC
>JAVYOH010000085.1:0-4502 GCA_038734615.1 Saccharolobus sp. | reverse complement strand
TTAAGTTTGAGAATCTTGTGGTGAGTTATATAATTAATAATGTATTTGTTGTTGAGCCTTCTATTGATTTGTCTTCTTTGGTAGTGTTGAGGACTGTAAGTCCTGCTCTATTGTCAAATCCTTTTGTGCCTAATCAGCATGTTAGAAGGTTTACGGTGAGTCCGGGGGTTTTGTTGTGGATTCCTTATATGATATCTAAGGATATGTTGAGTAGTGATGTTCATGAGGTTCAGAGGGCTGTTTTTAAGTTGGAAAGTTGTTTGTGGGAGCATTATAGTGTGAGGCAAAAGACTGTGATGGTTAATTATGATAATGCTAGGGAGCCTGCGTTGCTTGTAAAGGGTAAGTATGTTATTTCTAATAAGGATGAGGAGTGTAAGGAAATAGTAAGAGAGGCGTTAATTGCTGCTAGAGTTTATGGTATAGGCTCTTCTAGGGCAAATGGGTTTGGGAGTATTAGGGTTAGTGGTCATTAGTTGTTTTTGTGTGTTATTAAGCGTGTTTTTCATTTCATTTAGTGTTGTTATAAGCGGATTTATTGTTTCATCACGCGTTATGCTTTTTTAGGTGTCTTGTCAATAAGGAAGCTTGTGTAATGTTATTATAGAGTATGTGGGATTTTTTGCTTGCTTAATGTAAAAAAGCAGAGTGTGTATACACGCTATTATCCGTACTTATATGTTATGCCCTTTTCTGGGAATGTGAAGGTGATTGCACCGTAAGGGCAGGCTACTAGTGCTGCTCCGCATTCTAAGCATCTTTCATAATGGGCTATTATTCTACCGTCTGGAGTTGGCTCATAGGTGCCAGCTGGGCATACTTTGGTGCAAGGCTTTTCTTTGCAGGTTAGGCAAATTTCTGTGTTGACTGTAATGTGGGGTTTTTTGTCTACGTCGTACTTGTTTAGGGCTAATCTTTTTAGGAGGTTCATATGAATAACCTCATCAAGTCTTTTACTAGTTCAGTGGGGTTTACGTTCTCTTTTTTGCTTTCCTCAATTAAAACGTTTATTGGTCTTTTCTTGTTGTTGTCATCAACTGTGAATAATGTGCTTAGGGTGTTGCATAGGATTTTGGGGTATTTGTTGAATATTGGGTCTTCGTTTAATACTTTGAAGGATCTTAAGGCTGTTTTCATGTCTTTAATTACGTATGATTGGTTTAGCATTTCCCAGTATATGTCTGTTCTTGTATAATCGTTTAATTCTTTGATTTTCTTAGCGGCTTTTCCTGCAATTATTCCGGAGCCTATTGCTAGGTCCATTCCCCTAATGTTGAATCCATCGTTTATTAGAAAGCCTGCGGCGTCTCCGACTATTATTAGGTTTTTGTCGTAAACTTTGCCTATTCTATCATATCCGTAATAGGGTATTAAGTGGGCTGAGTATTCTAAGATTTCTCCATTTATTCCCAATTCTTCTCTGAATTTCTCTATTATTTCGTGAGAAGGTAGGTTTGATTTGTATAATGATTCGACTTTTATTGTTACTCCTAAGGAAAGTGTTTCTTTGTTAGTGTATACGAAGCCTCCACCTTTTAGGCCATTTAATAGTCCTAAGATTGTTCTAGCTTCTCCTTCATCTTCTTTTAATTCTGGTTTTATGTTTATGATTTCCTTAACTCCTAACATTAGGGTTTTTGGTTCTAGTTTCTTTACTCCTAATGCTCTTGCAATTGGTGCTGTGATTCCTCCAGCTTCTATTACTAATGGTGCTTTTAGTTCTCCTCTATTAGTTTCTATTACTATGTAATTTTCCTCTCGTCTTGCGTTTGTTACTAGTGTTGAATAGGAGATTAGTACTCCTTCGTTTTCAGCTTCTTTTGCTAACCATTGGTCGAATTTTGCCCTTAAGACGGTGTAACTGTTTTTTGTTTTGTGTTGGAAGGAGAATGTGATTTTCTTGTCATTGCAGTATATTTCATATGTTTCTTTTGTTATTGGTCTTTCTAGGGGGGCTCTTTCTAATGCGTCTGGGAATAATTGTAATAGGGCGTGAATGTACATTCTTCCTCCAGAAACGTTTTTAGCCCCAGAGTATTCTCCTCTTTCCAAGACTATTGTTGAAAGGCCTTCTCTGTTGGCGGTGATTGCTGCAGAGAGGCCAGATAATCCTCCTCCAACTATTATTACATCTGCATCAAAGCTCATATTGAATATTTGGGAAGGCTCATATATATGTGTTTGGCCTCCCTATATTTGACTTTCTGATCATGTTTAATAAAATCTGATTTCCTTCACTTAATATGTATAAAGTGTGAAGGATTAGGGCTTTGAGTTTATTTTCCCTACATGCTCTCATTTCTTCAATGCTCTTTTTCAATAAGTCGCTAAAGGGGGAGTATGCTTTAGAGAGGATTTCCTCATCGTTTTTATATTCCTTCATTTCCTTTTCTATTTCGGCTAGAAAAGTTACTATTTTGTCTTGATCTTTATATTCTTTTGCAACTTCTAGTAATTTGTTACTTGCTTCAATTATATTTCCCTCGTTAAGTTTATCAATAATTGAAACGAGTTTTCCAAACATAAGATACTCTTATTTTCTGAGATTATTTATTTTGCCCCTCTTAAGTGAAAAGTCCTCATGGTCTTCTCTTAACCTCTTCCCATTTTCCCTTAAATAAAATATATTTACCATCTTTAGCTATAACCTTACCTTTCCTTATCACGTACCTTGGAGGACTCATGAAACGAATTAAATCTATCACATCTTCAGAATCTGTAATTAACAAGTTGGCCTCTTTTCCCACTTCTATACCGTAATCTTTTTTCCTCCAAGCTTTAGCTGCATTATAAGTTATTAGGTTGATTGATTGTAGTAATTCTTCTTCACCGGTTAATTGTTCTAAGTGTATAGCCATAAATAATACTTGTAACATGTTTCCTATTCCTAAAGGATACCAAGGGTCCATTATGCAATCATGACCTAAAGCTACGTTAACGTTAAATTTAATTAATTCCTTAATTGGGGCAATACCTCTTCTCTTAGGATAATTATCGAATCTACCTTGTAAGACTGCGTTTATTAAAGGATTTGGAATAATGCTTATCCCAGCTTTAACTATTTGAGGTATGATTCTAAATCTGTAAGCACTATCCCAACTATGCATTGCAGTTACGTGACCAGCTGTAACCCTATTATACCATCCAAATTCTATAGTCTTTTTAATAACAACTTCTAAAAACCTGGAATTTGGGTCATCGGTTTCATCAATATGACCATCAACGTCTTTGTTGTACTCTTTAGCTAGGTTAAATGCGAAGTCAATTGATTTAACACCGTCTTCCCTAGTTATTTCGTTGTGGGGAATTAAGCCAATATTATCTGCACCGTTTTCAACTGCTTTTCTTAATAATTCATCATTACCCTTATCAGTGAATATTCCATCTTGTGGAAAGGCAGTTATTTGAATGTCAGCAATTTCCTTAGCTTCATCCCTAACTTTCTTTATTGCATTTAAGAGTTTCATCTCTGCAATATCAACGTGGGTTCTAATCCATAATGTGCCGTAAGCTACCATTAATTTAACTGCGGTTAGGGCATTTCTTATTACTTCCTCTTCGGATAGTTTTTTCCTTACCTCTTGCCATATTCTTATCCCCTCCCAAAGTGTCCCAGATTTATTCATAGTGAAAGTGAAAGCACTATCTAAGTGAAAATGCATATTAAAGTAAGGGGGTAATACTAATTTTCCTTCAGCGTCTATTACATCATCCCCCTTACATTCTCCTATACAAGAAATTGAATCACCCTCAATTAATATGTTAACTTTTCTCCCATCTAATAGTTTAGCGTTCTTTATTAACATAAGGTTATTATCTAATATATTTATAAAAGTCTTTGGTTCTTGATTAATGAAGGGGTATGCATCAAAAACAGTCTTTTAGAGAGTACGTTTAATAGTTATGTAGATTTTAGAGCAAAATTTTACAATGCGACATTTGTGTTCATTGCCAATAGTGTTTTTTGTATATTTCCAGAGCTTGCTTGAACATGATTTCAGCTTCAGTATTATCGCCTTTTTTCTGGTAAACAAGTCCTAAATTGTATAGAACTTTTCCAATCTCCGGATGTTCATCTCCATACTTTTCCCTAAGAATTTCTAAAGCTTGCTCAAGCATATTTTCAGCCTCATCATATTTACCTTGATCATAGTAAATAGTTCCTAAATTGCTTAAAACCTTAGCTATATCTAGATCATCAATACCATACTTCTTATAATATTTTTTACCATACTTAATATATTTTTTATATATTTTTAGAGCTCGTTTACACATTCTTTCAGCCTCAGAATATCTACCTTGGCCTTTGTAAACACGTCCTAAACTATTTAAAATTTTAGCTACCTCTGGATGATCATTACCATAATAATATTTATTTTTGTATATGTGTAGGACCTGCTTAAGCAGTTTTTCAGCCTCAGCATATTTACCTTGCTCAACGTAAACATTTCCTAAATAGTATAAAGCGTCAACTAATTCTGGCTGTTCCTCTCCAAAATATT
>JAVYOH010000084.1:0-4612 GCA_038734615.1 Saccharolobus sp. | reverse complement strand
AAAGTGCGCCTTTGGATTCATAGAGCCATACTTATGAGCTTTTACCGCTACTAGAGCCATTTGTTCCTCTGTAGTACCATACAATGCCATATGTCTAGTTGCATATAATGCGTAATATGTGGGAAAAGTAGTTCCATAAAAATGGTATTCCCATTGATAATTTCCACCTCTTCCACCTATAGCTAATGATGTGGCAGTATCAACTTCAGTCATCTTATCTACACCTACAGCCATTGCTATATCAGTTAAGCCGGAAGACACTGCAGTATAAGCAGTTAATGCTGCAGCTAAGCCTGTAGCACACATTGCCTCAACACGTAATGGGACTTTGCCAGTAAGTCCGGAATACTCAGCTACTATAGGAGCTGGATAAAGTTCAATTCCCCTATATGCTGTACTACCTATTACTGTAAGACCAACGTCTTTTTGAGTAAGATTTGCATCGTTAAGTGCTTCTTTAATTGATTCCCAAGCTAGTTCTTGAACAGAAACATCATCTCTCTTTCCAAATTTAGAATTACCTATACCAATTATAGCAACATTCCTTCCCATATTGTATATCCAAGATTACTTTATTAAACTAAACTATATAAACTTTTATAAATAGTACTATATGTTGGTGAGAAACATATATATGTATTATAATACTATACAAGTTGAAAAGAAAGAAAATATAGGAATTATTAAACTTAATAGACCAGACAAATTAAACGCGATTAATTTCCAAATGGTAGATGAGTTAGTTAAGGCTTTAGATGATCTGGAAAAGGATGATACAATAAAAGTAGTAATAATTACTGGGAATGGGAGGGCTTTTTCAGCAGGGGCTGATGTAAAAGAAATGTTGGAAACTCCGTTAGAAGAAATAGTAAAGAAAGGTCATATGCCGTTATGGGAGAAATTAAGATCATTTAAAAAGCCAATCATAGCTGCATTAAATGGAATAACTGCAGGTGGTGGGCTAGAGCTAGCTATGGCTTGTGACATAATAATAGCTTCAGAAAGTGCAAGATTAGGTCAACCAGAGATAACCTTAGGGATTATGCCAGGAGCAGGGGGAACTCAGAGACTAACTAGGGCTATAGGGAAATACAAGGCAATGGAGTTAGTGCTTACTGGTAATCTGATAAGTGCTAGAGAGGCAGAAACGTATGGCTTAGTTAATAAAGTAGTTCCAGATAATGCACTATTAGATGAGGCAATTAACATTGCTAATGAGATAGCTAAAAAACCAATGATGTCAATAATCTTAGCTAAAGAGGCAGTGAATAAGGCCTGGGAAACTTTATTGCAGCAAGGTTTAGATATAGAGAGAAGGAACTTCTATCTAACATTAACCACCGATGCTGCAAAAGAAGGTATGAGAGCTTTTGTAGAGAAGAGAAAGCCAAGGTGGGAAGATGATAAAAGTGGAAAATAAAGAGGCATATTCTATAATTACTCTAAATAGACCAGAAAAACTTAACGCATTAAACCTAGAAATGAGGATGAATTTGATATCTAAATTGAGGGAAATTAATTCAAATCCTAAAATTAGGGCTGTAATATTAACTGGCGAGGGAAGAGCGTTTTGTGTTGGAGCAGATGTTAATGAGTTTGTTGAGGATATAACAAGCGATTTGAGGAAAACATTCTATCCAATTATCAAAGAAATACGATTTTCGGATAAAATATATATCTCAGCAATAAATGGAGTAACTGCTGGAGCTTGTATAGGTATAGCCTTAGCTACAGACTTCAGATTTGTTAAAAAAGATTCTAGGTTTGTTACAGCATTTCAGAGACTTGGATTAGCATCAGATACTGGAGTAGCTTATTTTCTTTTAAAATTAGTAAGAGATCAGAGGGCTTATGAGTTAGCTACAATAGGAGGGGAATTTACAGCAGAAGAGGGTGAAAAATGGGGTATGTTAAAAATAAGTGAGAACCCATTAGAAGATGCGGAGCTTTTAGCTAAAAAAATAGTTTCTGGTCCATTTCAATCATATATTGCAGGAAAAAGAATGGCAAACCTGGTTCTATATAATGATTTGGAAAAATTCCTAGAATACGAGTCGGCACTTCAAGGGTATTTAGGGAAGACAGAGGATTTCAAAGAGGGTGTATCCTCATTTAGAGAAAAGAGAGAACCCAAATTTAAGGGAATATAATAAAAAAATCTATTAATTATCAATAATCTTTATATATTAGTTTTAATAACATATATATGGTGAGCTAATGGATATAGATTATAATCAAGATCCTATATATCCAGAAGATAATGTATACCCGCCAACATGGGACTTCGATGATGAAAAAGCTATGAAATTATATAGAAGAGCTAAGAAGGAACAGTGGGATGAAGAAGATCTAAATTGGGAAAAGTATGAGGAAATAGTTTCTGGCCTTGATAGAAAACAAAGATTAGCGTTAGCTTATTGGTGGTCTCTTTTATCTAATTTTGATAATGCTACACCAGTTTTCGCTTATGCATTAGTAAAGGCTTCTGAAAAAAGATTACCAGTCACTATTAAAGCACTTTTGACTACAATAACATTTGATGAAAATAGACATAACGTACTTTGCGGGTTTGCAATAAATAAGGCAATGAAGGGATTTCCATTTAATTTTAAGCCTATTGATGATCTGGAAAGAAAGGCTAAATTAAATGTAGAATGGGTTTGGTGGAATGGATCAAGATATTGGAAAGGTTACTTAGAAGCTTATAAAAAATATACATTAGATATATTATTCACATCTTTTATGATGGGTGAGGCCGCAGCTACTACAGTATTTAGCGGGATGAAAGATAAAGCTAAAATACCAACGTTTAAAGAAGCATTCAAGAATCTTACCGTAGATGAGACTAGACATTATGCATTTACGCATCTTATACTTACTAATGGATTGAATAAAATGAATGAAGAGAAAAAGCAATTTATAACTAAGCAAATGAGGGCTGGTTTTGTATTTCTATCATTAATAACATATAAAGCTCCTAAGGAATTCTGGAAATTACCACCATGGTATCAAGAGGTTCATGAAAAAATGGAGGAATTAGCTAATGATGCTGGGCTAGGTTTACCTAGTATTGAAGAAAGAGAGAAGATTTGGAGACAATCTGTAATGAGGGTTGGGAGTAACTTAAGGAGATTTAATGTTAAAGTTCCTTCAATGCCGGAGATAGGAATAAATGGGGATGAAGATATAGAAATTAAGGAAGACGACCTTGTGGCAGCTATCTTTTAAATTATAGCTAAATTTTAAAACTTTTTTATTAGGTACATATTTTTAGAATATGGAAAAGGATACTAGAAGAAGAATCCAGAAAATTAAGGGAGGAAGTTACATTATAACTTTACCCCCAGATTGGATTAGGAGGAATAATCTAGATGCTAAAAGCGAGGTTTTTGTAATAGAAAAGGATGGAGAGATAATAATAAAACCAACCAAAAACTATTCTGATAAAAAATCTATTAATCTAGACAGTAATGATATTGACACAGTAAAATACTTAATTAATGTATACTATATGCAAGGAATTGTAGAGATCTTAGTAGAATCCAAATCTACTATATCAGCAGAGATTAAAAATGAATTAAAAAATTTACAATTATACTTGCCTGGGCTTTACGTTGAAAGCGAAAGTTTCAACTATATTAAGTTTAGGGTTCAAGATAATTTAACAATTAATTTGATTGATGAGATGAAAAATTTTTCACAAAAACTATTAACGCTATTAGAAGATTTGGAGAAAATAGTCAATAATCCAAATAAAGAAATGGCGTTAGATTTAAGGAATAGAGCAGATGATTTATACAAACCATATAATTTACTAATTAGAAAAATAGCTTTGATCTCTCAAAAAGAGGAACAATTCCTGCTAAAAGGAATTTCTACGAGAGATCTAATCCTATATGCGATAGCAATGCGTGATATGGGAAGAATGCTTTCCCACATAAAAACAGCTTCTACAATTATTACCGAGTGTAATGAGAGTGTAGAGGAACTAAGTAAGTTAACAACAATAATCATAACAATGTTTAAGGAAGCGCTTGAAGTTTTCTTCGATCAAAAACTAGAAAACATAAAAGATATTAGAGAAAAAATGAGACAAATAAATAAAATTACTAATAATATACTTTGCAAGGAATTGGGAAAGGAATTAGTTAGGATTGGAAGCTATTGTATAGCTTTAATGGATGACGGTGTTCATATGAGCGTGAAACTATAAAATTGAACTTTACTAAAGCTTCGATTATATAAATAACAACACATGGGTAAGAATAATTTCGTGACCATTTATAAAGAGTTTTATATAAAAAATTCATTATTTATAATCATAATGTATTGCTTTTATTGTTAACAAATTCCTAAAATTCATTATTCTACTAACAGATTCTAAATAACAATACATCTTGAAAATTAAAAAAGTTAATAAATTAGCTTGTAACTATGGAATAAACTTTTTAAATACAGCAGTTTAGGAATTATGGGATTATAATATGTCTAATCTAAAAGGCTTTATAATCTTAACAATACTCATAACTAGTCTAATATTACCAACACTATTTTCCCTACACACATCATCTGCTTCAACAATTACGCTAGCGCCTTCAAATACATCTACCCT
>JAVYOH010000083.1:0-5157 GCA_038734615.1 Saccharolobus sp. | reverse complement strand
TTGTAGTTGATGATGAAGGAAAATTAGTTGGTGTTATTTCCATGAGGGATATTATAAATGAAGAACATGTTTTGAATTTTTTAATTAAATCTGAAACTGAATGGGAAGGAGGTACTGATTAATGAGTGTTGTAAGTAAAGGCTTAGAAAACGTTATAATAAAGACAACTAACCTTACATTCATAGACGGAGAAAAGGGAATCCTTAGATATAGAGGCTATGATATTAATGATCTGGTAAAGTTTGGGAGTTATGAGGAAACAATATATCTTATGCTTTATGGCAAATTACCCAATTCTAATGAATTAAATAAACTAAAAGAGAAATTAAATGAAGAATATGAGGTACCACAAGAAGTTATAGATACTTTATATCTAATGCCTAGAGATGCTGATGCAATAGGCCTATTAGAAGTTGGAACTTCAGCACTAGCTTCTATAGATAAGGGCTTTAAATGGAAAGAGAATGATAAAGAAAAAGCAATAAGTATAATAGCAAAGATGTCAACGCTAGTGGCTAACGTATTTAGAAGAAAAGAAGGTAACAAGCCTAGAATCCCAGAACCTTCAGATAGCTATGCAAAGAGTTTCCTCTCAGCTAGTTTTGCAAAAGAACCTAGCAAGGACGAAATATATGCAATGGATAAGACTCTAATACTATATGCTGATCATGAAGTACCCGCTTCTACTACTGCTGCCCTAGTAGCTTGTTCTACATTATCTGATATGTATTCCTCACTTACTGCAGCTTTAGCAGCATTAAAAGGCCCATTACATGGAGGAGCAGCAGAAGAAGCCTTTAAACAGTATGTAGAAATTGGTGATCCAAATAACGTAGAAAAATGGTTCAATGAAAAAATAATAAATCAAAAGAATAGATTAATGGGATTCGGTCATAGAGTATATAAGACTTATGATCCGAGAGCTAAAATATTCAAGAATCTAGCATTAACATTAATAGATAAAAACCCTGAAGCTAAGAAATATTTTGAAATAGCTCAAAAGTTAGAAGAGTTAGGAATTAAACATTTCTCTAGCAAACAAATATACCCAAACACTGACTATTACTCTGGAATAGTATTCTATGCACTAGGATTTCCAATATACATGTTTACTGCATTATTTGCCTTATCCAGGACTTTAGGTTGGTTAGCACATATAATAGAGTACGTAGAAGAACAACACAGGCTAATTAGACCTAGAGCGTTATACATTGGTCCAGAATATAAACAATATGTACCTTTAAGCCAAAGATAAAATTTTTTATTTCTCTACATATATTCTATTAATCACTATGATAGGCATAACAGAGGCATTATCTTTTATAATAGCTTTTATTATAGCATGGATAATTGTTTCAATTCCAACGTGGTTTGCTGGAAAAATAATTACTCCTAGAACTACAACTTTTGGGAGAGCAATGGTAGCAACACTAGTTGGCGTAATAATATTTGCAATTTTTAGTGCCTTATTCTCATTAATATCTCCTATAATTGGCACGATAATAGGATTCATAGCATTTCTAGGCGTTTATAAGGTAGCGTTTAACACTGGATGGTTACAAGCGTTGGGTATCGCAATATTGGCAATAATAATAACAATAATAATCCTATTCATTCTAGGTATAATTGGAATTACAATACCGTTTATCCGCGGATATTCATATCCAGGGACTTGGGCACAACCCTGCCGTTCATCGTGATTACCAACCACTCCACGAAGGATCATGAACCCCTTAGAGCCCCAAGGCATAAGGCTCACATCTAGTTTAAACCTTGGATAGCTTGGAGCATTGCCCCTATCACCACCCAGAACATGAATAGGAACAATGCTTTCAAACATTTCTTAAAAACGCCAAGGATAAAACAGCCCATCTAGTCCCATTTTAACCTATATACCTTTTAAGCCTAAACCTAAAATCATCTATTTTCTCTAGCTTATAAGGAAAACTCTTTTTTAACAAATATATTGCACCATCGTTTGCTCCTATTTCCATTGCACAACCATTATCATAAGCCATTGCAACAGCAGCACAGATTGCTGCATCAACGTAATCCTTAATTACATGAAATTCCTTCCAATTCATATTTATATTCTTCATAGAAGAAGTAGGGTGGGTCTCAATAACATTACCTAATTGTTTAGACAACTCTATTGCCCTATCTACTAATTTTTTCATAAAAGACGGGGGTAAAACCTTATAACCATTCCTTATCATAGCCTTATCAACATTTCTAAAACCATTAGAATGTGATAGAGGAGAATCAATTGCAACTACCTTAGCTTTGCTGCACAAGTTTACAATTTCCTCATTTGTATAAACTTCAACTATCTGTATCTCATATTTCTCTAATACGCCTATTGCAGTTTTTCTCTTAACAGCTAAATCAATACCACAAAACATTTTAACTTAACCTTTGGTATTTCTTAATGTGAAGATACCTATAATTATAATAAACTATAAAGTATATGAAAATTCTTTTGGAAATAAGGCAATAGAACTAGGCAAAAAAATAGAGAAACTAAGTAAAGAATATTCTACTGAAATCATACTTTCAGTTCCAGCTACTATGATATATAGAATGGCACAAGAAATAGATTTACCAATTTATGCACAACATGTAGATCCAGTACCCTTAGGAGCACATACAGGATCAATTCCTCCAGAATTGATTAAAGATGCTGGAGCTAAAGGAACTCTGATAAATCATAGTGAAAAGAGATTGAGAGCAGATGAAATAGATGATATACTAAAGAGACTTAAAAATTTAGGCTTAGAGAGTGTCTTGTGTATAGATAGATACGAATTAGTATATCCTTTTGGATTGTTAAAACCTAATGCAATACTAATAGAACCACCAGAATTAATAGGAACTGGAATTTCAGTTTCAAGAGCAAAACCAGAAGTTATAACTAAAGCCGTAGATGAGATAAGAAAAGTTCCTGATGTTTATCTAATAGCAGGGGCTGGAATAACTAATGGTGAAGATGTATATAAAGCAATAAAGTTAGGTGCGCAAGGGGTTGGAGTTGCTAGCGCTATTATGAAGGCTAAAGAGCCAGAGAAAGTAGTAGAAGAATTCATACAAAATGCATTAAAAGTGATAAATTCCTCATAAGCGAATAAATTTTCCTCTTTCTTAACTCGTCAATGTTTCGTAAACCCTTGGCATATAAGGTTTGATTACCCTATTATTATGGATAACTGTCATTCTAACAGACGAGGTTGCAAACCTCTCATTAGTAGCCATTAAGAAAAGGAAAAGCTTTCTATCAGCTCTAAAGAACGAGACTTTCAGTTATAATTTGTTCCTAATGTGGAAGTAGAATATTCTTTACTTAGTTTCTCTATTTCTAAGAAAGAGATTCATAAATCATAGTATAAGTCCCAGCTTCAAAACCATAATATTAAGGGCTCTGAAAAATTTCCATGCCTAAAGGATGAGAGTTTCAATTGTAAGCTCTAGTCTCTTATCGTGTTAATAACTTTCTAGGATTAGGGGATTTCTGACAATTTAGAGTAGAATCTAGCCTTTCAAGATGAGGAGGAGGTCAGAACCAATAATTGTATTAAATGAGCACTAGAACGTTAAATTTACTATCTTAACTATCCTCAAATTAAACGAGTAACCAATAATTAAATTGATATTATGAAAACTGCTCAATCTTTAGTGATTTTTAATAGCTATGAAAATTGCTATAGCACTCATAATAATAGCTAAGGCTGATAGTGAAATTGCTAAATAAATAAGAATATTTATTCTTCTCATCTAATAAGGGTATAACATAGTAACCTTAAATTAGTTTCTCTTAAACTAAGGTTTAGCTTTCCCATAATATTTGAATTTTATCTTTTTAAAATTCAATATACCTTGTAATATTAATGAAAACTGAATAGAAGAAAACATTTTAGGTAAATCTTTTATTTCTAAAAACATATAGTAGTTTATGACCTACTGGTTAGTACCAATCCAAGAGGATATGTGGGATGTAATTAGAGACAAAGGTGTGTATGGCTATAAAGAAAACTTACAGAATTATATTAAGGAGGGAGATTATATAATAATATATGTAAGTAAGTACTACGCTAAAAGATATGGTGGGAAAATCGTTGGAATTATGAAAGTCTTATCAAATTGGTATGAAGATAATACACCAATCTATCCAGAGGAAACCGTAAGAAATAGGGGAATATATATATTTAGAGTAAAAGTAGAACCAATAGCTGTTGGGGAATGTGATATGAAAAAAATTTTAGATAAAATAAGGTTCATAGAAGATAAGGGCCAAATAGCGAAGTATCTCAGAAATGCTCCTGCAAATCTCAAAAGACCAATCCCCGAATATGATGCTAAAATAATTGAAGAATGCTTAAAGGAATCACTACTTAATGTTTAATAATTTTCCCTATCTCGTTTATAAACTCTCTAATAGATTCGTAGAGCTTTAGAGTTAAGGACCTCACTATAGTATTATACAGAAAGAATATTATATATCTAATTCTTATCACAAATAATAATTTTTGTGCTAATTTCTCTTGATATCTTATAAGGTATTTTAATTTCTCATTTGTAATATAAGACTTTATTTCACTTACAAAACTCAAGAGTTCTTTTAGTGCTTGTTTAAACACCTTTAAATCCTTAGTATTAATCCTTGGTAATATAACCTCATAACTGTTGCTAATTATCCTATATTGTAGTATATCATTGAATGTTACACCAGTCATGCTATAAATATTATTGTATGGTATTATCTTATAAGAGATATCGTTTGTCCCCGGGTATTCATTTTTATTTGCTCGTGTTCTTTCATATCCAGGGACTTCCACCTCGTCCACGCGGATCTGGGTATCCGTGTAGCGTCATGGGTGGCTGTTGAGCCCAACGGAATGAGGCTCACATCTAGTTTAAACCCTGGGTAGCTTGGAGCATTGCCCCCATTACCACCCAGAATATGTAGGAACAATGCTGCAAACATTTCTTAAAAACACCAAGGAGAAAACAGCCCGTATATATGCTATACATTCTATTAGAAATATATAATATATTTACTAAAGAGTTAAATAAAAAGAACTTGTCTTAAATTTTGATGAACCCGTTATACTCTATTCTCATTGGAATTGTTCAAGGAATATCCGAATGGCTTCCAATAAGTAG
>JAVYOH010000082.1:0-5452 GCA_038734615.1 Saccharolobus sp. | reverse complement strand
GATGATTAAAGATATGGGAAGAGAAGCTATTGGTGTTTTGGCAGACGTTTCAACCAGAGAGGGCTGCGAGTCCTTACTTAAAACCACAATAGATAATTATAAGGTAGTTGATATTTTAGTCAATAATGCTGGGATAGGTTTGTTCTCTCCTTTTATGAATGTAGATGACAAACTTTTAGAAAAACACTTGTCTACAGACTTTAAATCTGTAGTTTATTGTTCTCAAGTTTTCGCTAGAGAAATGAGAGAAGGAGGTTCTATAATTAATATTTCATCTATCGCTGGAATTTCACCAGCTTATGGATTATCGATTTATGGTGCTATGAAAGCTGCAGTAATAGCTCTAACGAAGTCTTTAGCCTTAGAATTGGCTCCGAAAATAAGGGTTAATGCAGTAGCTCCAGGCTTTGTAAAGACTAAATTAGGTGAAAGTATGTCTAAAGTGCTAGGTATGAATGAGAAGGAATTCGCAGAAAAATTTACTTTAATGGGAAAACTTTTAGAGCCTGAGGAAGTTGCTGAAGTAGTTGCAGCAATACTTAAAATAGAATCTTTAACTGGGCAAGTGTTTATTATAGACTCTGGAGAGACTATAAAGGGAGGGATACGCTGATTTCTCCCTAAGGGCTTTCGATTGCATGGAAAGAATTTGTTGTTTAAAATGGTATTTTTGATTCAACTAAAGCAATATTTGCAAATAAATATATAAAACAGTTTAACTACATACTACTTATGGGAACTAGTTTTGAGGAGTATAAACATGAATATTTTAAATCTATAAAATCTGGAGGCCTTAATTGGTCACTATTCCCAATGAAATTATATCAATTAGGAAAGAAATTGTTTTGGGATCCTGCTAATATAGATCTTACTAATGATGTTAATGATTGGAATAAGCTAAGTGATGCAGAAAAGATAATGATAATAAATGTAGGCTCTAAATTTTCAGCTGGGGAAGAAGCTGTAGCATTAGACTTACATCCGCTTATTGTAACATTAGTAAGAGAGGGTAGGGTAGAAGAAGTTATGTATCTTGAACAGTTCGTATATGAGGAATCAAAGCATGTAGAGGCATTTAGAAGGTTTTTTGATGCAGTAAGTGTAAAGGAAGATTTAAGCGCTTATACTAAGGAGTTAGCTCCAAATTATAGGAAGATATTCTATGAGGAACTACCAAAAGCAATGTGGAATTTATCTAAAGATCCTTCGCCAGAAAATCAAGCTAGAGCTGTAGTTACGTATAATTTAATTGTTGAAGGTGTTGCTGCTGAAGGCGGTTATAATATTTTTAGAGAAATATCTAGAAGGAATAACATATTAAAAGGTCTTGCCAAGATGATAAGCTTAATTGCCACTGATGAGTCTAGGCATATAGCCTTTGGAGTTTACTTAATTGCTAGATTAGTTAAAGAATATGGAGAGAGAGTGTATAAGGCAGCTATGGATCATATAAATTACCTAGCCCCTTATGCTGTAGGTATATTCTCTGAACCAGTAATGCCTCAAGAGGAAAAATTACCCTTTGGCTTTACTCAAACTGAAATGGTAGAATACGCCAAAAAGCTTCTAAATACTAGAATTCAAGCAATAAATAGAGCTAAGGAAATGAAGCTAGAGAGTCTAACACCTAAAGACTTAGATGTGATTGAATCCATTTGAGGTTATTTATATGCTGTTAGATTTAAATTTTGAGATAAACGAGGATCTAAAATTAATATTGAATAGTATTAGAGAACTCTTAGATTCTCAATGGTCTACAAAAAAGTTAAGAGCATTTATGGAAGGGGATCAGAATCTTGCAAACCAATTATGGAAGGAGATTATTAAGTTAGAAATTTTGCCATATTTTTCCAGTTTACAATTAAAAGACGTTATTATAATTAACGAACTTATAGGAAGTAGATTATTGCCAGGCATTGTCGTTAGTAGTATGATAGCATCTAGAGGTATAAAGAATAAAGATATACTCAGTAAATTATACTCTGGGGAAATTAAGTTAGCAATATCTGACTCTGAAATGGTACCAGCTGCTGATCAAGCTGATTTAATATTAATAAATAATAAGCTAGTTCAAAGGAAAAACTGTAATTTATCGATATTTAACTCCATAGATAATTCAATGAGAATTTCAAAAGTAGAATGTTCTAGGTATGAAAATAATATAGAAGTTAATAACGCTGAAATAGCTTTACTTTTAGCTTCACAAATATTAGGCAGCGGTGAGGAGGTCTTAAATATGTCAGTTAGATATAGTAAAGAGAGAGTAGCATTTGGTAAGCCGATAGGCTCATATCAAGCTATAAAGCATAGAGTAGTTAATGATGCAATAGATGTAGAGTTAGTTAGATCAATAATACTGGAAGCTTCTGAAAACATTAAATATACATGGCTAGCTAAGGATATAGCTAATAAGAAGATACCTAAAGTTATATTAAGTGCTATACAAGTTCATGGGGTATAGGATTTACAGATGATTTAGACATACATCTTCATCTTAGAAGAGCACTAACTTTAAGTAAAATGTGTAATAGTAAAATTAACATCTCAGAGTTTCTGCAAGCTATATAATCTGTCAAATGTAGTTATATTATGAGGTAAGGAAAATGCTAGAAGATGTTTATATTGTGTTTATATTGTAGATTTCTTAAGAACACCATTCACCAGATTTTCAAGGAAGGATGCGCAGAAAGATCCTTTCTATAATATAAGACCAGAAGATCTCGCTGGATTGGTAATTAATAGTTTAATAGAGAAAAATGGAATTAATCCTAATGAAATAGATGAGATAATAACTGGATGTGCACTTCAAGTGGGAGAGCAATGGACTTTCGGAGGTAGGCATGAAATTTTTGCAGCAAAATTACCATATACTATTCCAACGATGTCAGTAGATAGGCAATGCGCGTCATCCCTTAGTACAGTATCTATTGGAGCTATGGAAATATCGAGCGGAATGGCAGATATAATAATAGCTGGAGGCGTAGAGAAGATGTCTAGAACACCTATGTTTGATAATCCCCATATAGAGATTAACATGAAATTCCTAACTGACAGTAAATACGCAGAATACGAACTCACTACTGGTTACGTAATGGGGCTTACTGCAGAGAGGTTAGCAGAAGAGGCTAATATAAGTAGGGAGGAAATGGATAGGTTTTCATTAAGAAGCCATCAGTTAGCATGGAAGGCTATACAAGATGGGTATTTTAAGAACGAAATCTTGCCATTTGAAGTAGAAGTAGAGGGTAAAAAAGTATCTTTAAACGTCGATCAATCAGTGAGACAAGATACTAGTCTTGAAAAATTATTACAATTACCTCCTGCATTCAAACCAAATGGTAAAATAACTGCTGGTAACTCAGCACCTTTAAACTCTGGAGCAGCTTACGTAGTTTTAATGTCTAAGACTGCTCTTAAAAATATGGACTTACTCCAATGGCTAAGATAAGGGGTTTTGGTTTCGCTGGAGTGCCCCCAGCTGTAATGGGTAAAGGGCCAGTGCCTGCATCTAAAAAGGCATTAGGAAAGGCGAATCTAAGTGTAAAGGATATAGATTTATGGGAAATAAATGAGGAATTTGCCGTAGTAGTATTAAATGCGATAAAGGAATTAGGATTAGATGAAGAAAGCGTTAACAGAAAAGGAGGAGCAATCGCTATAGGTCACCCATTAGGTGCTACTGGGGCCAGACTAGTTGGAACTTTAGCTAGACAATTAATATTAGAAGGAAAAGATTATGGCGTGGCAACACTATACGTAGGTGGAGGACAAGGTGGAGCAATAGTTATAGAAAAAGCATAGAAAGTAATTTTTCATCTTTCTTAACAAAAACTAAATCTTCTGGCTTAGTTAGAAAGAGTTATAGAATGTTCTCCTTAATACTTGGCCCACTAGTCCTATTGCATCCATACTCTGCACAATAAAAAACGAAAAGAAACCATGAATAACATTATTAAATCTAACACTAGTAACCGGAACTCCTGCTTGTAATAATCTATTAGCATACGCTTCTCCTTGATCTCTTAATGGATCGTATTCAGCAGTTATTATTAGAGCTGGTGGTAAACCCGTTAAGTCCTGTGCAAGTATCGGAGAAAACCTAATATCTAATACTTCCGATGGGTTATTTAAATACTGAGAGCCAAACCATTCGATATGTTCTCTTGTTAAGAAAAATCCATCTGAAAATTCTATCATTGACTTAGATACACTATCGAATCCAACCGCTGGATAAATTAAAATTTGATACTTTAGATTAAGCTTTCCCTTAGATAAGATAGCTACTACAGCAGCTAAATTACCCCCAGCACTATCCCCACCCACTGCTACACCCATCTTCCCCTCAAATTTATCAGCATTTTCGTAAATCCATTTAGTAGCATCAAAAGCATCTACAACAGCAGCTGGAAATTTATGCTCAGGAGCTAGTCTATAATCAACAGACACTACAACACAATTGCAAGCATTTGTTATAGCCCTACAAACGGGATCATAAGATTCAACATCACCTAGTACAAAACCTCCTCCGTGAAAGTATACTAAAATTCCATAAGGACCTTTATTTTTTGGAAAATAAACTCTAGCCCCTATATTATTTTCACTACCCGGTATTTTTATATTCTCTATCCTACCCACTTCCATTTTAGGCGAGTAAGATGAAAGTTGTCTAAAAGCCTTTCTTATCTCATCTAATGGCATTTTTCCTATGGGTAAAACTAAAGTAGATTCTAGTAACTTTTTAATTCTAGGATCTAGAGGCATAGATATAATATTGAAACTTGAGTTTAAATAATTTATTTACTTGTCCTTTATTATTAACTAACTATCCTTAAACACATATTTAAAACTCTTTCTCTATTTTTCGAATATATATTTTCATAAAACGTAACCTCTTATTTCGTACGTATAATATAGCTAAGTTACAATCATATACATTCATACAATTAACTTTGAATAAGTGTTTACGATGCCACTTGTACCATTTATCAAGAATAAATTAATCTAAAATCACAACAAGTGTTGGTTAGAAAGTCATGTTTTTTGTAATGTGAGTTTTAAAAATATTTCTAATCATGACTTGGTTATCTTTAATTCTATTGTTAATTTGAATAAAAAATGAGTCTCAGAAAAACTAGATTTTTTAGTTATGAATATGAGAATCATACAAGTAGAATCCTAAACACCACAGACCATTAGAGATAACCAGCGAAAAAGTAAGGTTAACCATAGCCTAAATGATGAGGCTTTATATGATTTAGTATACGCCATTTCTCCACTTTCTCCAATCACCAAATTTCTTATCGTATTCTGGACATCCTCTTCTCCAATTCATTCCATTAATCCATTCAACATTTACGAAAATATCATAAAATTTTTTCTCTTTGAATGATATTTCATCTTTAACATAATTTCCTATTAACTCTATAAATTTTCTCATCTCATCCTCTGTATT
>JAVYOH010000081.1:0-5617 GCA_038734615.1 Saccharolobus sp. | reverse complement strand
ATATGAAATCCCTAATTGATATATCTAGGCCTAAACGAATATTAAGAATTATTCCAATACTTTTTGTTCTTTATTTGATAAATTTTCTAGATAGGGTAAATATCTCTTATGCCATAGACGCTGGAATGTTTCAATATTTAGGCATAGCAAAAGATCAAGTAGGTATAATAGCCTCCTTAGCCTCTTCATTATTCTTTGTAGGTTATTTCATTCCTCAAATCTTCTCTAACCTAGGTATTAATAAGTAGAAGAAGAATATTCACTATTGCCTTTACCTCATGGGGAATAATAACTATTTTAACTGGCTTCGTTACTTCAGTTACACAAGTTTATGTATTAAGGTTCCTCCTTGGAATAGCTGAAGGCCCATTTTACGCCGGTGTTATATTCTATCTTAGATTTGGTTTTTAAAAGCTGAAAGACCTACTGCGAACAGTTTATTTAATGCAGCAATACCCATATCTAGCATAATTGGGAGCTTTATAGCTGGTTTAATATTTAGTATATATGGCGATTATCCAGGTTAGAGATACTTATTCTGGTATGAAAGTGTTTTAGCGTTAATAGGAGCAGCATTAGCCTTTTTCCTCTTAACAGACTTTCCTAGAGACGCTAAATGGTTAAGTAACGAGGAGAAATTAGCTTTAGAAAATGCTAGAAAGGAAGAGGAAGTTGAGAAGATTAAAGTTAAATGGACTAAAGCATTGGGTAATCGTGATGTTATATTATTAGCAATAGTTTATTTTCTAGGAGTTACTAGTCTTTATGGCTATTCAATTTGGTTACCTACAATTGTAAGTTCAATAGCTAAAGTTAACGCTGCAATAGCTAGTTTCCTATCCATATGTTATAGCATCCATATCACTAATTCTAATAGCCCGTTATGCAGATAAGAAGCAAAATCATAAATTAGTAACTTTTATAGTTTTCTTAATTGCTGGAATTGGATTAGCATTAAGTGCATCAACCGAAAGTATATTTATTCTTTCATTTATCCTATTTGCAATAGCTGCTATAGGAATATACAGTTTCCTCTCTCCCTTCTGGGCAATTCCACAGAAGTTCCTCCATGGTAATGCTGCAGCATCTATAGGTTTAATAAATGCTGTAGGAAATTTAGGAGGAATAGCAGGGCCTATAATAGTGGGATTTCTGGAGTCTCTTACTGGATCTTTCGTTTTAGGAGTTTACGCTATGGCTGCATTTTCATTCTTAGGTGGAGTAGTAGTATTACTTGTGAAGAAACAGTAAGTTTTATATAAAATATTTGTTTTTTATAGAGAAATCAAAATAAAAAGGTATTTAATCTAAGATAGAGAGAATGAAAATGTGATTAAAAAATATACACTATTGCTAACTCACGATGACTGGTCAATTTTGACTGATAAATATAGTGAAGAGGAGTTAAAGGTTATAATGGAAACTCGTACTCCTTTGTTAGAAAGCAGAGTGGAGAATATAATAGCAAATGTGCACGCTTCAGATACAACTATACTTAATGAGTTGACAAATAAAATTATTAAAACTAACAATAGAATAACTAAAATAAGAATATTGGAAAAAATTAGGAGTAAAAATGAGACTAGAGCATTATTACTATTATCTGCAAAGTTAAGAGGAGGAATAAGCGAAGTTATTATGAATGGGGGAGCCTATCATTATTCAGAGTACGTATCAATGGGAAGAGAGAAATGGTCTATAATCTCAGATGAAAGAACATTTAGGCAAATTATGTTACCTAATCTAAAAGAGATAGCTTATAGTTTAAAAATTATTAAGGAAGACATGATTTCAGTTAAAAACGTATTAACTAGTAAAGAAGCGGAAGTAGTTTATAAGGCTTACAAATTAGGGTATTTCAGTTGGCCTAAAGGGATAGATTTAGACGAGTTATCACAAGAAATAGGGATAAGTAAGGCAGCAACATTGCAAACTTTAAGGAGAGCTTTAAATAAGCTAATTAGAAATTATATAAGTAATACAATAGATCGAAATGAATGATAATTTTATTTCTTACTCTTTTATCTTTATTTTTACAGAAAAATCAACTCAGAATATTCTTGCAAAATACCTTTAGACTTAGTTGATTTTTGTCATGAAATCTAAGTTCTAGTTTTAAGAGGTTCTTAAATAATTTACTCATTTTATAGAACATACATAAAATAAATCGTTTTAATCATTTAATGAGCTTCTTTATCTCTTCCCTTATTACTTTCTTATCCAATTTTCCAATACTTGTTTTAGGTATCGAATTTGCGAATAATATCTTATCTGGTAACCGCCATTTAGGGAATTTATTTAACGATTTCAGATATTCAATTATTTCTTCTGCCTTAACTTCTACTCCAAGTTTTTTAACAACTAACGCTATTGGCCTCTCTTCCACTTCTCATCTTGTATTCCTATTACCACAGCTTCTAATACCTTCTCATAGGACATTATAGCATTTTCTAAATCAATACTACTCACCCATTCTCCACCACTCTTTATCAAATCCTTAAGCCTATCAACAACCTTAACGCTCTCATCTTGATTAATTTTAGCAACATCACCAGTCCTACCATTAACCAAATCTACTTTAGCATTTGAATAGTTTTTAATTACAAATGCACCTCTAACCGCTAACTCTCCTACAGACTTCCCATCCCATGGTAATTCTTTTCCAGCAGGATCTACCAAATTAATTTCAAACCCTGGAATTGGATATCCTTGCTCAGATATCCTATCCTCATTCTTATTTAAAGTAGCTATAGCCTCAGTCTCAGTCATTCCCCACGCATGATAAGTTTTTACTCCTAATTCCTTTAACCTTTTAATTAATCCTACTGGAGGCTCTGCTCCACCAGTTACTACTACTTTCAACGGATACAAATCTAACTTTTCCCTTTCTACATAAGATACTACATCAATCCAAACAGTAGGCGCTCCCGCAGATATTGTTACTTTATAATCCTTTATTAACCTCACTATCTCCTCAGCTCTAGGTCTAGGACCGGGTAAAACCAATCTAGCCCCAGTCATTAGAGATGCAAATGGTATATCCCAAGCGGAAATGTGAAACATGGGTACTATTGGTAATACGGTATCATTAGACGTTATTCCCACAACATCTGCTGCGAGTATTGATAAGGAATGTATAAATATACTTCTGTGACTATAAATTACACCCTTAGGTTTCCCAGTAGTCCCCGACGTAAAACAAGCTATTGCTCCCCTTCTTTCATCTAAATCTGGAAATTCTACAATTGGTTCTTGTGAATTAATTTCCTCATCATACTTTTCATCAAATACAAAAGTAGGCAAATCACTCTTATATCCTATATCCTTATCCATGAATATTGCCTTATCATCAAATTCCTTAATAACATAATCAATCTCGGATTGATGAAATCTTACATTAACAGTATGCAGAATTCCCCCCATTAATGGAACTGCGAAATATAATTCCAAATGCCTATGAGTATTCCACGCTATTGACGCCACTTTCTCTCCAGAAAATTTCCTTAACAGATTAGCCAATTTCCTTACCCTTAATGCAAAATCAGCATACGTGTACTTTACTATACCCTCATGCGTTCTCGATATTATCTCTCTTTCTCTATACAGTTTTTCTACTCTCCAAAATATTGAATGAATATTAAGATTATAATCCATTATCGTAGAATCCATAATTTATATTAATTTCCTAGATTAATAAATTTTAATTATGTTGTTTTGATCTACTATGTAACTACTTAAACTTTTAGGCATAATATTAAAAACAATGGAAAAATGAAAAAATAAAAGTTTAGAAATTATTCCCAAATTGGCTTATATTCATGATAAGGTGATTCTCCAGATATTTCATACAATACTTCTTCAATCTCCTTCTTGTCTATCTCTCCCTTATATTTAACTATGACTAATGCTTTAAGTTCTTTAAAATCTGGTATTATCTCGACTTCTTTTACACCATTAATAGTTTTTAACGCTCTGAAGATTTTATTTACACAGTTATTACAATAAACTCCACTTATCCAAAACCTCAGTTCCTTATCACCTAAACTATTTAATATGTTATCTAATGGTTCCATATATTTATATTTCTTAAATACATTAATAAGCTTTATATGAAAATTCTCTGTTGATAGAATTAATAGGAATAAATTATTATTTGATTAATTTTCGATAAATTCCAGATAAAATTTCTATAATGTAAAAGTCTAATCAGCACAATTCTTCTCATGAAGATGCTAAATCTCTTCTTCCCAGCCATACACTAAAAGTTAACTTATTAATCTTTTAAGTCTAGTTAAGATTGATGAAAGCTTTAGCGTTTGATAAAAATGGGTTAGAAAACCTAAAATACACAGATTATAAGGATCCCAGTATAGGAACTCATGATGTATTAATAAAAGTTAAGATGGCGGGTGTAAATCCAATAGATTATTATACAGTAAATAGTCTAAAGGTAAACCCAATACCTCACATACCAGGAGTAGAGTTCAGTGGGGAGGTTGTAAAAGTAGGAGAACATGTTAAAAATGTAAAAGTAGGAGATAGAGTTACAATATACGGTAAAATATTTGATGGAACTTGCGACATGTGCATGTCTGGTTATGAGACAGTATGTAGGAATGGAGGAAGAATAGGTGTTGACGCTAATGGTGGATGGGCAGAGTATGTATCAGTAGAGGAAAAATACGTATTCAAATTACCAGAGGAATACGGGTTAGAAGTAGCCTCTAGTTTAACCGTATCCGCCTTAACAGCATATCACTCCTTAAAAGAGGCTAACTTAAGACCATCTGAAACCTTAGTAGTATTTGGAGCTTCCGGAAACACTGGAATGTTCCTAGTCCAATTGGGTAAAAAGTTCGGAGCTAAAGTAATTGCAGTTTCAAGAAAGAAATGGTTAAAAGATTTTGGTGCAGACTTAGTAGTTGATTATAATGATGTTGAAGAGAAAGTAAGGGAATTCACTAATGGCAAAATGGCTGACGTTGTTGTAAATTCTTTAGGGCAAAAGTTCTGGGATAAGAGCTTTTCAATAGTTGGAATAAGAGGTAAAATAGTAAACTTTGGGACTTTATTGGGAGCTGAGGTAAAGGTCAATTTAAGTCAATTGTACTCCAAGCATATTAGCATTTTAGGCGTTAATAGGGGAAATAGGAAAGATTTTGTAGAATTGTTAGAATTATGTAAAGATTGTAAGGTGAAAACTTGGAAAATATATAACCTAGAAAATGGTGTAGAAGCACTAAATGGATTATTCTCTGACGACAGAGATGGAAGAATATTCATTAAAATTGATTAAGAAAGAACACATTAACTAGATACTAATTTCTTAGCCTCATTATAAATACTATTCACACACCGCATTTTCTAGAGGTTCAGAAAAGGTACTGCAAGCCTACTTATTGGAACCTTAGACTAAACCCTATTTCACCAGACATGTAATCCTCATCTAACTCTCCCAGTCTTCTTAGCTGATTTAACAATAATTTCCTCATCTAGTGGAACTAAAGTCCTTAAATCTATTACCTCTGCAGAGATTCCCTCTTTTTGAAGCATCTCGGCAGCTTTTAAACTCCTATGAACCATTAATGCTGTAGCAATTATCGTTATATCACTCCCT
>JAVYOH010000080.1:0-5673 GCA_038734615.1 Saccharolobus sp. | reverse complement strand
AATATGATATTCAGCTTTATGTCTAACAAAATCACTTTTTAGTCAAAGTACATATTAATGTTGTTTATAATAAGGTATAATCTCTATTATTCCGTTCCTTATTCCATCTGGTAAATATAAATTATAATAGAATCCTATTTCACCATTTTCTCCAATTTTAATGTAGAATTTTCTTTTCTCTAAATGCTTCTTGCTATCACTATCCAATAAAACATCATTTATTTCACTAACATTTTTCCCAGTAGACTTACTTAACTCAAGTACTTGATATATAAATTCAGACTTTAAATCTTTAAGCATGTATAGTTGGGATTCCCAATACGAGGAACCATTTATGTAGATTATTCCATTAGTCTCACTAACATAAACCATTGGATTACTAGGTATATCGAAGTAAAATATTGTACCTCCTACCGGTAATTCTAACGTCTTATCAATTACTCGTTTTTCTTCTAACCAAGACGGAATTTGGTATTGAAGTGCTATCATTTTGCACCACAATATTCAGTTCGCTATTACTATTGAAAAAACAGTACCCTAAGATATTAGACAATAAAGAAAGAAGAAAACATCTCATTTAGCCTAAGAAATTAGGTATGTGAGTTTTAAAAATATGGTAAAGTTATATCTTTGGTGATGCAAAATAGGCATAGATCCTAACTATAGGCAAAATAGACAAGTAGTAGGTGAGCATGAAGGGCATAAGATATATGGGCCACAAGATCCACCAAAAGTCTTAGGCATTCATGGTACAATAGTAGGCGTAGATTTTGACTTATGCATAGCTGATGGATCATGCATTACAGCATGCCCAGTTAACGTATTTAGATGGACTGATACACCGGGAAATCCAGTAGCTGAAAAGAAAGCAGATCCGTTTAATGAGCAAGCATGCATATTCTGTATGGCATGTGTAAATGTTTGCCCAGTAGCGGCAATAGATGTTAAGCCACCATAATTTTTTCTTTTTATTCTTACTTAAAAATAGCTAATATTTGTGTATGATAGTATGTTAGATATTGATTAATCATGTTTATCTAAATAATATTTCACAACTTTTCTTAATGCCCTACGTAATATTTCCTCTAAAGTGGGTGTTGAGATTCCGAGCTTATCTGCTAGCTGTGTTAAAGATATTCCTCTATCATCATTGAAATATCCTAATTTATATGCCAATTTTAATATTTCAATTTGTCTTTCAGTTAACTCAGTATCGGGTATTTCTGAAACGTTTAAGACTGTTACCTTTACTCCATTTTGCGAAAGATTAAATAAGAATTCCTTTAAGGACGAATTATTAGGAACTAGCAAAGTATAAAGTAATGTTCTCTCCTTGATAACTTTAATTTTCTCCACAACTACATCAGATGAGTAAAGTACTTTGCAAACTGAACAACCATTGGTTCTAACCCAAACTTTATTATCAGTTAGCCTTAAAACTTTCATGCTATTAGATCTCAATTTCAATATATCATCCTTTTCAACTTCTTTTTCAAAAACTACAACATGGTCTGTAATTTGTTCCCCTAACTTAACGTGTTCAACATTCGCTTTTAACCCAAATGATGAGATTATCTTCATTACTTCACAAGGATGATTCTCAACGAGAATTGTAACCTCAAAAGGTGTCTTACGCATTATATATAAAATTATAAATCACACTTTTAATAACTTCTCTAAATACTCCTTTAATGCTACTGCATTATTATAAGGTGACTTAGAAGCGTAGACCAGAGTTACGTTATTACCTTTCCTAATTAATTGTAATAATATCTCAATTTTAGGATTTTTATCCAATTCCTCAAAGTACTTCCTCTTGAATTCTTCCCATTTACTCGGATCGTGATTAAACCATTTCCTCAAATCCTCACTAGGGGCTATATCCTTAAGCCATATATCAATCTTATCCTTACTAATACCTCTAGGCCATAACCTATCTACCAATACCCTTATTCCATCATCCTTATTTATTGGCTCATAAATTCTTTTTACCTTTATCATATTTCATACTACCATAAAACAATTAAAAAAGGGAGTTGCTAATAGATTAGGGTTTAAACCTTTATTTATATAGTAGCCTCCACTCTGATCGGTTTATTAGTTAAATGCTGAAGACCTATATGAGTAATTAGAGTGGGCATTCGTTTTCTCTTTTCATGACATACTGGGCATTCATAACCATCTTCCCTTACTATCGGCTTATATTCAGAATGCTGTAAAACCTTATGCTGATAATATAATGAATTAGCACTAAAGAGTTCTCCACATGTCTCACATTTTAATAAAACTCGCTTAGGCATAATTAAAATATATTGAGAACACAGTATTTAAACTTTAGCCTTACCTATTAGGGTTATTCATAATTAGTATTAATAGAAAATAGCAATTGAAAAGAAAATAATAATGATAAAGAGGTTTATGATTCTGAAATATCATAAATTAGGATTAATTTATGAGGTGAAAATAGATGGTAATGTAGAAATATATGTAAAAGAAGTAGCTATAACCACCGCTTGCCCAGTGACTGAGGATATAGCTTTAAGAGTTGATTGGGAAAATTACAATGAGAAGAAGAAGTAAAACAATTAGATTGAATTAAATTACTCTTAAATATACACACTAACCTCACCATAAAGCTGTAATACTTTATGATGTATAGAAAACTTATTAAGAAAAACAGAGAATAGATAAAAATGTAGTGATATCGCAATCATTATGCATAAGATGTAGGGGAGCAAAATACCTTTGTGGACTCTCCTATTGTCCGATCATAGTTGAGCAAAAAAGGATAAATCTCATTAATAGTAACGAAATTCAAGGTTCTTCTCCCCCTACAGTTTTCACAGGAAGGCATAATTATCCAAAAATTACAGTTTATCCTTCTTCACCACCAGTAATTGGAGATACGAGTAAATTTGAAAACGCAAAAGAATGGTTAAACGATTTAAACGAATTTCTCTCAATGAGACTCTCATTAATTAGAGGAGGAATTTCTTACAACGTAAACTCAGCTCAAAATCCAGATAGAGTACTGTTAGATATACAAACATTGGCATTAGCAGAAAAACCGGTAGATGTTGAATTGAAACTAAAGAAATCCCCTTCTGGAGGACTGTTAGATGATAACCTACCACCATTTGGACCATCAGCACCTTTAGATAAACTTACATTAGACTCCTCATCATCAATACCTAAAATTGCTGAGAAAGTGTATTATGATAATCAAATGAAAGCAAGGGATGGAATAATGAGGCTTTATAATTTCGGTTTTGATGTGGAAAAAATAGCTAAAATATTAAGCGTTGGTGCTTTGGGAATTAAAAGGAAGCTTGTACCAACGAGATGGAGCATAACTGCAGTTGATAAAACCATATCGGAAACTATTATAGAGAATTCGATAAAAACCTTTGACACAATAGACAAGATAGAAGTGTATTATAGAAAATTCAACAAAAATTTATTCATTGCAATACTGTTACCAGAGAAATGGGGCTTTGAGTGGGGTGAAGCTTGGTATCCTGGAAGCACGTGGAATAAATTTGGTAATGAAGTTGCAATAGAAATAGATAATGAGGGATTTAATGGGAGGAATGATTACCCAGAAATTGGTGGCTGTTATTATGCCTCAATGTTAGGCGTTGTGGAATTTTTACATAAGAGAAAAAGACAGGCTAAGGCAATTCTCTGGAGAGAAATATATCAAGGATTTAACTTACCAATAGGGGTATGGTTCGTAAGGGAAAACATTAGAGAAATGTTTAAGAGTAAGCCAATAGAATTTGACGATTTAAATTCCGCATTAAACTTCGTTAAAAGTTTAATGAGAAGTGATATAAAACTTTGGTTAAGTAAGTCGTTAATTAGGCAGGATTCGCTAGAAAAGTGGTTGAGATAAGATGATCATAAAGTATATTAAAGTAAAAACAGCATTAAGCGAATCTGGATTAAAGGAAATAGATTACAGCCTTAACCCATATTTGGGCTGTGTTTATTCATGCACGTACTGTTACGCTCCATATTTTACACCCAATAAAGAAGCATCAGAAAACTGGGGAAAAGTAGTAGTAATAAAGGATAATTTATTGGAGGTATTAAGAAAAGAGGTTAAGGTGAAAAGAAAAGGAACTGTGGGAATTTCAACTATAACAGATCCTTATCAACCAATAGAAGCTTTACAAAAATTAACTAGAGAAAGTCTGAAAATACTTTTGGAAAGCAATTTTAGAGTATCCATACAAACTAAATCGCCTTTAGTACTAAGAGACATTGATATACTTGAGCGTTATAAGAAAAATGTTGATGTGGGATTTACTATAACAAGCCTAAATTGGGTTGAACCTAACGCACCACCACCAAAGGCTAGAATAAAGGCTTTAGAGAGGATTAGCGAAGTAGTAGAGAGTTGGCTATTTTTAGGGCCTATAATTAAGGGCGTTAATGATGATGTTGAGGAGATTATAGATGAAGTTTCTAACTTGAGGATTAGGATAATATTTGATAGGTTTAGAAAGTATAAGGGGCTAAAATATGATGAAGGTGATAGTAAGTGGTGGAGTAAGGTAAGGGAGAGTATACTAAATAAGTGTAAGAGGTATAATCTTGAGTGTCATGAGGAGAGTGAAGATTGGATCTTTGAAAAGAGAAAAACATACAAGACAATCTTTGATTTTACTTAAGCGACCTAATTTGCTGGTTTAATTTAACATTACTTTACATTTTTTATCATTAATAATAATGATCCAATTAAACATACTATTGACGCTAGCAGATATGGTTGACTAGCATCGTATAATTGAAAAACTGAACCACCTACTATGGGTCCAATTACGCCCATCAATGAATTTAATGACTGCAATAGTCCTAAACCCTCTCCTTTCCTCGATTCTCCTACAAGTATTGAGATTAGCAGAGATCCAGAAGTTAGAAACATTGACGAACCTAAGCCTATAATAAGAATGGAAACCCATATAATAAACTTTAAATAAAGCATAACAAATCCAATTCCCATAGAAATTCCGCCAAGAATAATGGTATTTTTAGCACTTATTTTATTTATTAATCGAGGTACTACAACTATTTGTAAAATAGCACTCTCTAATCCTATAATCGCCAACGCTATCCCTACTTGAATAGCACCCCAGTCATAGTACCTCTGAGCGTATAATGCTAAAGTACTTTGAAAAATTACGAATGCTAAATATAGTAAAGCTAGTGCACCATATGGTATGGAGAAATTGACCAGCAGGTTGCCTTTTATCTCAGTAGCTCTCTTCGTAATTTTATCTTCCTTCATTAATACACTGACTAGGATTAAATTAAACAAGACCAAAAAGGCGTTAATGAGAATAGGGAATCTATGATGATAGCAAACCACCTAATGCTGGACCCCTACAAATCCAGAGCCTAATGCTGCACTCAATATACCATAGGCTTTCCCTCTCTCCACTTCACTAACATTATCTGCTACGTAAGCTTGAAGTAAAGGATAATTCGCAGTAAGGGCCCCAGATATTATTCTAGCCAGAAAAAGTAACCATAATGAAGTAGCAAAAGCGTAAATTAAATAAGAGATAAATTCTCCAGTTAAGCCTAAAATTCTTCCTTCCTTCTCTATCTGATAATCTTCCCCATATAGGGGAAAATATGAATTGGGCCATAGTATAAACTGAAAAA
>JAVYOH010000079.1:0-5881 GCA_038734615.1 Saccharolobus sp. | reverse complement strand
TACACTACATCCCCTCAATATTCAATAGTCCCTGGATCACAATTCGTTCAACCTCTTAATTCCTCACAATCACTTTACATAGCCGTACTTCTCAATCTTACTAACTTTACATCGCTTCAAACATATTTAAATGAAATTTACTCTAATCCTCTTTATTTCCATCACTGGTTAACACCAATACAGTTTAGAGAGTACTACTATCCCTCTCAATCTTACATTAATTCACTTATAGAGTATTTAAAATCCTATAATCTCCAGTTTTTAGGCCAATATGGTTTAGCCCTAGTATTTTATGGTACTGTTGTGCAAATAGAAAAGGCTTTCAACACTTATATAAATGTATATTATTATCCATTCAAAAACCTATACTGGTTCGGCAAATTAGGAATAAGCAATATCGGGCCCTTCTATTACTATTCTAACAACGTAACTGCTTCATTACCCTATTCTGTCGGTAAACACGTTCTAGGTATTGTAGGAATAGATAGTATTGACCCTAAAGTAATAAATGCGATAAAGCAAACTTGGCATCTAAATGCTATCAAGGCTCAAGGTTCTAGTCTAGTATCAAAAGTTATAATATCGCCTATTACTATAGAACAATATTTCAACTTCACTGAGGCGTATTCTTATGGTTATAATGGTCATGGAAGTGATATTGCAATTGAAGGTGTTCCAGAGTGTTATGTTAATGTATCTGATATCTATACTTTTTGGAAGTTGTATAATATTCCAAGAACTGGATACTTAAACGTTATAACGTTTGGAAACGTGACATCTGGAGGTCAGTCTGGTGAAAACGAGTTAGATGCTGAATGGTCTGGAGCTTTCGCTCCGGGTGCAAATGTCAGTATAGTATTTAGTGATGGGTACGTGGGAGGACAAGCTTTAGTTGGCAATTCACTTAACTACTGGTACGAGTACTATTATATGGTAAATTATCTAGATCCTAATGTAATTTCAATATCAGTTACATTACCAGAGTCCTTCTTGGCAGCATATTATCCTGCAATGCTGTACATGATCCATAATATGATGTTACAAGCCGCTGCTGAAGGGATTTCAGTTTTAGCGGCTTCTGGTGATTGGGGATTTGAGAGTGATCATCCGCCTCCCAATTTCCATATAGGTGTTTATAATACTATTTGGTATCCCGAATCAGATCCTTATGTGACTTCAGTAGGTGGGATCTTCATTAACGCGTCTTCCAATGGAAGTATAGTTTCAATAAGTGGCTGGGATTATAGTACTGGCGGTAATAGTGTAGTCTTCCCAGCTCAGTCCTACGAAATCACATCTTTAATACCATTTACACCACCTACCGTAAGAACTTATCCAGATATAGCCTTTGTATCTGCTGGAGGATATGATATACCAGAGTTTGGTTTTGGATTACCTCTAGTATTTCAAGGACAATTGTTCTTATGGTATGGTACTAGTGGTGCTGCACCTATGACTGCTGCAATGGTAGCTTTAGCTAGTAGTAGACTAGGCTCGCTTAATTTTGCATTATATCACATATCATACAATGGCCTTTAGGAATTTTTGATGGAATGGAAGCATGGATACCAGTAACTAGTGGGAATAATCCATTACCAGCACATTATGGTTGGAACTACGTCACTGGACCAGGAACGTATAATGCCTATGCTATGGTGTATGATTTGTTATTATATTCTGGTTTAAGTTAATTTACTTTTTTTAAACATTTTTTCATAACATGTGAGTTTAGATAGTTAATTTTTAATTCGTTTACTATCATATATGACTATGCCAGTAGAAAAGGAAATATTTTATGATTCATATGATGCTAAAATAAGAGCATTCTTAGCATCTCCAGAAAATGCTAAATTATCTGTTATAGTAGTTCACGAAATATGGGGACTTAATGATAACATTAAGGACATTGCAAGGAGGCTGGCTAATGAGGGCTATATGGGCTTCGCTCCTCAACTATACACTAGACATGAAAATGTACTAAACCAAGAAAATATTCAGAGGGTAATGTATAAAGTTTGGAGTATACCTGCAGAGAAGAGAAACGATCCAAGCGTGTATAATCAAATAATAAGCTCTTTGGATGAGAACGGTAAAAAGGTAGTAGAATTATTGGTTACTGGAAGGTCTAAATTAGAAGAGCAAATGATTAAGGATCTAATTAAGGCTTATGATTATCTAAATTCTCAAGGTGTGAAGAAAATAGTTAGCATGGGCTTTTGTATGGGTGGAGGATTGGCTTTTCAATTAGCAACTGAAGTACCATTGGATGGAACTATAGTATTTTACGGGAGAAATCCCCAACCATTAGATGCTATACAGAAGATTAAAGGTCCAATTCTAGGCTTATATGCTGGGGAAGACCCTCCAATAGTTTCAGGCTTACCGGAATTAATATCAGCTGTTATACGATATAAGAAAGATCTAGAGCTTAAAATATACCCTAATGCTTATCATGCATTTTTCAATGATAAAGGGCCTTCTTATAATAAACAAGCAGCAGAGGATGCTTGGGAAAGGGTTAAAAATTTCCTAAGGAGGATTTAAAATATGAGTGAGCAAAAGAAAAGTCAAGTAGATCCATGCTTTCTAGCTTGGGTATATCTTCTTGAGGTTTTAGAAAATCAAAAAAAGGAAAAAGATAAATAAATATGAGAGTAATTTTTTAGTTTTTAGATTTACCATTTTATATAATGGCATTTAAATTTAAACTTGGATTCGCTACAGACATACATGGATCTGAATACGCGTTTAAAAGGATTTTAAATATAGCCAAATCACGAAATGTAGGGTATCTAATTTTAAGTGGAGGTTTGACTTCAAAAGATATAATATTTGTTGAAGAAGTAAGCGGAACGTATTTTGTAAATGGTAAAAAGGTAAATTTGAAAAATTTAATTGAAGATTCTTTAAAGTCTGGAAAATATCTTATAATTAATAGTAGAGAAGTAATAGAAAATTTAAAGAAAGATAAAAATGCATTAGAGAAAGCTTTGAGTGAAATTATAACTGAGCAATTTTCAAAATGGGTTAAGATAGCGGAAGAGAACTTTGGCTTAGATAAGATCTTTTGGAGTCCAGCTCATGGGGATATTCCACAATTAGATTATATTTTAAAAAAACTTAATGCAAATGTAATAAATGAGAATGTTGTAAATTTAGGAGAGGTTCAAATAGCGTCTTTAGGTTTTGCGTCGCCAATAGGTAACAATTATAGGGAGATTTCTGATTCAGAGCTTTATATTAAAGGTAAATCACTTCTTAAAGACGCTGAAAGAGAGAGTTTAATATGCAATTTCCATATGCCACCTCTAAATACTAAGATAGACGTTATAAGGAGTGGATTTAGGAAATCCCATATTGGCTCTAAGGCAGTTCTCGATTTGATCAATGAATTCCAACCTTTTGTGTCTTTACATGGTCATGTACATGAAAGCGCTGGGATTGAAAAAATAGGTAATACAATTGCAATAAATCCTGGAAGCTTGTATCAGTTAGGAGAACCTTCTGTAGCAGTTTTTGAAGTACATAAAGAATTGAAGGGGTTAAGAGAGTTAAGTGTAACAGCTTATGTGATAAAGAATCTAGAGTTGGTATCAACCAATCCATTAGATGTAATATAATCTCTAGATAATCTTTTTTTAACAAACATAATGTATAACTTAGCAATCGTTTCTGTTTTGAAAAAGTTTAATAGTCTTATAATGCTTTATAAAATAATGGCTATAGGTAAGACATTGTTAATAGTTGGGGCAATAATACTTGTAATAGGTATAGCGTTATTCTTCTTGGGCGGGTATATGGCAAGCTCTAGCATTGAAAAGCTTATTTCTAATCTAGAAAACACACAGCCTTTGACAATAAATCCGCATGCTTCAATAAGTTTAGGTGTTCCATCTAAGTTTACTCTATTAATTTACAATACTAGCTTAGGAAAGCCCATAAGTGTAATACAAAATGTAAACGGAACTAATAAGTCAGTTACACAAGCTTCTGAAGACAATTTTGTAGTAGCACTACTTAACCAAAAATATGAAGCATTTATGATAAATAATTTCAGTCAACCAATTACCATAAAATATGTTGAAAGTTATGAGGTTGCATCATCATTAATAAATGTTGCAATTTATACTGGCTTTGGCTTCTTTTTGGGAATAGTAGGGATAATCGTATTAATTGTTGGAATAATACTATATTTTGTTAGAAAAAGATAGATAAATGATATAATGAAAAGTATTTTTTATTATCTATAATTAACTTATAAGCTAGCTTATAAATAACAATATATATAATTATACTCATGAAACTACAAGATGTAAGAAAGGAATTAGAAAGACTTAATTTAGAAATAATTAATCATCCTATATTAAAAAGTGCAGAAGGAGGAGAGTTAAAAAGGAGTGTGATAGAAGCTTTCGTGATAAATCAATGGTATATTGTGAATCATGATTTGAGATCTCTTTCAATTGGCCTGTCAAGAAGTTCAAACATGGAAGAGTTAGATATATTCAAGGCTTTAGTTGATGGAGATTATAACGCTTTAAAAGAACTAATTAAGCTAATGAGAGAGTTAAGAATAGAGGTTAAGGATCCATTAACGTACAAAATATCACCTAAGGCTATTACCTATACTCACTATTTAGCCTGGTTAGCTAATTATGCTAAACCTTCTGAATTCCTATTTGCTGGTATAGTCAATTTACCAATATACGGTTATGTAGCTACTAAATTTGGGGACTCATTAAAGAAGCATTATGGAATAAAAGAGACCGGGTTCTTTGATGTATTTAAAGCATTTTATGCTGAGCTTGAAGATAGAATAGCGAAATTGGTTGAAAATGAAGATTTTAACAGATTAAAGACAATTGGATGCGCAATTCAAACTTACGAGAAAGAGTTTTGGGACTCAATATATGAGTTTAATAGCTAAAAAAATTGAGAACCAAAATCAAAAGATAAATTATTTTATTCTCACAGGTTTTCCTCTAGATTCTCTTCCAATTCTAATACAAATTCTTCTAGAGAATCCGTTCTCTAAATCTGGATTCACATTTAACGCATTTAATCTCTTATCTAATTCATTAAATGAAACTAACAAATTTTCAATAGATTTTATTAACTTTTAAGCTGATTTTCCATCTCATTTCATAAATTCTTGAATCATGCTTTAAAGAGCAGACAACTATCTTAGGTAGAGAGCGTTAAACGAAGATGAAAACAAAAATTATGGTGGAAATAAAAACTCATAATTACTTGCCTTTCTTCTTGGGTATAGTAAATGAAGTTTGCTTATTGCTGCCTGATGTGCCTTCATAGTAGTTGAAAACTCCTTTACATGCTGGACATTCTAATCTTCTAACAGTATAAATGCTGAACTTCCATGGTTTCCTCAATTGTTTAAAAGTAGTAATATCACTTTCAAAACCACAAAATGGGCATTCAATCACTTTATCACACCATTCTCATGTTACTGCCATTTCTAACTTCTTTTTAAAAAATAAAAATCTTCAAGATAGCGAGCATACGCGTATAAGACGTTATACTGTAACAAATTATCTATTCTCTGTTTTATTAACTAAAACATATACTTAAATTTCCTCTCTCTATCTTATAAAAAATTAATATCTTCTTAATAATATCTTATAATAATGAAATGGACTTTATACAAATTACACCCAACTCTTAAAGGCTAAGAATGGTGTATTATATTATATTTCAGTTCCAGACATACCTTGGTTGCCAATATCATATTCTCACCCATATTATGCTAACGCTTATTCACCAGTAGACCCATATGAAGGCTGGGAAGCGTATCATGGCGATTATTGGTTCGATTCCCCTATAGGTTTCGTTTATTATTCAGGCCCACAATCTATGGCATACT
>JAVYOH010000078.1:0-5891 GCA_038734615.1 Saccharolobus sp. | reverse complement strand
AATTGTCTTCCAATACTTCCTCCAAACCTCTATTGACGGTATTTTAGATATATCTCTCTTCTCTAATATACTTTTAAATAAGGGACTCTCCAATAAGGCTAACCTAATTATTATACCTATAATTGCAGCAATACCACCAATCCAAAACGCTATCCTCCAACCATAGTTAAAGAATGCTAAAGGAGAAGTATCTGGGAATGAACTAAATAAGCCTAATGTTCCGGATGCCCACAATAAACCTATTGGGACACCCTGCTGCACCCAACTGCCCCAAAATGCTCTCCACTTAGAATTAGCAGCGTATTCAGTTAACCATGTCGTAGCACCTCCCCACTCACCCCCAACACCTATCCCTTGTAAAACTCTACAAGCAGTAGCTATTCCCAATGATGCAAAACCCAACACCGCATATGATGGTAAAAGACCTATTATACCAGTACCTAAACCCATTAATACCAAATCCCAGAGAAGACCAGACCTCCTACCCACCTTATCACCTATATGACCAAAAATCATAGCACCTATTGGTCTAGCTACAAATCCAACAGCATAAGTAGATAATGAAATTAGCAAGGCAGTTATTGGCGATTCGAAGGGTGGGAAAAAGAGTTTAGGGAATATTAAGGCAGCAGCATAACCGTAAAGGAAGAAATCATACCATTCTATTGTAGTACCTATTGAAGTACCTGCTGCTACTTTAATCACTTCACTTCTAGTTACCGCCCTCCCTCCCATAAGGAACCCGAATTAAAATTCAAAAATCTAGTTAATAAAGTTTACTTCAAATATAAATATATTATTATTCAATGCGTATTTAAGCACAATATTAAAAAATAAGATCTAATTATACATATCTTCAAGATTCTATTAATGATATCTAATTTTTATATCTATATACATATTTTTAAATCTAAAATGAATTATAATAAGATGACAAATCAGCTTATTGATCTCACCTTGTCCTTAATGGTTAGACGTTCAGTTTAAATAGATAACAAGTAAGGAAATAACTTAACAAGTTAAGATATATGTTTAAATATTAAAAGTAATGATCATAATCTTAATGACAGAATATAGTAAGGAAGAGATAGAAAAAGGTATAGAAAAAATCTATAATACAGTATTAAGTACTAAAAATATAACTGCTAAATATATAATCATATTAGCGTTAGCTAGCTTATGGTTAGACGCTTACGATTTTGCTGGCATTACTTTTGCAGTTACCTCTCTAAAAAATACATTTTCTGATGTTCCAAATGTTCTAATTTCCCTTGCAATAGGCTCTATACAATTAGGTGCAGTCATCGGTGCAGTAGCTGGAGGCTGGCTAAATGATAGAATAGGCAGAAGGAATATGTTCATTCTAAATATGATATTATTTACGATTATGGCTATATTAGGGGGCTTATCAACTAATATTTATGAATTAACAATATTCAGGGGATTATTAGGTTTCGCATTAGGTGCTGATACTGCTACTGGTTTCGCTTACATATTCGAATACTTAGAGAAAAATCAAAGACTATTCTGGTCTAATTTATGGCAAATACAATGGTATATTATGTATTTGGTTACAATAGGCCTTATATTAACACCATTCTACTTCATTTCACACTCACTAACTACTCCAATACTTTGGCGAGTAATAATGATAATTGGAGGACCATTAGCGTTAATAATATTACTCTTAAGATCTAGAATACCAGAATCAGTATTATGGCTAGCATATCAAGGGAAATTAGCTACCGCTAAAAGAATACTTAAGCAAACATATGGGATAGATCTGCCAGATGTTCCAGATGTAGATACTCAGTTTAGAGAAGTAGCAAGAGGGTTTAAGAGTGCATTTAGCATATTTAGAAAAAGTAAATGGAGAGAATTAATATACTCGTTTAATGGAAATTTCGAACAAAGCTTTATCTTTTACACCTTTGGATTCTATATGCCTTATATTCTATTAAGCTTAAAACTAGTAGGTCCATTAGCAACTTTAGAAGCTTCAGCAATTTTATATCTTGGTGGAGTTATAGGGGGTTATCTAACTGCTTTATTAACTCCACGGATAGGGACTAAATCACAATATGTTATTGGAGCGATTGGAGAAGGTGCTTCAGTTGGTTTAATAGCGCTCACTTATATATTGCATTTACCACTATCCTTCTTTGTTATATTTTCATTCCTATTCTATTTCTTCCATGTGATTGGCCCTGCCAGCCAAGGAATGACGTCTATAAATGCATTTTTTGGAACAAAGGAAAGGGGAACTGCTGCGGGTTGGGGATATTTTTGGGTTAAGCTAGCTGCAGTCATAGGCTTAGTAATAGGTCTTTCTGGCGTGACTTATAATCCAGTAACACTAACATTAGGTCTTGCTGGCTATGGTATTTTGACCGGTATATTAGGTTTAATAATAGGCTATGATGCTAGAACATATAAGTTAGAAGATATAGAAGAAATAAAAAGTTAAAGCTTGATTAAGATTTTTTAAGTAATTTTTTTATTTATTAGCTTTACTAACGGGTGTAATAAGCGTTCCTAATTTAGATATACTTATTTCTACTACATCTCCATCTTTAAGACCCTTATCCCTTCCCGGTACTATTCCAGTACCAGTAGTTAATATAGTACCATCTGGAACTGGATTGTCTCTTAAGAGATACTCTATTTGCTCTTCTATCTTTCTCCTCATCTTAGTTGTATTTACACTACCTTCATAAAATATCTTATTATTTCTGAAAATTTTTAAAACAATATCTAAATTATACGGATTTCCAACTTCATCTGGCGTAACTATGAATGGACCAAATGCGCAACATCCATAATATATTTTAGACTGAGGTAAATATAATGGATTCTGAGCTTCAAGATCTCTTGCTGATACATCGTCCATTATAGTATAACCTAAGATTTTTCCATTCGAATCAATTACTACTGCTAATTCTGGTTCAGGCAAGGTCCATTCTGAGTCTCTCCTTATTATTATGGCTTCACCGTGACCAACACATCTGTTAGAAGTAGCTTTAAAGAATATTTCTGGTCTTACTGCATCGTAAACTACTTCATATATCGTCTTACCCATTATTCTAGCTACATTCTCTTCTGAATACCTTTCTCTGGCCATTTCATATGAGATTCCAGATCCCCAAACTTCTAATGGATCAAGTGGTTTAGTTATCTTAATATCATTAATTTGAAATTTATTTAATAATGTTTCGTAATCAAGATTAGCTATTTTATCTCCTAATACCTCCTTAGTTTCAGAATACCTTATTAAAGCCTTTATCGGGTCCTCATCAAGCCTTATTATCTGATTATTTATTATTGCATAAGATATGTAATACCCCTTTCTTATTACTCTAAATATTTTCATCATGACAATTTACGTATGTTATTTAATAAACATAATAGTAAACATGTTAGCATATCAAAATAAAAATGCGTATAAGGACTGTATATTATGAAATCTTATCAAGAATTAGCAGACAAATGGATTAGAGGTAGTGGAGAGGAGTATGTAGATATTAACCCAGCTGATAAAGATCACATACTAGCTAAGATTAGGCTATTCACGAAAGATGATACTAAGGAGGCTATTAATAAAGCCTTAAGTAAATTTGATGAGTGGTCCAAATTACCTGCACCAAAACGGGGTTCGATTCTACTTAAAGCAGGAGAATTGATGGAACAAGAAGCACAAGAGTTTGCATTACTAATGACATTAGAGGAAGGAAAAACATTAAAGGATAGTATGTTTGAAGTAATGAGGAGCTATAATTTACTAAAGTTTTATGGTGCATTAGCGTTTAAAATAAGCGGAAAAACTTTACCATCATCTGATCCAAATACTAGAATATTTACAATTAAAGAACCATTAGGTGTTGTTGCGTTAATAACACCTTGGAATTTCCCATTATCAATACCGGTTTGGAAGTTAGCTCCAGCATTAGCAGCTGGGAATACAGCTATAATTAAGCCTGCCACTAAAACACCATTAATAGTAGCTAAATTATTAGATGTTCTAACCCGAGCAGGCTTACCAGAAGGAGTAGTAGGATTAGTAGTAGGAAAGGGAAGTGAAGTTGGAGATACAATAGTATCAAATGATAATATTGCAGCAGTTTCGTTTACTGGATCTACTGAAGTTGGGCAAAGGATTTATAGACTAGTTGGTTCTAAGAGGAGAATGACTAGAATACAACTAGAATTAGGTGGTAAAAACGCTCTTTATGTGGACAAAAGTGCAGATCTGAGCTTAGCTGCTGAGTTAGCAGTAAGAGGAGGATTTAGCTTAACTGGGCAGTCTTGTACTGCAACTAGTAGATTAATTGTGCATAAGGAAGTATATAGCCAATTTAAACAAAAATTATTGGAAAGAGTTAAGAGATGGAAAGTAGGTCCAGGGACTGATGATGTAGATATGGGACCAGTAGTTGACGAGTCACAATACAAAAAAGATTTAGGATATATCGAGTATGGGAAAAATGCTGGAGCTAAATTAATTTATGGTGGTAACCCATTAGGCGGTAAAGGATATTTCTTAGAACCAACAATTTTTGAAAATGTTATGCCAGAAATGAGATTATTTAAAGAAGAAATATTTGGACCTATATTGAGTATTACGGAAGCCAAAGATTTAGACGAAGCTATAAGATTAGTCAATTCAGTAGATTATGGTCACACAGCGGGGATAGTTGCAAATGATATAAAAGCTATAAATGAGTTTATAAATAGAGTAGAAGCAGGCGTGATAAAAGTAAATAAGCCTACCATTGGGCTAGAGTTACAAGCTCCGTTTGGTGGATTTAAGAGCTCTGGAGCTACTACTTGGAAAGAAATGGGAGAAGAGGCCTTAGAGTTCTACACTAGAGAAAAAACAGTTTATGAAGGCTGGTAATATCTTTATGTTTACAAAGGAAGTTATCTTAAAGAATATAGAAAAGTTTACATAACCTGATGAAAGCCTCGCACTTTAGGGCGGGGAGGAGGTCATAGTAATAAATCCGATCAATAAGCGAAATTAATCTCTTTCCTATTTTTTTATTATACTAATAATTTAATATGAGTATATAAGGTAGTTATGAGATATTGTATTGATGCGCGTTTATAAGCTGAATTTGAAGCTTAAGCATGATTCTTGTTGGACTTATATGACTACAGATTTCAAAGTAACTGCAGAGATAAAATATCTTTTCCCTTTAGTAGCTAAGAATTCGGTATTTGAAATCGCGGAGTTGTATTCTGATAATAAAAGCGAGTTAACGGATTTCATATACTCAATTAATAGAAGACATAAAGAAAATATAAAAGTGGTTAACGTAGATAGGCAAAAGGCAAGTAAAAGTGCATTATTATATTATTTTAAGCATTTTAGTAATTCCGTAACGAGTATTATGTTGAAAAATAATGTATTAATAACTCGACTAACAATAAGTAATGGAATAGAAGATTGGAACACATATTTCTTTGGAGACAAAGAAGAAATTTTATCTAATTTCATAGAGGAGTTAAAACAAGTCAATACTAAGGTAGAAGATATAAGTGTTGATAGAGCAAAACTAGATGATATGAAAAAGGAATTAATTCTACTTAACTCTCTAACTCCTACCGAAAGGCAAATGCTTTATACTGCTGTAAAACTAGGCTTCTTCGAATATCCTAAAAAGATTAAATTGGAAGAATTAGCTAGTTTATTCGGAGTCACTAAAGTCACCCTAGATAGACATCTTAGAAATGGGATAAAGAAGATCTTAACACAACTATTTATACTTAAGGAGTAATATCAGACACATTTTATCGATGAAGATAAAAGCTATTTATTGAAAAATATCTATAATGAAGATTATAAGAGACCCAATCCATGGTTATATAGAGATTGATGATAGAATATTACC
>JAVYOH010000077.1:0-6011 GCA_038734615.1 Saccharolobus sp. | reverse complement strand
ATTTATCAAAGACATTTTTTCTAATTAGAATAATCCCTTTTTCAATGATAGGTCTGTCAATCTTGGATACAATAAAATAACACATATTCCATTTTTATTCATCATATAATAAAAAGTTTTTCTTAAATATAATATATACTTATGATTTGGACTGCTAATGTTACCTATAAAATAAGTCCAACGTATAAAGTTTATTTAAGGCTATGAGGAAATAAGAATTAATGTTGAAATCTATTAAAAAAGATAAAAACGTAGTAATAATTCTAGTTTCAAGTATACTTGCAGTATCAATAGCAATGGCTTTTTCCGGAATTCCAATGGCTCAAACTACTCCACAAATAATTGCGTATAAAGTAGTAGGTTCTGCTAATTTAGCCAACCCGGGTACAGAATCCTTTTGGGCAAATGTTCCATGGAATAATATTTCATTAACTGCAAACATTCCACAAGCTCCGACTTCAGGCTTAACACATTATGTTTTAGTTAAAGCCGTATGGAATGGTAGCGATATAATTATTCTAATGAGATGGTATGCTCCAAATCCGGCATTTAATGCGTGGTCAGCTGCTGCAGCTGGAATTTATCCTAATGCTCAAGGTCCTGGATTATTCAGATTAATAATGTTAACTCCGGGAACTACTTATACGGTTAATAAAAGCTATACAAACTATATTGCAATTGTAAATGGTAAAACTATTCAGGGTAGACTAATCCTAAACTATTCCGGAATACTTCTGCCAACACCTAATGGTACACAAATAACAGTACTAAGTAATGGTACTATAATCCTATGGCATTCTCCTAGACCAATGGAAGACTTACTTTACAATGATGGAATGTTCTATGGCTACTACGTGAATTCAACTTGGTACTATCCAGATAGGGCTGCAATAATGTGGTATATGGGAAGTGTTATACCGCCAACAAAGGATGGCATGAATATAGGTGGTAAATCTCCAGGGCAGGTTTATGATGGATATGAATTTAAATATGCTGGAGGATCATTAGCGCAGCAGGGTGGAGCTGCTAATATTTGGATGTGGGTTTCTGGAGCTACATGGAATAATAAGACCTATGATCCTGCATTTGCCGCAAATATATGGAATAATGAATCATTAACTGGATTAAATTACACTTTAGGTAATTTAGGTTTTGCAGTACCATTATATACTAATAATACTGATATGTACGAAGTAGATACTGCTGGAATATGGTATACTCCAGTTTCATCTTCTGGATTAAATGGCTCTTTATTTTATGTAAAAACAGGTGCTACATGGTCTAATGGATATTGGACTGTTGAATTTGTCAGATCTCTTAGCGTACCTCAAGATTTAGCTAAATATGAACCAAATATTACTGTAGGCAAGACATATTATGTAGCGTTTGCAGTATGGCAAGGTAAAATGGGAGAAACCCTATTTGATAAAAGTATAACTCCAACATTCTTGCAACTCACCTTATCCACACAAGGCCCTCCAACTACTACCACTTCTACATCTATAAGTACTTCTACTACAACTATAAGTAACTCCACGACAACTCCAACCTCTACTACATCTATTAGTAATATAACATTATATGTAACAATAGCCGGTATAATAATTGCTCTAATTGCACTAATTGCACTTTATGTGGTGTTCAGAAGATGAATAACTCGCAATTGTTAAAGTTAATCTTAATTTTTTTATCTATAGGTTCAATTTTGCAATTTGTTTTTGAATTTATCTTCCCTATTTCTTATCTTCCCATATATGTACCAGGCTTATCTATTATCTTGGAGTTAGGTAATTTTAGTCTTTATATAATTTTTATTTCAATAATACTTTTCTCACTACTTCAAAGAAAAATAAAGGCACTTATACCATTAGCAACTCTCTTATTAATAGCTACAGCTATTTCAGCATTAAAAAGTAATTATTCTCTATCACCACTATGGTATTCTTTAGAAGTAATTTTAGCAATTTTTGGAATAAGTGCAGCGATTGAAAGTCAAGTAAAAAGCAGTCTGGTTAATTTGCTGAATTTACCAACGCTATTTCTAGTTCTCTTCGTAACCATTACTTCACTTTATATAGATATAATTCATATAGAAATTCTAACTGATTATTTGTTATTAACTGCACTTTCAGTTATTAGTTTTGGCTTATACACAATTTCATGGAGAGCTAATGAGGTAAAGAAGGCGATCGTATCATTTTTATTATCTATACCAGCATTATTTATCTTCTTACCTCTTTACTTTATAGTATCAAATAATAGGTTCATGGAAATCATAATGAATATGGTTATACCATCAGCCTTCGGAATAGTATTTTCAAGCCCATATTATCTTCAACCGTTTCTCCTTATTCTTAGTCTTGCAATGTTTTTCATTGTAGCATTGGCTATTAAGAGAAATGCGATCTCAGCTTTAGGTTATTTTATTATAATAAGTAGTGTATTTAAAGGGATTAGCGGTTATGGCCTACTTATATATATGGTAGAACCATTATTCGGAATTGTACTCATGAACTGGAGTACGGAAGAAAAACATATATTAGAACTTATTAGAACATTAGTCCAACGTCAAAGATTTAATAAACAGTTTAAATAATCTTATTTTTGTGATAGTTAAATGCCAATAAAGTTTAAGATCAATGATAAAGAGGTAAGATTAAACAGGTCAGATCTATATTTTATTCAGAAACTCCTTAAGACGATGAGAAATCCAAAAACTAAATTTAATAGTATTCAATTAGTAGAAAAAGGAGAGGATTATTTCTTTAATTACGTAAATAAAAATGTGGGAGGAGTTGATGAAGGAAGAAGAAAGTTTCTAAAAGGACTAGTAATTGGTATAGCTGCTGCTACAGTAGTTGGAGTAATTCCGGGCTTAAGAGTTTTAGTTCCTCCAATAACACAAGCTTCAGCTTTTCCAAAATCATTATTAGTCGATACTTCCGGTAATCCGATTAAAGCATCTAGTATTCCAGTTAACAGTCCAATAATAACTATTTTTGAATATCCATTAACTGGAGAGCCTAACTTTTTATTAAATTTAGGGGACGAGAATAATAATCCGGTACAAATTCCTCCCACTGATGTTTTAGTTCCTCAAACTGGTAAAACTTACAAATTCCCGGGCGGTGTAGGACCTAATAAATCAATTGTGGCTTATTCAGCAATTTGCCAGCACTTAGGCTGTACGCCTCCCTATATTCACTTCTATCCACCAAACTACGTTACATCAGCACAATTGACTGCCCCAGAACCAGATACTTTAACTGCAGCAGCGTTATTATCTGCTAAAAAGGCTAATATTCCTGCAATATTTCATTGTGATTGTCATGGTTCTACTTACGATCCTTACCATGGCGCTGCTGTACTAACTGGACCAACTGTAAGACCTTTGCCTGCAGTAATCTTAGAATGGGATAGTTCCACTGACTATCTTTATGCTTTAGGAGCAATAGGAGTAGCTACTTATCCAGAAGGTTCTGATGGGACACCTTCACAAGATCCTAAGGCTGACTTAGACACTTCTCAATTTGGGAGTATGGTAGGTGATAAGACAGAAGTTCAGGCTAGTACTAACCCATTTAGTGGTGAGTGATCATGCCTAACATATCTAAATGGTTTTCAGAAAGACTAAAATTAGATGAGTTACCGTTTTTCAGAACTCCAGATTATATGTATCATGTAGACTATTGGCTTGGAGCATTAGTTGCTGCAGCGTTCTTTTACACTGTCATCTCCGGGCTAATATTATTGCTTTACTATAATCCCTCTCAAGGTTACGCTTCTACAGAATTCATTATCAATAACGTTCCGTACGGTTCAGTTGTTTTATATAGTCATCTCTATGGAGCATATGCTATGATAATATTGGCATATATTCACATGTTTAAAAATTATTTTAGTGGAGCCTATAAGAAGCCTAGAGAATTATTATGGATTATTGGAGTTTTAATGTTAGTTTTAACCTTAGGTGCATCATTCTTAGGTTATAGTCTTATAGGTGATGCTTTAGCCGTTAGTGCAGTTGATGTAGGTGCTGGAATAATTTCAGCAATTCCCGGGCTTTCCGCATTAATTCCAATAATTTTTGGAAATTATGATACTGGAGATTACACTAGAGTTTTAGCACTTCACATAATTCTCGTAGCATTAATAGGCCTATTATTCATCTTCCACTTCTTTCTAGCTGAATCATATGGAATGAAGCCATCAAGGAAAGCTAAACCAAAAGCTCCTGCTGTCTATACTAAAGAAGAATGGAGTAAATTCAATCCATGGTGGCCTAGAAATTTCGTATACATGATGTCCTTAGTCTTCCTCACATGGGGGTTCATTTTACTAATACCAAACGTTCTAGCATATGTTAATAACTTACCTCAATTTCTAAATCCATTCCTAAATCCAAAACCAGCACCACCACCTAATAGTCCAGCAGCAGCTCACATAACTACTTACCCACCATGGTTCTTCCTATTCCTCTATAAAATAGCTGACTTCACTAGTGATGTTTTGATATTCTTACTAATAGGCGTCATAATACCTTTAATATATTTAATAATAGTACCGTTCTTAGACAGAAGCGATGAATTACATCCACTAAGGAGAAAAATATTTACTGGAATAGGAATATTAATGATAACTTACCTAATACAAACCACTATGTGGGGAGATATAGCCCCGGGAGTTGAAGTAAGTATTGCTCAACAAATAACAGCTTACTTACCTCCAGCAATTATAGTTGCCTTAGGACTAGCATTCATTAAAGAGCCAAAAAATAATGTTAAAAAAGCTATGTCTCCAATAACACCAATTCTCTTTGTAATAGTGGCAATGCTGTTTGCTGGTAGTGTAGTAGAGGTTATAGAGTTTCCAAGCTTATTTACCGCTTCCATTACAATATTTCTAGGCTCATTATTCTTAGCAGGATCCAGAAGCATATATAAGATTATTATAAATTCTAGCAATGAAAATGCTACTCAAGTACCAGAAGTTAAAAGAGCCAGCAAATTACCAATGGAGACTAAGAAAAAATTAGCGGAAATTCTTATATCCATACTATTTATAATGTCTGTAGTAATAGTCGCACAACTTTGGACTATTCCACCTACTGGTTATGCTTCAAATATGTTTGGAATTGACTTAGGACTAGTGTTCATAATGTTAGGAGAAGCTATTTCCTTATATCATTACGCAGTTTATAAAAAGCCTAATGAGGAATGAACAATGATTAATGTTGGTTTTTATTATAAAATCAAAAAAGGTTTTGAGACGGAGTTTGAAAGTAAATTTAAGGAAGTTTTAGACTATTTGAAGAACTTCGATGGATTCATTGAAGCTAAACTATATAGGAGTGTTGACGATCCCTCTGAATATTTACTTTATAGCGTCTGGAGAGATTTAGAATCATTTAAGAAGTTCATTAGTAGCAATGCTTATAAAAATACTGTAGAGTACGGTAAGAAAATAATTGAGGGTAGACCTAGACACAAAGTATTAGAAGAGCTTAACCAATGAACTTATCATCACATATAAGCACATAATTGTCAGTCTAATGCAAATCTTGCGAAAACTATAATACAAAAGTTTTTCTTAAAAAGACAGACTTTCTGAAGAAAAATCTCTACATAGTTTAAAATAATAAGCTTTAATATGTTGCTATAATATATACAATCATGTATACTTTTCCTAAATCTTTCAAGTTTGGTTGGTCTCAAGCTGGTTTTCAATCAGAAATGGGAATACCGGGATCTGAAGATCCTAATTCTGATTGGTACGTTTGGGTTCATGATAAAGAAAACATAGCATCTGGTTTGGTTAGTGGTGATTTTCCAGAAAATGGTCCAGCATATTGGAGTAATTATAAGGTTTTTCATGAGAATGCTGGAAAAATTGGATTAAATATAGCTAGGATAGGTGTTGAATGGTCTAGAATATTCCCAAAACCATTACCAAAACCAGAAGAACTGAAAGATAATATCACCCACGTGGAAATAAATGAGAATGAGTTAAGG
>JAVYOH010000076.1:0-6229 GCA_038734615.1 Saccharolobus sp. | reverse complement strand
ACATTAGCTACAAACGCCTTATTAGGACAAGAGAATTTGGAGATACCTAAAACTGCCTTATTAACAACAAATGGATTTAGAGATGTAATAGAAATAGGTAGGCAAAATAGGCCTAGGTTATACGATTTATACTTTGACAAACCTAAACAAATAGTCCCAAGGGATTTGAGATTTGAAGTAAATGAGAGGGTTAACGCTGAAGGTAAAGTAATAATTAAAGTAAGAGAGGATGAGATAGAAAAAATTAGTAAGAAATTGCTTGAAAGTGGAGTAGTGTCGGTTGCAGTATCATACTTACATTCGTATTTAAATCCAATTAATGAAGAAATCACCAAAAATATTCTAAAAAAGTATTTTAAATACGTATCAATATCATCCGAAATAGCTCCAGAGCCTAGGGAATATGAGAGAACTTCCACTGTAGTGATAAACGCAGCCCTAATGCCAATAGTTTCATCTTACTTAAAAGAAATAAAAGCAGTTTTACCTACTGACAAATTTTATCTAATGTCAAGCTCTGGTGGTATAATAGATGTAAATGAGGCATTGGATAAACCGGTTCAATTAATAGAATCTGGGCCAGCAGCTGGAGTAATAGCGTCTTCAGCACTTTACAATGGTAATATAATAAGTTTTGACATGGGTGGGACTACTGCAAAAGCTGGAGTAGTAATAGATGGTAACTTTGAGATAACGACAGAGTACGAAGTTGGAGGAGAAGTGCACCATGGAAGAGTCGTAAAGGGAAGTGGATATCCAATTAGATTTCCTTTCATAGATTTAGCTGAAGTCTCAGCTGGTGGAGGTACAATAATATGGAGAGATGAGGCGAATGCGTTAAGGGTTGGACCGTTAAGTGCTGGTGCAGACCCTGGACCAATATGTTATAATAAAGGAGGTACTAAACCAACAATAGCTGATGCAAATCTAGCTTTAGGGAGGTTAGGAGAGAGTCTAATAGGCGGAAACTTAAAACTAAATAAGGAAAAAGCATTGGAAGGTTTATCTAAGCTAGGGGATCCTTTTGAAGTAAGTAAAAATGCCTTAGATTTAATAAATCTTGAAATGGCTAGGGCTATAAGATTAGTTACTGTAGAAAGGGGTTTGGACCCTTCAGAGTTTACATTAGTAGCGTTTGGAGGTGCTGGTGGTCAGCACGCTTTATACCTAGCTGATGAGATAGGTATAAGGAAAGTGTTAATACCGCCATATCCAGGATTATTTAGTGCTTTAGGCTTATTAATGGCAGATTGGAGATTTGAAGCTAGGAAGGCTTATCCTAAAGATTTAGAAAATGATTATAGAGAACTTGAGAACAAATTACTTGAAAGGCTTAAACACGTTGATTATTTCCTTAGATATGCTGATGTAAGGTACAAGGGTCAAGGTTGGGAGTTGACTATTCCAGTAAATGATGTAAGGGATATAAGAAAAGTGTTTGAGGAGAAACATTTAGCAACTTATGGTTTCAAAGTTGATAGTGATATAGAAGTAGTTACAATAAGAGTTTTTGCTATAAATAAGAGAATTCTACCTAAAATTTCATCAACCTTTGGAAATCAAGATAAGCCAAAGGGTTATAGAAAAGTGCTAATTGAGGATGATTGGGTTAACACTCCAATTTTCATTAGGGAAAAGTTACCTAGAGGTTTTAAAATCATTGGACCTTCTATAATTGAAGAATACAGTTCCACTATCTTAGTTAAACCTAATTGGAGTGCAATAATAGATGATTCAATTATCTTGGTGAGAGAATGACAAGCTGGGAAATAATACAAAAAGCTTCAGAATTTATCGCTGAAGAAATGGGAGTAATGTTAAAGAGAGCTGCAATGGCTCCAAATATAAGGGAGAGGATGGATCATAGTTGTGCCATAGTAGATGTAAATGGTAATATAGTAGCACAAGCTGAACACATTCCAGTTCATCTAGGCTCTTTTAGCATTGGTGTCAAAAACACTTTGAAACATATTGATATTGAAGAAGAAGGAGATATGATAATATTAAATGATCCTTACATTTCTGGAACACATTTGAATGACGTAATGGTTTTAGCTCCAATTTATTACAACTCAAAATTAATAGGCTATGTGGTAAATAAGGCCCATCACGTAGATGTTGGAGGTCCAATGCCAGGAAGCCTAAACCCTTATGCGACTACAATATACGAAGAGGGCTTTGTAATACCTCCAGTTAAAATAATGAAAAAAGGTAAGATAGATGAGGAGATTATAAAAATAATAAGGGAGAACTTTAAAGTTCCAGATTCCTCCATAACTGATCTAAAGGCTCAAATAGCAGCTAACATAACTGGGATATTGAGAACTAAACAATTAATTGACAAATACGGTTTAAATGAGGTATTAGCAGCATGGCAAACATCAATCGAATACAGTAGAAGGTTAACCTTAAATGAAATATCCAATTGGAATAAGGGTTCATACGAAGATGAGGACTATTTAGAATTAGATGAATTAAAGAAAATTAAGCTCAAAATTACTATTCACGAAAAAGGTATAGAGGCTGATTTCACTGGAACTGATAAACAAGTTGATTCACCATTTAATGCAGTTTATGGTGTTACTTTTTCAGCAGTCAGTTTCGTTATAAGATCTTTAATAGGTAAGGATATGCCAACAAATGAAGGATTCTATAGCACTATTAAAGTTATTGCCCCAGAGGGGAGTATAGTCAATCCAATTAAGCCTGCAGCAGTTGGAGGGGGTAATGTAGAAACATCTCAAAGGATAGCTGATGTGACATTTAAGGTCTTTTCCCATGTCATGCCAGTCCCAGCTGCAGGTTCTGGAACAATGATGAACGTAATGATGGGAGGTATTCATAATGGTAAATATTGGGCATATTATGAGACAATCGGAGGAGGTACTGGGGGTAGGCCAAATAAGAATGGGGTATCTGGAGTTCACGTAAATATGACGAACACTTTAAACACTCCAATAGAAATAGCAGAGAGACAATACCCTATAATATTTACAGCTTATAAGATAAGAGAGGGAAGTGGCGGTAAAGGTAAATACTCTGGAGGAGACGGAATAATAAGGGCCTTTAAAGTTTTAGATAAGACCAGACTTTCAATAATTGCTGAGAGATTTAAAGTAAGACCATGGGGATTATATGGAGGAGAAGATGGCAAACCAGGAAAAGTAACTATAATAAGGAAAGACAAGATTGAGGAAATGCCCAGTAAGTTCTCTACTATTTTAAATGCTAATGATGAGGTAATAATAGAAACTCCAGGCGGAGGAGGATATGGTAAACCTGAGTAGAATCAATTTACAAGATCATTCTTGATCATAATTCTTTCAATTCTAATTAGTTCATTAACATTCTTTTCAAACTCCTTTTCTTTATCTGCCTTGAATTTAAGCTCTCTATTCTCTATTAGATACACTTATTTTGATTCTTCCTCCTTTATCTGGCCCGTATCCTGGTATATTAATTATATACGTTGAGACTATAACATTAAATTAGAAATGTTGACCTTCCAAATAATATTGACATTTTTATTTCACCTTTGAACTCATTTTCCTTAACCTCAACATTTAAAGCGCCTAATAGATTTGGTAAAAGAAAATTAGGATCAGCAAAAATTGGAATTAATCTTTGGATAAAGCTTATTTCTATTTATGATGATATTCCTCAGCCTCGTAAAATGCTTCAAAAGGTACTAACCTGATAACAACTTTTTTACCTAATCTCTTCTCAACTTACCTTATCATCTCCTCAGCAATCTTCTGATCATTATGATTATGGATCTATACTGAGGTCCTATATCATTTCCTTGCCTATTTGGAGTAGTAGGATCATGAATCTCAAAGAAAATTTCTTTAAATGTAGGATCAAAGGTTATTTGAACGACTTCAGCGTGACCAGTTTCTCCAGTACAAACTTCCTCATAAGTTGGGTTAGCACTTTTCCTCCAGAATAGCCCGGTTTAACATCGATAACTCCTTTAACTCTAAAAAACTGCTTCAGTATACCAAAAACATCCTCCACCAGGTGTAGCGACTTCTAATGATGACATTATTAAAGAAAAGGCTTACTGATGCCTTCCATTTATTATAATTGACAACAATATAATTGTAAATAAGACAATTATAATGATAAAAGTCATATTTATAAACGTTACTAAGCTCTCAGCAACTTTTTCATTCTTCTAAATCGCATAACTTGGTCTTTCTGTCCAATAACCAGCAAGTGGTTCATTAGATAAGTTCTTATAATTTCCCAAGAAAAATCGACAACGTACCTATATTTTTTGGATGTTTTCTAGTATTTGTAAATTTCTTTTTAAAAAATAAACTTAATTTACAATCTTTCCATTTTCAACAACTAACTTACCATTTTGAATAACCCTTGTAATCTTTGATATATCATTTATATTTTCTAACGGATTACCGTTAATTATAATAATATCAGCGTCTTTGCCTCTATCAATTAAACCAGAATTAGAACCTATTGCTAATGCAGAATTATAAGTCATAGCCCTTAATGCTTCAGAATTGCTTAATCCGCCTCTTTCAACTAGCAAAACTCCTTCTATCCAATTCTTCCCAATATCTATATCTTCTAACCCAGTTTCAAATCCTAAATCAGTACCAGCTATTATAGTCACACCGTATTCCTTAGCCTTCTTAACTACATTAGCAATACTTTCTCTTACTATTGCAATTTTCTCTAACCCCCACTCATCAACTCCTATCTGCTTACCATATCTGTATATGACCTCTTGTATAGTTAAAGTAGGCGTTAATGTAACATTCTTTTGCACCATCATTTTTAATGTATCATCCTTTAATAATGTACCATGCTCTAAAGTCTTTACACCAGCCTCTATTGCTATCTTAGCACCCCTATCACCATGCGCATGGGCTGCAACATAAGTATTTACCTTCTCAGCCTCACTCACTATTGCCCTTATCTCCTCATACGATAATTGCGGATTTTCCGGCTTATCCCTTTGTGACAATACTCCTCCAGTTGCAAAAACCTTAATGAAATCTGAACCATCTCTTAAGACCTTTCTGGCTGTATGAATACATGATTCTACACCATCACATAGTACGGAAAAACCTGGCGATATTTCTATTGGCAAATCATGGCTTAATTCTCCATGCCCAAAGGTTTGAGATATTGGGCTTCCTGCTGCTATTATTTTCGGTCCCTTTATAATTCCTTCGCTTACAGCTCTTTTTAATGACAAACTTATTGTTTCCCCACAATCTCTCACAGTGGTAAATCCAGCTACTAGCAATCTCTCTAACCATCTTGAAGCTTTAAGTACCCTATATTCCGGCTTTTCAAATAATATTTTAAGTAAACTACCACCTTTTATTCCAGATAAATGTATGTGAGAATCTATTAACCCCGGCATTACAAACATATCCTTAGCGTCAATCTCTTCTTTAACCTCACGATTTTCCTTAGTAACTTCTACTATTTTTCCTTGATCTATGTAAACGTTAACCTTACCTATAAACTCCTTACCGTTAAACACGTTCCCATTCTTTATACCTATCATTTCATACCACTTCTTTTTCAAACACTGTTCCTTTAGTTTCCTTATATAGTATATAAGCTATTAGTGTAACTATCATTCCTGCAATACCGTTTGTCCCCGGATATTCATTATCCAGGGACTTGGGCCTCAACCTTACGGTTCACTGTGGTTACCAACCACTCCATGTAAGGGTCATGGACCCCTTCGAGCCCAACGGAATGAGGCTCACATCTAATTTTTTAGCTATATTCCACGCTCCTATTACATCTCTATCGTGTGAAAATCCGCATTTCTCACACTTCATAATCCTAGGGTGCCAGCCTTTCCTCTGGGCATTGCCCGTCATCAGAGCTATTACAGATAATGAATTTTGGTTTAAAAACCTAACCGTTAAGCTTCAGTAACTTTTCAGAGATGAATTACTTCAATAAACATGAAATAGAAACAACGCTTGTAAACATTTCTTAAAACACCAAGGAGAAAACAGCCCCACAAAATTCTCCACCTAAAGAAAATCCTTGCAGAATTCTTAAAATCGTTAATAATACTGAAGCTAAAATTCCTAAAACAGCATAAGTTAGGTCCAGTAAATAATGATGATAAGCCCATTAGACTCATAGTTAGAATCAACGTATACTTCCTGCCTATCTTATCTCCCAAATGACCAAACACTATTGCTCCTAAAGGTCTGCCAGCAAAACCAGTAGC
>JAVYOH010000075.1:0-6298 GCA_038734615.1 Saccharolobus sp. | reverse complement strand
AATAATGCAGAATTTATCTTAACTATAACCTCTGGATTTATTATCTTAGCTATTAACATTTCAGCTATTTTTTCTACACTAATCTTTCCCTTTAATTCTGCAGCAGTGGTTATAATAGCTTGTGAGTTTAATATTTTTGAAAGATCTCTAGCTATATCATTACCACCCCAATGCCCACCTAATATTGGAATAATGTAATTTATGTTATCATCAATAGCTATTACTGCAGGATCTTCACTCTTACTCTTAGCATATTTACAGACTACTCTAACAGCTCCTTCTAATGCCATAACGAATATTATTGCATCGTAACAATCCCATATTAAATCTAGTTTAGCTTCTTGATATCTATAATGAACTACGGGAATTTCCATACTTTTTAATTTATCTTTTATAAATTCCCCAGCTTTATACCCATCTTCTGAGGCAGAAATTATCGCTATTCCTTTCCATAATCTCTCAATCAATCCTCTTCTACCTTCCATGGTCTATAAGAATGATTATGCCTAGGATCATATACGCTAGATCTGACCATGTTTTTGATTAAATTAGGCTCAGCTGATAAACCGACTATTATTACCGAATCCCTATATATCTTGGCCTCTCTAACTTTAGATGCGATATTGCCTAAATTCCCCTTAATGATCTTTTGTTCTGGCCATGTTGCCCTATATACTACTATAACTGGCGTATTGTCATCTAAACCACCTTCTTTTAACTCCTCAACTACTCTATCAATAATATGAATTCCAGTGTAAATTACCATTGTTGCGCCTGTTTTCACCATCTTCGCATAATCCTTTATAGACCCTTGCATTGGAACCCTCAGAGAAGCTCTAGTTATTATAACTGTTTGAGCTAATTTTGGTACAGTTAACTCAATGGGTATTACAGAAGCAGCAGCAATTGCCGCAGTTATTCCTGGTACAACCTCATAAGGTATTCCTGCAGCCTCTAATGCCCACATCTCTTCAAATAATGCTCCGTAAATTGATGAGTCACCTGACTTTAACCTAGCTACTAACTTCCCTTCACTAGCCTTTCTAACCATTATCTCAACTATTTCGTTAAGAGTTAATGGAGCACTATTATATATTTCAGCATCTCGACGAGCCCATTTTAATAATTCTTGATTTACTAATGATCCTGCGTATATTATAACATCAGCTGTTTCTATATACTTTTTCCCTTTTACCGTAATTAACTCTGGATCTCCCGGGCCAGAACCTATGAAAACTACCTTGCCAACAATATCTAATCACCTTCTTTTCAAAGCTATTATCATGGAAAAATAATCCTTATCACTTATTTTCTCCTCATTTATAGAAAGTATCTTTTCCTCACTCATAAAACATCTTTTAGCATAGATTAGCGAAAAATCATCTTTAAGCAGATTCATTATTTCCTCTAAATTTTCGTTAGTTTTTAATATAACTATTGTTTCAAAAATGTTTTTAGCCATCTCTATCTTATCTAGCCTAGAAGCGGGAATTATGGCTATTGAGTCGTCACTATTAGCTAGAGATAATTGAACTTTAGATGCGCAAGCTGTTATCGAAGTTATTCCTGGTATTACTTCTATCTCTATTTTACACGGTATCTTATCCTTTATTCTAAAGAAAGTACTGTATAATGAGGGATCTCCTAAGGTAACAAATGCTGATTCTTCGCTAGCCTCTTCACATATTTTCTCTCCTAACTTTTTCAACTCAGAATCTTCAATGTTCTTTGACATTGGAAATCCTAGCAATACAGGTTTAGCGTTAGGAGGTGCATATTTCTTCACTATATTCTCAGCTAAACTCCTATTAGTACCAGTAGAATAAGGTATGAAGATTGTTCTACATCTCATTAGAGCCTTGCTAGCCTTTATGGTAACTAGTTCCTCATCGCCTGGACCTAGACCAATAACGTATAACTTCATATTTTTTCACCAGAAACTATAAAAATGGGATTTCTAGACATCATAGCCGTTCCCATTCTTGTCTTCATCCCCTTTGCAATTATTACCTCTGTTACCTCAACATTTCCAAATCCAATCTCTTCCATTGCTTTTATAGCACGTGCAACAGTTTCTACTAATATAGCATCAATTACTACTCTAGCTTTACTATTCAACATATTCCACAAAGCCCTCAATATTTCATCAATTCTCTCAGAACCACCACCAATAAAGACCTTATCGAATTTTGTATCTAAACTTAAAAATATTTCTGGTGCTTCGCCTTTAATTAGTACTATATTATTCAAAACATCGAATTTTTCGGCATTTTTTCTAGTTAAATTTATAGCTTTTTCATCTTTATCTATCCCATAAACTTTTCCCTTATCGCCAACTATTAATGAAGCTTCTATGGTTACACTACCAGTCCCACAACCTATATCTAAAACAGTTTCTCCTCTCTTAAGTCTTAGCTTAGACAATGCTAATGCTCTTATCTCTTCTTTTGTCATAGGAATTTCCTCATCCCTATCGAAATAATTATCCGGTATTCCAGGTACATTATATTCCCATCTCATTAACAACCAACCCTACTTAATATTTCTCCATCGTAATCAAAAATAATTACACAAAAATTTACATTATCATTAAAACTTTTTATTCTGAATAAGATCTTTTCCGCTACAATCTCCATCACCTTTCTTCTCTGATCCTTTGTCATATATGAGAAAGCCTCTTCCACAGATAATGAATTTGCTATCTTAGTTAGAATATCATATGGTAATTTAGCTAGTACAGAAGCGTGAACTAATGATTCTATTCTAGCATCACCTTGAGTGTGATGAGTATTAAATATTCCAGCATAAACTTTAAGCAATTTAGCAGGTAGACCAGCTAAGATTATCTTTTTAAATGATGAAGAAGCTAACTTTATCGCATCACCTATCCTATCCCCAACCTTTATAATTGAAGTGCTATCAAACAAGGATGATGCAGACTTAGCAGCAGAATTACCAGGAGCAATCACTACATAATCGTGAGATTGTACAATTGCATTTAATTCACACTTTATATGTTCTATATAATCATCATCACTTACTGGCGTCTCAATCCCCGTAGTTCCTAAAATCGAAATGCCACCAATAATTCCAACTAGTTTATTCATAGTCTTTTCAGCTATACTTTCACCATTAGGTACTTCAATACTTACCTCTATACCCTTATTTGTCACCTCTCTAATGGCAGATATTATCATTTCTCTGGCAACTGGATTTATTGCTTTTTCACCTATCCCAACTTTTAATCCATTCCTAGTAACAGTCCCTATACCCTTTCTGCCTATCACCCTTACTTCAGAGCCGTCAATGAGCTTATCACATGATCTTATTATTAGTCCATCTAAAATATCTGGATTATCTCCAGAAAATTTTCTCACTTCAGCACAAGAATACTCCCCTTCAAACTCTACTTTTTCTACTGGTATTTCAAGTCTTAATCCTATTGGAGTAGGAATAGTAACCGATTTAGGCTTTTCATTGTTTAATAAATAAATTACTGCTGCTTTAGCTGCTGCCGCAGCTGCTGCACCAGTAGTTATACCAAAGCGTTTTAATGAATTTATTATCATAATTCGTATTTCCTCTCATATCCTCTAGGAGTAATCATATAATTCTTATAATTATATGTCAACGAATTACCTATTATCATTGTGGTAACCATTCCTATCTCATCAATATAGTTTTTCCAAGAAGATAAAGTAGTAATAATAACACTTTCATTATCCCTATAAGCAGCTTTAACAATCCCTACTGGCGTCTCAGCCTTCCTATATTTTGAAATGATTTCCATAGCATCGCTTAAGAGCCTTTTATTAATCAAATTATAAAACACTATTACGAAATCCGCTTCTGCAGCCTTAGTAACCTTATGTAAGATTTCATTTGGAGGGATAAGTAAATCACTTAAACTTATTACAGCAAAGTCTAAAGAAAGTGGACTTCCTAATTTCGCTGCAGCAGCTAAGGCTGCAGTAACACCAGGGATTACCTCTACTTCTAAATCTAAATTCTTCCTAGCAATAAGGTCGAAAACCAACCCAGCCATACCATAAATTTGAGGATCTCCACTAGACACCAAGGCTACTTGATTTTTACCCTCTAAGGCCTTTTGGATAGCAGTATTAGCCCTAAATATCTCCTCCTTCATTTTGGCCCCTATTACCTCTTTACCATCTAGTACGTCTGATATTAATCTCAAATATGTATTGTAACCAATTATCACATTTGCTTTCTGAAGAACTTCCTGAGCTCTCAAAGTCCTTTGATCCTTAGATCCAGGCCCTATTCCAACAATATATAACTTACCCACTATTTATCACCCATTGCTATTTTTATAATCTCATTAATAATTGCCACCGCTATTCCACTTCCCCCATAAGTTCCAGTAATAGTTACTGATGGAATATTACTCCTTACTAAAGCATCTTTAGCTTCTTTAGCATTAGTAAATCCGGGGGGAGAAGCTACTATAAATGGTACATCTTTACCTTCCCTAATTAGTTTAATAACTTCTACAAGTGCAGTAGGAGCATTACCTATCACAACTACTTTCCCACCCTTATCTAAGGCCAATCGCATACTTGCTGCTGCTCTAGTTATTCCCAATTTCTTAGAAAGCTCCTTAGTCCTATCATCATCAATCAAGCATTTTACCTTTTTCCATCTTATTCCCGCTTCTACCATCTTAACGTCTGCTACTATTTCAGCATCTGCTTTCAAAGCCTCTATTCCAGCATCGAGATTGTTTATCTTAATAAACTTAGCTATTTCAACATTTCCAGATGCAAATATTGCCTTAGCAATCACTCTCTTTTCTTTTTCATCATCTACTTTTATGCTAGATAATATAGCATTCATACTTCTCTCCTCAATCTCATATGGATCCTCTATAATATCTTCTAGAGAGGGAAAGAAGTTAAGAGCCCTAGCTAATCTATAATATAATGAAAGAGTTACTAATGGTGAAGACGCTAAAGGTTCTGTAACATATATTTCAACTTGCTTACCATTTATTATCGTTTTTGACCAAGTATTTAACTGATCAATTTTAATATAATTCATAATATCTCTAAAAACATGATTACCTCTTCCTAAAAATACTAGACCTATAAGTATCCTTTTATACCCATCATCAACTATTTTGGCCAAAAGTGATCTCCAATCTGGAGCTGCAAACTCATTATACGTTAAATAAATTGGTAATCTAATTTTCTCCTCTATGTAACTTATCATACTCTCTATATCCTTATTATAAGTTTCTCTTCTAGAGCCGTGACCTATTAATACAATTGCAGTATTGGATAAACTATCCACATACATCTTTCTTTAGGCTAATATTTAAACATTTGATCATTATCATTCAATTACTAAATTTTTTAAGAAATTTATCCAAAATTCATGTAAAATTTTAAAAGGATATATACTAATTATTACAACTTGAAGACTTACTTCTTAAATCGGGGAAGTGTTGAAATATGTATAGATTAAAGAATGGTATTGAAGTAGAACTAATTAAGGGGGATATTACAGAAGTTGAAGCAGATGCTATAGTTAATGCTGCAAATTCATATCTTCAGCACGGGGGAGGAGTAGCAGGTGCTATAGTTAAAAAAGGCGGTTACGTTATACAGAAGGAAAGTGATGAATACGTAAAAAGGTATGGTCCAGTACCTGTCGGAGAAGTTGCAGTAACTAGTGCTGGAAAGCTAAAGGCTAAATATATCATTCATGCAGTTGGTCCTAGATATGGTATTGAGAGTGATGATAAGCTAGAATCTGCTATAAGAAAATCTCTCGAAAAAGCAGAGGAATTAAATCTTTCGAGTATAGCACTACCAGCAATATCAACTGGAATTTATGGTTATCCTTATAATTTATGCGCAACAATAATGGTAAAGGTTCTATTATCATACAGACCTAAATCGTTAAAGAAAATTAAGATAGTTCTTTATTCAGATGAAGCATTCCAAACTTTCAAGCAAATTTTCGATACCTACTTAGCTTAATCACATTTTTTCCATCCATATCTTTCCTCATATTCCTTAGCCTTATTTAATGATACAGTACGATTTTTATCTAAAGGAATCATACCTACCACGAGATCTTTATCATAAATATACATGAAATACTTATCATCTATTGTTACTAGTTTATAGCAGAACATTGCAAGCCTATAAGATGTTATATACTAGCCAGATATTAAAGATTTTATGAATGATTTGTTATAAGCATAATTAATAATATTATTAATAATCCTCTCTTTTACCATTCCGAAATTAGACCAACTAAATAATGAAGG
>JAVYOH010000074.1:0-6589 GCA_038734615.1 Saccharolobus sp. | reverse complement strand
AATGGTAAATTAGGGCCAATATTCCACTTTCCATTAGAATATATCCAAACTTGATCAAGATTTGTAGAACCACCTATAACATATATACTATTATTATAATATACTACAGCTGAATCAGAATTAGGATAGAGCATAGATGCTATATATTGTGAAGTTACTTTAAATGAAGTTGAAGCCTCTGAAATTATACTAGGAACTAGTAAAATAGTGAATATAAGAATGACAATTAAAAACCGTTTTCTCATGCTACTAATATTCATAATAATAAATTTTTAAACATTTAGGATAGTTCAATTCACGTTCATACATATATTACCTAATAACACTTTTCAATATTCTTATCACTATTATTAGAATTATTGAAAAAAGTAAAAGTGTGGCAGCAGCACTAACTGAAGCCTCGAAATACGATAGAAATACATTATAAATATATACGGAAGCAGGATATATTCCATTAAATATCCAGCCAGTAACATAAGGCGCTACTATCAAAATTGAGCCAAACTCGCTTATAGCCCTAGAAATAGAAGTTAATCCAGCAGATATTATTCCCTTTATAGACAATGGAAAAACTACAGATAGAAACACTCTAAATTCTGAAGCACCAAGACTCATTGCATATATCTCATAAGATCGTGGAAGGGATTCGAAGAAATTCTGCATGGATCTAATATAAATTGGTGAAGAAACTATAATTAAACATATTATTAAACCTAAATAAGAGTAAAAGAATGTTATGCCATGAGAATAGAGAAAATTGCCTAAAGGATTAGTTGGACTATCTACAAAAAGTACTGCAATACCAACTAATGGATGAGGAATTGAGGCAGGTATGTCAACAATAGTTTCTATAATTGGATTCTTATACCTTGATAGATAATAAGCCAAAGGAGTAAAGAGAAAAATTATTATCAACACAGCTAAGGTTGAGGAGAATAACGTAAGCGCTATTGAAGAAAACAGAGATTTACTAAAAGCGACTGATTTAACAAAAAACGGTCCATAACCATAAAATAGTAAATAAAAAATAGGTATAACTAAAAGAATAGCTAAAAAAATTGAAATAACTTTTAACTTATTAAACGCTAGAAAAGTTACCCGCATACTTTAATTCACCAGAATTTAATAAGTTCATAATAGGAGCAGGAACATTAGAAGCATTATTATAAAATAGCAAAGCAGGCTTTAAAGGTGTAACACCGTATTTTGCCAACTCACTCACATGAGTTACTATAAATTGAATGAACTCATATGCTGCTTGAGGATTCGGTGCACCAAGAGGTACGGTAGCGTATAAGTAGATTGGGTTACCAGATATTGTTAACGTCTTACCATTAACTGTTATATTATAACTAAATTGACTATACCATTTGGTCTCATTAGGATAATATGCAAAACTAAACCAAGGAGGCAACTTAAGATATTCAAGATTCTGTGATATTGCATAAGATACGTAAGATATAGCGAAGTCTAACGTACCAGCCTTTAACGGAGCTACGTAATCTTCGGTAGTAGGTGAAACCTTATATCCAGGATTTTTATTAAGTAAATTAATGAAGTAACTTTCGTTATGATTTGCATATAAATACCCAGCCATCTTTAATATTAACATTCCATATAAACCCTCTGGATCTGTGCTAGGATTGGATATGCCTATACTAAACTTAGTAACTAAAAGACTGAAGAAATTGTACCAATACTTTGACTCATTAGTCTTCATAGCCATAGTATAATTGGAGTACAACTGATTCCAATAAGGAGATTTTGTAGTATAATTTGAATATATAATAGTAATTTGATCAGACAAGAAAGCTATAGCCCAACCAGCATTCCTACTACCCTGCAATTCTACAGCTTGGATATAGGCTACCGGGAAAAAAGCACTAGCTGGAACTGGAGTCAGTGAGGCTATTTGACCAGCTAACCCAAAAGAACCGCCAGGAACAATCTTGACCTGAATACCAGTAGCATTCTGAAATTGGTTTGCAAGATTATTAAATATAGCTGTATACGCTCCAGCAACGTAAACTGTTAAAATTTGTTGCTGTGAAGTTGTTGTAGATGATGTTGTTAAAGTAGAAGTGCTATGGTTACTACTAGTAAGAATGTACGCGCTAACACCTATTATAGCTATTATTACTATTACAATTATTATTACAGCTTGAATTCTCGTTAATGCCCTCTTGTTATTCATATGAATAGAAAGTAATATTTCCACTTATAAATTTTTCCCATAAATTACGTATGAGTATTTTCCATATTATAGATATTTACTTATAATTCTATATGTCACACTTTGAAATAAATTAGCTAGTTTCAGAAAATATGGATCTAGCTTAAGCCTTGAAGGAACATATATCTCTCTCTTACCAGTCCTTATAGCCTTTAAAACAGCCTTTGCAACTTCATCTGGTTCAACAGCATATTTACCAAAGGGATCACTATTTTGACTCTTAAATGATGGGTGGGAGGAAAAGTTAGTTCTAACTGGGCCAGGATAAATACCGCTTACCTTAACACCAAACTTCCTCATCTCAGCCCATAATCCATTCGTAATACTAGCTAAACCTGCCTTTGTAGCAGAGTAAACTAACAATTTAGGAGTAGAAACGTATGCAGCCTCAGAAACTATATTAACTATACTGCCCTTCCTTCTAGAGACCATGTGAGGAATTACAGATTTCATAAAATAAATTGGGGCTAACAGATTAGTCTTAACCATATATTCTTCCTCATTCAAATCAGTCTCACTAAATGACCCATAAACACCAAAACCTGCATTATTAACTAAAACATCAATTTTGCCAAACTTATTTAAAATATCATTAACAATTCTAAATACCAATTCCCTATTACTAACATCAGCCTCATATATTAAATCTCCAATTTCAGCCTTACTTCTTGAGATAGAAACAACCACATAACCATTATCCTTTAACAGCTTTGCAGTAGCCTTTCCAATACCTTTTGAAGCACCAGTTACAATAGCTACTTCATTCATCAACTTTAGAATCATGGATAACAAATTTATATTTTAAGTGAAAACGCCGTTACGAAGTTGTCTCTTAAAATTCTCTTCAACTTCTCCTCTCCAATATTCAGTACATTACTAATATACGAAATAGCTTTTGGTATATCAGATGGTTCTAACATTTTTCCCTTATATTCATAACCACCATCACTCTCAGTAAGTACATTCTTCAGACTTACCGCTTCCAACACTTTCTGATGTTTTTTCTGAAAAGTAACTGAGGGGTTAATAGAAATATAGTACCCAGCACTTTCTATATCTTTTAACAAATCTATAGGACCAGTATACCAATGAAAAATAGCCCTCTTAATATCATATCTTACCAATATATCGAAAGTCTCTTTCCATGCATCCAGTGCATGAACGTTAATTAGCTTATCCTTCCCCTCTTCAATTTGTCTCACTAGATAATTAATTTGTAAATCCCTAGGAGCTCTGGCTAACCTAAAATCCAAACCCACCTCACCTACAAAATCGGCCTTACTAATTAGAGGAATAACGTTTTCTAATTTCTCCTCATGAACACGCCAAGGATGAATACCTACTCCTACTAAAATATTATTATTACGCAAAGATAAAGTATCTAGAGAGGTCTTATAATCCATAGAAACAGCTGCAATAAAATAATCATCATACCTTTTATCCTTTAAAAAAGAATAGTGACAATGAGCGTCAAAATAGACATACATAAAAAATAGTTTTTTCCTAAGAATTATAAGTCTCAATTACTGTAACATTCGCATCAATACCAGATCTTGAGGAGAAAATTAGATCAACACTTCCATTAGCAATAAAGGATTTCGTAAAATACCCTTCTATTAAGCCAGAATAAATATTAGTAGAGTTGTTAATAATGGTTAGATTAAATCCCTTTCCAGAAACCTTTATTGTAACATTTGAAGGTTGATTTAGTTTTAAAGGAAAAGTGTAATTAGTAGATGAATTAGATACAATGGAAAATTGATAAGTTATAATATTCTCATTAATCGTTGATCTCGTAGTCTTAACGAGATTAGGTTCTCCAGAATTTACGGATGTTGACTGCGGATGATAAAGCAGATTAGTATGTGTAATGATAAATACGCCTATGAGAATTATTATTAAAATTACAATTAGCTTGCCAATCATATTACATAGCTATTATACCATCCATTTATAAATATAAAAAGTTAGTATTATCTTAGTATACAATAGTACTGAGATATTCAAATCTTCATAAACTGGTTATTATTAAAATTTGTAATACTATCACAAATAAAATTTCCCTAAATTGATTAATAAGGTAATTAAAAACTCTAGGGCTATCTGTAATTAGATAGCCAACTAGAATTTAAACAAAAAAGCTTTTAATGCCACTTTGGTTTTAGTTAATTGTTGATCGATGAGACGGGGGATGGCGTCCCCCTGGGGGTTTCCCCCAAACTACCCTTGATGCTTATGAAAGGGTTGATGACGCCTACTTTCTCCAAAGGTGAGAAGTATGGCGCCAAATGAGACCCAGATATTAATTGAAACAATAATACAAGTCCTTGTAGTTATCTTACTGTCTCCACTTTATCAAGGGATTTACGAAAGATTAAAGGCTATAATAGAAGGTCGTAAAGGTCCAAGCATTTTCCAACCCTACTATGACATTTTCAAATTACTAAAAAAGGAAGTAGTAATATCATCCAGCGCATCAGAAATTTTCATATATATACCTTACATTGTCTTTGGAATATATGTAACAATATCCTTTGTAATTCCAGTAGTTTATCCTAAACCAGTTTTGCTTACTCCCACAGTAGACTTCTTAGGAGGGGCATTACTATTCTCGTTAGCAGCATTCCTAAAAATAATTGGGTCTATGCAGAGTGGAAGCAACTTTGTTGCATTAGGAGTAAGAAGAGTATTATCTTTCAGCTTCCTTTCAGAAGCTACCTTAATTACCGTATTCTTCGGCGTAGCCTTAATTACTGGAACAAATAACCCCTATGTAACTCTTAGTTACATATCAAATCCCTTACACTACTTACAGCTTGACCATTTGTTCATCACGATTTCGTTCTTTATGCTATGGATGTTCGAAACTGGTAAATTACCCGTGGAAAGTACAGGATTAAACGAAATGAGAATGATAGATGATGCGCTACTTTATGAATATAGTGGAAAACTACTAGCAATACTAAAATGGGGTTCGTATATGAAACAATATCTCCTTGGTTCAGTACTATTAAACGTCTTTCTATTTCCCTGGTTTTTACAAACTGGTCCCTTAGGAGCACTAATTGATGCAGGAGTAATGTTCGGAAAATGGTTAATTCTTATATTCATAAATGTAATAATCAACACTACTCTAGCAAAACTACGTCTGTTCAAAGTACAAGATTTTCTATCAGTCGCATTTCTTCTTTCCCTATTCTCCTTACTAATAACTGTAATATCAGGGTGAGAAAAATTGATAAATCTTCAAATATTAGAAATAATATCTGCATTTATAGTAATATATGCGTTTTACATTCAAGGCCAAGCATATTTTAAACCTAGCATTTACGCACAAGCAATACAATCACTCTTAATAGCAATCTTAGCACTTTACATAGGACTTTCAGTAAATGCTATTGATTACATTTTTCTAGCAATAGCAATAATCATACTTAGAGCCTTCCTCTTAACAATATTCCTACTCAGAGGCCTAAGGAAAAAACCTGGCATAAGAGAAAGAACTAGAGGCGTAGCATCAGAATTGGTTATAAACTTATCCTTCTTCACAATAGCAGTTTTCATAGTATATTACTTCATACTAGAAAAAATTAATATAACTCCAGAAATAAATAGTACAACATTACTAGTACTTTCATTCATTCTATTCTTCCAAGGACTTTTCCTAATAGCGTCTAGAAAAGACACTATAGCTCAAATCATAGGTTTCATTGAGGAGGAAAACTCAATAATAATCTTTGGAATATTAACGGCACCAATACCATTCCTAATAGAAGCTAACATATTTCTAGACGTCTTAGGATTAATAGTTATATCATCAATTCTAACTTTACAGAAAACTGAACACTCACAACTAGAAGAATTGAAAGGGTGATTAAAACGCTCTCTGAATATCTTATAATTCTAATTCCAATTCTCGTTAATATAGGTATATTTCACACTCTCAAAACAGTCAAAGCACTTTCTATAATATCATCAATAATTATATTAGTATTAAGCATTTTATTACATTTCAAATCTCCAATGGAAAATGAAACATTCTTCATAACAAAATTCACAGCATTATTACTAACGATGATATCATCAATCTATCTCCTTTCTGTGTTATATTCCCTAGACTACATAAAATCACTTAAAGGAATAATAAAGGAAAAAACGTATTATGTATTCGCAATACCAAACAATATAAGACTAATGCTAAGAAAATTACTAAAACCAGAAGGCGAAAAATACATCCCATCATATGGGCTAGACGTATTTTGGGAATATATGTACAAAATTGCTAAAAGCCTGAGAACCTTCGGAAGAAAATTCGGAAGAACATTAATAAACAGTTCAATTTTATGGTATATAACA
>JAVYOH010000073.1:0-6604 GCA_038734615.1 Saccharolobus sp. | reverse complement strand
TTCTTCACCATTTTTTCAGCAACTTCTCCGATTGGTGAATTATGTTTAACAGTTATTAGCTTACCATAAGTTCCCAGATTTTCTACACTATCATTTAAGTTCTTATTACACGCAATTGCCCTTAGTAAATCTCTCTCAGTGAAAATACCCACTGGCTCTCCTTTCTCATTGACGATTACTAATGAGCCAATATTATGTTGGTACATTATTTTTACTGCTTCAATAGCTCTCGTGCCTAATTTAACCGTAATAGGCTGTCTCTTAATAAGATTCTTAGAAGTCAGTGCCATAATTTAAATTTTGAATATAAAAATTTAAAGCTTTCTAACGATTTTTATACTACTTAATTCCTTATCTAATCTTTCATAGAAGAAATAATCTATGATCTCATATTGCTCTTGTCTAGTAATCATCTTTTCCAACAAATTTACTTGAGTTCCCTCTCTCAGTAAAACTTCTAAAGCGTCTTTCATTGCTTTAGCAGCAACTCTAAACAGCGTTACTGGGAATATAACGTATTTATATCCCATTTCTTTAAACTCTTGAGCCTTTATATAAGGCGTTTTTCCAAATTCAGTCATGTTAGCCAATAAAGGAGCTTTAACTTCTTTAGCGAATTTCGCAAACTCCTCTTTGCTTGTTAATGCCTCTGGAAATATTACATCAGCACCAGATTCTACGTATATTTTAGCTCTTTCAATTGCATCTTCCAAATTATATACTCCTCTAGAATCCACTCTCGCTATAATCATAGCGTTTTTTCTGGCTTTTAAAGCGGCTTTTATTTTCTGAACCATTTCTAAAGGTTCTACAACCTCCTTTCCTTCTAGATGGCCACATTTTTTAGGCATTCTTTGATCCTCTATTTGAATAGCATCAGCTCCAGCTTTTTCAAGAACTTTTACTGTCCTATAAACGTTTATTGCCTCACCGAATCCAGTATCAGCATCTACTATTACCGGTATATCAGCAACTTCCTTTATTTTCCTAACCATATCAGCAACTTCTTCTAGAGATATTAGACCTATATCGGGTAAACCATAAGATGAAGTTAATGCTCCGCCAGAAAGATAAACTGCCTTAAAGCCTACCTTCTTAGCTAATATTGCAGTAAATGGGTTAAAAACTCCGGGTATTATTAGAAAATCAGATTCCCTTAATACTTGTGACAATATCTTTCACCTTTAATTCTTCTATTTTCCATAACATATTTAATTCTTCTCTTTTTCCATTTAGTCTCAAATACTTCTCCTCTACTTCTGCATCATTCATTGGATTATTATAATATCCTCTAGGATTTCTAACTTCTACTTCCTCTTTGCCTTTGTTAGTATATACTATTACCTTAACTGGCAATTCCTTAGGGTATATTGAAGTGTATTTTTCATTTTCATACACATTTATCTTCTTCATAATATTTCTTATTTTTTCATTAAAAATTGATTCTTTGGAATAAGCATCTAGCCAGAAATCTTTTCTGAGTATTGTATAAGCTAAGATGTAAGGTAAGCTATGGTCAGCAGTCTCCTTATTCGTAGGATTCCATTTCTCCTCGTCAGCAATTATTGTTTTTGCGGCCTCATAAGTTTCAACATCAATTTTATTTATATCATTTGGATCTATGTTAAGTCTAAGTCCAGCCTCAACTACGGCCTCTGCGTGATATTCAACTGGGTATTTCTTCATACTAGTTTTAAGTATACCTTCAATAGATAAATTGTTAAATACTGATGAGTCAAAATCTTTAGCTATAACATTAATAAATCCCATTTTTCCAGAAAATGGTTTAGGAGGTCCAGTTAACCCATTCTTTGCTAAAATAGCTGCAAATGTAGCTTTTCTAGAAGCGTCTGCAGCTGCTCCAGCCTTCCACATTGATAATTCTCCAGATCTAGTTTCCCTAAGTGCTATGTTAGGGACTAAAGTTAATGAAATAGCGTTTACTGTCTCCTTTTCATTTAGCTTTAAAAGTTTAGATAAGCCTGCTACTGCCGCGACTTGAAGAAAAGTTACATGATCAATACCTTTTTTCCTTAACGAAGTAGAATCACATAATTTTACCCCAACTTCATAGCCTACTACTATAGCCTCTATTAAGTCTTTGCCTTTAAGATCCATTAAAGAACCTAAGGAGAAGAAAGCACCTATCATATCGCTTGGGTGTAATGGCTCTTTAGATAAGTATGTATCATTAAAGTCTAGGTATCTTATGAGGAATGTATTATAAAATGAAGCGAAGTCTGGGGTAGAATATCCTCCAAAAAGTAGAGGTATTTCACCTTGGAAATATTTCCCAACATTTTTATTTATTAAATGAGGTGGAGAGTTTAATGCCCCACGAGCAACTGCAATCGAGTCAATAATCCTTCTTTTAGCCTCACGTATTATGTTTTCTTTTAAATTCTCAAAATTAATAGAATTTACATACTCAGCTATCTTCTCTGCTATTTCCATAAAATATTTAATGAATCGAAAATTAAAAAACAAACTATACGTAGTTACATAGTAAGCTTAATATACTTTCATCCTAATATTATTCTTGTGATATAATGTTAAAAATTGCTTTTATAGGAGCAGGAAAGATAGGGCAGACTATAGCTTATTCAACTATTTTTGATGGATTTGTAAGTGAAGCTATTATATATGATATTATTCCCGAGTTGCCAGAAAAGTTTGAGCATGAACTTAAGCACGCATTAGCGAGTAGAGGTATGGCAACTGAGGTTTTAGGAACTAATTCAATTGATGACGTGAATAATGCTGATATAGTGGTTATAACAGCAGGAAAACCCAGAAAAGCAGGTATGAGTAGGAGGGATTTATTTATAGATAATGCAAAAATTCAAATTGACTTAGCTCAAAAGCTATCTCCTAGAAATCCTAATGCATTATACATAATGGTAGCTAATCCAGTAGATATGATGGCCTCAGTTTTTATGAGATTTTCCAAGCAACTTACGATAAGTACTGGGGATCAAGTAGAAACTATGAGACTTAGATCGTATATAGCTAAGAAATTGAAAGTACCAGTAAATAGAGTATCTGGTTATGTAGGAGGAGAGCATGGTGAAGATGCTGTAGTATTATGGAGTACTGTAAAAGTTAATGGAAAACCTTTTGATGAAGTAGCTAAAGGTTTAACTAGAAAAGAGGTCGAGGATTACGTAAAATCTATACCTGGCGAGATTATAAGGGTAATGGGAGGTACAACGTGGGGACCAGGAACTATAATTAAAGATATTATAAGGTCTGTGGCATTAAATGAGGGTAGAGTTATGAGTATAGCTACACCAAGAACTTATAAGGGTGAAATAGTCCATATAAGTGTTCCTACTGTTGTTGGTGCTGATCTAGGACCTAGTTTAGAACCAGTTCTAACAGAAGAAGATAGGCAAGCATTAAATAAGGCTGTAGATGACTTCTACAATGTATATAAGGAAAATTTAGATAAATTGCTAGAGACTATTAAACAATAGATTTTCTGCTCTTATACCAAAAGTTTTTTATCTAGTTACTCTTTAACTTATTGATGAAAGTACTTATCTTAGGTGTAGATGGTTATTTAGGTTGGGCTTTAGCTTTAAGATTAGCAAAAAGAGGGCATGAGGTTATAGGTGTAGATAATCTCTATACTAGGAATGCAGTAAGAGAAGTAGGATCTGATTCCGCATTCCCACTTCCAGATCCGGAGGAAAGAATATCTATTGCAAAGAAGATTCTCGATGTTAATATTGGCTTTTATAAAGCAGATGTTAAGGATTTTGATACGTTACATAATATTATAAAAACTCATAAACCAGATACTATAGTTCATTTTGCTGAGCAAAGGTCTGCACCATATTCTATGATTGATGTAAACCATGCTAATTATACGTTTATTAATAATATTACAAGTACAATAAATTTAATATATTCTATAATAAAGGTTGATCCTACAATTCATATTCTAAAAATGGGTACAATGGGAGAGTATGGTACTCCAAATTATGATATTTTAGAATCCGCGTTTGTAGATGTAGAAATAAAAGGTAAGAAGGATAGAATTCCGTTCCCTAAATGGGCCAGTAGCTGGTATCATTGGAGTAAAGTTTATGATACTTATAATCTTATGTGGGCAAATCAAATGTGGAATTTGACTATTACTGATATAATGCAAGGACCAGTTTACGGAACTAGAACTGAAGAAATAATAGATGAGGGATTAAGAACGAGATTTGATTTTGATGAAGTTTGGGGTACTGTAGTTAATAGGTATTGTGTGGAAGCAATACTGGGTCTTCCATTAACTCCTTACGGTAAAGGAGGACAAACTAGAGGATTTATCTCATTGGAAGACAGTATGCAAGCATTAACACTACTTATAGAAAATCCGCCCAATCAAGGAGAGTATAGGGTTGTGAACCAAATTCATGAGGTATATAGTGTAGGGCAAATTGCACAAATGGTAAAGGAAGTAGGAGAAGCATTGAGTTTAAAAATTAAAATACAGAATATTAAGAATCCTAGAGTGGAAAAAGAAGAACATTACTATAATGTAGAAACTAAAATACTACCCTCTTTAGGGTTTAAGCCTAAAAAGAAGATGAAAGATGAGATAAAGTTTATGTTAGAGGATTTAATACCGTATAAGAGTAGATTAGAGAAGTTTAAACATGTAATTTTACCTAAAACAGATTGGAGAAAGGGAAGAGTTCAGTAATATTAATGTCAGAATAATGGATTCTTTTGTAATAGATTCTTGTATAAATCTATTTAAACCGTTTTATAGGTATATTAGATATTGGAAGGTAGTTTAAAGAGGAAGTTAGGTTATTATATTAATTATAAAGACGTAGATTACGAGATAGTAGATGAGAACTCTACGCTAGAGTTAAAAATGCCTAGTAATGGGAAATTAGGTCAAATCCTTCATGAGTATATTCAGCGTTTCCTAATAGATGGGATAGTTTCAATAGATAAAAGTTATAGTCCATTTTACACTAATTTAGAAAAAGCCATAGAACTAGTAATAACATTATTAGGTAATGAAAAACCCTATTATTGTGAGAAGAAAATCGAAAGGATAGGAAATGTGAAATTAGTTGGACAAGCAGATATATGCTCTGATAATGTTGTGATAGAGCTTAAAAGTAACTCTGATCTGAAAAAAGTAGATTTAATGCAAGCATTAATATATACTTATCTATACGAGAGAGATGTAATACTTTTTTTATATGGGATATATTCTGGAGAGTATAGGATAATAAGAGTACCTTTTAATGAGAGAAATATAAATTCATTGTTTGAAGGAATAAAGAAAATAAATGAAAATGAGTAAATATTGTGAAAACTTTTAAAGCGTTATTGTAAGAAAAGAATATAAAACGTAAATGAGATAGGTAATTATGGATTCAATAGATAAAGGAATACTGAAAATTCTTCTAAAGGATGCTAGGACACCGCAAAGAAGAATAGCTATAATGTTAGGCATTTCCCCTCCAGCAGTAAGCTATAGGATGGAGAAATTATTTGGTGAAATCATAAAAAGATTCACGCTTTATATAAATCCCAACTTTTTAGGTAGATACCATGCATATTTATCGTTCAGAAATTTGAGAGAATGGGAAGGGGATTATATATCTAAAATAGAATGCTTAGAGGAAATTAACATTTACGAAATTGATGCAAAGAGTAGAACTGACATAGAAGACAAGATAAGAAAGATGAATGAGCAGCTAGGAGAGCCGCAGATGATCTATATTCCTGATCAAATGCCGTATAGCCCGTCTAAATTCGATCTAAAGTTAATAAGTATACTTAAGGAAAAGCCATTGTCAAAACCCGTCGAGTTAGCTGAAGAATTAGGAGTTTCATCCAAGACTGTAAGGAGACATTTAAGATATCTTTATAGTAAAGGGTATATAAGGCTAATACCAATTATAGATTTAAATAAGTCAGAATTGGCAATATTTGCTGTATTTACAAGAAAGCTTGAAATAGCTAAAAAGTTCTTTTCAAAGACTCTCTTTAGAGTAATAGAAGATGAAAATGCTGGAATATATGTAAATGCTGTAGATAGTATGGAAGAAGCTAGAGATATTACATTGAAATTTAAGAGGGAGTTCGATAACGATGCTGAGATAATGATAGTAACTAAATACGATTTCAAATAATAAGATTTATATCAATATAAAATATATTTTATAAAACACTAAATTTCTTAAAACGCTTCTTATTTAAATTATCTGTAATATAATTTTTTCTTTGATAACGAGTTGGTCTATTACTTTTCAAGCTATTATATTCTTTTATTCTCGATAAGGCCTCTTTAACATTTCCTACGCCTTTTAGAATTTCTGCTAGACCTTTTTCACCAATGTAGTTTAGCCAAGACACTATATGTCCTTCTTTCAGATGCCATTCTACACATGCAGGATCTGCTTTACTTAGCCTCTCCATTTCTTTCTCTAACTCTTTTACATCATGAGCAATTCCTACTACCTTATCATAAGATTTAAAGTAAAACGGTTCCATGAATATTGTGTTTTATGAAAAGACTTAAAAGAAGTATGGTATATGTTTAGGTCATCATCATGGCTATATTTTTAATACTGATTTTAATATT
>JAVYOH010000072.1:0-6617 GCA_038734615.1 Saccharolobus sp. | reverse complement strand
ATAATATATCCACTCCTCGTTGGCCTTTTCCCTAGCTAATTTTTCCCAGAGTTCTATTTCTTCTGGTGTTAATGTAGATTCCTCAAACTTGATTCCTAATCTTTTTTCAAATGCTTCTTTTAACTTCTTATTTATTTCATCTCTTGAAGGTATATAGCCCAATTCCCTATCTAAAGAAGTAAGCCATTCATTCATATCTTTAGCCATTTTATCTCTGAATTTCTCTGTGGGTACTTTGATACATTTACTTATAATATCTATATCTAGGTGTAATAAGATATTCCCAGCTATTACTACAGAATTTCCATAGGTCATAGCTCCATTTCCACTTATCTTCTTTCCATTTACTACAATATCTTGATCCCTTAAACTCGCATTGAGGCCATATGAGCGTAAAACATCAACTACCGGCGTTAAATATTTCTCATATAATTCATTTGGATTTCTTGGGGCATCTTCTTGTCTAATTACAATAAAATAATCATGCTCACCTGGGGTTATAACTACAGTTCCTCCACCTAGGTCACGTCTTACAACGGGTATTCCCATTTTTCTAGTATAATCTAAATCAACTTCTAACCATACTTCTTGATGAACACCAACATTTACGAAAGGTTCTTTAGCGTAAAAAACTAAAAATGTGTTTTTACCCCCTTTGCTTACATAATCAGCTGTTGCTATAAACGAGGTTATCATATGATAGCCGTCTTGAGGGGGAAGAGAAATAAATCGCCATTGCATTTTATAGCCTCTTGCATGTGAGTTTTTCTGAGGAAATCAACTCTTTTAATTTCTGTATTGCTTGTTGCCCAGTATATAATTGTTTCAATTCCTCTGGATTACTCATTTTCATTTTAACTAACCATCCCTTTCCATATGGGTCCTGATTTATTATTACTGGATTCTTTTCAGCTTCACTATTAACATCGATCACTTCTCTACTAACTGGTGCGGGTACTGGTCCAGCCCACTTTCCACTTTCCATTGTTGCTACTGGCCTTCCTCTTTCTATTATTTTAGTACCCTTCTTCTTTATTCTTACTTTTACTATCTTACCGGCCATAGTCTGAGCTACATCCGTTATTCCTACAATTAACGTATCAGAACCCTCTAGTTTTGCCCAGACAGTATTCTTACCTTCTATATAATAATATAGATTTTCGGGTAAATCGCAGTTTGATTCCATTACCATATTAATCCCAGATATTCTACACTAATTAACTAAAAAAACTTTGCTTTAGAAAGCAGTTATCAAAAATAATGATAATAATAAAAGCAAGAAAAAGGCACATGTTTGATTTAAATTCCTTCAATATCGAATCTTATTAGGGGAAGATTTTTCCATAAAAATCATGTAATTTCAATTATATGTAAGAATTTAAATTATTTTCTTAGTAAAATAAATGAATAAAATACTCAAAGTTAGATTTAATAATATTCATTCAATCGGTTAATGTGCGTTCGAATACTTTACACTGTGGTGCTAGATAATGAATAGAGAGGGTCCATTGCTTCAAAGTTGGCTTTTATGGAGCACAGCTTATTATTTATATTATCCGTTTCTCTCAATTTATCTTTCTTCTTTCATTCAAGAAGATAAGCTAAGTTTAGTATATGCAATATTCCAGGCTATATCGTTACCCTATGCAATGCTTGGAGCTAAATTATATTGGAAAAATAAAATAATGCCTATAATCATAGGTATGTTGTTTGCGGGTGTTGGCTTAATATTATTACCCTTTTCAACAAACTTAATTAGTATAATAATTTTTATGTCAATTAACTACATGTTTTTCCTTTCTCTTCCCTCTTATTATTCTCTCATGGCAGAAATAGGTGAGGGTGTCATTACTAGAATATGGTCATTATCGATTCTACCCTCTATAATAATGCCTTCAATAGGAGGTATTATAGCTCAATATGCTAGTTTGCGATTATTATTTATTATTAGTGGAATAATTTTTTCGCTATCTTTCCTACCTATGCTTAAATTTAAGCTAATTAATAATAATGCAGATTATAGGATTAAAACTAAGCTAGATATAAAGATAATCTTTATTCCAATATTAACCTTGCCTATAGCAATGGCATTTCCATATATTTACTTAGCAATATATACAAATTTTAATTTGTCAAAGGATCAAGTAGGAATTATTGCTACAATTGCCGAGATCTTAGGAATGGGATTAAGCTATCTCGCGTCAAGGTTTATAAAGGAGAAGAAATACCTTCTTTCACTATCACTAATACTATTTTCTATGATAGTCTTTTACTCTTTTTCTCCAGCTATGGCAATCTTTTTCGGAGCTTGGGAGGCTATCATACCCCTAACTTTAGAGTATTTTCCATCTAGAAAATCCCCAGAAGATTTCGCTATAATAAATGTAATGCAAGGCTTAGGGTGGATTATGGGTTACATAGTAGATTATACATTAGGCAATATAAATCTTTTATTAGTATCTAGTGGGATTATAGCTTTTTTATCGGCATGCATAATTTTGATTAGTAAGAAGTGAAGTAGATGAATGTAAAGGAGCTAGCAATACTAACTCTTTTATCAGAAGGAGAATTAAGCGTAAAAGAATTAGAAGAATATACTGGTATCTCCAAGAAGCACTTAGTTAATGCTGTTAAGAAATTGGAAAGGAAGGGGTATATTCAAAAGAAAGCATACGTGGGTGATGATATTATAATAGAAATTACTGATTATGGAATGGAGATGCTATATAAGAACTTTTTATATTTAAGAGATTTAATAAGTGAGATGGAAAGTATATTATGCACTAAATTTGATTGTTAAGCAAATACATTATACAAATCCAGAATACGTTTAATTTTATAGAAGATAGGATGAGCCTCATGTCTGGGGTGATATTTTAAACCTTTTAATAATGACTCATCTGTAACATAGATTTTGATAGAATTAACGCCGTAGATACCATACATATAATATGGTGATATTTTATTTGCAATACTTATAAAATCCTCAATGAAATCGTTTACATATACTATGTAGCTATTTTTATCTGAAAGTTCTGAAATAATTGGAACCCCTTCATCTTTAGAATATCCCTCCAGAGCGTATTCAGTAGTAAATGAGGAGTGTATCTCAAAAGATCTCTTGTTTCCATCATATTCTACAAGAAGAGCTATAGGTTTTAAATGTATTAATTTCCTTAATTGATTTTCAATTTCCTTCTTATCGATAATTTCTCTCTCATAAATAAAAACCTTTTTAGGTCTTTCGAATAACTTAATACTAGCCTTACTTATAACTCCAAATAATCCTTGAGAGCCTATTGCTATTCTCCATCTAATTTTACCTAAATAGGTTATGAAGTCAATCCATTCTGTGAAATCCCATGGAGTACCATAAGCTGTTGAAATGCTTGATACTTCATTTAGAGCTAGCAAGCCTCCTATACTTCCATCATAAAATGTAGGTAATAGTAGATCTTTCTGCAAAGCTTCTTCTCTAATTTTCTGTATATCAGCACCAGACTCAGCAATTATCTTATTTTCCTTTATTTCAAAATTATTTAGATTAGTAGTTGAGATTATTAAATCGCATTTTAATTCCCTTCTTGTATGTCTTCCAAATCCCCTTATCCCTATTTTCCTCTTATCCTTTCTCGCTTCGATTATTATATCGTAAACTTCAGATTCGCTAGTTGGTTTTACTTCTGTCACAATAATTTTCTTGATTAAAAACATATTTAACCTTAAAAGCTATTTCCTCTTGTGCCAAAAGTAGCAATAATTATGGGTAGTAAAAGTGATTGGGAATACATGAAAGATGCTGTAGAAATTTTAAAGCAATTTGGAGTAGAGTATGAGGCAAGAGTGGTTTCAGCTCACAGAACACCAGAATTTATGATGAAGTATGCTAAAGAAGCATCTGATAGGGGTATAGAAGTTATTATTGCAGGGGCTGGAGGAGCTGCACATTTACCAGGCATGGTAGCTTCACTAACTCACCTTCCAGTCATAGGCGTACCAATACCTTCTAAAAATCTTAATGGACTGGATTCCTTGTTGTAAATAGTTCAAATGCCATATGGTGTTCCAGTTGCTACAGTAGCTATAGGTAATGCTAAGAATGCTGCATTACTTGCAATAAGAGTTCTAGGAATTAAATATAAGGACTTGCAAAATAAGTTAGATAAGTTCATGGAGGAAATGAGAAATGAAGTCCTCAATACTAGATTGGAAGCCTAAGATTGGAATACTAGGAGGAGGTCAATTAGGTTGGATGATGATACTAGAGGGAAGGAAATTTCCATTTACATTTTACGTACTAGATGATAGGAGCGCTCCAGCTTGTAAAATAGCTGATAAATGTTTCAGTCCAGAGGAATATAAGAAATTTGTAGATAGTTCAGATGTTGTAACATTTGAATTTGAGCGCGTTTATGATAAGGCTTTAGAATACGCTGAATATAATAGTAAATTGATACCGAAAATCAATACTATAGAATTAAAAAGGGAAAGGCACAAAGAAAAGATTTTCTATAAGCAGCATGGCTTACCTACACCTCGATTTCTCGTAGCAAATGATGGTGAAGAGGCCTTACAAATATTAAAGAACGAGTTTAATGGTGTAGGAGTAATTAAGGAGTCTAAAGGAGGATATGATGGTAAAGGGCAATATTTTATTAAAGGGGATGTGGAAAAATATCATTTTTTAAAGGAGAAAAGGGATATAATGGTAGTAGAGGAATATGTTAATTTTGATTTTGAGGCGTCAGTAATTATAGCTAGAGATGGGAAGAACAATTTTGTTAGTTATCCACCTACTTATAATTATAATGAGAAAGGTATTTTAGTATATAACTATGGTCCGTATAATAATCAAGACATAACTAAATTGGCAAAACAGTTAAGTGAGGAATTAAATTATGTTGGCGTTATGGGTGTTGAAGTCTTTATAACTAAAGGCAAGGTTCTTATTAACGAATTCGCTCCTAGAGTTCATAATACTGGTCATTATACTTTAGACTGTGCATTAATATCACAATTTGAGCAACATATAAGGGCAATATTAGGGATGGAAGTTGGAAATACTGACATATTATCAGCTTGTGGAATGGTAAATATTTTAGGTACTGATATGATACCACACGATGTATTGAAATATGGTAAAGTATACTGGTATTCTAAAGCTGAAGTTAGGAAAAGAAGAAAAATGGGTCATATAAATGTTGTTGGGAATAACCTCGAAGAAGTAAAGCAAAAAATTGATAAAATTATGCAACTAATTTATCCTAATGGGTTAGATTTATGAGATTTAGATTTAAAATTTGGATCGAAACGGATGATGGTAAACCTATTATTGGAAGAGGCGGTGTTAGATTATTAAGGTCAATTGAGCAAACAGGATCTCTTTCAACAGCATCTAAAACTGTTGGAGTATCTTATAAGTTTGCATGGGAATATATAAAGAGAATAAATCAGTTCATGAGTAACTCAGTAGAGATGAGGAAAGGCGGAAAGAATGCTGGAGGGTCGAAGGTTAGTGAAAAATTTGACAAAATATTAAATTTATATGAAGATTTAGAAAAGGAGATATCGCAAGTCTTAGAGAAGTATAATAAGAAATTAGAGGAGATAACATCTGAAGAGAAAGAAATGAAAAAATAATTATATTATCATTTTAAGCTTTTCAATGCCTTAATTAAGGTAGATGCGAAATATGGTAAGTCACCTGGATGTCTAGAGGAGATTAGATTATCATCTACCACTACACTATCATCAATGTATATCCCACCAGCTGCTATTACATCATCTTTTATTGAAGCAACTGATGTTAATCTTCTTCCCTTTACTAAATTTGCAGAGATTAATATTTGTGGGCCGTGACATATTGCAGCTACTGGTTTCTTTAATTCAAAGAATTTTCTAGTTGTATTTTTAACATCTTCTATAGTTCTTATTCTCTCTGGACCTCTTCCACCCGGTATAACCAGTGCAGCATATTCTTCTGGCTTTATATCCTTAAAAGAAATATCAGAAACTACGATATAACCATGTTTTCCACTTACTTTTGCATTAGCCTCCTTCCACGCGATTACTGGCTTAAAACCTTCCTCTATTACCCTATAAAAAGGGTATAATACTTCTATATCCTCAAATTCTTCACCAACTAAAAATAAAACCTTCTTTCCTTCCATAAATCATTATAAAAAATTATAAATAAAAATTTTCTCTTTTAGTGTTCTTCTCCTAGTTGATCTTTTACTATGTTTTCAATCTCTTCGGTTCTAAATCCACTATAGACAGCTGCATAGTGGAATATTAATCCAATTATCGCAGCTACTATAGTATCATAGGGGAATGGTATTGGGGCTGAAGTACCTAATGGACCGAATCCCCCGAAGAAGCTTAAAACGTATATAACTAATATTAAGCCTATTAGCCAGAAACCAGACGATATATACTTTCTTCCTTTATCATTAGTTGTTAAGTAGCCAATTAATGTAGGTATAATTAGCATCCCCAAAAATCCTAAGAAGTATAGTATGAAACTTCTAATTAAATCACCATTTGTTGGAGTAACACTTGGCGAAACTATTGTAATGTAACCAAAATATGTTAATCCAATGTTAGCTAATAATTGA
>JAVYOH010000071.1:4344-6669 GCA_038734615.1 Saccharolobus sp. | reverse complement strand
AAAGTTAGTAAGATCGAGAAGTACGGCTATGTAAAGTGATTGTGAGGAATTAAGAGGTTGAACGAATTGTGATCCAGGGATTATTGAATATTTAGGGGATGTAGTGTAGATATAATAATATAACTGATTTGCTTGTCCTTCTCCCATTGCTACTATAGGTATTACTGACGATAGTAATAACATAGCTAAAATAACTAATGATTTTTTTATCATTATTGAATATTACTCCTTAACATATATATAAGCTTTGTGTTATTTCAAATAAATAAATAAGCAAAATGTTAATCTACATGTAATTTTTCATAGAAGAGCTAATTTTAAAAATATAATATTTGTTGTTGAGGCAAAGCTCTGTTTAGAGTTAAATTGTCTGTATCTATGCCATTTAAAAAAGGAAATCTAATTTTTATAAATAACACAGACAGAGAACAATATATATTATCATTTATCATAAAAATGGGAACAAGATTAGCTGACTTTTCACTAAGTTCTTATTAAGCGTCTGTTGGTTCTCGTATAAATAACATTAGAAAATATCTTTATTAACTCTAAAAAAGATATATCTAATATGTTAAAAGTAGGCGATAAGGCTCCAATATTTGATGCAGTAGCTGATAATGGTGAAAGGATATCATTGGCTGACTTCATAGGCAAGCATAATATAGTGCTTTATTTTTACCCTAAGGATGATACGCCAGGATGCACGAGAGAAGCTTGCTCATTTAGAGATAATTGGAATATTTTGAAGGATTATGATGTAGTGGTCATAGGAGTTAGTTCTGATGATATCAATTCTCATAAAAAATTTAAGGAAAAATAATTTGCCCTTTATATTAGTTAGTGATCCTGATAAGAAAATTAGGGAGTTATATGATGCTAAAGGATTCATATTACCATCTAGGATAACTTTCGTAATAGATAAAAATGAAATAATTAGGCGTATTTATAATTCTCAATTCAACCCTGCCAATCACGTTAATGAGGCGTTAAAGGCTTTAAAACTTATAGAAAAAGAGGGTAAATAAACTATTTAATAAATTACCTTTTTTATCTCTTCTAGAGCTGAAGGATTCTCTAGAGATGATATATCTCCTAATGGCTTATTTAAGCACAAGGCTCTTATTAATCTTCGCATGATCTTAGCATTCCTAGTCTTAGGTAATTCTTTAACAATCTTTATATCAGAAGGGGCGAAGGCCTTGCCTAATTTCTCCTCAGCGTATTTAGATAATTCCTTTTCTATATTACTTTCCTTAGAAACTACAAAGCAAACTATCTTCTCCCCTTTAACTGGATCCGGCAAACCTACACAAGCTGATTCTATTACGTTAGGAAATGAGTTGAGAACGCTTTCGATTTCAGCAGGGCCTATTCTTTTACCAGCAACTTTTATAGTATCATCACTCCTACCAACTATATAGAAATATCCTTCCTCATCTCTATAAGCTAGATCCCCGTGAACCCAAACGTCTTTCCATACTGACCAATATGTTTCCAAATACCTTTCTGGATTTCTCCAGAACCCTCTTGTCATACCTGGCCAAACGCTTAATACTACTAATTCACCTTCAACATTTGGCGAGGCTTCCTTTCCACTTTCATCAAACACTGAAGCATTAATGCCAGGTGATGGTCCATTAAACGATGATGGTTTTATCTTTTTAATTACATAGTTTCCTAATATTCCTCCAGATATTTCAGTTCCTCCAGAGTAATTTATTATTGGTTTTTTATCACTTACATTAAATAACCAATGCCAACTTTCTGGATCTATTGGTTCCCCAGTATTTCCAAGCACTCTAACTTCTTTAATGTTAACTTTTCCTTCAGACCTTAACATTCTCACCAGACTTGCTGACAATCCCAATACGTCAACTTTTATATCTTCTACAAATTTGCTTATGACCTCTCCGCTAGTATAACCCTCTATCATTCCCATTTTGCTCTTCATAAGTAACGCTCCAAATACCATCCAAGGACCCATCATCCATCCCATATCTGTAATCCACGTTAATGTCTCTCCTTTCTTTAAATCAAATTGGAAGTAAATATCTGCTGAAGCTTTTATCGGAAAACCATCATGTGTATGAACACAACCCTTAGGTTTACCGGTTGTACCAGAAGTATAAATTATCATCATTGGGTCTTCAGCATCAGTAATTTCTAATCCGTCTCCACCAGTCTTTATAACATCTTTATACTCGTAAAAATCTCCTTTAACTCCACTCCTATTTATTACGACTTTCGTTACGTTAAATCCCTCAAGGTTTTTAAGCATATCTATTTCCTTACCTTTTCTTATTACCTTGTCAACAGTAAATATTA
>JAVYOH010000071.1:0-3703 GCA_038734615.1 Saccharolobus sp. | reverse complement strand
AATTAGACCATCAAATGCTCCTAAGGCATACAAATAGCCTAAAATTGCAGCATTAGCCGCTTTAGGATTTCCAGCCCTTATTGCTATTGAATTTGCATCAATTACATGAACTTTATTACCCTTTAATTTATCCAATACCTCATTTAAGCTTAGCACTCTTACTTTAGGTAAAACTGGCCTTAAAATATAATTATTTATCACAATGACTGTTTCCTTAGATACATAATTTAAATTCCTTAAGACTTCCATGGCTTCAAAACCAACTAAGTAATTTGCCTTTCCTAAAGGTATTAGAGGGGAATTAACATCACCAATTCTAACATGTATATTAACTCCTCCACCCCTCTGAGATAGACCATGTGTTTCAGCTATTAAAACTTTAGTATTGGAGTAATTTCCAGCCTCCGCAATGAATTTTCCAGCAGTTATTATCCCTTGCCCTCCTACACCAGCAATTAGAATATTTACATGAGTCATTCTAATCACCTAGCCATAGCTTATCCCAGTTTTCTGGCTTATTACCCTCTAAACTTATTGCCTTAAATGGGCAAACTGGTACACAAGCTCCACAGCCAATACAAGTATACACGTCTATTTCAGCCTTCTTATCCTTCCTCGGAATTATTGCTGGACAAGTGAAATAATCGTAGCATATAGTACAACCAGTACATTTGTCTAAATTCACCACTGCCTTAGGCAAATTGCTCTCTTCTACATTATCTAGAACTAAAAGTGCGCAAGCCCTCTTAGCAATTACCACAGCTGGTTCATTATTCTTTTTAATCCACTCTATTGCCTCTGATAAGCTTTTCACTGAAGCGTTAATGTCGAATGGGTCAATGTATTTAACGTATTTAACTCCTAAAGCTTTGGCCACTTCACCAATGTCTATTTTCGTAGAGGGACTGGGTTGTTGACCGGTCATTGCTGTAGCTCTATTATCTAAAACAAAAACTAGCATTGGTGTATTATTATATACTGCATTAGCCAAAGCTGGGAGACCAGAGTGGAAAAATGTTGAGTCTCCTATTACTGCAATTGGTATTTTGTTAGTAGCCCTATATATGCCATTAGCTATTCCAATGCTTGAGCCCATATTTGTCGAAGAATCTTGAGCATCAAAAGGAGGTAGCAGTCCTAAAGTATAACAACCAATATCACCCGATATAAAAGTATCTTTAAGAGAAGCATTTACTATAGCTTTCTTTAAATCTATGAAAGAACTTCTATGTGGGCAACCAGGGCATAAGGCTGGGGGTCTAGGGGGCAAATCTTGAGGAACTTCTAGATAATTAATGCTGAGATTCAAGTCAAAGAACTTGTTAAACGCCTGATAAATCTTATCTAAAGTCATTTCTCCTATCCTGCTTATTAAATCCTTACCGTGCAATTCAACCCTTATTCCTTGATCGTAAAGTAGATCTTTTACTTGCATTTCCACTATTGGATCGTTCTCTTCCACGATTAGTACTCTCTCAGCATTACTTACAGCCTTTAGAATTAATCTTTTAGGTATTGGAACTGGTGTTGATAGTCTTAATACATTAGCTTTTAAGTTGAATTCCTTTAAAGCATCCATAACGTATGCGAAAGATAGTCCAGAAGCTATTATCAAAACGTTACTATCATTATCTATTAATTCGTTTAAATTTTCTACTTCGTTTTGAATAATTTCCCATCTCTTTAATTGCTCTAGCCTATCTCTCCTAGCGTTTTCTGGGACTAATACGTATCTTTTAGGATCTTTCGTTAATTTGCCTAAAATAGGTTTGCTAGGAGGTTTAAGTTCAACTGGTCCTCTAACGTGGCTTATTCTAGTAGTAGTTCTTAGAATTACTGGATGTTTAACCCTATTGCTTAGTTTAAAAGCTTGAATTGTTAGATCATGGGCAGATTGAGGATCATAAGGCTCTATGACTGGAATTAAAGCGTGAAGTCCATAGTATCTATTATCTTGCTCGTTTTGTGATGACCACATTGAGGGATCATCAGCTGATACTATTACTAATGCCCCTTCAATTCCAGTATATGATGAGCTCATAAGAGGGTCTGCAGCTACGTTAAGTCCCACGTGCTTCATTGCTGTAAGTGCATAAGCTCCTTCAATTGCAGCACCGTAAGCTGTTTCAAAGGCTACTTTCTCATTTACACTCCATTCTGCGTAAATTTTCCCATATTTAATTAATGTTTCTATTATATCACTTGAAGGTGTTCCAGGATAGCCAGTTGCTATCCCTAAGCCAGAAGCTAATGAGGCATATGCTATTGCTTCATTTCCTAGAACTATTCTTTTAATTGAAGAAAGTTCAATCATAATTATAATTATATTAAACGTTGTTAATAAATATTCCTTTCTAAAGTTTAAGGAATATAGTCTTATGATTAGACTTTAAAAGTAATATTTATTTTTGCATATAGATTGTTTAAGCTTTTTAACCACCTAATTATTAGTATTATATTATGTCACAAAATGAAATGTTGGAAGATTTACTTAATAATTTTCTTAAATTAATTATAGCTAGTGAAATATTAAATGTGGATATAGATTATAAACTCATAGAAAAATTAACGATAGATTTTAACGATGTAATAACGGAATTAAGTAAAAAAATTATTAGGAGGAAATTTACTGGTGATAAAAGTAGGAAGCTTAATGAAGAGATAGATAATATTTATACTAAGCTTCAGAGCGCTAAGAGTGATTTAAATATACAATTATTATATACAAAAAAGATTAAAAATGTTAGTTTAAGTTCAGATTTTGACTTAGCATGGAAAGAATTGGAAGACCTAGAAAATTATTTAACTAAAAAAGAGGAGGAAAAGGTTGAGATTTTAAGCCCTATAATATATACGATAACTGAACTGAAAAGAGCTTTAATAGACTATTTATCCTCAGTTTCGTCTGATACTAGTGAGGCTTTTCTAATTATTAGAGGTGATGAATTTATGATAGTTTTAGGTGATAAATTATACCAATTGAGGATTAACGGACTTACTATTGATGAAAGGAATTCAATGGATAGTATTAGATTGCAGAAGGCTCTTGATTTATTGTTAGGAGAAGAAAATAGGATAAAGAATCAGGAAATTTTGGGTGAGATTTTCAATATTAGTAAGATAAAGGAAGGAAATAAAGTTGTAAATGTTATGATAAGTTTCGCTGAGGCAAAAAAGATCCTTGATATTAAGAAAGCTATAGGTAATAAGGTGAGATTAGTGAAAAAGGTTGAGGATTTATGCTTCTTTATATCAGAAGCTGAAAAAGAGAGTGTGTATTTAATGACTCCTTGCAATTTTGAGCTAAAAAATAATGAGGAATATATTTATGATGGGGAAAAATTCATTCAACCCTAACTCTTATTGGCCATTCGAAACTAACTATTTTAGCCTTAGCTCCTAATCTCACATTTCCCTCAGCATAGCAAAGTATTCCTCCTTTGGTATTAGGAAATCTAATTAGAGCTATATATACTGGCGTAGACAGCTTATTTCCTTCATCGTCAGCGTAAATTGTTGTAAATGAGTCAATGTACGGCTCGTCTTTTATTTCAACATATTCATTTATTTTAACGAAGCAATCTTCACAATATAATCTTGCAGGGATGTATATTTTTCCGCATTTGCTACACTTACTGCCTATTATCTTATTTTGCTTTAATCCGTTAAAGAACTGTTCACCAGCAGGACCTACTGTATATTC
>JAVYOH010000070.1:0-6772 GCA_038734615.1 Saccharolobus sp. | reverse complement strand
GAGTTAAAATAAACGTTAAAAACATAGGTAAAAAAAGAGCACCTTTAACAGTAGGAGCTCACCCATACTTTATAGTTGACAATGATTGGCAAATATTCACTAGAAGTGAAGTTATAAAGAAGTGTATTAGCTTTAATAAAATTCCAACTGGAGAATTTATAAAAACTACCTTTGAGCATACAGAATACGATGATTGCTTTATGCTTAATGGGAGCATAGAACTAAGTTCAAGCTATTCTAAAGTCAAGATTACTAGGAGAAATATGCCATTTGTACAAATATATACTGGTATAAGAGGTTCGGTTGCAATAGAACCCATGAGTGGTGCACCGGATGCATACCATAATCATTTAGGACTTAAGATATTAGAGCCTAATGAAGAAGCATATTTTTCGTTTAAATTTAAATTTATAATCTAGAAAGAGTTATAAAATTTAAAAATAAGCATAATTAGTATTTGTAATTTATTGGTAAACTTTAGTATCTTATTATAAGAATTGAGATATTTATAAAAATCTAACAACAATGTCAATAAGAATATCGTATGATGAGATCTTTTCCTAAATTCTTCTATATAAACTATTTCTATAGTACATTCTAAAAAGGATTTATATACAAGTTTAACTGTTTAACAGATTCTGACAAAAGTTTATATTTTACTATTCTCTCCCTATCTATAATATGCCACATATAGAAGAAGTTGAGGTTAGGGCAAGCAAATCGCAAGTTATAGCCTTCTTTGCGGACCCATTGAGATTTGCGGGAATAGTTGGCCATATCTCAATTGCACAAATGTATGATAAAGAAATAAACAAATACTTACCAATGAGTTAAACTATTAGTAATAGTAGTAGATTCGGAAGATGAGTTAAGATAAATTTTTAATAAAGGAATTATATGCTCTTTAGAAATATGCTCCTCTAGCTTAAAATCTCTCCCCATTAATCTATCTAAAAATCCAAAATGTTGCTTAGCATCAATAACTATTCTTAATTTACGAGTTTTCTCATCCATTAAAATAGTAACTTTCCATGTTAATTTATTATCTTCTGAATCCCCTCTATATTCTATTCCTCCACCAGGTAATATTATAGGTCCTTCCATTGATCCTTGATTAGTATCTGGAGTCCCAAAGAAGTAAATAACCTTAAACCTGTTAGTTGGGCTTTTAACTTGAATGAAGTGTACAGATTTAAGGAGATGCTAAAGAGGTATTAGGAAAGTTAAGAGAAGTACTTAATACGATAAAATATGGAGGTATTATAATCAATGGTGACTCCTTTAATATAATTAGCTTAATATCTAACGGTGAGATAAAAGCATGCTAAAATAAATAACAAAGAAGCAGATAGTGGAGAAGTTTTAACGTATCTAGTAAGAGCTGAAGGAAATATTGAACTAATAGTATATGATGCGATGATAGAGGATATGATATTTGAAAGCTTAAGGAGAAAAATAGTAGAAGTTAAGTCTTAATGATGGAAGCTGCTGACTTGCTTAAAATTCTTGGTGCAAGTTGTTCTGCGATTAGGTATACATCATAATCTTTTTCTTTAGATATATATTCAACACTTAAGTCTGAATATAATAATATATCAAATCCAGTCTTACTAATAACATATATTTCATTATCCTCTAAAACATTTGTAGTTATTACGTTCCCTATTTGCTTTAACATCTCTATTTCATAAGTTCCAGTTCTATCTATAACTCTAAAGGTTCTAGAGTAATTTAAGGGAGATAGGAGTATGTATACTTCCTTTTCGAACCCATCCCTAGCCAAAATCTCATATGCCCTTAAAACATCAGAGACAATATTGCCAGGTTGATTCCAATCTGCACCTTTTATTTCCGTCCCAATTTTTGATGGAGAAAGTGGATGTTCTTTTAATAGCAGTTTGTCTTCCATTTTCGCAAAAGTATTCGCAGATAAAATAGAAATTCTTCTATTATCATTTACTTGACCTAAATAATATTTAACTTGAAGTGATATATAGGGAACTTCATAGAGTGAAGTATTTTTAGTCTGTATAAGATCAGTATCATCTAGCTTAACCTCAGAATAGGAAATTGTAGTTGAATTCCATTTAACTATGTTTCCTATTTTTCTCGCTATTCTAGAATTCTCTATCCCCTCTACTATCCATTTAACTATATCATTGCTTACTTGGCTATTCTCTTGCTTAATATTTTGCATTAATGTGAAGGGTTTTTCTTCTCCTATAAGTTTTGAAGCTTCCTCCCAACCCTTTTTAAACTCTTCAAAGTCCTCTGGTGAAACTTGGTATAATAATCTAAGGAACTCCCCAAAATGTGTCATCTCTTCCCTAATAATATCTTCATGTACTTTCCCTAATTTCTCATCTTGAATATATTTATTCTGTTGAAGATAAAAGTTTATAGCATCTATCTCAGCTGCTATAGCATTCCTTATAGCCCTTACTGTTTCTTCTTTGTCAAACTTTTCCTTTCTGGTCAAAGTTGATGGATCATTAGAAAACATAGGAATCAATATGAATATGAACTAATGTATTTTAAATTTAATGAGAAAAGTTAAGCATTAGCCTCCACTTTTTCTTTAACTGTTGATGTGAAGAACTGATTAAATAATATTTTTATACGCTCTTCCAATAGGAAAACATCACCGTTTAATATTTTCACTACTTCTAGAGTAGGAATATTCAAAACAAATATTTTATCGAGAGTAACATCTACATTAGTTATTAAAAACCTTCCTCCAACCTTAATCATTTTCTTCTCATACTCAACCTCCTCTATATTACCTAACAATTTTATCTCATCTTCATTATGAATTACACCATCATTAGAAAATACCACATCTCCTATAAACGCTTGCCCATCAGCTATGAAGAAAATCCCAACTACTGTACTCTTACCATTAGCCTCTACTCTCTTACCCCTTGAATGTACGTACGTAATACCAAATTCCTTACTTATATTAGTTAACAAGTCTCTAACTCTCTTCTCAAACTCTCTAGCATCATCTTCAGGATTCTTTAAGCTAGTGGATTTCCTTAACTCATTCTTCATACACTCTAAATCCTCATTATTGCAGATTTTTTTAACTTTATCAATTTCATTTCTTAGAAATTGTAAGATAGAACTCACAGTGGTTAGTTCTTTACTTGCCCAAAGAGTTAGGATTATTGGCAATAAATACTCTCCTAATCCCTTGCAATATGCCATTACTATTTCCTTTATATCATCTGAAGTTAACGCATTATCTAAGGGTATTCTACTCTCCTCTATTCTCCTCCTTATGGCTAAATCATTTATCTTACTATACGCATCTGTGGGAATAGCCATTATTATTGGAATTTCTAATCCTGCATTAATTAGTCTGTGAATTAAGTTCATATGACTTTCTCTTACCTCATCTATGAGAAGGATTGGATTTGTAACATGCTTTAAATCTCTTAACGCATTTATCATTCCATCAAAATCCTTTTCGTAATTTAAACAATACATTCTCAAATAGGGATTATCATACTTATTGCAAACTTTAAGCAACCAATTTTCAAATTTTACTCCAAATATTCTCTTCCATATAGAATAGCCTATCTTATTTTTTGACTCATATAATATAGGTAATACTCTATTTTTTAGATCAAATGCGTTAATTTTAGTCCAAAATTCGTCCTGTATTTGCTGCTTATTAGCCAAATCCAAAAACACTACAAGATTACCACTTTCAGTTAATTCCTCTATTTTCTTCAATAAAGTAGTCTTACCCATTCCAGGCTGACCTACTACTGAAGCTACTTCCTTATTCTTTACAGCATTCAATGCCTTTTCTAAGTATTTCTTATAAGTAGGGCCTACAAGTATTACGCCCTTTGAGGACCAAGTTGTTACGCTAACTCTAGGTATCTCACAAGACATACTCATCTCCTCCTTTTAATTATTCCATAAATTACTCCTTTTCTCAGAAATCCCTCTTCACCCCCAGCTATTAAATCATAATTTTCCTCTATATATTTTCTGAATTTCGAGTAAAATTCTTCTTTTGAAAGACCTAATTCTATTCTAATTTTTTCCAATGGAGCATAACCTAAGGAATCTTTTATCCTATCATAAGCTTCGTCTAATTCTCTATCAGAAACGTTCTTTGACTCCACAATTTTCTGCAATAAGTCATAAACCTTATTTATTTCACTTCTCAGACTTCTTATCTCTTCTAAAATTGGATTACCATCAGAAGATAATAAAGGCTTATAACTCACTTTACTTCTAGACTGTACTTTAATTATTTTTCCATCTTTCTCCAATTCATCAAGCAATTGCTGCAAAGAATCATCCTTGACTTTTCTCTTAATCTTAGCCAAAGATACTGGCTTATTAGAAATTTTATAATCATCTAAAATAATCCTAAAAACGTCATCTTTACTAATCATGGTAACGTATTTCATATTATAAGCCAAAAAAGGCTTATAGCTCTTAATACTATTTTCTCATTGCAAATAATCAAGTCTTAGAGTATTTACGTTATAGAGGTTGCCTAGTCCAAAAATAGAGTGAGTTATTTTATCTCTTAGAGTAGTTGCGAACTGCCCTAAGATGCTACCATCTAAGAGTGAGTTATTTTATCTCTTAGAGAGGTTAATTATTAGACATGGGTTATAGAAGTTTATTATACCATGTGAGAGTTAAAGCATTCAACGCATATTTATACATGACTAGTAGAAAGTATATCACGACTAGGAGACTTGCGCTTAAATATGCTAAGAGAAAGAAGAGGTTATTATAGGAGCATTCACGTATATAATATATAATGATATTTCAATATTCTAATGGTGTAATACAATCCCAATTTGGTTCATGCAAGATAGTGAGGGAAAAGGGAGAAATTAAGATTGAAGGGGATTATAATATACTATTAAAGCGAAAAACTTTCAATAAATACGACATAATACAGTATAATTCAAAAGTTGGAGAGTTGAAGGTACTTAATTTAAAATATGGTATGTCTAATTTTTACATAAGCAGACCTCAGGTAGTAGGCTTTATAAGAGGCTATCAAGATAGCGTTAAAATATTCACTACTGGTAATACAGAAATAGGTGAGATTAAGAGAACTCAAAATGGATTAGAGGGATATCTAAATGACTCCTACGATCCATACGTTATTATAATATATTTAGCAATATTATCACCATATGCTAAGCCAATACCATATGCTCCTTATAGGCCTAGTAGGACTGGAAGATATCGTGGATTATTTTACTTTATCCCATTATTACTAATATTAATCTTTCTTCTACCATTTCCGTATTATATAGACTTAGTAATATATATAATTCTATTAGGCTTATTATACTATTTCCTTATCATAAGAAGGGCAGTCTAGGAAGCGTAAATATCATCTATACTTTCCAAACTCTTCCATCCTTCATCATCTATTTCCTTTAATGCAATATTTACATCTTGTGAATTAACCTTTACATTATCCTCGAATTCGCCTCTAATATTCTCTGAAAACAAACGAAGATCCATTAATGGGGTTGATAATTCACTCTTCTTAAATAATTTGTTCAATACACCTTGTGCTTTACCCTTATAAACCTGTGGTGGTACTACAATTCTTCTACCCTTATTAGTTACTGCAAGCAAGAAAGGTATTATTATAATAGTATCATCTGTTAGTGTTAGATTAACCCTAAACGAGTCTATGTAAGAGATGAAACTTTCTAAATCTCTTTTAATCTTATTAGACCTATCTACGAAAGATTTAACCGCATTATCCATTTCCCTTATCTTATCATTTATTTCTTCAATTTCACTATTTCTCTTACTTTTCATATTCTCTATATTATTCCTATAATTCCTTATCTCCTTCAAATGGCTTTCAATCGCCTTATCTCTTATTTTTCGTAATTCATTTAACAAATTCTCAAACTCATTCTGGGACTTTTCAAACTCACTCTTCTCAATAATACCACCTTCATACTTTAACGTATTAATTGAATATTTTAGTAGAGATTCAGATAATTTTTGATTTATCTTGTTAAACTCATCATTTATTTTCGATAATATTTCAGCTGATATTTTCTGTAATTCTGCTTCTATTTTCTTAGTCTCCTCTTCTAATAGTGCACTATATTTCTTTTTAATATCTTCTTGCATATTTACAAGATTTTGTTTTATCCTTATCCTCGTATTATCCACTTCTCTTAATAGAACCTCTAAAGATGTTATTACTCCAATCGCCTCAGTCTTTAATGAAATTAGATTATCATTTATTAGATTTATATCATGATCAATTATCTTATTATCTAGAACGAAAAATGGATACTGACCTTCCTTAGAAACTTTAATCAATTGCGTAACATCTAAATTTAACAAACCAGTAAGAGAAATTTCCGCTGAACTCCTCTTTTCCAAGCTTATTTTAAGCTTAGACATGAAATCCTCATAGGTATTAACACTAGATATCTCTTTAGCAATGTCATTATAATTTGGATAAATATATTTAATTATTTTGGAAGAAATCGTCATAGTAGAGTCTAATATTAAAAAATTGTTACCAACCTTTTTCAGCAAAATTGGCCATCCTATTAAACTTGCCTTAGTTAAACGTTCCTTCCTCTCTAAATCTAAGTTAAGCAATGCCACAGCTATTTGCTTGCCTAAATTTAATTCCCTATAATTCTGATCAACTGCTAAAGGAACATAAAGAGTCTTCATTATATTTATAATGAGATTATTTTTATATAAAAAATCATTGAATCGGCTTATAGTCTAAGACTAACTT
>JAVYOH010000069.1:0-6797 GCA_038734615.1 Saccharolobus sp. | reverse complement strand
GAAATTCTCTAAACTTCCCTCAATAACGTTAAAGCTGTAGTAATTATAAGTAACCTCTTCCTCATTAGTTGAAGAGGAACTAGATTCCGTATAAGAGTATTCATAGGTGGTATGATTTGAAATAGTTTTCAGTGTTGATGAGTAATATTGTTTTATAGTTAATTGACTCGTACTGCTACTCATAGTTATTGATGATATTAAAAGAAGTGAAAGCAACGGTAATAACAAAAATATGCCTTTCTTGTTCATCGCTGTAAGTGGTGTATTTTGTACTAAAAAATCTTTTCGTTATACAACGTTTTGTGTTATAATTCTCTTTACCATTCTACACTTTTGCAACAGTTTTATTTTATTAATATTAGGAGGGACTATTAGCTCATCTACTCCATTGATTTCCTGAATATTATTACTTATTTCTTGATCTGTTATGCCCAATAAGGTTAATCTCTTTATATTTCTAAACAATACTGGCTTTCCTGCTTCGATAAGTTCTTCTTTGTTTATTGTTAGCTCATCTATATCTGAAATTACTATGAAGTCCCCCATACCTTCCTTAAATCCCTCTATAAACGTTTTACCAGTTTGTATTACATTACTTGCAGTCTGTTTTGCAGTATTGGTTAAATCTAGAAAAGTTCTGAAAGCGTCATTGGCCACCTCTCCCATAGTTTTACCAGAATTTCTTGCTATTTCAGTTAGCTTTGAATACAATTTTTGGTCTATGCCTCTTATTGTGATTGTTCTCTTCTTATTTTGTTCATTGTTTTCTTGGCTCATATGTAATACTTGTAATCCGTGTTTATAAAGTTTTCTTGAAATCATGATTACTTGTAGAATTCTGTTTTCAAGATTACTAAGATAATATATTTATTTTTAATAATTTTAAAACACACTGTTTCTTCTGGTCTCTTCCTCAAGGGCAGTTATAAACACTGTTTACCCCCGGATATTCATTATCCAAGGACTTGAGCCTCAACCCTGCCGTTCATCGTGATTACCAACCACTCCAGGCAAGGCTCATGGACCCCCTTCGAGCCCAAAGGAATAGGGCTCGCACTTAGTAAGACTATTCTGATGAGTCTTCGTCAAGAAAGCAAAGAAAAGACGCACAATCTTAATAGAGAATAAAACATAAATATTTTTAGAAAATCAATATTATCATTATTTAATTGAACTATATCATTAACTTTATTGGATTTCAACTAAAAAAGTTTTCTACTATATTTTATTGGATAAATACTTAAATACCGTTAAAGAAAAATGGTAAACTATGAGTAAGAAAATAGTTATTATAGGTGGCGGAATAGCGGGAATGGGAATTGCTAATACATTAGCTGAGAAATTAAAAGATAAGGAAATAACTGTGATAAATAAGGAAGACTTTTATTTTGCAGGACCGTCTAGACCATTGCTTTTAACAAAAGAGCAGCAATATGATAGGATAATTAGAGGTTATGAGAAAGTTGGAGAAAAGGGTATTAAAGTAATTATTGGTAATGTATACAAAATAGATCCAGATAATAGGAAAGTGTATTTAGCGGAATCATCTATGGGTAATAAGGTAAAAGAATTAAGTTATGATTATTTAGTATTAACACCTGGTATAGTCTACGATGGTTCTTCAATAAACGGATATGATAAATATGCTTGGAAGAATACAACAGTTTACGATCCTGGTAGAGTTAACGTGTTAAGGCAAAAATTATGGACTGAAAACGAGGGAAGTATTATAGTTTACGCTCCTAAAGCACCTTATAGATGTGCTCCAGCTCCTACTGAAACAGCACTTTTATCTCATACTGTTCTAAAGAATAGGGGAGTTAGAGAAAAGTTTAAGATCATTCATATAGATGCTAACGATAAGACACAGCCTCCATTTATTGCAGATATTGTTAAAGAAACTTATGATAAGGCTGGAATACAATTAGTGACTGGGCAAGAGATAGTAGAAATTGGTGAAAATTATGTTGTTACAAAATCTGGTGAGAAATATAATTTCACAATTTTAGCAATGTTAGAACCAAATAGGGCTCCTAAGTTTATTGAAGAAGCCGGTCTAGGATCTCCTTTCGTTGATATTAGATCTCCTCAAGATTTAAGACATCCTAAGTATGATGATATTTTATCAGCTGGAGACGCGGCTAAATTACCTTTCCCTAAGAACCAAGAAATAGCCTTTGAAAGCTCTATGTTTGCAGCTAATAAAATATTAGAAATGGAAGGGGTTTCAGAAAAAGTTTCAGTCCAATACGCATTCGTAGGCTGGGCTTATATGGGTAATTTAGAGGGTAAGCTAGAGACTTTAAGCTTACAATTCCAAATGGATTTAACTACTCAACCTCCTAAGCCAGCTAAAGACCCTCAGCTAAAGAGAGACTATACTTTGCAAAAAGATAGATGGGAACAAGCATATTTAGAAAGATTATTTGGTTATAAGATTATTTAATTTTTTTAAAAAAAGAGAGCGTATTTTTAAGGTAAAATCTTATACTTGAACTTATATATCTAGCCTTTATGTAGAAACTGTGAGCTTAGAGGAGTTTAACAAGATTATTAAGAATAAGCTTAATGTTGAAATGTATAATTATCAGAGGCATGTTAGTAACGAGATTATAAAAAACTTAGACAAAAGTAGGTTTATCGTAGTATCAATGCCTACGGGTAGTGGTAAAACTTTAATTGAATTATATATAGCTTATCATTTATTATCATCATCTAATAATATAATTGTGTTAGAACCAACTAGATTACTTTGTGATCAAATGTATCATAGATTTTGGAAAAAGGTTTTTGGAGATGAAGTTGGGGTGGAATATGAGGGGAATTGTGAATCTTTTAATCAAGGTAAAAGGATAATTGTTTCAACACCTTTTACAACTTCAAAATGTTTATCGAATGCAGATGTTATAATAGTAGATGAGGTTCATCATGTTTTTGGTAATGCGGTTTATCAAGAGACTTTAATTGGTTTAGAACCTAAATACGTTATAGGTTTTACGGCATTATTACCCTCTTATAAAAAATATTTGATTGATAGTAGGTTAGTTGAAAGTCTAGGAGAACCATTATATTTAACATATGATTTCAAAGCTTTGTCAAAAATAGATCCTAATTTTAAATTACCAAAGGCTATAGCTGATGTATTCGATGCTGAGTTTGGAAGTGTTGAGGATACAGTTTATGATGCCTTATTTAGAGGTCAGATAAAGGGAAATAAGGATACTCTTAAATTTCTTGAAGTAACATTATACACTTATGGAAAAGAGGCTTTCTGTGAAAGTTATAGAAGATTAATGTCTAAGGTTGAAGAAAACATTTACTTTGATAGTTTATGCGATTCCAAAGAACTTAGTCATAAAGCTAAGGCTTTAATAGATGTTTTAAAGGTTTATAATGGGCTTAAGCCAGTTTTGATTTTCACTTCTAGAAAATCTACAGCTTATGAATTTGAAAGAGCTATTTCTAATTTAGGCAAAGTAAAGGTCCTAACTGGTGACTCCAGTAGGTATGAAAGGCTTAAAGTAGTTCAAATGGCGAAAAGGGGAGAGATAGATATAATAATTTCAACGTTAGTAGGTGAAGAAGGCATAGATATTCCAGAGGCTAGATTACTAGTAATGACAGATGTTCCACAAAGTCCATTGAGGTTTTACCAAAGATTAGGAAGGCTAATAAGGGGTAAGGAGAATAATAGTAGTGAGAATAACAATTTAAAATATTTAGTTGTTACATTAACTCCTAAAACTGCTGAGTATGATAATTTAGACGATGCATTAAAGAATCTTTACGCTGAGGGAGTTGATGTAAGTTATATTATTGAAAAGAGAGAGGATAAAGGTCCAGTAGCTAGAATCGTTGATATTATAAATAAACAAGGTGGGCAAGCTTTAGTTGGGGAAATAGAGGGTAAGAAACTAAGTGAGATTGATGTAATATTAGGTAACATTAGTCATACTTCTCAAATAAGTCAATACGTTGATAGGGCTATAAGGGAGGGAAAGGCATTATACTATTATGACGTTGATTCTATGGGCGATATTCTAAATAAAATACTTTTGGGAAGCTACTGTAATATGGCTTATGGAGAGAATTATATTAGGCTATGTAATAATAATGAGATTAAAAATATTGAAAAAATATTGATTCAGAAAAAAGGAATTATAAAGATTGAAAAAAAGGGAGTATTAAGACCTTATATGAGAATATTTTTGAAAAATGATTTAGATAAAGTTATAAATGATTTGAGTAAGGAGAAAGAGAATTTGGAAAAGGAATTGAAAGACAAGGATTATAGAATTGAGAATACGCTAAGTAAGGTTAAGAATAATATTTATTCTCAGTTATTAATTACCGCTACTGCTGATAGAATAACTATTAGCCCTAAGGTCCAGATAAATTATTACGATATGACAAATGATAAACTAGTTAAGCTAAACTCAATCCTAATAGCATACAATGCATTAAGTAAATTCTATAAGCTATTTCAATGATAAAAGCTGATCTAAAGTCTTTTAAAAATTTGGATTATAAGAAGCAATTTATGAGCGTACTATCTCATCAATCCATTAGAAGTCTTTTAGGAAAAGTATTAATAAATTATGTCGAAGATAACGTTAGGGAAAACGGTTATGATCTAAGAATATGCGGTCAAAAATATTTTGAAATACAAAAAGGGGCTAATTTGCCAGATGAAAAGGCAGAATTAAGGGAAATTGAATTCAATGAAAGAGCAGAATTACAACCCCTAAAAACATACCTATTTGAATCATGTGAAGAATTTAATATACCAGCTGATTTGGCAGTATTAATAACGCTTAAAAGTACCATGGCCAGAAACGGTTTCTTAGCACCTCCAACTGTTATAGATGCTGGATATAAGGGAAAAATAATTTTAGCAATTACGCCAGTTTATCATGCGTATTTGAAAAAAGGCACTAGCACTCATCACTTAATATTCCTTAAACTCGATGAATCAACGAATAAACTGTATAGTGGTAAATATCAAGGCGGTATTTTAATTTAATGTCGTTATGTCTCATAATAATTCGTTTTCTATCTGCTCTAAACTCTTTTTATTCACCATTACTCCTTTAGTAATCAATAGTAAACTAGCTATTATAGACATTACACCGACTACTAAAAATGAGAGTTCAACATTTATCGCATTTAATGATGAGAAAATTATAGGCCCTACAAATCCTCCTAAATGCCCAATACCATCCGCAATCCCAAATCCAAGCGATCTAATCTCACTCTTAAAGTTCTCTGCAGTATAGGCATACATTGTTGGAAATTTAAATCCTTGAAAGAACATTATAATAAACCCTAACAGTATTATACTAATTCCACTAAATAATGGCCAAAGTATTATAAATACTCCGCTTGCAAAGTTTGCCAAGAATGAAGAAAGTTTTCTTTCGATTTTATCATTTAGAATTGTTCCTATAACTACTCCTAATGGATCACCATATAGAATGTAAGTGAAATATAATGAAGTATCTTGGAAGCCCTTTGAAGATAATAAAGAAAATATTGGGGATGCGAATAATGAATACCCTGCGAAATAGCTAGCAATCCATATTACTAGAAATATTAAAACCCTATTATTTATCTTAGGCTTGGTTGTCCTTATCCATAGTCTTGATTCTGGTAAATTTAACCTTAAGATTAAAGCTATTATTGCTATTAACAAACTAGGAATAAACAATAGTCTCCAATTATCTCCTGCAATAATTGCTATTGGACCTACTATTAAACTCATTAAGAATCCTCCTAAATTAGTAAAACCTACGGCTTTTCCCCTTTGATCGCTCATTTCAGTTACGTAAGTGTTTGTAACAGATATTTCTCCCTCTATTCCAAAACCTATTATGAACTCAGCTAGAAATAATTGTATTAAATTAATTGAAATAAGCCCTATTAAAGAACCAATCGCTATTAAAATCATTGAAAATAATATGCTAAATTTTCTTCCCTTAAAAATTCCTAAATAACCATTGAAAATTCCCCCTATAAAGTAGCCAAGCATTTCAGATGAGAGTATTAATGAGTTATTATGAGATGAAACTATATAAGGTACGTTAAATATATCAAAGAAAGCTAAGGAAGTTCCAATTGAAATGAATGCTAATTGCCTTTTAGAGAGCATTGGATTTCATATATCTCAGAGATATTTAAGTTTAAAGTTTCCAAAAATCTAAATGAACAAGTTTAAAACAATATTAAGGAAAGATTACATCATTATATTCGTATATTAAATTTATATTGGATTATAGTTTTTATATTAAAGAGAAATCTCTAAGGTGCAACAAAAGTTCGCTTTACTACAACCAACTGAAGGTTTTCGCTTGATTGGAAGCTAATACCTAAGTATAATTATTTTTACTTATTTTACTTAATATGAACGTTTATTACGTATAGATTATGTATTGGTAGAGGGTTGGCGGCTATTCGGGTTAATTCTAAAAATGCGAATTCTTGGTTTTACTATTTGCAGAGGTTCAAGAACTTTTTAGAAAACCTTGGGAAAGGGTCAACATTTAAAGCTATAAATAAGGATGATTAAACGGGGTTAAAAATTCCATTACCTCCACTTCCTGAACAAGAGAGGATTGTTGAGATTCTTTCTACAATTGATAAAAAACTCGAAATGGAGAGAAGGGAAAAAGCAAGATTAGAAAGGATTAAGCAGGGTTTGATGGATTTACTTCTTACTGGAAAAATCAGGGTTAAGGTGGATTAGCATGTCAGAATCAAATTCTGTGAAAAAGCCAAGTAAGGAGAAGTTGCGAGAGGCA
>JAVYOH010000068.1:0-6889 GCA_038734615.1 Saccharolobus sp. | reverse complement strand
TCTTCATCTAAAAACAATGGGTTTAATGCACCAGTTATTCCAGTGAAAATTACTACATCTGCTTCTGTTACAGTCCTACCCTTACTTTCCCACTTTTGACCTATTTGAAAATCTTCGAAGTACATGCCTACTTATCTCATAATTATAACTTAAAAATCATTTAGCTTTAAAAGAGAACTACTTAGGTAAATCTAACACCCTTTCACCTATCAAATTTCTTAAAATTTCTGAAGTGCCTCTAGATATTGTCCTCCCCTAGATGAGATCATTCCAAGATACCATTTATCTCTCATTATTGTCTCTAAATCATATTTAGTCACAGCTATTTCGTAAATTTTCTGAAGTAATTCAGAGGAAACTAGTTTAAGAATTGCCCCTCAACGTCTATTTCCTCTCCTCCCCTTAGTTTTACTAAAAGTCTTCTATAAAACGCTTCTAAACCCTCTAAATCTTCCCTTATCTCCTCTCCATCTTTCAAATCCTCTAATGCCTTTTTTGCAGTAAAAAGCATTGTTATACCTAAACTAAACCTCTCATGGTTTAATACAGTCATAACAATTTTCCAACCTTCACCTATTTTCCCTATTATATTCTCCTTCGGTATTTTCACATTAGTAAAGTATACAGTATTAAAATCACTTTTGCCAGTTATCTGATTTATTGGAGAAACTTTAATACCGTCTTGCTTCATATCTACGATAAACATAGACAAACCCTTGTACTTATCATCTCCAGTTCTAGCCAATAATATCATGTAATCAGCTAAATGTGTGTAACTGCTCCAGATCTTTTGCCCATTAACTATGAAATAATCCCCCTTATCCTTAGCCTTAGTTTTAATCGCAGCTAAATCAGAACCAGCACTTGGTTCAGAGAATCCTTGACACCATATATCTTCAGCAGTTAATATTCTCCTTATATATTTCTTTTTCTGATCCTCATTTCCATGTTTTAAGATAGCTGGAGCAGCAACCATTAAACCTATTGAGCCTAAACTCCTTCCATAAGGCAATCCAGCTCTTATGAATTCCTCATAAGCTATAACTTCATAAATGGGATCTAATCCTTGACCTCCGTACTCTTTAGGCCAAGTTATTCCTAAATAACCAGATTCATAGAGCCTTCTTTGCCATTGTCTAAGCTCTGTATAATCATCAAATTCAACTGTCTCAAACAAGATCTTCCTATTTTTGAGAGACTCTGGAGCATTCCTACTAATTCAATCTCTTAACTTAGCTCTAAATTCGTCTTCATTCATTATAATATAAAACTTATTCTGAGTAAAAAAAGATAATCTAGCAATTGGAAATTATGGGAAATAGTTTATTATTTCTGTCTCTTAATATAGTTTATTGTTGAGGATAAGGTTAGGGAGATTTTGGAGTATTATAGGGAGGCTAGGGAGATTAGGAGGAAGTATGCCAATTGGGACTTCATAAAATCACAGCCAGAAAATATTAGACGCGCTTTAGAATATTATATAGAAACTGGAGATTTTAGAAGTGCAGCGAGAATGATTGGAATGTCTGTTGATGAGTTTGTAGACTTCGCTAAAGATAAAGCCAATATACCCACAGTTTAAATCAGTAATCAGTTAATAATCATAAAAAGTTTTGGCTTATTTTGGCTATATCAAATAAGTAAAGTTTATGGGGAAGTGGTAAATGACGTATTACTTTCAATTAAGTCAAAGATTAAAAAGACCATTATTTCAGCTGGAGTTTACGAGCGTTATGGGTTCTAATAATATGCTGTTCAGATAACTGGAGGTTAACTTGACAAATTAACGTAACAAAATTTTCACTTTAGCTTAAGCCTTAAAATCAACGACTCACGTTAAAAATAATTATTTTAAATCAAAAACTTAAGGCACGTCTTCTTCTTATGGATAAAGAAAAATTACACTAAAAATAGACTATAATCCTTTATCTCTTAATTTTAATGAGTCTTATATAATAAAACACACAAACTTGGCTATTATTCAATTATTCTTAAATATATATAGAAGTTGTCCTTAAAAGTAACGTGAGTAGAGTCTAGACCCAACGTATATTAGAAATTAAACTCTATACTTTTTATATTGTTAATTGTTTATTATTAAGAGGTATCAATTTATGATAAGGCTGCTTAACAAAAGTATAAATAGTTAGTATTTTAACTAATGTTTATGGATCTAAAAAACTTAGCATTATTAGTAGTAGTCTTAGGAACTTTAATGTCAGCTATAGATACAACTATTGTAATCTTAGCAATTCCATCTATAGCTCAAGACTTACATACAAACCTATTTCTAATCATCTGGGTGATTATACTATACTTACTAGTAATAGCAGTATTTACTACACAATTGGGCAGATTAGGGGATATTTACGGTAGGGCAAGATTTTACAATATAGGTTTTGCAATATTTACTTTAGGCTCTATTTTATGTGGAGCCGCACCCTCTGCACTATCTCTAGTCGCATTTAGAGGAATACAAGGTTTAGGAGCTGCAATGATGCAAGCAAATTCCGGAGCTATTATAGCAGATATTTTCCCTCCGAATCAAAGAGGAAGAGCATATGGCTATACTTCAATAGGTTGGAATGCAGGGGCTACACTAGGAATTGTACTAGGAGGATTTATTACTACTTTCATAGGTTGGCGTTACATTTTTTACATAAACGTACCAATAGGAATAGTAGCTATTATATTAGGTTTAAAGTACATTAAGAGTTATACAAGAATAAAGGTTAAACTAGATATTAGAGGAATGATTACACTTTTAGCTGCATTATCTTTCTTAGTATATGGAGCTGCTGATATTGCAGGAGAAGGCGTTAGATTATTAAATATATTTTTCATTTCAATCGGTCTTATACTATTATTAGCGTTTATCGTAATAGAGAAAAATCAAGAGTTCCCAATAATCGATTTAAAAGCGTTTAGAAGTAATAGAGTATTTACATACTCTCTTCTATCATCATTTCTTCAAACAACTGGCTATTTAGCTACTGCATTTATCATTATCATGTATCTTCAAGGAATTAGAGGCTTATCACCATTTTACGCTTCATTACTACTTGTCCCAGGTTATGTTTTAGCCAGTCTAGTAGCTCCATTTACTGGAAGATTATCAGATAAGATAGGAGCGAGAATACCTGCAACAATAGGTATTGGGTTAATGATTGTCGCAATACTTATTTATCTAAACTTATCCTTATTCACTCCCCTTTACGTTATAATGATTGCCTCAGTTATAGGAGGTTTAGGTTCTTCCCTATTTTTCCCAGCAAATAATAGTGCCATAATGGCTAATGCCCCTAGAGCTTTTTATGGTGGAGCTTCTGGAGTAGCAAGAACGTTATCAAATATAGGTACATTATTAAGTTATACTATTGCAATAAGCGTTGCTTCAGTTACAGTTTCAAGACAAGTCGCATTTGAAGTGTTCTTAGGTACTTCGAATCTCATAGGAGGAGTTGCTGCGTCTTTCTTAGTTGGCTTAAAATCGGCATTTTACGTATCTTTAGGCATATTAATTATTGCACTAGTTTTCTCAGCCTTAAGAGGTAAAGAAGCTAGATCAGAATTAGCTAAATAATTTTAGTCTTTTTCCTCAGAATTCTTTCCTATAATTTCCAATATTTCAGCGTATATGAAGCCAGCTATTATCCAACTGAAGAATATATAATTTATCTCTGGAGCATTCTCAGCTATGGAATAAATTAGGACTATTATTGATAGCAATGTAGATAATATAGACAAAAGTATCTCTTTCTTTCTTTTTCCTATCCTCTTTAATCCTATTCTAAATAATGATAGACTAGCTGATATGGAAATTACTAAATAACTTAGAATACTTATACCACCTAGTACAAAGAACGTATTATATACTCCTGCAAAGTGTATTGATGTAAATAAGAGAATTGAATACACTACTAAGGAAAAGATTTCCGAGTTATATGGCCTATTACTCTTAATTGCAGAAAATTTAGCGGATATTAAGCCTCTCAATGACATTGAGAATATTATTCTAGACATGGAAATCATGTAAGCTATTCCACCTAATATTCCTCCATTTAATGCGGAGAAAACCAGATAAGGGAATATGAACCCTACATTAGACATGAGAATATCTATCAAATCACTGCCATAGAGAGAAGACGCATAGAACAATAGAGCCGAGAGTAATCCTCCCAATAGAATCACAACTACAGTTAATATTCCTACAATCCTCTTAGCATTCTTTATATCCTCGCTCATGGGATTTAAGTTACCATAACCTATTGGCATACCTATCGCATAGAGGATAACTAAGAAAGGCTCTACTGGTATGCTAAAACTAAAAGAAAGATTCCTAGCATTAATTATTAACACAACTGAGCTTATTATAATAGCCAAAATTTCCGCTACTGATATAACTTCAGCATACTTAACTGATACTTCAAGGCCTCTAATTATTAGAAAAGCCGAAAAAAGTATTATTATAATTGTAATTAAATCCGCGTTCAAAAATGGCAACGTTATGTAACTAGTTATTATATAAACAGAACCAGCCAACAAAGTTCCTCCATAAGAAAAAGCATAAAGCAAAAACATCCATCCAGTCATTAATCCTAATCTTTCCGTAAGCGAATAGAAAGCATATGTGAAATATCCTCCTTGTTGTGTATATCTTAATGATAATCTATATATTACTAGGCCATTTACCAGAACAAGAACTGTCCCTATTATAGTTGCTATAGCTAAAAAGGATCCTCCTAACTGTAATCCCACGGTACCAAAAGTTATTATGGAGGTAAAAGGGGCCTGACCTCCAAATGATAATGCGAACGCCTCAAAGGCATTAAGCTTCCTTTTACTCACAAACATAAGTAACTTCCCTAAAAATAAAAAACTGCATACTTTAAGCAGGTAAAAATCATATGAGCTAGAGTAGTTATAAAATAACTTAATTTAAGTTATAAATGATAATCCAATTATTATAACATAAAGTCCAAATAATATTATAGATTCTAATAAACCGAACTTTTTATCGAAGAGAAAGTACAGTGCAATAATATTTGCAACAATTGCCGCAATATATTCTGGCAAAGCAGAGTAAAGGGAATAATCAGTAAAAAACCCTATTATGCCTAATAAAACTGTGGCGTTTTCTATTTTACTACCCACGAAACTTAAGATAGATAATGAACCACCAGTCTTAGACATTTGAACTAGTCTAATCGAAGATATTTTCTCCTCAAGCTCTCCAGCTATTGGAGAAATAACTAAAGAAAGCCATATTGCAGGCACGTGAAGAGCTTCCGCTATTACATGTATATATTCTATAAAAGAATGTGAAAGAATAACCAATAGTACCCCACCAATTGTCATAAGAACTAAAGGCTTTTTCATACTTATTTTTTCACTTTTGTCTACTTTCTCCCTCTTAATAATCCTATAATACAAATAGTAAGCATATATCGAAATGAGAAGCGTTCCGCTTATTATATTCAATTTACCATAAAATAATACTAATACCATCGCTATAGTAGATATTAGTAAGAATTTATTTTCTATATCGTATTCCGTAGAAATGATAATATTCTCACGCCATTTTAACCAGTATGCTACTCCCACTATTCCTAGACCTACAGTAAAAAGTAACACATTACCGCCAATTGCTGAGCCTAAAGCTATATCAAAATTCCCCGTAATAGAAGCTATAATTACGAAAATCGTTTCTGGCAATGCAGTTAAGAACCCCAGTAGTATTCCCCCAACAATCCCTTGCCCCCACTTTTTCTCCAATTCTTCAGATCCCTTAGCTAGAAACTCAGCTGAGACCATGAGGCCCAAGAATATTCCAGCAAACTCTAACCAAAAGAGCAACATTAAGTATATAACTTATGCAACTATCTTATAAGCACGAATTTAGTATCCCTTACATCTTACAAGTATAAGGTACTTTCCTTTCTCATGAAATTCACGCTTTTGTTTAAACTAAGGATCTCACTTATTGGACTCGTATTATCTAATGTTATCACTATATCATCAATTTTATTTGGAATGTAAGCCCTCCATTCATGAATTACCTTAAATTTAACAGCCAATAAGGGTATTCCATCCATAGTAAACATAGACAAAAAATCAAATAATTTCTTTATTTGTAATCCTTTAATTTTAACCTTACTCTCCCACGTACTCTTACACTCTATAGCAATTAGAACATTACCCTTAGTTGCGAAAATGTCTGGCAAAGGATTAGGAGAAGAATTAGAAGTGGGAATCCTAACAGCATTAAATCCCTCTCTCCTTAAAATAGACACTAGTTCCCTTTCTGCGTTCTTTCCTATATTCTTATTCATTTAGACTAAATATCCTTTTGAAAACATTAATAAGCGAAACGGTTTTAAAAGGCCCTTATACTTCTATTTTATTATGTACCCAGAATTTTGTCTAGAGAGATGGTAATCATTAAGGGACAGCTTATGAAATGATTAGTAAAAATACTAAGGCAATAGTATTAACAAATCCGAATAACCCTACTAGTATGACCGTTTATCCCCGGATATTCATATCAAGGAATTGAGCCTCAACCTTACGGCTCATCGTGATTACTAACCACTCCACGCAAGGGTCATGAACCCCATTCGAGTCCCAAGGCATAAGGCTCACATCTAGTTTAAACCCTGGGTAGCTTGAAGCATTGCCCCCATCACCACCAGAATACGAATAGAAACAATGCTGCAAACATTTCTTAAAAACGCCAAGGAGAAAACAGCCCATCTTAGTCAGGAAATAGCTTATAAGATTTTGATGAGAAAGGAAGAGTTAATACGAAGGACTAGAAGCATAGCCTTAAACAATTTTATTTGAAAGGATTCTAGAACATAGTGGAGTTAAAGAATACATAAAATGGACT
>JAVYOH010000067.1:2171-7015 GCA_038734615.1 Saccharolobus sp. | reverse complement strand
CGAAATAATGGCTTATGAGGATTTAGGTTTTGCGAAAAGAGGAGAGGGTTACCTATTAGCTAGGGAAGATCAAACGTATATAGGGGGCAAAATACCAGTTAATGTAGATGGTGGCTTAAAAGCTAAGGGTCATCCAATAGGGGCTACTGGAATTAGCATGGCAGTATCAATAACTAGGCAATTATTATATAGGGCTCATAAGGGTACACAGGTTGATGTTAAGAATGGAATGGGTGTAGCACACAATGTCGGAGGAACCGGGCACTATGCTTATGTGACAATATTCTCAACTAGGAGGCCTCAACTATGAGCTTAAACGAAAGGGATAAAGAGATATCTCATATTATAAAATCAACTGGTTTACCAATAGTTAGTGAACAAAAGACCAATAATCCTTTATGGATCGATGTAAGAGAAATCGATTTAAGATATCAAATTCCTGTAAAGAAAGTTTCCAAGTTCTTTGAAGGTTTAAAACAAGGTAAAGTTCTCGCTACTAAGTGTCCTAAATGTGGCGAAATATACTTTCCTCCTCAAGATGATTGTCCTAAATGTAGGATTTCTAATCTAGATTGGGTTGAAATGCCTAAAGAAGGTGAAATAATAGCTTATACTATAATAAACGTTAAACCACCATCGTTTTCACATTATCAAGATTATATAGTAGGTATAGCTAGAATGAGCAATAACATTAACGTTTTAGCTTGGGTTATGGCTAAGGAAGTAAAAGTTGGAATGAAAGTCCGGCTTGAAGTAGTTAAGAGAGAACCAGAAGGGTACTTAACTTACGCGCTTATACCTGTGTGAAACTATGAAAGTCCTTGTTGTAGGATCTGGAGTAATGGGACATGGAATATCTGAAGTAATAGCTATTTCTGGATATGAAGTGTACCTTAGTGATATTTCACAAGATATATTGAACTCTGCCATTCAGAAGATTAAGTGGAGCCTAGATAAACTTTATGAGAAAGGTCAATTGAAGGAAAGAGCAGAAGAAGTACTAAGGAGAATTAAACCAATTGTAGGATTGACTAGTGAGGTAAGGGAAGCAGAATTTGCAATAGAAGCAGTTCCAGAGAAAATAGAACTCAAAAGAGAGGTGTTTTCTAAGCTAGAGGAGCTATTGCCTAAAAATGCAATATTATCTACAAATACTAGCAGCATTCCAATCACGGAAATAGCGAGTGGTTTGAAGTATAAGGAGAGAGTTATTGGTACTCATTTCTTTAACCCCCCAGTTATTATGCAGTTAGTTGAGATCATAAGGGGTGAGAAAACTAGTGATGAAACTGTAAAATTCACCTACGAGTTTATAACGAAATTAGGCAAAAAGCCTATATTAGTTAATAAGGATATTCCGGGCTTCGTGGTTAATAGAATATTGTTAAGAATGATAACGACTGCATGTATGCTAATAGAAAAATCTATTGCAGATTATAAAACTATAGATGCTGTGGTTAGGTATAAACTAGGCCTTCCAATGGGCATTTTTGAGTTAGTAGATTATACAGGCGTAGATGTTAATTATTATGTTATTTCTGCGATGATGGATAGAGGTTTCAAAGCTTATTCTTGTAAGACTCTGGAAGACATGGTTAAGAGAGGGGAATTAGGGGTTAAGAGTGGTAAAGGTTTCTATACTTATCCCGAGAAAAAATATGTAAAAGTTAATTTGTCTAAGGATTTGGCTGATAAATTAAATCCATTATATATAATTGCTCCTGCAATAAATGAGGCAAATTGGATGATAAAACAAGGTATTGTAAGTAGTAATGATATTGATATTGCAGTTAAGCTCGGTTTGAGTTTTCCTAAGGGTATTACGGATTATGTAAAAGAATTTGGGGCTAATAATATTAAAAGAGTATTAGAAGAGTTAAAATAAATTTCTGGAATAGAGGAATATACTTTTCTATATTAGCTTACCTTTTTTATAAATTTGCAATATATTTCTCTAAATCCCATTTTCTTGTAAAAGGAGACTGCTATTAAATTTCTTGCTGGAAAATTAGCCGCTATTAAATCTATCCCTCTTCTCTTTAACTCCTCTTGGATAAATCCTATAATTTCCCTACCTACTCCTTGCCTTCTATATGATGGATGAACGTAAAATTCTTCAATTATTGCTTCCCTATCTGGATTATAAAATAATCTTTCAGTAATTATTACCCTAGCAGCACCAACTACTCTCCCTTCATCCTCAGCTAATACGAGTAGTTCATTTGAATTATCTAAACTCTTCTCAACTGCTTTAATTACTCTTTCCTCTAAATTTTCTGGAACTGATAATAATGGGTCAAACTCACTATTTAATTTATACATTCTGCTAAAGAAATCAGATAGCATTTTTACATCTTCTTTGTTAGCCTTTCTTATGGTTACCATGTTGTAACCACCAGATTCATTATTTTCCTAGCTCTTAATATTCTATGCTTAGCTATTTCTCTGAACTCCTCTTTACTTTTCTTAATCCTAGCTAATCCTAATTCAACTGCTTTACTAGCTATAGCTGCGGCAACTTCATAATATACCTCCCATTCATCCATTCTAGGAATAATGTAATTTTCATTTATCCCCTTATCTCTAGCGTATTTAGCTAATGCCTCTGAGGCTGTAATTATCATTTCATCTGTAATTGCCTTAGCCCTACTATCCAAAACTCCTCTAAATATTGCAGGAAATATTAAGGAATTATTCACTTGATTGGGGAAATCACTTCTCCCAGTTGCTACTATTTTAGCTCCTGCCTCTTTAGCATCTTGAGGTAATATTTCGGGAACTGGATTAGCTAATGCAAAGACTATAGCGTTTTTATTCATTAAACTTATCCATTCCTTCTTTATCACGTTTGGCCCGGGAGTAGATGCTGCTATTACAATATCAGCACCATTAAAAGCATCTTTTATCTCTTTTACTCCCCACTTATTTGTCTTTACAGCCAACTCATATTTCCATTTATGGTAGAGCATTAAGTGATCAACGTCTTCTCTATCAGCATATAAAGGACCTTTACTATCTATTAATATTATGTTTTCGCCTTTAAAACCATATTTGATCAAGATCCTTGCAGTAGCTATGTTTGAAGCACCAGCTCCATATAATATTACCTTACTCTCCTTAGGATCCTTATTAGTTAATATCATAGCGTTGATTAACCCTGCTAAAATAGCACCAGCAGTTCCTTGCTGATCATCGTGCCATACTGGTATGTTTAAAACTGATTGTAGTTTTTCCAATATGTAAAAGCACTTTGGTGATTCTATATCCTCTAAATTTATTCCTCCAAAAGAAGTTTCTATCGCTTTTACCACATTTACAAATTCATCAGCACTTTTCACATTAATTGGTAAAGGTATTGCATCTACTCCTCCTAAATATTTAAATAACAACGCTTTTCCTTCCATTACTGGCATAGCAGCTTCTGGACCAATTCTACCTAGGCCTAATACTCTAGTACCATCTGTAACTACTGCTATCATATTCCACCTACTTGTAAGCTCAAAGCTCTTCTCTGGATCCTTGTAAATTGCCTGAGCAACTTCAGCTACGCCAGGAGTGTAAATAAGTGCAAAATCATCATAAGAAGTAATGGGGATTTTTGGGTAAATCTCAATTTTCCCCTCATACTTCTTCGAAAGCTCAATTGGATTTGGCATAATTAAAAAACATAATAAGAGACTAATAAATGAATACGTTTACTTTTTAAAGTTTGCTTTTATGCAATTAAGATGTGAAAGTAATAAGATACTTAATACCATACGTATTTATAAGCTCTTTTAATTACTATTTTGCTAAAGAGGCTATTGAATCAGCATCACCAATAGTTTTTAATCTAATAAGATATTTAATATCTTCAGCAATATTTTTATCATTGACTAGGAAAATAATCTTTAATAGAGACGTGTTTCAATTAGCAATCTATACTACATCTTCTTCCATATTATGGGCTTTTGGTCTTGAATACGTTACCCCATCAGAATCCGCAGTTTTAAGCTATACTATGCCATTATTCTCAATACCGATAGCTCTTATAGTTCTTTCTGAGATTCCAACAAAGATGGAAATAATTGGATTAATTATAGGCTTTACTGGAGTAATATTATATGGCTTACCATTAGTACATGGTTTTACACTATTTGGCGCAATTATCACAATCATTAATGCAATATTCTGGGCTGCTTTTACAGTATTTTATAGAAAACTTAGGAATTATAATCCGTTAGTAGTTAACGCAAGTCAATTCACGATAGGAAGTGGTATACTCTTAGCATTATTACCCTTAAGCTATGAGGTTAATTTTAACACACAATTCGTGTATGGCATAACTTATACTTCCTTAGCCGGGGGAGCATTAGCGTTTTTCCTTTGGAATATGATGATTAAAGTAGAGAAAATACCTAAAGTTGTCGTTTTAAGCTTCTCAGTTCCGATAACAACTACTGTAATAGAATATATTTTATATCATAATTCTCCATTTCCAATACAGTTATTTGGTATTTCATTAATGTTTTTAGGCATACTAATTTCCAGAGTAAAGAGTTTATCTAAACAAAATTTTTAAGTCTGACCAAGAAGAATAACGTATGCCAAAAGTCCTATTCCTAATAATGTCAGACGATATGAAGTTTGATTTAGCCATGAGAATGGCCTATAATTCCTATAAGAGTAAGAGATTTGATGATATGAAGATAATCTATTTTGGACCTAGTCAAAAGAAGCTAACACAATTAGATGGAGAAATAAAAAACATGTTCCAAGAATTACTTCAAAATAAGGTAATAGATTCGGCTTGTATAGGCGTAGCCCAAAATATGAACATAAAACCTCACTTAGAGAATCTAGGA
>JAVYOH010000067.1:0-1768 GCA_038734615.1 Saccharolobus sp. | reverse complement strand
GGGTTCATTATATAGTAACAAATAAAACTATCAATTTATAAGTAAGTAAACTTAATTATTATATGATGTTATTCCTCCTTTGGTTTAAGATTAAACAGCCAGAGAATATATCACAAAAACAGTTAATGGAAATATGGAAAAAGAGAATCTGAGGCAGCATTACCAGTAGTAAAAGCTGGAAAAATCAAGGGACTTTATAAGATAAGTGGGAAAAGAGAAGTAATAGCAATAATTGATGTAAATTCCCATGAAGAATTAGATGAGATTTTAGAAACTTTGCCAATTGTTAAGGAACTAGGTCATTCAGTTACAATAGAGGTTAATGCAATACATCCATATGAGAACTTTTACGAGCTAATCAAGAAACTTATATAGGCGAATTTTCTAACGAAGAGTGTAAAGATCCAATGCACGCGTTTCTAAGGAGCTATAAAGTACAAGGAATTTTAACATTAGACATAAAAATTTTTAATACTTTACTTTAGGAAAAAGAGTTGGAAAACTAATTTTACCTTTTTATTAGATAAAAGTTTATAATCCTTTAATTGTTACATGTATATATGTCAGTAACTTGGGCCCTGTCTTTCGAAAATAAAATAAATCCTAAGTTAAACGCTAACAAACTAGTAAGTATAAATAGTTATAGGGAAATACACAGCAATAGTGTAAAAGATTATAAACAGTTTTGGGCTTCCGTTGCATCAGAATTAGATTGGTTTAAGCCTTGGGAAAAAGTATTAGATGATAGTAATCCTCCATTTTATAAATGGTTTGTTAGTGGTGAAATTAACGCTTCGTATTTAGCAGTTGATAGGCATGTTAAAGGATGGAGAAAAAATAAGGTAGCAATAATATGGGAAGGAGAGCCTACTGATGAAAAAGGAAATCCAAAAGAGGTAGTAAAACTAACTTATTATGATCTATATAGAGAAGTAAATAGAGTAGCATATTTATTAAAGGAAAAATATGGATTAAGAAAAGGAGATACTATAGCAATATATTTGCCAATGATCCCAGAATTACCAATTTTTATGCTTGCTGCAGCTAGACTAGGTATAGTATTCACAGTAATCTTTTCTGGCTTTAGCGCTGACGCATTAGCTAACAGAATTAATGATGCTGAGGCCAAATTATTAGTTACAGCAGATGGGGGATGGAGAAGAGGTAAGATAGTTGATTTAAAAGGTATTGTGGATAAAGCCTTAGAGAAGGCTCCTACAGTTAAGGATGTAATTGTAATTAAAAGGATAGGAAATAAGGTTAACATGGTTGAAGGGAGGGATAAATATTTCGACGAAGTTATGAGAGATGTACCTCAAAATGTTTATATTGAGCCAGAGAGATTAAGGTCTGAGGACCCATTATATATTTTATATACCTCCGGTACTACCGGAAAACCTAAAGGCATAGTTCATGATATTGGCGGATATATGACGCTATTGCACGCTACAATGAAGTGGGTATTTGATATTAGAGACGACGATATATATTGGTGTACTGCTGATATTGGCTGGGTTACTGGGCACTCATATATTGTATTTGGTCCATTGATGGAAGGAGCTACTGAGATAATGTATGAAGGAGCTTTAGACTATCCAAAGCCGGATAGATGGGTTTCCATAATTGAGCGTTATGGGGTTACAATATTATATACATCACCAACTGCAATTAGGAGCTTTATGAGGTATGGAGATGATTGGGTTAAAGCGCATAATACTTCTACAGTAAGACTGATGCATTCAGTTGGAGAACCTATTAACCCAGAAGC
>JAVYOH010000066.1:0-7086 GCA_038734615.1 Saccharolobus sp. | reverse complement strand
GTAACGTGGGATGAAGCGTTGAGTATAGTGATAAACAAAATAAGGGAAATACAGAAAAAGTACGGAAACGATTCGATTGCATTTTATGGCGGATGTCAAAATACACTTGAAGAGGTATATTTAATGCAGAAGTTAGCAAGAGCTCTTGGTACAAATAATGTAGACTCTTGTGCTCGTTTATGCCACGATCCTTCAGCAAAGGCATTGAAGGATACACTTGGTATAGGAGCGAGTGCAAATAGTGTAACTGAAATACCGAAAGCAGAGGTGATTATGGTAGCAGGCGAATCAATAACTGATAGCCATCCTGTTCTTTTACAATATTTCCTTGAAGCAAAGCAAAAAGGTGCGAAGATAATAGTAGTTGATCCAAGGAAAACAACAACAGCTTCACTTGCAGATACACATTTAAGGATAAAGCCGAGAACGGATATTTTCCTTTTTAATGCAATTGGTAATTATATTATTCAAAATGATCTCGCAAATTACGACTTTATAAATACGAGGACAGAAAATTTTGAAGAGTATAGAAGAACTGTGGAGAAGTATTCTATAGAACTTGCCAGTGAGAAAACTGGAGTTCCTGCAGATGATATTAAAAAAACAGCTATTCTCATAGCTACTAAAAGGACAATATTCTCATGGGGGCTTGGTCTCTCTGAATCTACTGGGACAAAGGGAATAAAGGCTTATATAAATTTAGCCCTATTAACTGGGAATATTGGTAAAGAAGGAGCTGGGATAATAGTATATAGGGGACAAACTAATGTTCAAGGCTCTGGTGATTTAGCTAAACCTGATGTATATCCCATAGGTCCTATTAATGAAGAGAATAGTCTCCTACTTGAGAAAATATGGGGATTTAAGGTGCCAACATCTAAAGGTATAAGTATACCGGAAGCGTTTTATGGAGAGAATGAAAAGATTAAAGCACTTTACCTAATGGGCTTTAATCCAGCACGTAGTTTGCCAGAAAGGAATAGAGTTAAGAAATTCTTGGAGTCTTTAGACTTCCTAGTAGTTCAAGATATATTTATGACTGAAACTGCAGAATATGCAGATGTTGTACTTCCAGCAGCAGCGTGGGCTGAAAAGGAAGGGTCTGTAGTTAGTCTTGACAGACTTGTAAAATGGAGATTTAAAGCAGTCGATCCTCCAGGTGAGGCAAAGCCAGATTATGAGATACTTTCATTATTAGCAAAGAAGGCCGGATTTAACTTTGAGTCTAATCCAGAAAAAATATTTGAAGAGATGAAAAAAGTAGTAAAGCTTTATTCTAATTTGAATATAGAAGACGTTAAAGATTATTCAAAGAATTCTAGATATCCAAATGGAGAAACGCATTTGTATAATAATTCCTTTGCAACTCCAGATGGTAAGGCTAAATTCGTATCTGTGGAAGCTGAAGAAATACCAGGAGGTATAGTTCTTGTTACTGGAAGAACTGTTACAAGGTACAATACAGATGAAGTTATAAATAGGATTCCGGGAATTCAGAAATATGAATCTAGATTATGGATAAATCCAGTGGATGCTTCAAAGTATAATATTCATAATGGAGATATTGTAATTATTAAATCCTCAGCTGGAGAATTAAAAATGCCTGTCAGAGTTACAGATGAGGTGTTATCGGGCATGGTTTTTGCTTACATGCATGACCCAAATATAAATAACATTGTTACAGCAGAGCTAGATGATGAAACTAAGACGCCTAAATATAAATTTACGATTGTAAATATATATAAAGTGAGTTAATCATAATGTTGATTTCTAAATAATTAATATTTTTTAGGCTTTTTGCATAGATCGGAGGCTAGAGTTAATTCGTTAAAAAGTTTTGAATAATACAACTTTAATTAATTTTTAAAATCGTTTGTATCTATAATCATCAAAAAAGGTACAATGTAGACGTTATCTGTAAATAAAAACAAATGAAAAAGTTATAATTTCGTTTCTCTCAGTTTAGGATGCGATAACCATGCGACTACCACTAAAGTCATCCCTATAACTCCTAATATGATATAGTATAATACATTAATCGATATTAAATACTGACCAAGAAGTATTAATCCTATCTCAATTATACTAGTTGTAAACGTATCTAAGGCCAATACGCTACCTAAGAATTCATCACTAACGCTTCGTTTAATTGTTGCCATGACAAAGTTCTCAATTATTCCGCTTCCAAAAGAGGCCGCAGCTACTGATATTAACAAGATATAGGGGGAATTGTAGATCAAGGCTAAATAAACTAGATATCCGCTTAAAATATACGCTATCATTATTTTTGTTGGTTTTTCTAACCTAGTCATAATAAAGCTCGCTAATAAGAAGATTGCATAGTAAGCTATTTGTGTTAAGCTATATATTTGACTACTTCCTCTTAGCGTTACGATTAAGAGGGGTAGTAAATAATTGATTGAGTAAGTTAGAGCTTCTGTAACAGAATAGGTTAAAATTATCCCTCTAACATTTTCGTTTCTTCTAAATAATTCTATACCAGTAGTTAATTTTACATTTCTACTTCCTCCACCTATATTAAATCCCTTTAATGATACTAATCCAATCAGTGCTAGTGCCCCATTTAAGAATAAATCGTAGACACCAATATTTTCAAAGATTATGAACCATGAGGCTCCAGATGCTAATCTAGTTAACATTGATATTATTCTTACATATAATATTGCCTTTGGTCTAACCTCATCTGGTATCACAGCATAATACGCAACATAACCTATATCATTTGATATTTCAACTATTATAATTCTAACATAGTAGATGATAAAAATTAGTAAAACTGATTTAATTGAAAAAGCATAGGTTAAGGGGAATAGTAGTGCTGAAGCTATTCCTCTAGTTAAGTAGAATAATTTAGCCCTATTGTACTTATCTGAAATATATCCAGACAATTGTGCAACTAATATGCGGACTAAAGGTCTACCTATTACACCTAGACCGAAAAGAGCTAGTTCTTGATGAAACAATAGAATAAATAACCAATACGTAGTTAACTCATTCTGTATAAAAGTAAAACTAGCAAATATGCTGAATATGCTAAATTTAGTGAACTGCTTATAGTGAAATGGGGAGGTCATTAATAACTATTTTTAAAATGCTTATTAAACTTTTAATTAATCAATGATTTAGCCCTAAGATGTAGTTCTTGTAAATAATCTTTTCAATATTTTGCTTATTTTACTATTATTTTTCTTTAGTTTCTTTATAGTTTTCACACTTATTTTCTCTATTTTTTCTCGAGAAATACCATTATTATCAAATTTAGTGAAAGCTGATATAAAATCTCTAGTATTTCTCCTTCTATAACCAAGGTAAAGACCTATAAAGACTGGTATAAGTGATAAAATAGATGGAAAATTGTAAGCTAATGGAATAATTTCAAAAATTATGTATATTAAGGAAATTATAATCATATAGAATGCTGATGATATCCCAGTCAAGTCTAGCCAGAATTTTCTAATAATTTTACTTTTGTTCTTTATCACTTTAGAGGTTATCTCATTGTTTATGGCTGAATACAGTTTAGCCCCTTCTGATAGAAATAGAGATAAGAGGAACAAGGCTATTATGACTTCTCCAGAATATTTAACATATTCTAAAATTATATTATTCGAAGTATTTGTCAATGTTATAGTAAAATCATTTATAATTGGAAATAATATGTATGGTAGTAGCAAATATATTATCATTTTGATAAAACCTTTAAAAATTATATTTGGAAAAGGATTCCTTTCTCTAATTATATTCTTATTAAACCATATTGTTACATAATCAATTTCCCTTAAAATACGAGATCTAGAATACGCAAAAGTTAGTATATTACCGATTACACTTGTTCTAGTAGCCAAAATTGACGCTAATATGGAGGAAAGTAAAACTACTACTACTGAGATGTAATAAACTACTCCTACATTTATCCCTTGTTGTAATGCTTCTAAAGATACTATTATACCGAACTCACTTATTGGTAACATATATAGACCAGCGGTAAAGGATTTTATGAACGTGGTACCAGTAAGCCAAGCTGCGGTACTAAATGAAAAATATTTTAGGATTAGAATTAAAAATGAAAGTAGAAGGAATGTTAAAATTGATATAGATATTTTCAAATAGCTTCCTACTGATAAGAAGAAGAATATTAGGGAGAATTCCCTAATTGGGGCTATAAACTTAAGTATTCTTTCGCTTCCACTTACTGAGGAAAAGGCTAATCCAGCTAATATCATCGTTAATGTAGTAGGTATTTGAGTAAGTTCAGAAATATATTCGAATATGAACACTAAAGCTATAGGGATTAGAATTATTACACTTTCATCCTCTACATTAGTTGGAGTAAATATTGATAAGCCTTTAATGAAATATTTGGCAAAAATATAGATGATTAGTGTTGCAATGAGAATACCAATTAGCACAGAAATTATTTTAACTATATTTAATGATCCATTCAATGCTATAGCCATAGAGTATAGAAAGAAAACTTCAACATCTTCGATAGAAGCTACTGCAATTAATAGATCACTCTCGCTCTTTTCCAATCTTTTCCCAGATATTTTATAGAACATTGATGTGCTAGTATCTATTGAAGCCATTACTAAGAATAAAGTTAGATAAGGATCTAAGTGAAGTAAGTATAGACCTACAAAGTAAGAGAAAATAATCATGAGTGTTAATTCAACAAGTGCTATGCCTATTGCTCTTCTAAATAAGTCTTTAGCCCTTGAAATATCAAATGATGCTCCTATTTCAAATGCTAACAAATTTATCGCTAGAAAATTTAGTATACTAAAATATGAAGAATTAAAGTCGAAGTTAAAATAGTTAAAGGCTATTAACCCGCCTAAAAGGTATGCTATAACTGGGGAAATTTTAAGCCTAGTGAGTAGGAAGGCTAGAAGCAGTGTTAAAAGGAGTATTGCACTAAGTAAGGCATAATTCATCAACCTCTCATATCTTTCCAATAGGTTATAAAGTTTAATTACTCCTTTTACCAAAATTTACATGATGAATCTCTCGGAAATCCAGAAAATATATTCTCAAGTTCTGTATTTGTCGAAAGAGTGTAAGAAATGTATAGATTGTGAAGCTTGTGATAAATTAGAGGAATTATTAGATATTTTAATGGATAATATAGATAAAATTCAAATTTCTAATGATCAAGAGAGAGTAGAAATTAAAGAAATACTGAGCACTATAATTAGCTTACGTAAAGATTTATCCTAAGACTCACTTAGGTGAAAAGATGAAGTAAGAAAAAGCGTTTTCCTCACCATACCATTCAAGCTTAAAAGTTGATTCTAAGTCTTTCTTTATTTTACCCCTAAATACTACTGTATCTATTACTATGAATTTACCATTATTTTTAAGAACTCTCCTCACCTCATTCGCTATTTTTATTCTACCTTCTTTTCCTATATTCGAAAGATACATAACAGTGTATGCTAAATCAAAATAGGAATTCTCGTAAGGTAATTGAAAGTTTATAAGATCTGATAGTATCATTTTACTGTCTCTTTTAACATTCTCCATAACTTCGTTCTTAGATATCTGAGACCAATCGTCTATACCATGGATCTCGGCGTTTGTAAGTTTAGAGAGTATTACTCCAATTAAGCAATTTCCACATGCCAAATCTAAAATCCTCTTATAATCTTTAATCAGTGGGTAAAGCCTTCTAGCTAGGTAAATCATTTTATCAATTGAAATTCCCATTCTCAACAACGGTTTATATCTTAATCAATGTTCTCTATCTTTATACCAATCCTAGAAAGTTCAAGATGATTATCAGACATAAAAATCTATTAAAGTTCATAATTAAAAAATATTTCTTTCTAAAAATTATATTGGGCATTCAGAGGTTAAGGGTCCAGCAGCTTCTATTATAGTATTTTGAATCATTTGAGCAGCTTGTATTATTTCTGAAAATTGATCCAAATGGGTTAGTACGTATTGTGGTGAATATCCTTCAAGAATGGTAGGATTGACTATTGGAGTAGTTACTATATAAGTACCATTAGGACCGGAAATTAATATTGCGAAGTTCAAATGAGGTGGTTTAACGTATAATGCTGCTGGTTTTCCATAATTAGTAATTGAAACTTGAGTTTCATATTGAATAATTAATTGTGCTACTTGTGAAGGCAGGCCCATTTGAGTATATTCCTCTTTAAGTATTTGCTCTCCCGTTGTAATTAACTGATTCTGAGATATTGGTGTACCGTTATAAGATGCATTTAAATATTCGTTATAGACATATGCTATGTAAAACTCAACTACCGAATTAGGAGTAAAGTTAGTAAATATTAATCCCGGAATGTTGGCTGGACTATGGTCTGGATCAGAATAATGGAGTTCATAACTTATATTGCCATAGTTCTTAAGAACATCATAAATTGCCCATGACGCTGCTGCTCCTACTGGACAACCATACCATGATTGTTCAACTACTATAATTTTACCTTTAGGCGCTAAATCTACATTACTTACTTTTACAAATTTACCCGCTGGAATTCCTTGAGCAGTTGCTATTTTGCTGAAGAAAAGTTCATAGCTACTTATACTAGCTATTATGATGATTGCCACGACAACTATGGTAATTAACTTCTTTTTGCTCATTGTCATTAATTTACTTTATAAACAATATAAATCTTTTTTCATAGTAAACGCTTTTATAATCTGTTATGAAGTTATTGTTAAATATAATTTATTTTCCATAAATTATAAGGGGGTTTTTGCTATATTCTTAAGGTTCAACTATTAGATAGTGTTAAATAAATAAATATAAACAACAAAATTTATACTGCGTAGGATAGTTATAAAATGAAGGCTACACTTTTAGCAGCAATAACGGTATTTATTGACTTCGTGGGATTTGGCGTAATTATACCAATATCTACTTTTTATGCTGAAGGGTTTGGGGCTTCTCCCTTAGAAATAACCCTACTTTTTTCAGTTTATACTATGGCCCAATTCATATTTTCCCCTATATGGGGAAGATTATCAGATAGAGAAGGAAGGAAGAATTTTAGGCTTAACTGGAGAATTTATCTCTTATTTAATTTACGCTTTTGC
>JAVYOH010000065.1:4708-8028 GCA_038734615.1 Saccharolobus sp. | reverse complement strand
CATAAGGATAACCATATTTCCTTAAATCATCTTTAGTCGTAAAAGGTATTTTAGTAAGATCCTCTATGCTCCTTATATCCTCTGGTCTTAATCCTCTATCCTTAAATATTCTATGATAGAAAGGAGAATTTTCGTAAACATTTTTGATTAAACTTCTTAATCTAAATGTTATAACTTCTTTTATTTCTTCCTTATTTAATGCTCTTGGATTTGTCTCATCATATAACAATTTTACCATTATCCAACAACCTCACCTATTATCCTAATACCATCTGTAACTAGTCTCACCTTTGCGTTAACAGAAGGTTTACCCTTGATCCACGCCATTAAATTAATATTATCTTTAGTTTTTACTATACCAATTGTATAATATTCATAATTTTCAAATCCTTGAGGCTTTTGAACCACAATATTGTAAGTCATTAATTCGCCTTCATTAGAAACCTTTATCCACTCCATTTCGCTTTTGCCACAATTATAACAGTGCTCTTGAGGTGGGAAGTAAACTGAATTACAATTTTTGCACTTACGTCTTTTTGAGTAAGATTTGCACCGTTAAGTGCTTCTTTAATTGATTCCCAAGCTAGTTCTTTAACAGAAACGTTATTCTCTTTCCAAATTTAGAATTACCTAATACCAATTATAGCAACATTCCTTCCTATATTGTATATCCAAGATTACTTTATTAAACTAAACCTAGACAGTAATGATATTGGCACAGTAAAATACAAGGAATTGTAGAGATCTTAGTAGAATCCAAACCTACTATATCAGCAGAGAGTAAAATGAATTAAAAAATTTACAATTATACTTGCCTGGGCTTTACGTTGAAAACGAAAGTTTTAACTATATTAAGTTTAGGGTTCAAGATAATTTAACAATTAATTTGAATGATGAGATGAAAAATTTTTTACAAAAACTATTAACGCTATTAGAAGATTTGGAGAAAATAATCAATAATAAGAAAATAGAGCAGATGATTTATACAAACCATATAACTAGGAAAAATAGCTTTGATCTCCCAAAAAGAGGAACAATTCCTGCTAATCCTATATGCGATAGCAATGCGTGATATGGGAAGAATGCTTTCCCATATAAAAACAGCTTCTACAATTATTACAGAATGTAATGAGAGTGTAGAGGAACTAAGTAAGTTAACAACGATAATCATAACAATGTTTAAGGAGGCGCTTGAAGTTTTCTTCGATCAAAAATTAGAAAACATAAAAGATATTAGAGAAAAAATGAGACAAATAAATAAAATTCCTAATAATATACTTTGCAAGGAATTAGTTAGGATTGGAAGCTATTGCATAGCTTTAATGGATGACAGTGTTCACATGAGCGTGAAACTATAAAATTGAACTTTACTAAAGCTTAGATCATATAAATAACAACACATGGGTAAGAATATTTTCGTGATCGATTTATAAAGAGGTTTATATAAAAATTCATTATTTATAATCATAATGTATTGTTTTTATTGTTAACAAATTCCTAAAATTCACTATTCTACTAACAGATTCTAAATAACAATATATCTTGAAAATTAAAAAAGTGTTAATAAATTAGCCTGTAACTATGGAATAAACTTTTTAAACATATCAGTTTAGGAATTATGGGATTATAATATGTCTAATCTAAAAGGCTTTCTAATCTTAACAATACTCATAACTAGTCTAATATTACCAACACTATTTTCCCTACAAACATCATCTGCTTCAACAATTACACTAGCGCCTTCAAATACATCTACCCTAATTGATGTATCCCAAACTGCTCCACCTGATGCTTTAGATCCAGCTACAGGTTTCTATGTTCAAGATGGACCACTGTTTAATGCATTATTCCAAGAACTTGTAGAGTATAATGGTTCGAATTATTTGCAAGTTGTCCCAGTAATTGCACAAAATTGGAGTACATCAAACTATGAGAACTGGACATTTTATATTAGACATGGAGTTTACTTCCCTGACGGAGTACAAGTCAATGCTAGTACAGTATGGTTTTCGTTCTATAGAATAATATTAATGGGGCAAGGGCCTGGAGTATCAAATTATATTGAGCTATTATTTAATTCTACACAATACTCAGAAACCGGTTATGCGTTACCATGGGGTGTTGCCGCAGCAATACAAAATGTTACTGGACTACCGACAACTAAAAATGCTACATTAGCTGCAAAAGTCCTAGCTTCCATATTATCTCATTTTAACAGTAATAATGCTACAATTATGAAAATCATGGAGTATCCTTATCAAGCAGTAGTAGTGAAAGGACCTTACGAAGTTGAAATTAGTACTTTACTACCATATAGAGACTTCTTGCTAGATATAGCAAACTGGTGGGGTGCAATAGTTAATCCCGTAGTAGTTGATGAGCATGGTGGAGTCCAACCCAATACACCAAATTCATATTTAGATACAAACGGTATGAATGGAACTGGACCCTATGTTATTAAATATGTAGGGCCAGGATTCTCTGAAATTGTACTCCAGAAGAATCCTAATTATTGGGCAGAAAATATAGCTAATATTCCAATGGTAGCACAACCAGCTAAAATACCAATCATAGAAATACAATACGGCTTAACTCATACAGCTAGAGTTGAAGATTTCGCAACTAACAAAGCTCAAATATCCTATGTAAGTTTACCATTCTTACAACAAATGTACAGTTCATATGAATATAACAAATATATTAGTTTTAATCAAATTTTCCTTAATTTAGGATATGAAGCAGCAGTATTCTATCTTTCTCTAAATATGCAAGTATTCCCAACCAATATTACTCAATTCAGACAAGCATTAGCATATGCTATAAACTACTCTTCTCTATTAAGTATATTCAAATATCAGAATGAGACTTTAGCAATAGAATATTTAGGTCCGATATCTCCAGTATTCCCAATTTATAATGAAGTTATGCAATTAGATAATTTACACCCATTTACGTATAATTTGAGCTTAGCACTTCATTATCTAAATGAAGCTGGATATGTAGGACATTTCTATGTAGTATTACCTAATGGAACTGCTATTGGTGATACTAATGGAGCACAGCTAGGTACACTAGCTATATATGCCTTAGCACCAGTTAATGAATTAGAGCAAGAAGAGCTTACAATAATTCAAGAAGATTTACAGCAAATAGGAATATCAACATCTATAAAATATGTGTTACCATCTGTAACTGATAACTGGGTTACTCCTAATGCGACACCAGCAATAGTAGATCTAGGTTGGTTCCCTAATTGGCCAGACCCAATATTCCAAGAACTAATTGCACAAACTGATGTATTATATGGTGGAATATCTGGA
>JAVYOH010000065.1:0-4129 GCA_038734615.1 Saccharolobus sp. | reverse complement strand
GTATAATGTCTATAAACACTATATTCTTTATCATTAGAAGAATTATTAATGCATTCATTACACTGATATTGTTAATTATATTAGTTTTCATCATGATACATGTTATAGCACCGAATCCATTAGCATTAGCTAGATTATATACTGGTCCACATGCTACTTATAGCGAGCTTGAACAAGTTGCCAAGCAATATGGATTAGATCAGCCTTTATATATTCAAATAGTTAATTATATAGTTAATGTTCTTCACGGAAACTTTGGAATAGATCCAGTATATAAAGTGCCAGTAATAGAGTTAATAGGAAAATATTTACCTAGAACTCTAGAACTAGTTATTCCTGCTACAATATTATCTGTAGTTATAGGATTAATTACTGGGGCAATAGCTGCTTCAAATAGAAACAATCCAATAGATTATTTAGTTCGTGGAGTGTATCTAGTAACTTGGGCATCACCACCTTTTTTTGTGGCAACAATTCTCCAGATAGTAATAGCTTACTATCTTAGATTATTACCCCCTACGGGAACAGTTGATCCTCTATTATCTGCACCTAAGCCAATCACACCTTTTCCTTTGATAAATGCCATGCTAGAGGGTGATTGGCCTTATTTCTTTAGTTTAATACATCATATGGTTTTACCAGTCATAGCTATAGCATTAGTAAGTTTTGGTATAATAACGAGAATAGCTAGAGCGTCTATGCTAGATTACATGGAGTCTGATTTTGCGAGACTAGGCCTTATGAAGGGATTAAGTAGGAGAAATGTTGTATACGGTGTAGTATTAAGAAATGCATCAATACCTTTAGTAACACTCATAGCCTTGCTTTTTGGTTATTCAGTGGCTGGAGCAGTAGTAATTGAAGATGTGTTTCAGTATCATGGTATGGGATATTTTATAACTCAAGCAATAGAGAGTCTTGATTATACTTCAATTCTAGGAACCACACTGATAGTTGGAATTTCAATAATTATAGCAAATCTAATTGCTGATATATTATATGGAATTTTAGATCCAAGGGTGAGGATCGTTGAGTGAAACTAGTGGAATAAGATTCATGTTAAAAGCTCTAGCAAGAGATAAAGCTGGACTAATAGGATTAATAATAGTTGCAGCATTTTTGTTATGGTCCTTAATTCAGGGTGTATTGGAGATTTTATCCTCATTTTTAAAAAATCCTTCGCTAGGCTATATGATCCTCCCTCATAATCCCTTTAAATATGATTTATCATTAGCCTTTCAATCCCCATCTTCACAATTCCTTCTGGGAACTAATGCTGAAGGGGAGGATATATTATCGAGAATTTTATATGCTATGCCCAGAGATGCTTTCGTAGCGATTATAGTAGTATTCTCTGCAATAATAATAGGTGGTATTCTAGGTATACTATCTGGTTATTTAGGAGGTATAGTAGATGAAATTATTATGAGAATAACAGATGCCTTCTTATCATTACCAGCATTAATATTAGTTATTGCTATAACAGTTCCGTTAAAAGCTACATTTTTAGCTACAATACTTGGACTAGTAATAGTGTGGTGGCCTACTTATGCTAGATTTTATAGAGCACAAACTCTTAGAATAAAAAACATGGATTATATTGCAGCTGCTAAATTAAGTAATGTTTCTAAATTAAAACTATTCTATAATTATATATTTCTAAATTCTATAGATCCTATCCTAGCTTATGCAGCATTGGATTTTGGAAATGTTATACTAACTTATTCTACATTAGCATTTCTAGGAATAGGAATAACACCACCAATTCCTGAATTAGGTGAAATGGCAGCTAACGGTCTTAGTGGCCTACCTCAATATTGGTGGTGGGCAGTTTTCCCTGGATTAACAATTTTAGTTATAGTAATTGGCTTTGTATTGCTAGGAGATAGGTTGCAAGATATAGTAGCTGGTAGAATAGTGTACTAAGAAGGTGATTTTATTGTTACTTCAGATCAATAACTTAGATGTTTATTATAACACAATTCTTGGCTGGATTAAGGTTTTAAATAATATTAACCTTGAGGTAGAAAAGGGAGAAATAGTAAGTATTGTTGGAGAGAGCGGTTCCGGAAAGTCTACATTAGGTCACGCTATAGCTAGGATTTTGCCTCCTAATACTAGAATTAGAGGAGATATTATAATTGATGGTGTAAATTTTACAAAATTAAAAGAAGGCGAGTTACAAAACTATAGGGGAACGTGGATTTTTATGATGTTTCAAAATCCATTAAACAGTTTAAATCCAGTTAAAAAAGTTGGGTTTCAACTTGCGGAAGCGGCTAAAATAAGGTATAAGCGTGAAGGAAAAAATACAGATAATGAAAGCATAATGAAAGAAGTTATTAACGTATTAAAAGATCTAAGATTACCAGACCCTCAATCAATCGTAGATCGTTATCCTCATCAACTATCTGGTGGACAAGTTCAGAGGATTATAATAGCAATGGCTCTTCTTTTAAAGCCTAAGCTACTAATACTTGATGAACCGACATCAGCCTTAGATGTAACTATACAAGCCCAAATAATCACTTTATTTAAACAATTAAACAAAGAATTAAATAATAGCATCCTCTTTATAACACACGATATTTCATTGGCCTATGTAGTGTCTGAAAGGATAATAGTAATGTATGCAGGAAGGATATTAGAAGATGGAAAGATAGAAGAAGTGTTAAAGAGTCCAATGCATCCATATACACAAGGATTAGTAGCTAGTATACCTACTGCAGATAAAAGTCAGCAGTTAAGTTCAATAAGTGGGAACCCACCATCGTTTTTAGCTTTACCTAGAGGTTGTAAGTTTAATCCTAGATGTAATAAGGTATTTGATATTTGTAGGGAGAAAGAACCGGAGCTTATAAGCAAGAATGGTAGAAAAGTAAGGTGCTGGTTGTATGAGTGATAATATTCTCTATAAGACAATTGACCTTAAGAAGTATTATCTGGCTAGCAAAAGAGGCATTTTGGAATCAATAGCTAGGAGGCCTCCTATTTACGTAAAAGCATTAGATGGTATATCTATTCATATTAAGAAAGGTGAAGTTTTAGGAGTAGTTGGTGAAAGTGGGTCTGGAAAGACTACTTTAGGTAAAGTATTAGCAACGTTGGAAAAGCCTACTGGAGGAAGTCTAATTTTCATGGGTATACAGGTTAACGATAAAACCGTTAATAAAGTAAGAGAGCGCATTCACATGGTATTCCAAAATCCTTCTGTATCTGTAAATCCAAGAATGAAAGTTAAAGATATAGTAAAAGAAGGGATGAAGAATAAAGATGAGGAAAAAGTTAAGCAGTTATTATCTGAAGTTGGACTTGATTATAATTACGTAAAAGATAAATATCCTAGAGAGTTATCTGGAGGTCAAATACAAAGAGTTGCAATAGCTAGAGCTTTAGCCAAAGAACCAGATTTCTTAATTTTAGATGAACCAACATCAGCCTTAGATGTTTCTATACAAGCGCAGATACTTAATTTACTTGTAAATCTCCAGATGGAGAAAAGATTAACGTATCTATTCATTACACACAATATTGCTGTAGCTAGATATATTTCAGATAGGGTGATAGTAATGTATGCAGGAAAAGTAGTTGAAGAAGGTAATACAAAAGAAGTGATTTCTGAGCCTATGCATCCGTATACACAAGCTTTGCTAAATTCAGTACCAGAATTGGGTAAAAAGGAACTTAAACCACCATCTGGCGAAGTACCTAGTCTAATAAATCCTCCTAGTGGATGCAGATTTAATCCTAGATGTCCATTTGCAATGCAAATATGCAAAGATAAAGAACCACCATTGGTTGAGATAAATGGGAGAAAGGTTGCCTGCTGGTTGTACGAAACCAACTGGAAGAAGAATTCTAGTTGAAGGAACAATAATTCTTCTAATTTTTTCGTTATTTTTAGAAATAACAAATATTATAAACTACCTAATTTTCGTTGCAATATGGTATACTATTCTATTTTCCTTAGTTCTCTGGTTTAAAAGTTATACATACTGTGTAATTAAAAATGAAATAATAATAAATAGCTTGTTCTCCAAAAAGAGAATAGAGTTACATAATCTCAAGGATGCATTTATCTCTCAAGGTCCTATAGCTAAAAGGCTTAAGTGCGGATCAATATATATAA
>JAVYOH010000064.1:0-8642 GCA_038734615.1 Saccharolobus sp. | reverse complement strand
TGGTGGTGTTTTTGACGATGTTTTTGCTCAACTTGATAGTGGTTTATTAACTTTACAGCAAGTTGGTCCTGCTGGACTTTCAGCTTGGAATTCAACCTTATATTCAGCGATGCATGAGGAAGAACAAGAATGGTTAGCTGCTGCTAAGCTTGGTTTCGGTTATTTGGGCTTCCCTGGACATCCATTTGCTGATTATTATCCACCATGGGTTACTAATCCAGCTGCTTATGGTTTAGATCCTTCACATGAGAACAACGCGATTATGCCATTAGCCTTAATAATTCTAAGCCCACTAATGGTAATTGAGTTAACGTTAAGAAGACTAGATTTAATAATAAGATAATATTAATTTTTTTCTCCTTTCTTTTCTCTACAATTCTATATTATCCTTGTAATTGAGTATAAACATTTGTAATTGATTTTAAACAGAAAACACCGTTAGTATAACTTTAAAATTTTTATAATTGTATTTATATACACAAAAAGGATTATATTTAAAGATAATTGTGATTTATATCGTATAATTATTTGCTGAATTTTTAGAGATTTTGGTTAAAACTTTTTTATTAGTTAGGATTTATTATTAATCTAATAGATTTTAAAAATATATATTAGCATAATTTGTTATATAAAAGGAAAAAAGTTTTGCGATAAGTAGATCAACAACAATTATAATATCTGGACTAGTTATTATAGTATTAATAATAATAGGGTCTCTTCTTTATATCCAGTATTTTGGACGTGCTCCAATCCCGTCTTGAACTATCACTACCTAACCTCTTGTTACCTTTAACGGCTCAGCTATCTTCAGTTGGGATTAAAGTTAATCAGACTATGGCATATGCTAGACAACAAGATCATTAATAATAAAGCCAGAATAATAAGTGATTTAAAATGATATATACTCATTGGAACAATAATATAAAGATTAAAACTTACCATGAAATATATAAATAAAGATTAATTTGTTATTAAAGAAAATTTATATGTGTTCAAGAGAATTATAATCTATGTGTTACGAAAAGTATGAGAAAAGTATGATACAGCAAAGAAAGGCTAGAAAGCAAAAAGTATTAGCTCCAGTACCTCAGTAAATTAGGAAGTATTTCTATTTTTTATTTCAATATATTTTTTATATAGTTTGTTTACTTCTCTCCCATTTACCTTATCTCCATGAGACCTTAATCCTCCACTAAACTTTAAAGGTATATGAAGAATTTCGTGGATTATAACCTTTGCTTTTTCTTCATTATTAAGTTTTGAAAATTTTTCGCTAACTAGTTCTATTACATAAAGTGGCTTTAAATTAAAAGCCTCCATAACTACTTTTGGAATTGCCCATATTCTAGCTATAGCTCTAGTATTAGCTCCAAAAGAATATACGACTCTTACTCTTCCTAGATCTATATAATTCAATCCTAAAGTTAAAACTATATCCCTTAAGACCTCCTCCTGATCCAAAGCCCTAACGTATTTTATCATATGTGTTAGAAGTTAAAGTTCAATATTAAATTTACTAATTCTTCTATCATCATTTCCAAAACCTTTAACCCCATCTTCTCGTTAATTTCTATCCTCTTTCCATCATTTATTACCCCATACCTATTAGCCTCACCTGTAGAATAGAATGTAAATACTCCTTTTTTAACACTATAATCTTTAATCTCATCTATTTCATTTACTCTTACCAACTTTTTGTCTATTACATAAATTTTAGACGTCTCAATTGTACCCGCATGCATATCATTTACACCAAAAAGTTCTCTTTCTTCTTGCCTAAACGTATTGTAAATTACCACTTTAGAATCATCATGTTTCATATTAAACTCCCTCTGAACCAATGGCAAGAAATACGAATTGCCACCATGACCATTAACTATTACTATCTTTTTGATCTTCAAATTAGAAACTATACTTTCCAAGATATCATTAATCATATTGATTATAGTATTAAAGGTTAAACTCACAAATGGTAAACCTTTATGCTCTATTGAAACACCATAATATATTGTAGGGAAAAGTAATACTAGGTCTTTTAATCTCTCTTCAACTTTAGATGACACATATTCAGCAATTATGCCATCAGTTCCCATAGGTAAATGAGGCCCATGCTGTTCAATACTTCCCATTGGGATTAAGGCTACCATGTTTTCTTTTATCTCATTCTTAGTTATATCAACAATTCGCATAAGTATGATAAAGACTCTTTTTATTAAATTTTATCATGCAAGAAAGAAGGGAGAGGATCGCAGACGTTTTATTTTAAAAAGTTATTAATGGATTATGACTTTCTCAATAATAATTTACGATTCAGAGGAAGAAGCTTGGGGAGTTGGCGTAGCAAGCAAATTTTTGTCAGTTGGTGCTTTTGTTCCTTGGCTAAAAGGAGGGATTGGCGCTATAGCTACTCAAGCTTTAGCTAATTTAGAATATGGCGTTAAGGGATTACAATTGTTAGAGAAGCATAGTGCTTCAGATGTTATAAAAATTTTGACATCTTCAGATCCATTAAGAGAGAAGAGGCAGTTAGGTATAGTTGATTCTAAGGGTAATGCTGCGGCATTTACGGGCAAAGAATGTTATCCATACGCTGGCCATATAGTTGGTAATAATTTTACTGTACAAGGTAATATATTGGCAGGAGAAGAAGTTTTAGAGGCTATGGCTAAGGAGGCTGAAGGTAAAGGTAAGATATATGAGAAAATATTAAGAGCTTTAAAAAGTGGTGATAGTAAAGGTGGGGATAAAAGAGGAAAGCAAAGTACTGCTATGATAATTGTTAAAAAGCCTAGACTAAGTGATAAGGAATTCGATCCGTTAGTTATAGGAAAGTACATAGATATAAGAGTAGATGATAGTCCTGAACCATTAAAGGAATTGGAAAGGTTGTTAGATTTATGGCTAGCTACTTTCATGGAAGAGGAAATGGTTAGTGTAGCTGAGTATAAGAACGAGATAGACGAAGCACTAAAGAGATTGGGTTACACTGATTTAAAAAGTTGGATAGAACTTAATAATTTTGAAGGAAAGTACACTGGTGATAAGATAGGTAAGAGTGTATTAAGAATTTTATTAAATCAAGATAAATGATAATAAAATTATTTAAATTAATTTGGTAAACAATTATACTATGAGTTTGAAAGAGGAGAGTATACACTATACGAATATTCAATAAATTATTCCTCAAAGCTAGAGAATTAAAAATATTATTATACGAGGCAAGTCTTTAGATTAATAAAAACTAGAAGAAAAAATATTATAGGTTGTAAGCAGGGTAGATTTGAGAAAGAGGTATTGCTATTACCCAGCCATAACTATTTGTTAGATACATCGTCCCGCCTACTATAACGGGATTAACTATACCAAATCTTCCTCCAATATAATATTGTTGTAATATTTCTCCATTATGTGGATTTATTACATACACATAAGATCCTCCTGCAATCCATAGTAAATTATCATATACTGTAGCACTTCCTCTAGGTCCTCCAGGTGCTGAAGGAGGCAATCCTATACCGTTTAACCTAGTTTGCCAAATTATTTGACCATTACTTATATTTATTGCAAACTCCTTTCCAAGGGATGGAGCACCTACATAGACTGTATTATTATAGATCATAGGTATAGCTCCCTTAAAAGCAGGAGGTGTATATCCTCTTCCAAGATTAGTAACCCATAATACATGACCATTAGTAGCATTAACAGCAAAGACTACAGTATCTACAGTTCCATTTGGCTCTGCATTAGCTATAGTAGTTTGAACTACTATTCCAAGGTTTTGATCTACTGCAGGGGAAACGTCACCCATTCCCGTGTTAAAAGGCTTGTAAGGCGAAGGGAGTGTGGCATTCCATACAATTTTACCAGTAATACCATTTACTGCAAGTAATAACCCATAAGGTTCAGTTAAACTAGTAAAACCAGCAATGAAAAGCGGAGTCCCATTGGGCAAGACATAGTAGTTTACACTACTCATACTATCGAAAAGGCCTGGTAAATTATCTATCCATAATACTTGTCCAGTTGTTGCATTTAGCCCCACGAACTCTCCTCCACCATCTGCATAAGCTAATATTCCATTGTACACTGCTGGAGCTGGCATAGCCTCACCCATAGTGAATCTCATCCAAAGCAGTTCACCATTACTAGCATTAAATGCATATATTGCCCCATAGCCCATACCTCTATGAATCTCAGAGTATTGACCCTTCTCGTAATGAACAAAATTGGCGAAGTTAAACCCTACATCACCTACAGTTACGTAAACTATACCATTATAAACTATTGGATTATTCATTGCATAACTTGCTAAACCAGTAGCGTACCATACAACTTGACCATTTAATGGATTTACTGCAAATATACTTCCCGGACCACTATCTTCTTCTACGAAAAGAAGATTATCGGCTAAGGAAACTCCTAATGGCTCTCCAACCATTTGAGTTAACATTACTAATGCCGTTCTAGTACCCATCACATTAGCTCCTGGCAACATGTTTGCTGGAGTGCTTAGAGGTATTAGGGCAGCCCCAGCCATATGAGCGAAGTCCTGCTGCCAGCTAACTCCTTGGAGAAGTTCAACACAAGTTGTAGTGAATGCAGCGTTATGGTATTGTCCACCATTAGTTACTAACCAGTTTTCAGGTAGGCCTAAGTTTTGTGTTGTAGCGTTACCGGGATAATATAATACTTTTATCTCATATGAAAAGTAAGTAGAGTTATACATGTCATAGGCTCTGATTATAGTTTGAGGGATTGGAGTTATGATTTGCGATAGCATCTGGACTATAGATGGTCCTATAAGAGAACCGATAAAAAACATTGAAATAAGGGTTATAATGAATATTATTCTTTTCATAAGTGAAAGTCAGTGTGATTTATATTTAAATTATTCCGTTTTTTAAGGAGAAATTTTCATTTTCATTATTTTTAGAAAATGAGTTTTTGTTATACTAAAGCTCTATGATACGAAATTCTCAGCTTTACTAAGTTGTAATCATAACTGGAGGGATTATAAATAGAATAGATAGTAAAGTACCCTTATTTTAAACTAATTGTTAAATTTTATAGATTATTAATGCAATAATTTTTGACTAGTATTTAAAATTAATCTATCTCTCGTTTATAGGAAAAGATTAAATATCTAAATGTTAATCTTCTAATTATGCAATACAAGTGGATTGTGTTGAGTAATACTACAATAGGAGTTCTAATGTCTTCAATAAATGGTACAATAGTGATAATATCCCTTCCAGCAATATTCAGAGGTATTGATATTAATCCATTTACATCCTTTCAATATTTATTATGGATATTAATGGGTTATAACGTTGTTACTGCAGCACTTTTAGTATCTTTTGGAAGGTTGTCTGATATATACGGTAGAGTTAGGCTTTACAATCTAGGCTTCTTAATCTTTACAATTGGTTCAATTTTACTATTTCTAACTCCAAATAAGGGGAGTGTTGGTGCTCTCGAATTAATTATATTTAGAATAATTCAAGGAATAGGAGGCGCTTTTCTATTCGCAAACAGTGCAGCCATAATAACTGATGCTTTCCCCTATAACGAAAGGGGTAAGGCTTTAGGCGTAAATCAAATAGCTGCATTAGCTGGATCTTTAATAGGTCTAATATTAGGTGGAGTACTATCAGTAATTAATTGGAGATTTATATTTCTAGTAAGCGTTCCAGTGGGAATTTTTGGTACTGTTTGGAGTTATTTAAAGCTTGAGGAAGTTTCGAGACCAAATAGGAATGAGGGAATAGATTGGGCTGGGAACTTGACTTTTGGTTTAGGTTTAATTTTAATATTAATTGGAATAACTTACGGTCTATTACCTTATGGGGGTTCTCAACTAGGTTGGAATAGCCCATTTGTAATAGGTTCTTTAGTAGCTGGGTTAGCGCTAATTGGTTCTTTCATTTATATAGAAACTAAAGTAAAATATCCCATGTTTAGGTTAGAATTATTTAAAATAAGAATGTTTGCTGCAGGTAATTTAGCCAGCTTCTTGAGATCAATAGCTTATGGAGGATTAATGATAATGCTGATTATATTTCTCCAAGGTATTTGGCTACCTTTACATGGTTACAGTTATGCTGAAACACCATTTTGGTCTGGCATATATACTATTCCGTTAATGGTTGGTTTCGTAACCATGGGTCCAATTAGTGGTTGGCTTTCAGATAAATATGGTTCTAGAGTATTATCTACATTAGGTATGATAATAGTTGGCATAGGTTTTATCTTATTAGCCTCATTACCTTATAATTTTAATTACACAGAATTTGCCCTAATAATATTCTTCATGGGTTTAGGAAATGGTATGTTTGCATCTCCAAACACTGCATCAATAATGAACAGTGTTCCGCCAAAGTATAGGGGAACTGCATCTGGTATGAGGTCTACACTACAAAATACTGGACAAACTATGAGTATAGCAATTTTCTTTACAATCATAATAATCTCTCTAGCATCAACACTACCATCAGCCTTAGCCAATGCCGTTACTCAAGCAGGTGCACCTCAATTGGCTTCATATATGCAGAATATACCAGTAACTGGGGCTCTATTCGCAGCCTTTTTAGGCTATGATCCAGTGAGAACAATAATTTCCTCATTACCTCCCCAAGTAGCATCTTCAATACCCTCTCAAGCCATAGCGATAATGGAGCAACATACTTGGTTTCCTATGACAATTGCTCCTTCGTTTATGATAGCATTAAGAGAGGCTTTCTATATAAGTTCGATAATGACGTTTATAGCTGCCATAGTATCAGCCCTAAGAGGAAAAGTGGTTATAGCAGAGGTTGAAAAGAATAAAAGTTAGTAAAAATGATGTTTTGATTATTTATTTATGACTTCACTCTCTGTATGACCTTAATAATATGTGAACTTTGAGTAGTTTCGTGTTTATAAAGAGTGATGATTGTGTAAGAGTTCTTGCTAAAAAGTACGCGCCTAATTGCTATTACCGCTACAACTATTGTAGGTGTATAATATTTAATGGAATAAAGACACCAAATCCATTTTATCTCTTATCTAAAACGCGTCATTAAACAATCTATCATTTAAAGAAAAGGAATTGTATAAAAAATTATATTATATCCTAAAAATATTGAAATATATAAATATTTCTAAATTCTTATTATAGGATGTGAAACTATAATAAAATCCTCCAATAATAAAGGAAAAATATATCAAAATAAATTTCAGCTTTATTAGATAATATTTCTTAGATCCTATAAAGATTACTATTCCATACTTATAGAAGAACTTTTAAATTTATTTTCAATTAAGTAATTATGGCTAAGCAAGATAATGAGATTTCTGGATTAGAGAATCTAAGGAAAGGATCACTTTTTTATATAATAGCAGCTATTTTAGAGATAATTGGTTTTGTACTAATAGTAACTTCTGCACTAACTTTAACATTATCTGGAATAGTTGCAGGAATTGTTATAATAATAGTTGCAGAAATTCTTATTATACTCTGGTTTTTAAGCACAAGAAAAGGCTTTAAAACTCTATCAAATTTAGGGAAGGATGTAAGAGGTGGAGTAACAGCAACCACATCGATTCTTATAGGAATTTTAATAGAAATAGTAGGACTTTTAGTATTTCTAGGTTCTATAACTGCTTCATTAGCAACTATTAATACTTCAATTATAAATGGCGGAATAGTTGGACTTGTCAGTGCTTCAATTGGTGCTATAGTAATTCTAATAGCGGGTGCAATAATTTTCTTTGTTGGTAGTATAATGGTTGGTTTAGCTTATAGAGGAACTGGAGATATTTATAATAATAATAACTTAAGAACTGGAGGATTATTAATAGTAATAGGTAATATTCTATCTATTATACCATATTTAGATATTATAGGTGCTATTCTGGTCTTCATAGGTTATATATTAGTTTATTCTGGTTTAGGTAGTGTAATAACAATGTTGTCTAAAACGTTTCCTCAGCCTTATATGCAACAGTCTACATCATCTACGCAACTACCACCTCAACCCTCAGCTCCATTATCTCAAATTGGAACTGGTAAGTTATCAAGTAATGGTATTGCGGAAGTTACAATATACTCTCAAGGTGCGGTACAAATATTAAGCGCAGCAATATTGGGAACTAATAATATTACTAGTGATATATTCCCAGCCAAATTAAATAGCGGTTACAATAATGTGAAAATAAACTTTAAAGTATCGTTAAGCTTAGTCGCTGGAAATTTATATACCATACAACTCTTGCTATCTAATGGCCAAACATTAAATACTGTTGTAACTTATCAGCCATAATTTTCTTATGCGAACTACTAATTTAAGGAAAAAGATTAATTTAATATTTCTAAATTCTTTTTACTAGTTAGGAAAGTAAGCATAATGAAGAGAGTTAAACTAACGAGAAATTATCAAAATTCAGGAAAGCGAATTAGTACTTGCTATTTTAATAGTTTGTCCTTATTTAAAATATTAATGGTTATATTCTAAAAAAGAATTGAAAAAAGATATTATATATAAAAATTACTTTCCTTTTTCTTGCATTTCCTCTTGTACGATGTTAACTGTGGTTCCTGCTCTCCTATACGATTCAGGTTTTTTATGCTTTATCCAGAATGTATATCCTATAGAGAATGCTAT
>JAVYOH010000063.1:0-8790 GCA_038734615.1 Saccharolobus sp. | reverse complement strand
TTAGAAAAGATACTTTAACAGTATAATCAAAATGAATAAAAATTTATTTTTGCATTAATAATCCTTTCAAATTTATTTCAACTTGTTTCTTTAAAATCTCTCCTCTATTCCTCCTATTTCTACTTTTACATTAACGTCCTTCTTATTAATTACTTGCCTCAAATGTTCTTCTAATATATGAGGATTTACTAATCCACCATGAGCTAAACCAACGACCTTAGGCTTTAAGTTTATTTGCATCTTAACGTAACTATTATAATCTAAAGGCGGTGGAGTAGTAGGTATAACTACGCCATTAAAATAAGCCGTTTATCCCTGGATATGAAAGAACACGAGCAAATAAAAATGAATATCCGGGGATAAACGGAGTTGTCTTCACATTTTTTACATTATACCCTTTAAATCTGGTTTTCCTTTTGGATAAGAAATTTAACCTAGATAATGTCTAATTTCACTGGATGAAAATTATTAATGTCTTAGTAGTTCTATCTTCCCTTTTCATTCTTATCCTAGCTTTTCTAATTTATAGTTTATCTATTTATTCCTATAATTTCCTAATTTTCTCATCAATATTCTATTTTATTTCCTTACTTTTATTGGTTTATCTGGGTGATTTCAATGAAACTAGGAAGAGAAAGAAAAGATGATTTAATTATTCCCCTAATCTTTATAGTAATATACTTACTCTTTCTAAGGAATTATTTAACCTCCCCACCTTACATTATGGTAGATACTGCAATAGTTGGCATTTCAAATCCTGGTATTTACGCTCCAGAGGCAACTATCCTTTATTATCTTTCTCTTTTACTAGGTCAGAATACTTTGATTAAATTATTAAATTTCCTAGCGTTTGTAATAGGTCCAATATCAATTTATTTCATTTTTAGAAATGAGAAAAGTATAATTAAAAAATTCATCTTACCACTAATTTATACCTTAAATCCCTTCGCGTTCTCAATTTTCAAAGCAGGTGATGGAGAAAGTATATTGTTAGTTTACTCTTTACAGCCAATAATATTCTATCTAACTTATAAATTGTATCAATCTAAAGAACCAGTGAAATATCTTATATACCTATCAATAGTAGAAGTTATAGGCCAAATATTCTTCTTTCAAATGTTCCTATTCTCCTTCTTTTATCAACTTCCAATCATACTTTTATCAATAAAGGATAAAAGATATAAAATAGCTTTCTATCCTATTATTGCTGATAGTATAGGCTTTCTATCTGAAATATCTCAAGAAATATTGCTATATATATTAGTAGTTCCCGGTATCCTTCCCTCATCAGCAAATACTCAAGTTAGTTTAGGCCTATTTTATTATTCACAAGTAATTTCAGTTCTACTTCTTGCTATAGGCGTAATTACATTAGCTACATATAAAAACAAAGTATCTACTGCAATTTTAACCTCTTTAGGCTTTCTACTTTCGATTTACGCATTTATAATATACTTTCATGGAGTTAATATTCCAATAATTTCTGCCTTACTAGCTAGCTTTACTACGTTCCAAACTAAGGTCTTTCTCTTATCTTTTGGCCTATTAGATTTAAGCTTATTTTTCGTCAGAAAATATTCAAGATTAATAATATCTACGTTATTTCTAATAATAATAGTTCTATTGCCTAATACTGGTTTCTTATCTGTGACTATTTATTCGTTTTTTGGTATTAAACCAACCCCAATTCCCTCATGGTATTATGAACTCTATGATTATTTAGCTAATAATAATCCCTATTACGTTTACGCAAATACTAGTATTATGTACTATAATTCTCTTGTTTATTATGTTGAATTATTACCTGGTTTTAATGGATTTATAAACCTTAATTTTACTCCTTTCGATGCAGTTAAATTCTTAATTAGTATTTCAGAACTCAATTATAGCTGGTTAAAATTTGAAGGTAAGTTCGGACCTTTCTATCTATATTATAATCAGAATTACACTGGGTTAGTACATTATTTAAACGGTACTCCTGTGAATGGTTATACGATAAGCGAAAGTCAAATAATAGTTAATACAAACAAAACTGTGATAGTCTCAGTTCCATACTCTATTTTCTGGACTAACGCTAAGCCATATCATGGTTTTATTGAACTAACTGGTGGAAAGTCATATAATACATTAGTAGATCTAAAATATATTCTTTATTTCATTAGTGTGATCTTCTTTATCTTACCATTCTTACTCCTAATCTTTAACAGATATAATATTCTTTCTTTTTGAAAAAATGCGTTAATGATAAATGCTAGATTTATGGTTTAATTTTAGATGGAAGAAAAGAAGAAGGTATTATTAATCCTTAAGTCTTCAAACCTAATTTCTTATGATGATATTAAACGTTTTCTCTCAAGTGATGATAAGGATATAAAACATGAAGCCTGGAATTATGTACTTTCTAATATCAGTCGTTTTAGTAAGGACTTCTTATATGAACTTTTAAGATTTCCAGATACTGGGACTAGATATAGAGTATGGAATAGTGTACCAGAACTCATACAAAAAACCTGATAAACATAGATGAAGCTAGAAAGTATAAGGAATATTTTATCGAATTACTAAAGGATACTAATTATGTAGTTAGAATATTAAGCTGGTACGTGACTTTAAAAACCTATTCTTGAATTGGGTGTGATAAAGTATGATGATATTATATAATAATTCAAAATACTTTTGTGAGATACTAACGCTTTATGAACAATAGGCAAGAGTTAAAAATTAATTGCTAAATAAATTAGCTAGCGATGTTCTATTATATTATAGAGATCTATTCAGAAAGAACGGTTTCATGTGTTAGGTAAGCAGTGAATATTAGGTCCAATTCTTTAATTAAACCAATATCAGAGCCTTTCAAGTATTTTAAAAGAAACAGATTGCTAACATCTAACTAACTTATTTAACTTTATAATTAATACATAAACTTATGGAGAAGTACCTATCTCTTAAGGTTTTATTTCTAGTAGAGACGCATACTCTTTATCTAATATCACATTTGTTCTTCAGTATTCTAAGTCTCTTATTATCAGTCTATTCGATCTTCATTTTGGCAAAGAAGAATGGGATGATAATCCCAGTATTTCTAACGTTTATTATGTATTTTATTTCATTTGTAACATTATTATTCCTTCTATTATCCCAATTCTACAGTTTTATATTAAATGATTCTAAATTTGTAATTAAAAATATATTTTCCAAAAAGGAATTTACACTCACGGATACTAGATTAGTTATAGGAGTTTCAGTTGGTAGAATCGTGGGTAAAGTTATAATAACCTATGATAATAAGCTAATCTTTAAGCTTTTGACGCTATCAAAAGGGGTAGAGAGGTTAAAAGAGACAATTATCAGATATGGATATAGGGATGGGGGACTTTATAAGGTTTGTAAATTGTGCGGAAGTATAAATGATTTGTATGCAAAAAAATGTGGATTTTGTGGCAGTGATGACTTATTTACATATGACTTAATTTGGTTGGATTTTTTGCCTAAAACTGGTTGTAAAGAGTGACTTATCTGAAATTATTGTAGTTAAAGGTTCAGAATTAAGAGATGAAGTATTCTGAAAATGTGAGCATGGATTTTTTATCAGTATTAGCAAGTGTAACTGCAAGTCCTTGGTTTATGGTAAGTAATGGCTAGGAATTTTAGTAATATTTAGACTAATTGAAGTAAATAGTCTAGAGAATAAAATAAGGTATATTTTAATCATGTTTTCATATGTAGTATATAGTGTTTGGTTACCATCTTTCTCTCTAATTTCCAAATATTCCATATATGTGGTTTAATGGCTTGGGACTTATGGACCAGTAAAGCCATCATATCTTATAGATGGAATCTTAGGGACTTTTATAGTCACAGCTATCCTATCCTTCCTCTTCGGATCTCGGCAAATATTTTCTGTAACTTGCACAGCCCCATATATGCTTCAAGGAACGTTTATATATTCTATGAAAAATTATAATAGAATTTCTAAGTTAGGGAGAAAAACATTAACATCAAAGATAAACAAATGGTATAAATTAGTCATAATAACTGTTTGGATTTCTTTAATAATCTTTGCTATTTTATCCTATCTTAACTATGAGGGGATATATAACTTTTCTATATTAGGCAATGACCCTACGGTCTTTTATGCTAGCTTATACTTTAATATTATTATTGGTATTTACAATTTATTTTAATGCCATTTTTAGGAAACTATTCATGTGTAAATACTGGTCTATGCGCCTAGGGATCTTTCAATCAATTTTTAGGATATTTAGGTTTGTTTAGATTGAAGGTTAGGGATCCTAAGGTTTGTTTAAATTGTAAGACTGTTGATTGTGCTTATGCTTGTCCAGTTGGTATAGAGGTCTTGGTTTATAAAGAAGGGGGAGTTTAAGTCCTTTAAGTGTGTTGGAGTAGGAGAATGCAATTCATGCTAAGATGTGTCATGGAATGACGTCTATACCACAAGACACGCTAAATAAGATAAAGCAAATATAAAGGTCATGTGATTTTTTAATATTAAGTTAATTTTTTCCTAAGTTTTATACTTTATTACGTTCTTAAAACCTTTAGAAAACAAGAGATATAAGAGTAAAGGCTAGGTTTAATTTATGGTTTGGAAAAGGACAATTTCGGCAAAAGCTCTAGAAAAGGCTAAAAGTGTAGCAGTAAAAGTAGATGATAAGGTAATATTCATAGCAAACGTAAAGGGAGAATTGTACGCTATGGATGCTGTGTGCAGTCACGCTAGATGCATTTTAGGTTTTTTAGATGAGGAAAAATTAATCGTAAGATGTCCATGTCATTTAGCTCTATATGATTTGAAGACTGGTAAAATGGTAGAACCACCGTATGTTGCTCCAGATGCGCCAAAAGAAAAATTAGGACTTAAAACGTATCAAATAAGAGATAATAATGGATGGATAGAAGTTGACGTTTAGTTAAAGCGAATTTCTAGTATTTTAAATAAGAAACCATAGATTTTAGTATAATATCTAAGCTTCCATTTAAACTAGACCAGTATAAGTTAGTAAAGAATTTTTTCATATGATAATATATTGGACTTGGACCTAAAACCTTACTTTTATTATAGTTTAACCATATTAAAGCACCATCTTTATGACTAGTGTAAACTGCACATATGGAATCACCATTATATCTCTCTTTATTTCTATTACCTTCTATTTCGTATAGAATATTATTAGCAACTATCTCAGTTTGAAAATGAGCAGCTGAACCGGTCTTTGGTATCGGTGTAGCATTTGCATCGCCAATTACAAATACCCCATCTTTAAATGTTAAAGTTTGATTATCCACTGGGATTAATCCCGATTTATCAGCAAATTCAGTAAAATTAGTAGTAATAGGCGTATCTACTATTAAATTGTCAAAAGAAACCTTTTCCCCATCATTTGATATAACTAACTTATTCTCATAATCTATATTACTTATAACAAAGCCTGTTAAAACCTTTATTCCAACTTTTTATGCATTTTTAGAAAATATATTAAACATAGGAACTTGTAAAGGTGGGGGTTGTTTAGCTAGTATAAGTAGTGTAACATTTGCGTCTGGGTATTTTTCTTTATGAGAAATGATATTTCCCAAGGAGCTGCTGGACATTTTATTATACCTGGTAGTGCGCCTATTACAAAATTCTTTCCCTTAGGGTTATCTATATTTTCTTTAATAACTTTTACATCTTCTAGGTTATGATATCCCCTTAAATTTAATATATTTTTATTTTGTCCTCCAGTGGCTATTACTAGATAATCCCCTTCATATTTCTGATTATCTTCCGTAATTACCGTTCTATCTTCTGGAATAATTTTAACAGCCCTCGATTTTACCCATTTTATAGTTGGCTTTATCAATGATCTGGTATGAAATCTTATTTTATCCTCACTCTCTTCACCTACCATATAGTCCACTAAGCCAGGCTGATACACTTGATATTCACTTGGCTCTATTAACGTAATCTCTAACTTTCCTGCTAATAGATTAGATAATAAGGTTCCAGCGTTTCCTCCTCCTACAATCACTAATTTTTTCATTTGACTCAATTAACTTATACGCAAAGGGGATTTAAACTTTATTAAAGAAAAAGTTTATATTGAAAATTAGATACAATCCTTTGTAATTTCTATTTTTAAGAAATTATCTTCCTTGCCTTTTTCCACAATCTTTAGCTCAGTATCGTTAAATTGGAAAATGTATTTTAAACTTAGAAGCCAATCGTAATCATTTAATAAGACTTCTACACTTTCTCCACATTCTTTTATTTTTTTAATAGCATCCAGTATTATAACTAATGGGCTTCTAGATCCACACGACTCCGTTTTATCTACCTTAACCCTATCTATTATTCTCATGGTTCATTTCCTTTTTTAACCGGAGCTCCTACTATGTTTTCCCATTCCGCCCATGATTCATCATATACTCTTAATGCAGGGTAACCTAATAGGTATTTTAAAACGAACCAGGTGTGAGAAGCTCTCTCCTATTCTACAATATGTTATTACCTCCTTATCTTGTGTTATACCAGCAGTCTCCACTAGTCTTCTTAATTCCTCTGTTGACTTAAACTCTCCAGTTTCTGGATTAACTGCTTGTGACCATGGGAAATCTATTGCACCGGGAATATGACCACCAACTTGTGTTTGCTCATCAGCGTACTCCGGAGGTGCTCTAATTTCTCCAGTGTATTCCTTAGGTGATCTAACATCAACTAGTAGTGTAGTCTTTCCTATCTCACCCTTAGTGACCTTTTGAAGTATTTCCCAGAAGAAAGCTCTATGACTTCCCCAATCAACTTTCCTAACCTTGTATGATCCTTAGGATATTGCGGCTCCTTAGATCCTTGTTCTGTAGGTAAGTTCTCTTTGGCCCACTTGGTTCTTCCTCCATTTAATATTCTTACATCACTATGCCCATAAGCCTTAAATAGCCAGAAAGCATAAACTGCAAACCAATTATTATAATCTCCATACAATATGATTGTAGTATTGTTACTTATTCCTTTTGATTCCATTAACTTCTCGAAATCACCAGGTTCTATGAAATCCCTTAACACTGGATGTCTCAAATCCTCTCTCCATTTTATTAACACTGCGCCTTGAATATGCCATATGTTGTAGGCACTATTAGGATCATAGTCCACTTCTACTACCCTAACACTGGGATCCTTTAAATGATCTAATAGCCATTTGTTATCGACTACTACTTGTTGTTGAGACATTTTTTAATCACTATATTAATGTTGATCTTAAAATTTATATATTTGTTGAATAGTGCAAATTTAGAATTTAACTAAAAAAGTAAAAATAACTATAAGAATTTTTATTTAAGACAATTTCCATAGGAAATTTCTAAGTTTCGTTACATTTCCCATAACTAGCATAGAAGGAGAGGTCAACTTAATTTCAGACAATTCTTTGAGCTTGACTATTGAAACTCGCTGATCTTCATAAGTACCTTTCTCTATTACTACAACCTCTTCTGATGGTCCTCTTTTAGCAAGTAAGCCCTTAGATATTTCTTCTAGCCTCTTACCCACCATTAATACTACTAAAGTACCATCATCTGGAATTTTTTGAAAGTTGAAAAGTTTACCTCCCTCAGTTACTCCACTAATAACAGTTATCATATCAGAAATTTTCGGGAAAGTTAAAGGTATACCAGCATAAGCTGGGACTGCAGTAATTGATGATACGCCTGGTACTATCTCGCATTCTATTCCATCACTAATCAATGTAATGCAGATTTTTCCTCCTCTACCGAAAATGTAAGGATCACCATTCTTTAACCTAACTACTAACTTACCCATTAAGGCATATTTTTTTAATATATCAATCTCACTATCATCGCTTCTAAGATACTCAATTATGCAAGACGGTTTTGCGTAAGATAATACACTTCTAGGTGTTAGTTTATCATAAACTATAACGTCAGCCGATTTAACGTACTTAACACCTTTTAAAGTTATTAGCTCTGGATCTCCTGGTCCTGCACCAACTAGTATTACCTTACCCTTGTTCAAGTTTATTCACCTCATTTAATCTTCTCTTTAATAGCTCATGGTATTCTCTATATCCCTCTATTTTTGTATCGAATTTATGCGGTTTCATTAGATCTCTAACCTTCTCATGACTTTTCAAATACTCAATTATCTTCCTATTACCCAATTTCCTAAATACCTCTCCAGCATCTTTACCCAAATCCCTATTTTCTTCATAAAGCTGGAATAATGCCTCAGTCACATCAGCTAGTCTTTTAGCTGGTACTTGATATAAATAAACTACGTTTTCCTCGAAGTCTATTAAAGGCTCTCCTAAGTTATCCGTGGAACCGCCTAATTTTAACATATACATCTCATACCCACTACCTATCCAGCTTATTGGTTTTGTAGCAGGCCTTGAGCATTGTGCTATGCATCCAGAAACGCCTATAGAAGCTGAAACATTATGAAAACCTCTTTTCTCTAATTCGTCAATAAGTGATGGGAGAAATCTCTCAGAATCCGTAAATGATAATTTACAAGTGGGAAATCCAACACAAGCTATGGAATTGATTCTTAACTTGGAATAAGGTTTCCCATCCCTAATTCCATAATCAAATTCCTTAAAAATCTTTTCAAATTCCTTTCTTTGTCCATCTTCTATTTGAGTAATTATTAAATGTTGGTTAGCGGTTATAAATAATTTTACATCAAAATTATCTACAATATATCTTATCATGCTCTTAATTTTACCGTTCCTTCCATCTATTAATCTTCCATTTTCAACGAAGACACCATAGCCC
>JAVYOH010000062.1:0-8792 GCA_038734615.1 Saccharolobus sp. | reverse complement strand
TTCCAAACGATTTTAACCATAATATTTGCCATTCTATTATAGGCTTTCCAGCTACTTCAATTAAAGGTTTAGGCTTATCATCAGTTAATGGTCTTAGTCTTTTACCGTAACCCCCAGCTAAGATAACGGCATGCATTAAGAATATGTTTTCTAATGCAATAAAAAACTTTATTCATCATCAAATCTGATTCCCTCTAATTCTAATAATTTCTTCTTTAGTTTAACTCCCCTAGAATACCCTCCTAATCCTTTCTCAGATATTACTCTATGACAAGGGATTATTAATAATATAGGATTTTTAGATAATGCCATTCCAATTGCTCTGGGTGAAGTATTTAATGCCTCAGCTATTTGCTTGTAAGTTTTAACCTTTCCCCAGGGTATTTTCATAACCTCTTTAAATACTGATAATCTAAAAGGGTAAGTCTTTATGTTGATATTCTCTCTTAAATCAACTGGTTTTCCTTCAAAATACAAATCTAGCTTATAAAAGAAATCTGTAAAAGCAGAATCATCCCTAGCTGAACTTTCCACGCAATTACAAAAATCTAACATTATGAAACCGTTCTCATCCTTAGCTACAGTTATCTCCCCTAAGATGCTCTTATACAAACCGTAAACTATCACAATAATATTTTTCTACTAAGCACAAAAAAGATTTTCATTTTTTAATAACTATTTGCTCAACACTCCGTTCAATGATTTCTCTCTTTAATTTCGCTAAAAATTCTTCAAATTTAATATTTTTAACTTCAATATTACCCCTAGCTCTAACAGTTACAGTACCTTCAGAAGCCTCTTTTCTACCAACTATTATAATATATGGAACTCCTTGATCGTATGCGTTCTTTATCCTCTTACTTAAAGTCTCACCAGCATAATCTATCTCACTCCTTATATTATTCCTCTTCAATTCTCCAAATATCTTTTCAGCATAATCATTTACCTCATCACTTATCGGTAATACTACAGTTTGGATTGGAGAAAGCCAAGTAGGTAATTTACCCTTAAAGTTCTCTAAAAGTATCGCCATGAACCTCTCAATTGAACCGTAAATAGCTCTATGAATCATAACTGGTCTTTTCTTAGAACCATCCTTGTCTACATATTCCAATTTAAACCTCTCTGGTAAATTAAAATCAACCTGAATAGTAGACATTTGCCACCATCTGCCTAAACTATCCCTTATTTCAAAATCTATCTTAGGTCCATAAAATGCCCCCTCTTTCTCCTTAATTCCATATTGCATATTTACTTCTTTCAATGCGGTAATCAAAGCATCAGTAGCCTTTTCCCATTGCTCATCAGTACCTATACTCTCATCTGGTCTAGTACTCAAATACGCTTTAATTTCTTTAAAACCAAACTTCTCCCACACTTCAAGGGTTTTTTTAATTAACGTTTTAACCTCATCCTTTATTTGATCTTCCCTAAGGAAAATGTGTCCATCATCTTGCGTGAATCCCCTTACTCTTAACAAGCCATATAATTCCCCCTTCTTCTCCCACCTATAAACGTGACCAAATTCTGAAAGCCTTATTGGCAAGTCCCTATAGGTTCTGGGTCTTGATTTGTAAATTAATATATGCCCCGGGCAGTTCATCGGTTTAACTCCGTATTCATCATCCTCCATCTTAAACAGTATTAACTTATCCCTATACATGGTGTAATGCCCAGATATTTTCCATAAGTCAGATTTGTATACATGACTGGTGTAAACTTCTTGATAATTCATACTAGCGTTTATCTCTCTCATGTAGTTTATCAGTTCGTTCCTTATTATCTGTCCCTTGGGATGAAAGAGAACTAGTCCAGATCCTGCCTCCTCATGGAAGCTAAATAAATCTAGCTTCTCACCTATTAATCTATGATCAGTTTCCTCAGCCTTCTCTAACCAGCTTAAATAATCTTTTAATTGCTCTTCAGTTTCAAAGGCTACTCCCCTTATTCTAACATATTGTACTAATGGTTCTGGATGATGAGTTGAAATATTAAGTATTTTAAAATATTTTGGATTAATTGCGGGAATACTCTCATTAGCTTCTATCTTAATCTTAATTCCATTATATTCAACTTGATTATTATCTATCTTAGGATTAAAATTATCAACTTTTATTAATTTTTCAACCTCATCTAAGGATAAAGTAGTTTCAGATTGTATATCAACGTAAAAATCCCTCTCTCCCAATCCAACTGCTACTGGCTTATAACCAGCATTTGCTAAGTTTATTGCTAGTATTATTGCACCTTTTAGCCAAACTGGTTTGTAACTTTCCATAAATAAACGCTATATCATTTAGCTTAAAACTTTAGCTGAAACAGTATAACTTGTGGGAATATTAATAATAGCAAGTGGTGGAGGTCATACAGGCTTCGCTAGGGCTATTGCAGAGTATTTACCAGAAAAAGTGGATTTTGTAATACCAGAAAATGATGAATACAGTAAACTAATGTTAATGAAATATGCAAATAAAATTTACGAAGTTCCTAAAGGTAGGGCTCCAAATGAGAGTAATTTAGTATTTCTGAGAAGAATTTTCTCGTCAGTTATAAAAAGTGCTAAGGTAAAAAAGTATGATGTAGTAGTTGCAACTGGCAGTAATCATTCAATTTTTCCATCTTTTTTTCAATACTTAAAAGGAGCTAAAATTTATGGAATTGAAAGTCAAGATAGATTCGTAACTAAGGGAAAGGCTATTAATATTATATCTAAATATTCTAAGGGAATTTTCCTCCATTGGGAGGAACAAAGGCAATTATATAAAACTAAGGGAATAGTAGTGGGGCCAATAGTTGAGAAACCTAAATATCATCCTAAAGACGAAAATTATATATTAGTCACCACTGGAAGCATGGGTTTCAAAAGACTTTTTGATAAAATTGTTGAAATTAAAAAATATAAATTTGTAATTCAAACAGGACCTTTAGATTCTAATATTTATAATAGGGAGAACGTGATAGCGTTCAAATTCGATCCAGATTTAGAGAAATGGATAGCGAATTCCTCCTTAGTGATAACTCATCAAGGTAAAACGGCTATGGAGGCTGTTGCAATGTATCGTAAGCCAGTTATAATAGTTTATAATAAGGATTGGGTGAGGGCTGCTACGTTAAAAGATACTAAAATATATGCAAACGTTTTAGGGGCTACCTTTTTAGATGATCCTATGAATTGGGAAGGAGATGTTTTAATTGATGCGATAGAAAACGCTAAAGAGCCTAAGAGATTTGATATAGGTACTCCTAAACTAGTTGAAAGAATATTGAGTGAGATTTAAATGAATGAAATATTTGGTAAACTTTTGAATATATTTTATAATAATAAACATATATTAGCTGAAAAGGGTTGGATAGTCTCATCACCTTACTCTTACGAATGGTGGGGAGGATTAAGAAGTGCTGAGGAAATAATAATATCATCCATACTAGTCCAAATGACTAAATGGGAAACCGTGAAAAGGGCAATAGACATAATGAGAGAAAAAGACCTAACTGATTTCAAAAAGCTTTATGAGATAGATGAAAAAGAACTTTACTCTTTACTAAGAGGTATTAATTTTTATAAGACTAAAGCTAAAAGATTGAAAAGAATTTCTGAGATAATTATTAATTTAGGTAGTTTAGAGAAGTTTTATAACAGAGAATTACTCTTAAGCATAGAAGGTATTGGAGAAGAGACAGCTGATTCAATTTTACTTTTCGCAGGACATAAGTTAAGCTTTCCACCTTCAGAGTATGGGAGTAGAGTGTTATCTAGAGTATTAAATATTGAATTAAGGAAGAATGAAGTTAAAAGTCTTGTAGAAAATAATTTAGATAAAGACGTTTTTAAATATAAATTATTTCACGCTGGACTAGTAACTACTGGTAGAGCTTTTTGCTTTAGTAAGCCGAAATGTGAAAATTGTATATTAAATTCAATATGCAAATATTCGAGTAAAACTACTTAAATACTTTTACAAAGTTTAATCATCATATAATAATATTTAAATTCATAAGTATCAAGAATGTTAATGTGAAGTTATACGAATACGAGGGAAAAGCTCTTTTTAAGCGCGTAGGAATACCAGTACCTAACGGTGTAATAACCTCTGAGCCGATAAAATGGGAAAGAAAAGCAGTAGTTAAGTCACAGTTATTAGAAGGTGCTAGAGGAAAGAGGGGATTAGTAAGAGTAACTGATGATGTTTATAATACTATTCTTGAATTGAAAAAATTAGGTATAGAGAAATTTTTAGTAGAGGAATTTATCCCCCATGAAAAAGAGTTTTATGCTTCTATATTACTGGATAGGGAAACTGCAGAACCAATGCTAGTATTATCTAGAGAAGGAGGAATTGATGTGGAACAGGCTAAAGATGTTAAGAAGATAATAATACCATTAGAGAGGGGAGTTAGGAGTTACGATATTATAGAGGCTCAAAAATATTTAGGAGTAAAAGAAGGATTACCTTCAATAATTCAAGGCTTATATAAATTATTTGTAGAATATGATGCTGAGTTAGTTGAAATAAATCCTTTAGCTTTAACTAATGACGGCAAATTGTTAGCTTTAGATTCTAAAGTTATTTTAGAAGATAATGCGTTATATAAACATGAGGATCTTTTAAAGGAATTGGGAAGGCAAGAAGTAAGAGATAGTTATGTTGAATTAGATGGTGATATTGGAATAATAGGCAATGGTGCGGGCTTAACAATGGCTACAATGGATTTAGTGAAACTTAATGGTGGGAATCCAGCTGATTTCTTCGATATAGGCGGAGGGGCTAATAGAGATCACGTTAAGGAAAGCTTAATCAAAGTTGGAAGTAATCCTAAAGTTAAGAAGATAATAATAAACATTTATGGGGGAATAACTAGATGTGATGAAGTAGCATTAGGAATTGCAGACGCGTTAAAAATTGTGAAAAAGCCAATATTTGTAAGATTATTAGGTACAAATGAGGAGTTGGGAAAGAAGATATTAAAAGAGAATGGAATAAACGTTTATGATGATGTATTAAAAATGATAGGTGATGCAGCACGCTCATAAACAAGAACACTAAGGTTATAGTTCAAGGAATAACTGGAAGAGAAGGATCATTCCATACACAACAAATGCTAAAATATGGTACTAAAATAGTTGCTGGAATTAGTCCTGGTAAAGGAGGAACTCAGGTAAATGGGGTTCCAGTTTATGATACTATTAAAGAGGCAATGAAGGAGCATGATGCTGAAGCATCCATAATATTTGTTCCTGCTAGGTACGCTGTAGATGCAATATATGAGGCAATAGATAGTGGTATAAAACTAATAGTTACAATAACTGAGCATATTCCAGTCTTAGACATGGCTAGGTTAACAAAATATGCTAAAGCTAGGGGTTCTAGAATAATAGGCCCTAATTGCCCCGGCTTAATAGTTCCAGAAGAGGCCTTATTAGGTATATTACCAGCTAGGGCATTTAAGAAAGGTAATATAGGTATAGTGTCTAGATCTGGAACTTTAACCTATGAAGTTTCTGAGCTCCTTAAGAATTTTGGAATGGGGCAGTCAACTGTTATAGGAATAGGCGGAGATCCAGTAGTAGGTACTAGCATATTGGAAGTAGTTAAAATGTTTGATGAAGACCCTAATACTGATAAAATAGTAGTTATAGGAGAAATAGGAGGTACTATGGAAGAGAGATTAGCAGAGGCCTATAAGAGGGGAGAAATAAAGAAAAAGGTTATTGCGTATATTGCTGGAATGACTGCACCTAAAGAGAAAAGAATGGGACATGCTGGGGCAGTAGTTTACATGGGAATGGGAACATTTGAGAGTAAAATAAAGGCATTTAAAGAAGCTGGAATAGAAATAGCTAATACTCCATACGATATTCCTAAGTTACTTCTTTCTTAACCTATAATTCAAATATATTACAACTCCTATTAAAATAACTGCAATTATAGGATAAAGGAAGTTTATTGAACTCCCTACGTTAACAGTTTTAACACTTAATTGTGGAGTTATTATAGTTGAATTTACATGAGGCTGATAATTACCATTAAACACCAAAGTCAGATTTCCAGAGTAGGGGACAGAAATCATGTAATAATTTGTGCCAGGAATTAAACTCGCAACTATAGGAACTGATGAATTAAGATATAGACTAGTTCCTTGTGAAGAAAGTATAATATAATAAGTAGAACCATTATAAATGAACTTTCCTATTCCAACTAAATCATTAAAGGTAGTTATTGGCAATAATATGCTTATGAATTGAGAGCCCACAATGCTTAGACTTAACTTATTAGAGTAGTTCAATAATTCTAAACTAGCTTCTTTAGATGCTACTAGTAAATTCAAGTTGACTGGATAATTCTGATAAGCGTAATTGAACGTTGCATTATAAACGTTATACGAACCAGTGTAAAAACTTAACTCAGAATTGTTCATCATTAATAATGAGCTAAAAGTTTGATTAGTTGCTGGATTTAGATTTTCGCTAAAATACGCTTTTAATGGTATCATGTATTGTAAGGATATGTAAGTGTAATTATTATAATCCTTTAACTCCAAAGCAGGGATTCCATTATAATATGTAAATGATTTGCTAGTTTCAAGAAAACCAGTTGGAGTTCCAGCCCCTGTAACGTATATCCAAAGGTTTAATGGGTATTCATAGCTTCCAGTTATATTACTTATCGTAGTACCATTTCCAAAAGTTACCGGAGTAGCGTGAGATATGGACTTCCCGCTTAGGCTAAAGGCAGTTCCATTCCATTGCATTTTTATGTAAATATCGAACGTTACATATGAATTTAAATTAGATGACGTTTCATGAACGTAATAATTAATAGTAGTCCCAATAGGTAAGAATTTCAATATATTATCTCCAATCACATTATAGCTAAAAATTATGTTAAAAAAGAGGAAAAACAAAATTAAAATTGCTATTATTCTCATCTAGTCCAACTATTATCCTTTAATATATATGATTTTTCATCACGTTAGGATCTTGTGTTTATATAATACGCTTATATTCTATGCGGATTCAAAAAATAATGTGAAAAAAGCAATTGCATTAAGTGATGATGGTTATTATATTGTATTCTTAGGAGAGGATAGTGTAGGCTATAAGAAAACCTCTCTTCTCAAAGTATATTACATTTCATTTTTTATAGCTATTATAATTATGTTATTTTATGGTATATTTAGGAACATATATATACTTTTACTTCTTTTTATTCCAATCATTACTTATTTCTCAATTTTAGGTATACAATTAAAAATCGCAACTCCTCAAATTCATGAAAAACTAGTTAGTATTGAAATGAAGGGGAATATACTTAAAATTAGCACTGAGAGGAAAACGTTTATTATCCATAGGGGGAGAGTATTGTGGCTAAGGTTCACTGAGTAATCTTAGGTCTTATAGTTATAGTTCCACTGTCCTCATCGACCTCGAGCATATACTTAGTTCCGAATTTCTCTACCATAGACTTAGGTAAATACAGATTTAGTGGTAATGTATAATATTCATATTCATATACTTTTCCCCTCACATTCTTTTTTCCTACCAATCTTTTAGCTTCTACTTCTCTCTCTTTCATAAGATAAGATTACTCTCTCTCTTTTTAAAACTTTTCATAACTATGTCTAACAAAACTCCCCAGGTATAATCTTTTCTATAATATTTTAAACTTTCACATACTTTATCCATTATATTCTCATATATCAAAAATTTGATAGTTATAAGCTTAAATTCTAAAAATATTTATAAAAACTGTTGATAAAATAATTAAATAAAGAAAATCCTTTATCATTATTTACTATATGTGGGAAAAGATTTAAATGCACAGTAGAGATGACGAACTCAATGAATAGGATAATAATTATCTCAATAATAGTAATAGCAACATTAGCAGCCTATTTTACTGTATTTTATAAAAAACTCCTCCCACTACCTCTACTACTCCAACCTCTTCCATAACAACGACCATTACAACTACTTCTTCTACTACTTCTAATACCACATCTACTGCCGCTTTACCACCTGGAGCAAAGGAGCTTCAATACGATCCAAACAATAAGACAGTCTTCATATACTTAGTAGTATCAGTAACCGGACCACATACAATGAAACAAGCTATGGGCAAATGAAGATTTATGTACCAGCAGGGTGGAATGTTATGGTTATACTCACTAATGATCAGCCAATTCCACATAATGCTAATATAGTAATGAATAATACTCCAATGCCAAATAACGCTGATATTTCTAAAGATGGAAAAATATTGCTTTATGTTGGTGATAGTCCCTCAAATTTTATGTATAATGGTTTGCAACAACAGCAAACCGCTTCTGGAATATTAGATAATATTTCAGCCGGTTATTATTGGATAGCATGTGGAATAACTAGCCACGCTGAATCTGGAATGTGGGTAGATTTAATAGTCTCAAATTCTGTTTCAATTCCTTATTACATAATTTCTTCCTCAACCTAAAGATTTTTTACTCGTTATTACCATTTATTTTTATGTTTAATAGATTTATACTATCACCTATATTCCTTACTTTATCACTAATCTCCTACTACTTCGCAAGAGATAATACATTACTATTCTCGCTAATATCTACAATACCATTTTGGGCTTTTATAATTTTAATACTACCCAACTCATTTTATACCTTTCTAAGAAATCTAATTGTAAAATTCAAAAAATCAAAATTATTTTGGGTTATATTCATAATCTACATGCTATACCATGTAATCTTGTACTCATTTTTCTTCTACCTATTATCACCGGGCTCAATTACAACCTTACATT
>JAVYOH010000061.1:0-9213 GCA_038734615.1 Saccharolobus sp. | reverse complement strand
TTTTTATGAAGCATTTGAAGATAAGCAAGAAATAGTAGATACCTTACGTAAGGAGAAATATGAAGATGTATTGAATTCCTATGATGTAAAGCTTATAGAAGGCAAGGCTTATTTCATTTCTCCAAATGCGGTTAAGGTAAATGGAGAAGTTATAGAGGCAAAGAAGTTCATAATAGCTACTGGCTCATCTCCTAGTATACCAGATATAAGAGGATTAAGAGAATCTGGCTTCTGGACTAATGTAGAAGCCTTATCACCTAAAAGGAAAGTATCTTCATTAGCTATAATTGGTGGGAGGGCATTAGCTTTAGAATTCGCTCAAATGTATAAGAGGTTAGGTGTGGATGTAGTAATTCTTCAAAGAAGCGAAAGAATATTGCCAGACTGGGAGCCGGAAATCTCATTGGCTGTAAAAAACTATTTAGAAAAGGTTGATGAAATACCTATTTTTACAAATATCAAGGTTAAGGAGATTGTTAAAAACAAGGAAAGTAAGATTATAGTAACAGATAAGGGAGAAGTTGAAGCTGATGAAATATTATTAGCAACTGGAAGAAAGCCCAATGTTGATCTTAATTTGCCATCTGCAGGTGTTGAATTAAATGATAAAGGAGGTATAAGGGTTGATGATGAGTTAAGAACTACAAATCCTAATATATTTGCTGCAGGCGATGTGATAGGGAATTTAATGCTAGAAGCCTTAGCAGGTAAGGAGGGAGTAGTAGCTGTTGATAATGCTATTCTAAATTCCCATAGAAAGATTGATAGGCTTAGTATACCGCAAGCTATATTTATAGAACCAAATGTAGCTAGGGTAGGTTTAACTCAAAGAGAAGCAGGAGGTGATTATAGAGTAGTTAATATGAGGAATGTAGCTAAGGCTAGAATATTAAGGGAAAGTGAAGGTTTAATAAAGATGGTCATAGATAAGAAATTGAGAACAATATTAGGTGTTCAAATGTTTGGTAAATATTCTGCAGAAGTTATAAATGAAGCGGCTTTAGCTATTAAATTTAGGGCAACTGTTGAAGATATAATTGATACTATTCACGTATTTCCTACCATGGGAGAAAGTTTAAAGATAGTTGCAATGTCATTTATAAGAGATGTAAGTAAAATGAGTTGTTGTTTGGATTAAATCTTTTTCTAAAATACAAAATAATTGAAATTATAAGAGTTAAAACTATTGCAAAGATTGACTCTAAAAAGAGATAGCCTTTAGAAGTAGTTATCACATTATAATCTCCATATAAAAATAATGCCAAAGCTATAACTCCAGCAATTCTTATCGTAAATGACTTAAAATATTTGAAGACAGATATAAATGATGAAAAGAGACTTATGTAAAGTAATGTTATGGAAGGTACTATAAGAGTGGTATAAAATGTTGAATAGTTAATATTACCTATCATAGAAAGAGGAATTGAAAAAATAGCTAGAATTTTAGTAACATTACCATTCACATTTAAACAAGTTTCTTATCATAGTAAATTCTGCTAAAATAAGACCAAAGTTGCCCATAGCTGAACCATAGATCGATATTTCGCTTGGCTTAAGAAAAGAACCGTATAACAAGACTATACTAGAGATTAGGAAGGAAAATAATATATACCATGAGATTCTCTTCTCTGCTTTAATAAATGTTGAAAGTGTAATGCAGACTATTAGAAGTGATGAGGAAAGAATATTCGTAAAAAGATAAGGTATTGGTTGTAATGCTCCTATTGATCTTTCCCATCCTATTGGAATTACTAGTACTATTTGAGAGAAAGCTATTACTGGAAAAGTATAATATGGATCTGTAAGAATTAATCCAGTTGTTATAATTGATATTGCGAAAGAGACTAGAAATGCGGAAAAACCATCTAGATTAAGTACGTAATAAGGTATGTAAATTATTGTATAAATTAAGTAGAGATAATAAGTAATTATCCAGCTTATAAGAAAATATATGAAAAGAGAGGATGAAAGTCCCTTGCATAAGCGTATAACCCTTGATAATCCCATTTTACATTAACTAAAAGATAAGTAAGGTAAGCGATTATTCCACCAAGCAAAATTGAAGGCAAAGTTATGAAAAAAGAAAGATGAAGTGTAGCCAAAATTCCTGGAGCTAAAGTAGAGAGTATGATAGAAAATATTATTAGATTATTCTTGTTCATAAAATTAATAAGTAAGAAATGCATAAAAGGGTTTTCCCGATTATAGTAGTGGTAATAGCATAAAGCAGTTTAAAGATCCTTTCGTTTTAATAATTAAGTTTGGTAATCTATATTTATATAAACTATTTTTAGATTATTATTTAATACAAAATTTCAGCAAAAATTTCATTAGATAGTGACGCATATTTGGGAATAAAAATGAAGATTTAAATACTTTAAAAAGTATAAGTAAGAGTATGAAAGAGATTAGAAAAATAAGTGGAGATGAAGTAGTAGAAAAAATAGCTTTAACTATTAACAATGAGGAGGAGATATTAGTTTTCGATAAGGAAAAAAATATAGGTAAGGTTTCGACTAAACAGTTATCTAAAAAAGCATTACAAGAGAAAACATTAAGATTCAGAGTAAAAGAAGCTATGGACACTAAGATTAATGATGAGAAATTACCTAGTTTAAGGGAACTGTTCTTTAACTCTCATTTGCTAATTTATGGTAAAGATGCGCATGAGGTTAAGGGTACTGGATATAATTGCCCAGTATGCGGATTAGAAATAGATGAGTATGGTTATTGTGGTTGTGGTAGTGGTTCAGCATAAAGAGAATTAGTGAGAGCATTATAATTCTATAAAAATTTTTCTATCAAAGTTTTCATTTCTATCTATTAATAAAATGCCCTTGTTTCCTTTACATAATTCAGCCCCACTAAGCATTGCTAATTATAGTAAACTTTAAGCTATACCTAGAGAAGTATTATATATGAAACTTAGAGAGATAGTCGATGATACTATAGTTATAAAAGTAAGTCCATCTACTAGACTTAAGGATGCGTTAGAACTTATGACAAAACAAGGAACTAAATTTCTCATCATAGTAAATAACAAAGATGAAACAATTGGAGTAGTAACTAAAAGTACGATTTTAAGGTCCTTAGCTAATGGTATTAAACCTAATGAGAGTTTGTCTAAAGTTATAATAAAAAGCGTATTAAAGGCTGATGATAGTGATGATTTATTAGATGTTTTTATCAATATGATTAAGAATAATTCTAATGTAGCGTTAGCGATTAATGGAAATGGGAAAGTTGTAGGGATTGTGACATTAAGGGATATCCTTTACGCATTAAATAAAGAATGTGAAACGTTAAGCCAAGTATCTGTTAAACCAGTGTAATTTGACGTTTAGCCTGTCAATCATATTCTTTGGCTTTCCTCTCCTCGCATGTTCATGACTATCTCCTTGATACCTAACTAATGCTGTTTTCACTCCCTGCATTTTTAATGCATTATAAAATTGTTCAGCTTGTTCAATAGGGCATCTATAATCTTCCTCTCCATGTATTAACATTGTAGGAGTTTTAACGTTCTTAACGTAATAAATTGGTGACATTTTAAGCAATTTCTCTATACCCTCTTGGCTCCAAGGATCTTTAATCCCAGCTTCAATTGCATTAAACCAGAAGCCTATATCACTAGTTCCACACATGCTAACTAGATTAGATATACTCCTTTCACTTATTGCTGCTGAAAACATATCAGTCTTAGTTACTATCCAATTCGTCATAAATCCTCCATAAGAACCACCAGTAACACCTATTTTAGCTTTTAAACCATATTTTTCTTTAACCGCATTAACGAAATTAATTATGTCCTCCATATCATTACCTCCCCAATCTCCTACGCAAGCCTTTGCAAACTCCTCACCATATCCTTGACTACCTCTTGGATTAGAATAGATTACATTAAATCCATTACTAGCAAAGAACTGAAATTCAATAAAATACGCATAACCATATGCCATATGGGGACCTCCATGAATGAAAAGAATAGTAGGAGCTCTAGGATCTCTAATTATCGCCCAACCTTCTATTTCTAAATCCTTTGACCTTATAGTAATTCTTTCTGGCGTAAATCCCTTGACATTAGGATTTGGATCATATTCTATATCCTTATATCTCAATATTACTGGTTTTTCTGGCGTTGAATAGAAGTACACTAGTTCTCCATTATTATAATCAAATCCCCTAACTGCAATATTTCCGTGAGTTATCTGTTCTACCTTATTGTCACTGATCTCATAGACATGTACTGATCCCCCTTCTTGTCCTAAAGTTATTATCGTATCCTTTTCGAAGATAAGTTTATCCTTTGCACTATCAAATAAGTCAGAGAGAACTTTACTTCCACAAGTCTTTCCACACATATAATTTCTTCCCTCTTCTGGTAATATTATCTCTAAGGAAGCCCATGGTGAAAGGCCTTTTCTATGGCCTAAATAAGCTACTTTACCCTCCTGGTTCATGGCAACTCCTACTATTACACCTTCGCCTTGAGTTATCTTCTTCATTTCTCCATTTTCCAGATTTACCTCGTATAAGTTAGCTAAACCATAATCATCACCATCCTTAGTTGTAGATATTACAACCCTTTCCCCATTAGTTGCAAGATCTGTCACATCAAAATCTCCAGTTATAATTTTCCTTACCTTATTCCCATCATATAAGTAAAGAGATTGTCTAGTTCTCAATAATCCTCTACCGTCAAAGCGATATTTTAATTTCTCAGCAACGAAGGGTTGAGTCTTATCAGTCTTATCTTCTCCTAATAATAATATTCCCTTAGTGTGGAACTCAAATTTACTAATCTTACCTAGTGTTAATAAGGTTCTAGGTTCTCCATAAGGTTTTACTTCTAGTAAAGAGGAACTATCCTCATCATTTCTAATGAAATAGAACGTATCGTCAAAACTAATTTTAGGTGAACTTTCGTTTCCTTGAAAAGTTATTCTTTTTAAATTTAAATATATTGAAGATTTATATTTACTATTATCTTCTATCCATGTTTCTACATGGAATAAATTTCCTTTTTTCAGCATTACATCTGATATTAGCCTAATGGAATATGCTTCTTCCGCTCTCATGATATTAGTTAAGGCTTTATGGTATAAAAAAGTTTATAATAATAGTTAATAATTCACTTTTAGATTATCAAAATTGATATAGCCTCTATTACTTAAGTATTTATACTTTAGCGTAATAATTATGAGTGTGCAATCTGTAACCACATATTGGTGGAAATATTATTTTGTTTCATTCTTTGCAATCTTAGTGATTGATTTAATAATTTCTACACTATCTGTAAATTTTCCTTATTTCTTTATCATACAAATAGGTTTAGTATTTGGATTGTGGTATTTAATATCTCCATTAGTAATGACCGTTTCCTTTAAAATGAAGAGGGCATCACAAGATTTGACTTCATTAGTTGAAACTATCTCAAAAGAGTTTAATATAAAAAATCCAAGAGTTTATGTAGTTAATGATAATTTTCTTAATGCCTTTGCTTTTGGTAATATAATCTTTAGAGGAATAGCCATAACCTTACCCTTAATTGACGCATTAACACAAGAGGAGTTATTCGCAGTATTATATCACGAGATTGCTCATATAAAAAATTATGATCCAGAAATAATGATATCATCAATGATTTTAATAAGTTCAGTTTATGCTACTTTAGCCCTATATCTTCCAAATGTTTTCTTACCACTATTACTAATTCTTTATTTTATAATTATGTTTCCACTAATATTTTTTATTCATAGAAGGATAGAGAAGAGGGCTGATATAACTGCTGTAAAAAGGAATCCCCATATAACCTTCTGGCTAGAAAGTGCTTTAGTTAAAATTGGGTTTTTAAGCAGAAGTATCTCTGTTAATATGTTAAAATATATACCTCAATTTCAAATATTTTTGGCTAAGGAATTTATAATGCATAATACAATTGACCAAAATGGTTTCTGGTCCTTTAGGACTCATCCTTCTCTTAAAGAAAGATTAGAATATTTAAGTGAATATGAGGAGCAAAAAACGTATTACATTTAAATTACCGTCGGAGGCCTGATGAAAGCCTCGCACTTTAGGGCGGGCAGGAGTCACTTTTTCTCGTGTGGATGACCTATAGAGGCTTTAAGAGCTTTTATTGCATCATCAACTGGTATCGCTAAATAGCTTTTAGTTCTCACTGTTCCTCTACTATTAAGTTCCACTAATGCTCTAAAAAATGCCTCAACATTTTCTACTTCGACTATATTAACAAAATCTATATCTCCAAAAACTACGTATTGTTCTTTAACTTTCGCACCTATTTTAGCTAATTCTTCATTTACTTCCCTTATTCTTTCTGGCTTATCTACTATTGTCTCTGCACCTTTATCAGTAAGATTTGATATTACTATGAAAACTGCCATTATATATATTATCTCTTTTAACTATATAAAGATTCTTCATATAGAGAAAAGTCAAAATCTATTATCAACAATTTTTCCTTCATATAGAACTTAATTTTAAATTCTGAATTCAAAAACCATAATGGATGGTAGCAATCATTGATGCAAATTTAACAAAGTTTGGAAAGAGAAAAGAAAGCGTATTAGACCTTGCTGGTGAAGCCCTATTACCTCTAGTTAAGAAATACGATGTAGACTTCGTAGTTGTTTCGAATACATATTCTGGTGAGTTTAATTCCATATCTGGCATTAATAATTTGATAACAACGTATTTAGGAATTGATAATGTACCATCAATTAGAGTAGATAATACGAGCGGTAGTGGTGGTTCAGCAATATTAGTTGCAAAAGCACTATTAGAATCTAGGACTGCAAATAAAATATTAGTAGTAGGAGTTGAAAAAATGTCGGAAAAGAATACTAAGCAAGTAACTTCGATAATAGCATCTTTATTGAGTATGGAAGAAAGGAAAGCTGGACTTACATTACCATCATTAGCTGGATTAATGGCAAAAGAGTATATGAGGAGATATGATGCAGCAAGAGAAGCTTTTGCATTAGTTGCAGTAAAGAATCATTATAATGGATCTCTAAATCCCTTTGCACACATTCAAAAGAGAGTAACTTTAGACGAAGTTTTAAAATCGCCCATAATAGCAGAACCCTTAACATTATACGAGTTTACTCCAATAAGCGATGGGGCAGCAGCTTTAGTAATGGTAAGGGACGAGGATGCTTTAAGCTATACTAGTAAGCCAGTATATGTTAAAGGTGTTGGAGTAGCCTCTGATACATCTACGATCTCTGAAAGAGAAGACTTACTCTCCCTAAAATCAGTAAGAGTTGCTGGGATACTAGCTAAAAAGATGGCTAAAGTTGATAAGGTTGATTTCGCTGAACTTCACGATATGGCTACTGTTCTTGAAATAGTTGAGGCTGAGGAATTGGGCTTATTAAAAAGGGGAGAGGGATGGAAAGCGTATTATGATGATTACACTTCAATAAATGGGGAAATGCCTATAAATAGTAGTGGTGGGCTGAATTCTAAAGGTCATCCAATAGGAGCTAGTGGTGTGGCTCAAGCTATTGAGGCTTTCTTACAAATTAGAGGGGAGGCTAAAGATAGGCAAATAAAGAATTGTAGAACTGGATTATCCCTAAGTATGGCAGGATTTGGTAATTCTGCTACTGTTATAATTTACGGTGATGAGCCATGATTTATAAGTGTAAAAATTGTGGGTATTCATTTTATGCTAAAAGGGCTAGGTGCGTTAAATGTGGCTCAACTAGTTTTGATGAGATAAATGCTAGTGAAGGAGAGTTATTAGCTTATTGGAAATTAAATGCTACACCGGATGGGTTTGAGGATACTTATTGGCTTTGTCTTCTTAAAGTTGGAGATTCTAAGATTTTCTGTAGATCTCTTAAAGAGCCTAGGAATAAGATGTTAATAAAAGATAATGGAATTTGTGAACCTTGAAAGTCTAACTTCCTATTTCCTTGAAAGTCTCTATTCCAGCTTCATCGTTAAATTTAACGTAGAATTTATAGCTCTTCCCTTCATGCTTAGCTATACATGTTCTGCCAGCATAATAATTTCCATTAATTTCAATTTCATCAACTTTATCCCAATTATTTCTTTTCTTAACCTCATTTATCATATTTGCGAATTCCATGTAACAATAATCACAGCAGAAGAATAATTTTTCACCATCTATTTCGCCATAATACTCCCCCCACGTTGCACCACATAGTGCACACCCTTTTTCTTTACTTCCCGCTTCCTTACCATTTACGATTATCTTCATTTCATTAATACCTCCTTAATTAAACTTGGCTCTATTTCAAATCCTCTCTCTAATCTAGCTAATAAATATTTGGAAAATGCATCAAATGATTTGAGAACTGTTACTTGTATTCTCTCCTTCATCTCATCATCTGAATATTTTTCAATAATTTCTAAGGCATTTCCCGCATGTGAAACGTCAGCTTCATAACCTTCTCTGAGGAAATCCTTAACTGCTTGAGGAAACTCATCTGAATAAAGGATTGAAGGATTAAAGTATGGTAGTTTAGCCCCATATTTAGATAAACTACGATCTGCAACTAGTTCAAGGCTATGCATGGCAGCCATAATTTCTAACCAATGTTTAGTTTCAGCTATTTTCCTCCATACGTTTATTGCACTTTTTGTAGAAGGTAAAGGTTCCATAGATAATATTTTTTCTCTAGGCATTCCTAAAGACTCTCCCATTCTTAGCAAAAGTTCGTAATGTGAAGGTCTCCCACTATACCCAATGAATTCTACTGCAATATTTTCTAACTCATATTTCACCACATCATCTTTATCAGTCTTAAATACAATAGCCGATAAAACCTTCACCCAATTCTTTAAAAAATGTTGATGCTCTATAACATAACCTAATAGTACACCCCTAGTTGGTTTTTGCATGGCAAGTATGAAAGGATGGGGATTATCCCCATAAAATTTGCTAATAAACTTCTCTCTAATCCACATAGCTAGACCCTTTTGCGTTGAGAAGAAATTCTCTAAAGCATTAACTAACTCATCAACTTCCATTCTCTTTATCGTTAAATTCCTATTAAGCCACATAACGTGTGAAGGATCGCTCTTGAGATTAGCCATTTCATTAATGTGCTTGGCAAGTTCCTTCCAGCTATTGAATTTGATCTCACATGATGGACAGATGGGCATAAGTATAAACTCGCTAATTTGGTTATTAAACTTAATTTCACTGCTAACCTAAAA
>JAVYOH010000060.1:8448-9918 GCA_038734615.1 Saccharolobus sp. | reverse complement strand
ATACATGATAAGGTATAAGGATAAGCGATGGATGTATTTAGTAATCCCATTTAATGCTTCAACTGGTCCATTATCTACTTTAATAACGTTACAAATTTTAAGCTTAGGTGGAAATGCGATAAATATAGCTTATGCTATTTCCTTAAGTAATGCGGTATTAATACCTGCTTCAATGATATGGGGATTCGTTGCAGATAGGCTAGATAGGAAGAAACAAATATTATTAAGCTTAGGAGGGACGTCCTTACCTTTAATATTTATGCCATTCATGAATTCAATTACATTATTAACTTTAAATTACTCTTTAATCACATTCATGTCAACTGCTTCATCTACTCCATTTAATCTACTAATTATGGAATCTGCAGAAAAGAAATCTTGGGGTTCATTATTTTCTAAATTTTCCCTATTATCGTCAATAGGGGTTTTACTAGGTTTAATAATTTCAACATTTCTAGTCATTTTTCTAAAGATAGAGTTTATAGAGGAAATATTAGGAATAATAGTGTTAATAACATTTATAATTGGATTTAAGATATTGCCTAAACCCGCGATAACCTTTGAGAGGACAGCAATAATACATCACAAGGAATCATTCTTATCTAGAATGCTACACTTACCAATGATGTTCCTTCACTTACCCAATTTACATAATTTTAAAATGTTCTCGCCAAAAAGGTTATTCAAGAAGCCTATTAACTATGTACCATTATTATACTTAGGATTAGTAATTTTCTATCTAAGCAGTGGAATATTTAATACAGTATACCCAGCAGGTCTTTACGTTAAGGGTTTAGATAAGTCTGAGGTATTAGGAGTGATAACAATTGGTATGATTTTCCAAATATTAGGCTTTAAATTATCATCTAGTTTGTTAGAGAAAAAAGATGAGAAAAAATTAGCATATCTTTCGTTAATCTTAAGAGGTTCATCATATATAATTATAGGAATATTCGCGCAAATGTTTATAGGCATACCAATACTAATCAGTGGACTAATATTTTATCCTTTAGCTGCTGGAATTGCTTATTCAATCTTCTATTCCTCATCTACAACAATGGTATTTAAAATAGTAGGTGAAAAAAGGCAAGGAACAGGGTTAGGAGTTTATAGTACTGTAGTTGGAATTGCATTATTTTTAGGCTCTTTAATATCTGGATACATAACACATTACATAAGTTATGGAATAGACTTCATAATATCTGGGATTTTGCTACTCCTCTGTTCATTAATATTTAAATACTTGGAGGAAGGATAAATTATTATTATTTAATTGATTGTTCTAAAATTTAATTAATCTTCTTACTGGTCAATTTCTATATAAGTTTTTTTGGCAAGGCTTAGGACAGACTTTTCACGCTTAAACTAAAATAATTCAGTATAATCTAATAAATAACGAAAAGTATAAAGTATTATTTATCAACGATTTTTATAATTTTTAATCATAAAATTTATTAATATGATTTTACT
>JAVYOH010000060.1:0-8001 GCA_038734615.1 Saccharolobus sp. | reverse complement strand
TATTTGATGAGAGACCAAAGACGAAAAGAGAAGACCTATTTGACAGGGATGAAGAGTTAAAGAAGATTATAGATAATATAAATAGGCCATTAATTGTAATAAAAGGAATAAGAAGGATTGGGAAAACTTCATTATTGCAAGTAGCACTAAACCAAGTTAAAATACTCTACATTATTCTCGATTGCAGAAAATTGAGGGAAAATTATTCAAGGCAAGATATTTATACGCTAATAAGTGAAGGATTGAAATCGAGACTTGATCAGATAAGGGATATACTTACCAGAATAAAGGGAATAAAGATTATGGGCAATTCAATTGAGATAAAATGGAAGGGAAAGGATTACGTAAGTATAGCTGATTTATTTGATCATTTAAATGAGAAAAGGATAATAATAGCTATTGACGAGGCTCAAAGGTTAAGGGGTCCTTTGTCAAATGAGATAAAAGATGCTATAGCCCATGCGTATGATTATGATAGGAATATCACATTTATATTAACTGGATCTGAAGTAGGCCTTCTTGATGATTTCATAGGTATTGAAAACGTAAATTCTCCACTGTATGGGAGGTATTATTATAGTATTGAACTGGAAAGATTTGATAAGGATAAAAGTAGGGAGTTTTTGGAGAGAGGTTTCCAAGAATATAATGTTAAAGTAAGCGATGTGGAGGAGATCGTTAATTTATTAGATGGAATACCTGGCTGGTTAACTTTCGCTGGGAATCAGTATGTAAATGGTAAAGGGTTGGAGGATGTTAGAAGAGAAGCTATAAATATTGCATTAGAAGAATTGAAAAATTTAATAGGTAAGAAAGCGAAGACCTCACAAATTACTGCTAGTAGGTATGTAAATACGCTGAAGTGTATAGCTTATGATAACGATAGTTGGAGTAAGGTGTTAAATTGTTTACAAAAGGAAGAGGGAACTATTATATCAAGTAGTGTATTTTTTAATATTATTGAAAATTTAGAGAAATATAGTATAATAAAAGATTATCAATTTTTAGACCCTATATATAAGGAGGCTTCAAAATTATTGAAAAAAGTTTAGCGGATTTAGAGGGGATAGCTTATTTAAATGATTATGAGTATTTATCTCAATGGCAAAAGTAGTTAAGGTTCATGAAATTCCTTTACGTTTCGTAAAGTCATTTATTATAGAATTAGATAATAGGAAGGGAATTTTAGTGGATTCAGGAACTCAAGGAAGCGGTGGAAAAATATTGGAAAAAATAAATAAGATGAAGCTTAATATTGAATACGTTATTTTTACTCATTCTCATGCTGATCACATAGGCGGGGCTTATGAGATAAGGTCTTCTTTAGATTCTAAGTTTTGCATAGATCAAAACGGTGTGGAATATCTTGAAAAGGGTTTAATTAGAGAACCAGTTTTGCATTCCGCTTTCTTGAAGTTTATTTTTAACATTGGGAAACCATTCATTTTTAAGAGTTTGAAAGGCGTAAAGGCAGATATCGTTTTGAAGGAAGGGAAATTTGATGATGGGATAGAGATAGTGAAAACTTATGGCCACACTAATGATTCAATAAGTATATATTTACCAGATTTAAATTCTATAATAGTTGGTGATACCTTGCAAGGAACAAAAAGTGGTTTAAAATATCCTAGCATCTATGAGGATTTTGAGAGTTTAAGGAGAAGTGTAGAAAAGATAAAATCGTTTTCCCCAAAAATGGTTTACGTATCTCATGGGATAAGCTCAAATAAGTTTCTAGTCTGATTACTAGAAAGTAAAGTATAATTTAGTATAAAGTCATATTAACTCATAATGTATTGCTTGGATGAAAGACAAAGGATACCAGTAAATGCAATATGTTCTTCATACAATTTCAAAATAAGGGCTATAGTAAATGGGAGGCCTTATACGGCTACATATGAGGAATTATGGAATTTACCTCTTGATGGATTAAATACTATTCATTTATTTGGGAGTGTTGATTTCGCTCTTAAAAACGATCCCTTCATGTCACTAAGCAGTTCCTTAGCGATTTTCGTGTCTGAAAAAGAGGATATAGAAGGTTTTGCTGAGTTAGTACTAGGAAAAACCTTCTTTGAAATAAGGTCTATTATATTATCTGAGAATCCAGTTACGAAGAGCGAGGAAAACAGAGTTATTCTCTCTTCGAATCTCTTCTATTACGAAGTTTTTTACAAGAGTAATAGGTTGTCAATTAAAGCTAAAGATAGAGAAGGATATTATGAAACTACTATTAGGGCAAATAATTTCGTTTTTACTGGTGATTATAAAGAGCTTTTGAGAAATGTGGAAAGATTTGGAAATAGTACTAGGATAGTTATTTGAAAGCTTTTTAACTATAATGACAAAATATTATATATGAAAGTTTCTGATTTCGCAAATAACATTGTAATAACTGTATCATTAGATTCCTCTCTAAAAGAGGTAATTGATGTACTTTCCAGAAATCCTTCTGGAAGAGTTGTTGTATTAAAGGATGAAAAACCAGTGGGAATAATATCTACTAGAGATGTGGTTACGGCTTTTAGTGAATATGCCTTTAATGTTTATGAATTAAAGGCTAAGGATATAACGAGTGAAACATTAGTAACCATTTCTCCTAATGATGATGTTGATTACGTTATAAGGTTAATGTTATCAAATAATATAGGAGGAGTTCCAATAGTAGAGAATAATACTTTAGTGGGAATTTTCACTGAGAGAGAGGTATTAAAGTTAATAAATGCGAAAGTTTTCTCTGGATTAGTAGATTCAATAATGTCAACTAAAGTGGTTACTGTAGATGAGGAGAGTAATATAATAGATGCTGCAAAATTAATGACGAAGAGCGGGGTTAGAAGATTACCAGTAATTAAAGATGATAAGTTAATTGGAATTGTCACAGCAGCTGATATAGTAAAATTCATTGCAAAAAGTAATGTAGTAGGCAAAGTATTAGATGCAGGAACTAGAAATCCTATAACGATTTCTAGATATGATCAAATATCTAAAGCTGCTAAAATAATGATGGAAAAGAGAATAGGAACCTTACCAGTGTTAGATCAGAAATTAGTTGGGATAGTAACTGAAAGAGATTTAATGTATGCTTACATCAATGCTTAGCTACCTTTTGAGTATCAGTCTCTCTCCAAGGCTCTGCCTCATCCTTAAACTCAACTTTTTTATTAATTTCTGCTAAATACTTTGCAACTTTTTCTGCATATTCGTAATCATAAATTCTATTCAAGACTATCCTTTGAGCCTCTGGACTTCCCGCACCATGAACAGATTCTATTAAAAATGCTACGCTAAAACCTATATTCTCTAAAAGCCTTATCATTCTTAGCCTATCTTCTACTGAATAGTCCGCAATACCTTGGAGATACTTTTCAATATATGGCCTTAATTTAGGATTCTTTAAATCAAACTCACTGGGAGCAGTGCCCAAAATACCTCCAGCTAGGTCTGTTGAAAGCTTAGTTATCTCATATGGGAATTTAGTAACCAATTGTTTTGTCACATTAGCGAACATTGGATTAACCCACCAACACCCATCTTCACACAATTTAATCGCATCTAAACTTGCAGCTATACCAGTGGAATACATGTTTTCAGTTAATAATACCATCTCAGTCAGTTTATTCTGAACATGGGAAGCCTTATCTACTCCAACTTGTTTCGCCAAATTATAAGAGGCACCAATTATCACATCCGCTAAACCGGATTTACAACCACCATAACCTTGCCTATGATACGCACTAAAGATCTCAACTAATATTCCACTCATTTGCCAATCCCTTAACATAAATACTCTATTCATGGGAACGAAAACATTATCAAATATTATTAATCCCTCATGATTAACGCGATATGGTAAACCATCTATATTACCCTCTTCAAATCTTCTAGCATCATTTATTTGCCTACCTATTATAACCTTTATACCTTCAGTATCTAAAGGTATTGAGAAGGAAACTGCGAAATCTTGATCCTTTTCTCCCATAGCCCTAGTGGGCATTACTACTATTTCCTCTGAAGCCGCAATACCAGTTATATTTGCCTTAGCACCAGATACGTATATTCCATCACTAGTAACTTCAGTAACTCTTAAATAGGCATTTGGCTGCTCAGAAGGCCTTAAAGTCCTCACTCCCTTAACATCAGTCATAGCCCCCGCTAATGCTATATCATTCTTCTGAACGTATTTTAAATACTCTACAAAATCTTTCATAATAATCTTTCTTGCCCTTTTCAGCCATTAATCTAGTTACAATGTGTAATGTATTTAAAGCGACCCAACCAACACACCTTTGGAAACAAGCACCAGTCTTATGACTTATCTTCCTTAATAATTTCACCTTTGCTGCTAAATCCTCTGGAGATCTGTGAATATGAGTAAACCTATTTACTTCATCATTAATAAATTGACTCCAAGCTCTTGCTAGAGCCTTACTATCCTCCTCATGTGCTGCATCATATGTTGCCTTATATGATAAAATTGAAGGTTTCAGAAATGGATCCTTTGTAACATCTTTGACTTCCTTACCCATAACGAAGATCTCAACCTTACTTCTATTTTTAATAGCTTCAATGTATTCTTCTCCAGTTCGTAAAGTCATAATAATATAATAGATGAAGAGTTTATAAAGTTTGATATCTATCATTAAATCTAATTATAAAAACTTGATAACTATCATTTTATAAATTCTAGGCATATTTCATATTAGCTTATATTTGTTATTAAGTTTAGTAATAGGTATGAATGAAGAACTTTCTACTTTAATAGAATTTTTAAAAATACCATCCATTTCAGCATTAGGTCAAGGAATAGAAGATGCGGCAAATTTCCTTAAAGACAATATTGAAAGACTTTTAGGTGTTAAGGCATATGTAGAAAGGACAAAAGGTCATCCCGTAGTTTACTCTGAAATTAACGTTAATGCAAAGAAGACGATAGTGATATACAATCATTATGATGTACAGCCAGTAGATCCATTAAACGAATGGAAATACAATCCATTTTCAGCCACAATAGAGAATAATAAAATATACGCAAGAGGAGCTTCAGATAATAAAGGAACCTTAATGGCTAGATTATTTGCAATAAAGCACTTACTTGATAAAAAGGAATTAAATGTTAATATAAAATTATTATATGAAGGAGAAGAAGAAATTGGGAGTGTAAATTTAGAAGATTACATCGAAAAAAATAGTAATAAATTAAAGGCAGATTCTGTGATAATGGAAGGGGCTGGATTAGATGCTAAAGGTAGGCCACAAATAGTATTAGGTGTTAAAGGATTATTATACGTTGAACTGATATTAGATTATGGTATTAGAGATTTACACTCTTCCAATGCACCAATAGTAAGAAACCCATGCATTGACTTAATAAGAACCATATCTACCTTAGTAAATGAAGATGGTAAAGTATTAATTGACAAATTCTATGATGACGTAAGGCCATTAACTGATGAGGAAAGAAAGCTCTTAGAAAAATATGATGTTGATGTAGAGGAATTAAAAAATGCTTTAGGATTTAAGGAATTGAAATATAATAATAGAGAGAAACTAGTTGAGGCTTTAATAACATATCCCACATGTAACGTTGATGGGTTTGAGTGTGGTTATACTGGAAAAGGAAGTAAAACTATAGTTCCCCATAAAGCTATGGCTAAATTAGATTTTAGACTAGTTCCAGATCAAGATCCCTATAAGATATTTCAATTATTGAAGGAGCACCTTAAGAAAGTTGGTTTTAAGGGTGAAATAATACCTTATGGTTTTGAATATCCAGTAAGAACTTCAGTTAATGCTACAGTAGTTAAGGCTATGATTGAGGCTGCGAAAAAAGTATATGAAAGTGAGCCTCAAATAATCATCAATTCTGCTGGAACGCAGCCAATGGGTTTATTCGTATATAAGCTAGGAATAAGGGATGCTGTTAGTGCTATAGGCGCTGGGGGATATTATTCAAATGCTCACGCTCCAAATGAGAATATAAATATAGATGACTACTACAAGGCTATAAAGCATACTGAGGAGTTCTTGAAAATATATGGTAGCTTAGGATAGCAATTTCTTCATTCTCATTTCTTTTAGTTTTTCCATTTCAGCTAAAATCTCTTCAAATGGTGCTAGTCTAGATAATTTCTCCTTTCCATCAATGACTATTTGAATAGCATAAGGATATAGACTATTAATTCTCTTTATTGCATACTCCTTATGATAGACTAGTTTATAACCAAAGGCTACATGCCTAGCCTCATCCTCTATTATTCTCTTTATTCCCTCAGAAAATTCCTTTAAGTTATACTTTTCTCCAGTTCTCTTTAATAAACTTAGTCCCATAGTTGCAAGTATACCTTCAGTAACTAAATGAAATCTCGTGACAATTTTCCTTCTCTAAACTCCTCCATAAGTTCGTCAAAAAACGTTATATATGATGTGGGTAGTTCAACTTCGTGAATGCCTGGAAATTGTTTGTCAAAAAATTCAAAATGTTCTAACTCCTCTTTAAACTGATTTGGGGAAAATCTTTAACTTTTAAAAGAGAGTATTGCCTAATTTGTTTCCATTGTGCAGACAAATATCTTAAAGTATCTCTTACCTCTAATGGAACTTTAGACCAGTCGTCCATATTTCAAACTAAATAACTTAAATTTTTTATCTACTAAAAATGACCAAATTTTTGCTAATTTATATCTAATTTAGATAATAAACTAACATGAAATTTTTCAATTATAACTAATGTTATTAAAAAATGATATACTAATATAACGTTAAAGGAGAAGACTAAAAGTTTTTAATATTTATATAATCTTTAATTCTATCTTTCCCTATGGAAATACCTGGTTACTATTATATAGTAGTTTATAAGGATAGAAATTTTGGGAGGCCAATTATAGCAAGTACCTTAATTAGGCCAGAAAATGTAATCTATGAATTAGCAAAAGGCAAAACTTTTGAGGAAGTGTCGAAGAAGTTTTACAGCCAGGTAGGATTTAAACAGATCCAAGAATGTATCAAATATGCTATGGATATATTGAGGATTTTAAAATTTAAAAAGGCTAAATTAAAAATTTCTCGTAAGCTAAAAAAACAAATAGAATATAAAGAATATAAATATTTAGATCAAATAAAAACTTACGATCCCATAATAAAAGGGACTAATATAAAAGCTATTGAAATTTTGAAGAAAATTTATGAAGGAAAGGAGATTCATCAGATTGCCTTAGAATTTGGATTGCCTGAGGAAGCTATTACTGAAGTCTTGTTTTATGCTGCAGTAATAGTTGATGAATTCCACTTATCTCTTTCAGCATTTGAAGACCCTGCATCCGCACTTGTACAATATTTTAATTATGTCAGTAAAGTAACAAAGGGATAAGTAGATTTAATCTTATCAACAACAACTGAGTTATTATAATTAACCTTAACCTTATTTATCCTCATACCATAAAATGCTATATCTAAACTATCCCAAATATCATCTTCATTAGCAGAAATTACATAAATATTAGACTCTAATTCAATTGGTTTAGAAGGATTAGTTAAATAAACCATGTAAGGTTGATTCGTTGGAGGTATGTCTATCTTATTAATATCAATTAATTCTGCCCTAACCTTATTTCCGAAAATTTTCATTGCATTCTCCTTCTGAATCGATAAATTTAACCTCTCTAAGTCTGACAATGATGAGAATTGTTTTCCCACAAATTGGCTTGAAAGTTTATTCTCAACTAATTCAGTTAGTTTCTTGCCCTCTACTAAAGAAGAATAAACTACTTTCATTGCACCACAATCAGTATGAGGTAAAACTACAACCTCGTCTGCAATATCCTTATACTTTTCTAGTGTTTTTTGTAATGAATTTATATTAGCACCAGCATTTCTAATTATTATGGAATGCTCATAATTTTTCTTTAAATAATTATTTAATCTTCTATCCATGCAAGAGATTACTAATCTCATAAATACAATTAAAAAGTTATAGATTTTAAGCTTTCTTTTATAACAATA
>JAVYOH010000059.1:0-9995 GCA_038734615.1 Saccharolobus sp. | reverse complement strand
AATTGGACACTGAATTGGACTTACTTAGGTTAGGTGTTTTCAAATGAAAGCCCAATCTAGTTTTTTAGGTTTTCTAATTGCTATAGTAATTATAGTGCTAATATTAATTCCAACTTTTCTATTAATTTTAGACTATTCTAAGCCTTCTGCTAAGCCTTATGATCTTTCGCAAGTTATTAAGAGACAGATTAATGGAGGTGCTATTGTTATTTACTTTAATTCAACGCCTCCAAGTTTATCTAAACCGATGTTAATTGTTCCAAAGCCTATTAACTGATAAAAGTGCCTTTTAGTCAGGTTATAGGTAATTTGACAAAGCCTATGCCTTTAGTTTATAACTTTACGTTACCTATTAAATTCTGGAATACTACGTTAATTTTGCAGTTGAATTATTATAATACTACAATATTTGCCACGGTTTATCCAAATGAGACTGCTTTTAGCTCATAACTAATCAAAATTTTCGCTAATAAATTAGCTTTCTTTTATTACTCCTTTTTTAAGTAAGTGGTTTATTTCATCATTGTTATATCCTAATTCTAATAGGATTTGTCTGGTATGTTGTCCTAATTTTGGTGCTGGTTTTTCTTTGGTTTCGAGTATTGGGAATTTAATGTACTTTATTCCGTTTAGTTCGTAGACTAATTTATTTCCATATTTTTCAAAGGCTTCTGCTAAGTTAAGTATGGGAGCTACTGGAACATCTGCGCTACTTAATACTTTTGTCCAATATTCTCTAGTGTTTTCTTGAAATATTTTTTGCAATTCGTTTGTTATATACTCTTTATTTTCAATTCTCTTGGAAAGTGTATCGAACTTAGCTAAATCTTCCCTATTTAGTGCTTTGCATAATTTAGAGTATTGTTCATCTGTGAAGACTGCTACGTAAATGTAACCATCTTGTGTTTTGAAAGCTTGGTATGGGAACAAATATCTGTGGGCAGAACCCATTCTTTTAGGTATTACTTGAGTATTAAGGTACATGTAAGCGTCTTCTAGCATTAAATAAAATTGTGTATAAATCATTGGGACATCGATGAAAATTGGTTCTTGTTTATTTAATGCCCATAAGATTACTATTGTTGCTAGTAATGCGGTAGTTATGTCTGAAATTGAAGTAGCGAATTTCACAGGAGGTCCGTTTTCATCTCCAGTCATGTCCATTAATCCGCTTAAGGCTAATATTATAGCATCATAAGCAGGCCTATCCGCTTCGTTAGAGAAATTTCCGAATCCAGTTATTGAGCAATATATTAAGCTAGGATTAATGTTCTTTAGTGTATTGTAATCTATTCTTAGTCTCTTTAATGCATTAGGTCTATAGTTTGTAATTAAAATCCTAGAAGATTTTACTAGTTTTTGGAATATTTCATAACCTTCACTGGTTTTGAGATCTAGTACTATACTCTTCTTACCTCTATTAGTGCTAGCGAAGTATACTCCGATTCCATTTATTTCTGGTTTAATTTTTCTTCTCTCATCTCCATGAGGGGGAGGTTCAATTTTTATAACATCAAAGCCGAGATCAGCTAGTATTTGACCGATTAATGGTGCAGATATATTGCTTCCAAGTTCAAGTACTCTAGGGTTATCCATTTTTATCCTCGTTTTTACCAAGCCATTTTGAACCTCTTTTTCTAACCATGAATATTCTATCAAACTCTATTACTTTCTCGCCTCTCTGGTTATATCCCCAAGTTTTTATTTTAACTATTCCAAAGTCTGGTCTGCTTTTAGACTCTCTAGACTCTATAACTTCGGCTTCTGCGTAAATGGTATCGTTAGCGAAGACTGGATTTAAGAATTTAACGTTTTCTATTCCCAACATAAAACCGTTTTGACTTGTTTGTTCTACTAACAATCCTGCTACTATAGCTAAGGTTAAAAAGCCGTTAACTACTAATCTTCCCTTAAAGGGTTCACCGGGAAAGTATTTTTCAGTATAATCCTTGTTGAAGTGTATTTGATTAGTGTTATTAGTTAGTAATGTGAACCATATATTATCGACATCAGTTATGGTCCTACCTATTTTACTTTTGAACCTTTGTCCTACTTTAAAATCTTCAAAATAAGGACCCTCAGAATTTTCTGACATAATTTGAGGATTTGTCTATGATTTTTAAGACTTTTGTCAATTTTGTTTTTGAAAAGGACTAATTATTCTTCAAAAATCTGAATGAAAGCTTATTTACAGCAATGTTTCATAATCAATATGGAAAGTGAGATAAGGAGACTTTTAGAAAAGGCAGAGATGATAGTTGAAAAATGTGTTAGCTGTGGTAGTTTAGATTGTGATGAATGTGAAGATGCTAGAAATATTTTAGATGAGATAAGAAGTAAGATAGAAGCTCTTCAAGATAAGAAAGCTGCTAGAAAATTGTCTGTATTTTTAGATAAATTAGAAGAGGAGTTAGAAAGTATGGAATAATAATTAAGGTAGAATATCTATTGTTAAAAATGGATTTTTCACTTTTTCATAGCCTAAAACAGTGAATGGTCCATGACCGGGATAAACTATTAATTCATCTTGAAATTTCTTTAGTCTTTCTAGACTATCTCTTAATAATTTCTCAGAACCTCCTAGATCTGTTCTTCCTACAGTTCCATAAAATAAAGTGTCTCCAGTGAATATGTAGCCATTAGCTAATACGCTTATACTACCAAGAGTGTGTCCAGGTGTTTCAATTACTCTTATTTTATCATCTCCCACTTTTATCTCATCTCCTTCTTTAACGTATCCATCTGGAGGTATTATATCAGATATTACTAAATTTAACATGGAAGATGCCATTGTACCAGCTCTTTTTAATAATCCTAAATCTTTTTCATTAATTAAAAAATTGGCCGAAGGGAATTCCCTCTTAATCTGATTTACCCCCATAACGTGGTCGAAATGACCGTGCGTGGCTATAATACTATTTAGTTTCAATTTATTTTTTCGTATATAATCTATTATCTCTTTCATATCCCCGCCAGCATCGATTATAATTGATTCATTTCCAGAAATAAGCAGGTAAGTGTTAACGGCTAATGGGCCAGTTATAAAGTTTTTAACTAACATACATATATTATATACACACATTAGGATAAAAACTTATTATATAGCGTGATTAAATATGGTTTTAATGATAAATGAGGAGCAGCTTACTTTCATTAGAAAGAACATTGTGAAGTTCTTAATGGAGGATTACTTGCCTTTTCCCGTAAATAAAAGCGTTTGTCACGAATGGGCTAATGGGCTTAACATTAAGAGAGAAGGTGAGACTATTCTTTATACTGGTTGTTCTTATCAATTGGCAGATTTAGCGAAGAGATTTGATAATGTATTGCCTTCCTTGGCTAGATTTAAAGGTATTGAGAGATTTTCTAGTTTTGCTAAAGTGTTTTTCAAACCTAAAAATGAGAGGGTTAATAAGATATTAAGGAACATTGTGAGTCTTCTTTTAAAAAATGATGTAGATTTTGCGTATCTCTATGATGAAGAACCCTATAGTGGGACTATACTTTTAGAAATGGGAATGTTAGAGGAATTTAAAGAATATGCTAAAAAACTGGTTAATTTCTTTGATTCTAAGAGGGTTAAGAGGATAATAACTATTGATCCTCATACTCATCATACTTTATTTAGAATTAAGGAGATGCTATCGTGGAATGTGGAATTGGTAAATTATTTTGAGCTTTTGAAGAAGGTAAAGGGAGAAGGAATTTTTGTATTTCATGATTCTTGTTTATATTCAAGATTTCTAGGGATGAGGGATTCTATAAGGCAAGTTATTAAGAATTCTGGAATAGTTTTGAAAGAGGATGAAATGGTTACTGGGAAAGATACTTCAATGTGTTGTGGAGGACCTTTAGCTCCAATAAACAATGAGGTTAGTGAGAAGATTGCTAAAAGTAGGGCTGAGGCTTTGAGGAGTGTTAGTAATAAGGTTCTTTTAGTTTGTCCATTCTGTTATACGAATTTATCTAAGTATGTGGAATGTTATGATTTTGCAGAGGTTGTTAATGTTGAGTGATTGGGATGTAGCCATAAAGAGGGGAGTGGAGCATAATGTTCCTAGAGTTTATAAAGTGTTGAAAGAGCATCCTTATTTAGAGGACTTGGCTAGAAAAGTTAGGGAAGGGAAATTAGAGGTTCTAAACAATCTAGATTATTATATTGAGATGACTATGAAGTCTGTTGAGGCAATAGGAGGTAAGGCTTATTTTGCTGAGAACGCTGAGCAAGCTAGGGAAATAGTAGGGAAGATAGTGGGTTCTAAGAAGAGAGTGATTTTAGGCAAGTCAATGGTTGCTTATGAGACTGGTATTAGGAAGTATTTACAGTCAATGGGGAATGAGGTTTGGGAGACTGATCTGGGAGAGTTTTTGATTCAATTGGCTGATGAGCCCCCATCACATATCATAGCTCCTGTAGTTCATATGACTAGGGAGAGGATAAGGGATTTGATAAAGGAAAAGTTAGGCGTTGATCCTGGGGATAAGCATGAGGATATAGTTAAAGTTGCCAGAGAATTTTTGAGGCAAAAGTTCTTAACTGCGGATATAGGCATAACTGGGGCTAATGCTGTAGCAGCTGATTCTGGATCAATAGTTTTAGTTGAGAATGAGGGAAATATTAGAATGACTACTGTAGTTCCTCCCATACATATTTCAATAACTGGTGTTGAGAAGATATTGCCTAATTTAGAGTACGCAATTTATGAAGCATTAGTTCAAGCAGCTTATGCTGGACTATATCCTCCAACTTACATAAATATAACCTCTGGTCCATCATCAACTGGCGATGTTGAACAAAAGAGAGTTTCCCCAGCTCATGGTCCTAAGGAATTTCATTTGATTTTAGTGGATAATGGTAGGAGAAAGGCTAATGAGGATAGTGTATTAAGGGAGGCGTTATTGTGTATAAGATGCGGTAGGTGTCACTTTCATTGTCCAGTATATAGGGCATTAGATGGTAAATGGGGAGTTCCTCCCTATTCTGGTCCCATGGGAGCTATGTGGAGTGCTATAGTTTATAATGATTATAAGCCGGCTATTTTATGTTCTCATGCGGGCAATTGTAGAGAGGTTTGCCCAATGAAAATAAATATTCCTAGGGTTTTGGAGTATTTAAAAAATAAGTTCTATAAAAGGGATTAAGAAGATTGTTGTAATACTCTTCCTCCTCTTATTCTAATATCCCTTGTAATGCTTCCTATTATTGCCATCATTAATCCAGCTATTGTTGCTATGAAGAAGGTCAATTGGAAGGCGTAATCTGAGGGCAATTTAACTGGTAAAAACGTTTCTTGTCCTCCTAAGGTTATTGGGTATATTATGTAAGTGTAATATGTTGATAGGAGGGATCCAGCTACTGATGGCCCAAAAGCTCCACCTATTAATCTAAAAACAGTATTCATACCAGTAGCTATACCTAATACTCTCCTTTCAACAGAAAATGTGAGTATATTTATTAGTACAACGTTTAGCATTGCAGCACCTAATGTTGCCATAGAAGATAGAAATATAACGTTTAATATGCCTAATGATGAACCATTAATCGAGAATATTCCTAATATAAAGTAGAAGATGGAAAGAATTATTGAGGCTATAGTGATTATTATTTTAGTTCCAGACCTTAATATTAGTCTAGAAGTTAATAGGGCCCCTACCATTTGCATTAGTGATATGGGTAACATATAAATTCCAGTACTCAATATATCCAGATTAAAACCTACTGGTTGAGGCATTTCTAATAAGTATGTTATAGCTTGATATGCCATGAATATTCCAAAGCCTGCTACAAAAGCTGCAATGTTTGCTGCGAAAACGTTTCTTTCCCTTAATAATTTAACAGATATTAAAGGAGATGGGACTCTGATTTCATAGGCTATAAATCCTATGAAAAGTGAGATACCTAATATGATGAAGGTAAAGAATTCCAGTGATAACCAACCCCATGTTGGTGCTTCTGAGAGTGCAGTAGTGAGTAACGCTAGCGAGCCCCCTAATATTCCTGCTCCAATATAATCTATTTTAGTATTTGGATTTACATACTTACTTTCTCTAATATACTTTGAAGTTAAATATGTTAATAATATTACAAATGGTATTACAAAATGGTAATTGTATTGCCAACCTAAATCTTGGGCAACAGTTGCAGCTATTGGTAAGCTAATTGCAGAACCAATACCAAACATCGCACTAACAATACCTTGTGCTCTTGGTATTAAATGTGGAGGAAATTCTTCCCTGATTAGACTAAAGGCTAATGGGAACATACCTAAGCCTATGCCTTGAATTGTTCTAAAGATTATAAATAAAGCGAAATTTGGTGCAAAACCGTTGAATGATACTGCAATTGTATAAATTACCATAACATAAACTAACATTCTCTTTTTTCCATATATATCACCTAATTTTCCTATTATAGGGTTAGCGATAACACCACTAATTAAATAGGCCGTAAGTACCCAACTTACTGTGGCTGAATTTACATTAAAATCATTCGCAATTGTTGGTAAAGATGGTATTAACATAGCCTCGGTGTACATTACTGCTATAGCAATAGGTGCTAGTATTAATAATGCCCTATAAGCATACTTAAGGTCATAATTATCTGACATAAAGATATATCTTTTTATGACATTTATAAGATTTTCTTAAAGTAGATTATGTTAAAAAGGCTAAAATAAAAGTGTTAAATTCTAACATACTTTTGCTATGCGGTTAATTTCTTATAACTATTCTTACACTATAAATTAATGATTTACATATACGATGAAAACGGGAAAAAGTACGATTGTGATGAAAAGGGCAATTGCCAAAATTTAGCATTAGTTAAGCTTTATACTAAGGGATATGAAAATGGGAAAATACTTAGCGTTGAAGTAAAATCCTTTGTTAAATTATCTGAGTTTCCCGTTGAGATAGAGTTAGATGACATTAATAACGCGGATAAAATACTTTCGTTAACTACTCAACAAATTTACTCTGAAACCTACGGTAAAGCCTTTACCTATTATAATCAAATGGCAATAGATATGCAACCAATAACTGAACCACCTAAAGAAGTGAAATTTGAGTTAAAAAATGATTTAAATCATGATAGTTATATACGAACTTATCCTTGCTGGACTTACCCAGTATTTGGAAGCATTCCAAATTATACTATCTTCACATTAATTGAAAAGGATAATAATTATGAAGCCTTAATCACTCTTTCAAACAATTACGTAACTGCATACTTATCATCAAAAAGGGTTATAATCTACACTGGCCACGTTACTGACACGATTCCAGAGAGTTATTTCTTATCAATTGGTATTTCAAAAGATCCATACAAGGCTATAAGATCTGCATTCGAAATAGCTTCTAAGCACTTATTAACATTTAAACTAAGAGATCAAAAAGAGGCCCCACAGAAATTATTAAATCATATTGGCTGGTGTAGTTGGAATGCGTTCTTAACTAAAGATCTTAATGAAGAGAATATAATTAAGGTAATAAAGGGTATATTAGATAAGGGGATAAGACTAAGTTGGGTTTTAATTGATGATGGCTGGCAAATACAGAATACTGATAGGGCTTTGAAATCTTTAAATCCAGATCCAAACAAATTTCCTAATGGGTTCAGAAAGCTCATTGAAACTTTAAAATCATTAGGAATTAAATACGTTGGACTATGGCATACTATAAATGGTCATTGGGGAGGGTTGACTGAGGATTTTCTCAAGGAGTATAAAGTTAATGGAAACTTCAGTAATTTCCTTAACGCTTATGTGCCTCCAGCATCTTTAGAGGATTCTCTGAAATTTTATAGAGAATTTGATGGTCATTTTATTAGAGAAGGTTTTGATTTCATTAAGGTAGACAATCAATGGATAATTCATGCTATTTATCGAGGATTACCTATAGGCATTGTAGCTAGAAATATACAGTTTTCTCTTCAAAGCGTATTTGGTTTAAATATAATAAATTGCATGTCAATGACTCCTGAAAATTATTGTAACTACTTTTATAGTAATTTGATGAGAAATTCTATTGATTACGTACCGTTTTGGAATGAAGGAGCTAAACTTCACGTTTTCTTCAATGCTTATAACTCATTACTAACTTCAAACATAGCTTATCCAGATTATGATATGTTCATAACCTATGACCCTCACGCTAAGTTTCATTTAGTTGCTAGAATTTTTAGTGGAGGCCCAATATATATTTCTGATAGACATGCTGAAAAGACAAATGTTGAATTGCTTAAATCAATATTATTACCTAATGGTGAAGTAGTTAGGGTAGATGAGCCTGGAACAATCACTCCTGATATAATTTTTAAAAATCCGTTAGAAAGTGAGGTTTTGCTTAAAATTAAGAGTAAGGTTAAGGGTTATGACGCAATAGCTTTCTTTAATATTAATAATAAGGAAATTGAGGAGAATTATGAGATAGATCCAGATTTAACCTATTATAAAGTATTTTCCGGTGAATTTGGAAAAGGTAGTTTTAAAATAAAATTAAAGGAACTTGAGACAGAAATCGTAATAATTTTACCTAAGGGTAATAATGTAGTAGGGTTGAAAGAGTATCTTTTGCCACCATATCCAATAGAGATTATTGGGAATAAAGTGTATTCTAAAGCTAATGGTACTTTAGTTTACATTAAAGATTCTTCAAAGAGAGAAATAGAGGTTAAGGCAGGAGAAGTAGTTGAAATTTGATTGTTAGTTATTTACATTCTTTAATTAAATCATTTATTTTATCCAAACTGTTCTCCATACTTATATGATATCCAAATACTCCTTTCTTTATACTTTTAAGTGATGATATTATTGGGGATATACTGCTTAATGGTTTAATTTCATCTTCAGCATAGACAAATATTTCATCTTCAGCATAAGGTACATCATAAAAATCGTGATATATGATTAGTCCTTTACTTTCCCTCATTATTTCATTAATTTCATTCCTTCTCTTTTCAACTTTTTCATAACATTCTCCCATTATGTCCTTCTTAAGCCTTTTAAAGCCCTTCCTATTCAATATCCCATCGTAAAACTCCTTACCAGCTAAATCTAATTTGGAAAGGATTAAAAAGTCAGTTAATTTAGGATAATTCTCTGGTGATATTTCGGGCAAAGCATTACTTTGTATTAGTCTTACTATAGCGTGAGAAAGAACTGCATTATATAGTCCTACTACACTATGAAAATATACCGTCTCATACATATACATTCTAGCTAATAAAAATTGTTCAATAACTGGTATCGCTTTTCTCGGTATTACTAGTTTATTATCAATGTAAATTAAAGATCTCTTAAGTCTTTCAATATCAAAATTTCCATAGCCTACTCCAGCAAAGTATGAGTCCCTAAGCAAGTAATCTCCCCTATCTGCATCTATTTCACTGGAGATTATCAGTGAGGCAAACCTTTCCTCTTTAGTCTTTGGTGTAGATGATATTACCCTCTGTACGAAATTAACAGTATCATAATTTCGAGAGAATTTATCTAAATAATTGGATAAATAATTGTCTATTATTCTATTTCCAAAGACCACATGAGTCTTCTTACCATAATATTCTACATCTATTCCATAAACCTCTTTAGCTAAGGATAACGTGTTTTCAAAAGTGTGGGAAAACGGTAAGTGGCCTATATCATGAAGTAAGCCAGCCAATGAGACTAAATTAACGAATTCTTCATCTATAAAGCTTAGATCAGAATACTGCTCTGAATTAATTTTTACAAATTTAGTTAATTCTCTAGCTAAGTTCATTACACCTAGGCTATGTTCAAATCTCGTATGTGTCATTCCAGGGTAAACTAGGTAAGCTATACTAGTTTGATGAATATATCTAAGCCTTTGAAATATTTCGCTGGAAATTATCGGTAATATTCTATCATCAATCTCTATATAACCATGGATTGGGTCTCTTATAATCTTCATTATAGATATTTTTCAATAAATAGCTTTTATCTTCATCGATAAAATGTGTCTGATATTACTCCTTAAGT
>JAVYOH010000058.1:0-10068 GCA_038734615.1 Saccharolobus sp. | reverse complement strand
CTGCCAACTTCTTATTAGCTATCTTATTAAGAGATGGTGGAACTATACCACCAAATGCAATATAATCCGTGTATTGAGAGTAGAAATCAATAGCCTTTTTAATACTTTCAACATCATAAGCGTGAATGACTGGTATTATTTTTTTATTATCGAATTTAGTATATAAATACTCAAAGTGCTTGAAATTAAGTTCTGATGGCTTCTCACAAGGTGTTGCTGGTATATCGAGACTAATGTAATAGTCCGCATTCAGTATTTTATATTTCTCCAATACGTCTTCTAAACCAATCTTTCTTTTTTTAACCATTATTTGATAGCCTCCAGAATCTACCCACGTTTCATTTTCCCATTCAACACTGTCCCACATTAATTGATTAATCATTAACGGTATATCGCAGATTTTCCAAATTGGGACTTTAGTGTCAGGGATACCCAGTATTATTTTCATCTTAACCTTATATGGGTAATACCACAGGATTTAGAACTTTTTTATCTTAATACATCAGTAAAACAGCCCTTCATCACTTGTTCAGGTAAGGTTGGTTTCCTCATTATCTCTATTAGATTACTATCATTATTATATAAAATTATAACTTCAGGTCTGGCTTTTTAGGTAAGCGGTTAGTTATATCTTACACTCTCTTAAGTATAACTTACCAATCGTTATGATGAAAAAACGGGCAGTGATGCTTATATTACTTACATTATCGATTACATTTTCACATATTTTTTATGCGTCTATTATAAATGTAAAAATCTATAGTCCATTTCCTATAATGTTGCTAATTACAGATTCTCAGGGTACCATAATTGTATCTAACAATGATACTGTAAATGTAAATGGTAGTTATGTAGAAATCAGAGCTTATGTAATCTCTCAAAATTCATATAGTATAATTATGAATGGGAACATTACAAATTATCTTAAGATTAATTTACCTAATAACTCAGTTTTTAACTTGTCAGTATCTGTAATACCCCATTATGCCTTTCTAATGGTTAAAGTAGTAGGCAAAGGTTCAGTTAATTTGGAATTTCCTAACGGTAGTATAATTAAAATAAGTAATTTTACTTTAGTTAAATTATATAATGGATCTTCAATAATATTACAAGCAATTGGTAATTTGCTCAACTGGTCTAATGGAGAAAAAAGTAATATTATAATATATAATGTTAATGGTAATTCTACTATCACAGCATTTTTCGGAGATAATAAAAATGGTATGATTGCAACTAATCCTAGATTTCAATTAAACTTAACTGATATTGGGCTTAGTCTATTTGCATTAGGCTTTTTTCTTATGTACAAAATATATTCAAGAAAAGATCAAGATACTAACGTTAAATAAGATTATAATAACAAACTTAAATTCTAAAAGAAAAGAAGATTACAATGAATGAGAGATTAAGAAATTCTGAAAGTGGATATTTAAGGAAAGTAGTTGACCATCCTATAAACTGGTATACGTGGTCTGATGAGGCATTTCAAAAAGCTAAAGAGGAAGATAAGCCTATTTTAGTTGACGTTGGTGCAGCATGGTGTCATTGGTGCAATGTAATGGATGAAGATACTTATTCTAATAAAGAAATAGTAAAGATAATTAACGAGAATTTTATCCCAATAAAAGTAGATAGGGATGAAATGCCAGATGTTGATAGGGTTTTGCAAAATGCAGTGATGGCTATTACTGGTGAGTCTGGATGGCCATTAACAGTTTTCATGACTCCAGAAAAGAAAGTTTTCTTTGGGGGAACATATTTTCCTCCAGAAGACAGATATGGAAGAATAGGATTTAAAAAATTACTTTTAGAAATTTTAAGAATATGGAAAGAAGAGAGAGATAAAATTACTTCAGCGTCATTAGATTTAAGTAGTTTAAGCAAGATAAGTGTTGGTACAACTCATTTAAATCTAAACATGTTAGACGAGACTTTCTCTTACATAACCTCGTATTTTGATATAGAATATGGCGGACTAGGTTATGGTGCTAAATTTCCACATCCAATGGTTGATTTATTATTTTTGAATTATACCGCAAGAAAAGGGGACGATTTAGGTAAAAAATTAGGTTTGTTTACTCTTAAGAAAATGTATTATGCCGGAATATTTGATCAAGTAGGGGGTGGATTTCACAGATATACTGTAGATAGAGAATGGAAACTACCGCATTTTGAGAAATTATTAATAGATAATGCAGAGTTGATCTATGACTATTTTACTTACTTTACTGCGACTAATGATATAGAAATACTAGACGCATTATCGAACACTGTTAATTTTGTTCTGAGAGAATTATATATTAAAGGGAAAGGTTTTGCTAACAGTTTAGATGCTGATAGTGAAGGAATTGAGGGAAAATATTATACGTGGACGGAAAAAGAACTTCAAGAAGCGTTAGATGAAGATTTTAATTTATTTGTAAAAATATTTGATTTGACAAATACTGTAGAAGTAGAAGGAAGAAAGGTATTGTTAAGGGGGCGTGATATTAGAGACTTATCGAAATTTATGAAATTACCAGAAAATGAAATTATTAGTAAAATAAATAACATAAGAGCTAAATTATTAGATTATCGTGAAAAAACACGAGCAATGCCATATAGAGATGAGAATACGTACACTTATCCTAACGCAAAAATTGCTGAAGCATTATTATATTCTTCAATAGTCCTAAATAAAGGAATTAATGAAGTAAAGGAAGTTATAAACAAATTTACTTCTAAAATATCCAGAAAGTTAAGCGGAGGAAAAGATGGACTAGTTGAGGATTACGTATCTGCATTACTTTCCTTAATTTCAGCATATGAAGTTTTGCACGAGGAAAAATACTATAATTTATCAATAGAATTAGGTAGAAAAATCCTAGACTTAAGACCAGATAATTACGCTGATATGCCTAATGAATCAGCTACCTCCATGTACATCAGAGCATTACTAAAATTATCACTTCTTTCAGATGAATTTAAAGTAGATGAAGAGAAGATAAAGAGTCTTATACCTACTTTAACTGGAGAAAATGCTCAATTCACTGCTGGTATAATTAATTCAGTTTCCAGTTATCTTAACGGTCTAGCTCATATTGTTGTAGTTAACGAGAATGATGGTTTAGCTGAGAAACTTCATAAGGCAGCTTTACTAACATATTACCCATTTAAAGTCGTAGAAATGGTTGATAATAGTAGAGTAGATTACGTAAGTTCAGTAATAAGGGCTATGATTAAATATAATGCAGGTAAAAGTAGAGCTTATGTATGTATAGGTAACACATGTAGTATGCCAGTATCTGAAGAACATAAAATTAAAGAATTACTTAAAACTAGGCTTTAATACTATTAAATATGGTGGGAAGATTAGATAATAAGAAAGTAGCAATTATTGGAGTTAGTGAAGGTTTGGGATATGCCGTAGCATATTTCGCTCTAAAAGAGGGTGCTTCTGTATGTGTAAATGCGAGAGATGAAGAGAAGTTAAGAAAAATAAAGAATAGCTTGGAAAAATACGGTAAAATAGAATATGTTGTAGGTGACGTTTCAACATTAAATGGGGCTAAGGATGTAGTGGAGAAATGCAATTTGAAGCTTAATGGTTTAGATCATTTAGTAATAACAATAGGGGGATACATTGAAGATAGTATACAAAGTTTAGATGGGCTTGAAATAATGCTACAGAATCATATTAAAATACCTCTTTATGTAATTAGTGCATCATTAAATTTCCTTAAGGAAGGTTCAAGCATAGTTCTAGTATCTTCGTTAAGTGGTGTAGATAAAGCAATGCCTAATCAATTGTCATATAGCATTGCAAAAGCTGGGTTAGCTAAAGGAGTTGAAATTCTAGCCTCAGAGCTTATCGAGAAGGGGATTCGAGTTAATGCAATAGCACCAAGATATATAGACGGAGTTTTTGAACCAGAGAGGAATTGGAAAAAATACAGAAAATTAGGTGATACTAAGGCTCCTCCTGAGGACTTCGCTAGAGTAATTGTTTGGCTTCTGACTGATGAATCTGAATGGATTGATGGTGTAGTAATACCGGTAGATGGAGGATTTAGACTAAAAAGGTGAGCTATTTTGAATATAGATAATTTAATTAAGAGTATTGGAGATTTATGGAATAAGTATGTTAAACATGAGTTCGTAAACCAGCTTAGAGAAGGCAATTTAGATTTAGATGTGTTCAGATATTATCTAATTCAAGATTCAAAATATGTCGAGGATATGCTAAAAGCCTTATTTTTAGCAGCTAGCAAAGGGTCAATTACTGATACCACTAAAATACTTAACGCAATACTATCATCTAGAGATAAAGGTCTAGAAATAAATAACAAATTATATGAGAAACTTAAAATTAGTAAAGAGGAGATTCAACGAACTGGATACAATTTAGTAAACTACGCCTATACTAGACATTTGTATTACAATGCAAACCTGGGCTGGAATCAATTTCTCATAGCTTGGACTCCATGCATGTTAGGATATAGTATTATAGGGGATTATGTTATAGATACTCCAAATGAAATATATAAACTATGGGCTACTTTTTACTCATCAAAGGAATATAAGAAAAGAGTTGAAACGATTTTAGATATTCTAAACAATATAAATATTAATGAAGCGGACTTAAATATATTTATTAGAAGTGTAAGATTTGAAATTGGTTTTTGGGAAGCAGCATTAAGAAAGGATCCAACGGTGTATTAATCCATGAGCTGGATAGGGGATGCTAGCTTCTCATTGGAATGCAGCAATAGTAGTTTAAAAATTGAAATTAATGCCTCTAATTATTCTTTAAGCTTTCAGTATATTAATAATAGTTATAATATTACGTTATATTCCTCCAATAATACTAGAGTCTCATTTAATGGGAGTAGACTATTTGACATGCATAATTTAAAAGTGTTAAACGGAGATAAAGCTAAAGAGACCATTCTGAATTTGTTAAAGAATGCAAATGATAATATTAAAGATGAAATAAACAAATTGGCAATAAGATATGACATTCCAATAAAATTATTAACTGAGATGCTAAATTTGGTTTCTAAATTAGAAATTAATCCATTAAATTGCCTAGATATTAAAATAAAATATATTTACCTTGGCTTAACGAATGATTTCGTAAAACAGTCTCAATTTAGTGTGAATAAGAAATTTAAGATAATTATGAATAGTAATGAATGTATAAAAGCTGTTATAAATCTAGATAATTTAGGCGAAAATAACTCCTTTTTATTCTCTAAAAACTGCGTAGAATATGTGAATGATTTAGAAGGGTTCAGAAATTATATTTACAATTATAAAACCATTAACGAAAAGTATCTGGAATTAATTAACTATCTTAAAGCTAAATTATCTTAAAGTTAGCTATCGCATGCAATTCCTCATTCTTAATATTGTATTTTATAAATTCTAAGCCTAATTTATATAGAAGCTCTTTTGCACTTTGCGTAATATCCGGTGATACTAGTATTCCCCTTACCTTACTCCCCCTAGTTTCCTTAAAATATGTATAATATCGGTATAATTGTGACACTGCTTGTAATTGCGCTTTACTACGTTTTACCTCTACTATTACGAGATTTCCTTTTTTATCTATACCAAGTAAGTCAATTTTTCCATAAGGCGTCTTATATTCTCTAGATAAGGATCTAAAGCCATCTTCTATTAGATTTGGATTTTTAACTATAGAATCTACTATATCTATCTCTCTCCCTTTTATAACGAAATCTCCATCCTTAACCTCAGAAGAAGTTATATAATATATTTTTTCCAATACAATTTCAATTATCTCCTTTGGTCTATGCCTTTCAGCAATAATCCTTAATTTATCATATTTAATTTCTAATAATATCTTAGTTCCAGGCGGTTGCCAATTTAGGGGCTCCCTTTTAGTGCTTTCATGAACTATTACAGTACCATCAGGTTTTAATATTATTAGCCTAGCAGCGTTTGAAGCTATTGACTCAGCTCTTCCCTTATATATTATCTCACAATCGGCGAAAATCACTGTTAGTTCTTTATATATTTTATTTAAGAGAAAACGATAAGCTTCATCATTACTTGGTTCAGATAATATAAAATACATGGTATTACTCAACGAAGTAATACTTAAATATTTTATCAGACTATAAAATTTCAATGCGTTTTTACGAAATTTTTATTTACCTTATAGTGTTGTTAGTAGATATTCTACTACTTGCTCAAATCTATAATGAGATAAAGATCAGAAGAATCTCGGGTAATTTTATTGGTAAAGTCTCAATAATAGTTCCAATAAAGGGAGTTGATGAAAAATTAGATGAAAATATAAAATCACTCTTATCCCAAGATTATGCGTATCCTTATGAAGTAATTTACGTGGTAGAAAAAGGAGATGAAGTAGAGAAAGTATTAAGAAAATATAATAGTATTAAAATTGTGTATTCTGAAAATATTTGTGATAAATGTAGTGGTAAAATTAGAGCTCAATTAACAGGTTTAAAATATGCTAAAAATGAGATAATAGTATTTGCTGACTCTGATACTTGGTATCCTAGAGATTGGTTATATAAACTAGTATCTCCTTTAGATAAGTATACTGCAACTACTACTTTTTCTTGGCCTTCTCCCTTACGACTAACGTTACAAAATTTAATAAGAGCAGGATTTTGGACTTTAGGCTTTGAGTCACAATCGTTAGAAAATTCAAGATTTTTATGGGGTGGTTCAATGGCCTTAAGGAGAGATTTCTTTGATAAACAAGTTATAGATGAACTTTCCAAAGAGTGGTGTGACGATTGTACAATAACCAGAATAATTAAAAGGAGAGGTGGAAAAATAGGCTTTCTTATGAATGCTATACCTTTAAACGTATACGATGAGAAAGAATTAATTAAATGGTCATCAAGACAGATAATTACTATATTAGCTTATTCACCTAAAGGTGCTAAGGCATACTTAGTTGCAGGAACTTTCTTTACATTCATTCTAGTCTATTCTATTCTCTTTGCCAATATAATTACCTTTACTCCATACATTCTATGGATATTTAAGAATTTATTAAGGGGCATGAGATATTCTAAACAAGCTATTTTAGCCTCTTTAATGACAATAATCGCCATACCTTATGCGCTAATAATTCTTTTACTCAATTGGAATAGAAGAGAGGTTTATTGGAGAGGTAGAAAATACGTGGTTAAACCTTTAAGCCAAAAGTAAAAATTTATAGTGATGCTGATGTTCCACCCCTAAAGATTGGTGATTGTAGGTGTAAGTCTGAGATGATGAGGTCGAGTACTGTTGAGAAAGATGATAAAAGGGCCACTGCTGATAATATAAATAAATGGTAAATGTTGAAATTTACTTGAATACTAAATCCTTTAGACAAGAGTTATCGAAGTTTATAATAGAAGATGAAAAAGATGGATGGATTTTAGCTAGAGATATAAGCAGTGAGACGTATCTTGCAAGAGAATTTAAGGAGAATTACGCTATTTTATTGTACCCTCGTGAAAATATTGAAGAAGATCTGATAAGATCTTTTTCAAATTACATTCCAGCCATTTTAAAGCTTAAGGAAGTTATATATTTACCAGAGAGATGGAATGATAGAATAGATTTAAAGATAGATCAGAGCAAACTAGAAACAACAAGCAGTCTAAATCTGGAGTGTATAACTGGCTTAGATTTAATAAATTCTTTAGTAAAGGAGTTTAGATTCAAACAAGTAGAGGATGTAATAGTTATAGAATTGGAAATAAAAAGACCCTTATCAAATGATTTGCTGAATCATTATATAATAAATCTCTATAATGCGCTAAAAATTTATTATAAAATAAAGAAAGCCCAAGAGGAGATTATAACAAAACTAATATTAGACTATAAAAGTGATTAATCAATTAACTAAACCATGCTATGGATATTAATGACAACCGGAAAGTGCAATCTTAGATGCAATTATTGTGGAGGATCATTTCCACGAAACGTAGTACCTTATGAGATTAAATACGATATTCACAAACTTAAAAGGGAAATAGAGAGTGATCCAGAAGCTACTGTAATATTCTATGGTGGTGAGCCATTACTAAATCCCACTTTCATTATGGAAGTTATGGATAATATAAACGCTAAACGATATGGAATACAAACTAATGGAACTTTAGCAAGATTACTACCGGAAAAATACTGGAGAAGAATGAATGTCGCATTATTATCAATTGATGGAAGGGAAGAGATTACTGATAAACATAGAGGTAAAGGAATCTATAAGGCAGTATTAAGAACTGCTAAGTACCTTAGGGAGTTAGGAACAGAATTAATAGCTAGAATGGCTGTTACACAGGATAGTAACATATACGAAGATGTTATGCACCTACTTAACTTAAGATTATTTGATAAGGTTCATTGGCAATTAGATGTGATATGGGGAGAAAAATGGGATTTTAAAGAATGGGCATATAATTCTTACTTGCCAGGGTTAAGAAAGTTAGTTGATTATTTCATATCTAAGTTAGAAGAGGGAGTAATAGTTAAAATAATACCAATTTTAGGCGTAATTAGCGCATACTATTTTGAGGGATACAAAGGTTCTCCTTGCGGTGCAGGCTATTCCTCAGTAACTGTGACTCCAGATGGTAGAATATTATCTTGCCCTATAGCTGTAAGGGAAAAATGGGCTGTATTAGGAGATGTAAATCTAGGCTTTAAACTTATTGAAGACCCTTTACCGGATGATTGTAAAAAATGCGAATTTAAAAAAGTATGTGGAGGAAGATGTTTATATGCGCAGAATGAGAGGTATTGGGGAGAAGAAGGATTTAAGATGGTAGATGAAGTCAATAAGGAATATTTACGTATAGTATTATCAATAATACCGAGAGTTGAAAAATTGATTAAAGATGGTAAAATAAAACTTTCTCAATTGTATTATAATCCAATACTAGACTCAACTGAAGTTATACCTTAAAAACCCTTTTTACAATATATTATAGATGAAAATTCAATCAAGTGAAAAGTTAATAGAGCTAGTAAAGAGTATGTTAAATTCTGCTACATCATCAATTCTTTTTATCACATATAAAATGGATCAAGAAGTTGCTTCTGAAATACTACTAAAAGCAGCGAGTGGCGTAGAGACTACAATAATAACAAATGATAGAGATTGGGCTAGATGGTTAACTAACCAAAGAGAGGCGTATAAGAGAGATGAGGAAATAAAGCTAAATAAAGAACTGCAAAGAATCCAATCTTTATACTCACAGATCCTATATTTTACCATTATAATTTCTGTATTAATAGTAGGTTTAGATAGCTTTTTATACTTTGTAGTAATAAATAGATTTATATACTATATAAATATATTTTTATCAATAGTAGTAATAGTTTTGTTAGTATATTATGGAATTAAGAGAAGAAAATCTCTTTCTACTCAAATAAATATATTAAGAGAAAACTTACAAGAATTAACACAAGAAATAAATCAAATTAGAGAAAAGATAGGGAAAAAATTAAAAATTATTGAAATTAATAAAGAATTAACCTTTTCAATCATCTCATGCGATGATAAAATTATAATGTCCTCAGCTCCTTTAAAATTCGCAAACATAGCACACTCATTACACATAGTATTAGAAATAAGCAAAGATACTTTAAATCAAATTATAAAACAAATTACTGAAGAAGATAACAATTTATCTGAAAATAAGAAATAGCAGAACTGCCTCAGATTGATTAAAGTTAAAACTATCCTTCAAATTGCCTCAGAATCTATTCAGGCTTAATCCTTACAACTTAAAGAAATTGAAAACATCCACTCCCAAAGGTATAATATGTTAGATATGCTAACCTTAACTACCATTAGTGACTGCTTAGATATATTCACAATGAAGTGAGATAGGCTTTTACGTATAATGCGTTAAAAGAATTTGCTCGATCGAGAATTAAATATTATTAGCATATGATTCCTTTTACCTAATGAATTCTACAATTGGTAAAGCATAAATTTAATTCTATTAGCATACAAAGAGCAATTAATTATATACATAAATTTATTAAATTTAAAAACAAAGATATCAGGATGAGTTAATATCCAAC
>JAVYOH010000057.1:0-10073 GCA_038734615.1 Saccharolobus sp. | reverse complement strand
TGATATTTTATTTCTGGGTGGTTGGAGAAGGTTATTAAAGTTACAAAATTTCCTTCTGGCAATTCAGATAAAAGCTTTTTGGCAGATTGAATAGCGATATTTAACTTCTCACCTTGCATTGATGGACTATTATCTATCATAATAATATAATGAGTACCTCTATTAATGGCAGTTTTTAATGGCGTTATGTATATCTTAAATCCGATTTCAATTGGTGAATGAGAGTAAATATAATTATGAGTCTGTTTTATCATGATGTCTACAGTCATGCATGAAATATTATATCAGAAATTTTTAAGTACTATGACACACTTTATACAAACATGACATGGAAATGTCCAATTTGTGGCTATGATAATTCAGACGACTCATTATTTTGCATTAAATGCGGAACTAAAAGGACTGAGCAAGTAATTCAACAAAACCAACCTTCACAATCTCCAATTGAGCCAACTCCACAAGCAGAACAACAATCGGTTACGCCTCAACCTTCTAAAGTCGAGCAACAGCAAAACCAATCCTCAGCTGAACAACCAATCACACCTTCTCAACCTGTTGAACAGCAAGTATCTACAAATCCTTCAGTTGGACAAGAGGCAAATCAAATTACTACCCAGCCAGTAACTCAACAGGTTACTGTTAACTATTATTTACTTTTTATAAATACTCCAAATCCGGCATTCAATAAGACAAAATTACCATTAGAATTCTCAATATTTCCTACAATTTCCATAGGTAGAAGTCCAGAGAATGTTATAGTAATTCCTGATCCAGAAGTATCTAGAAAACATGCGCTTATAAGTTTAGAAAATGGTGAGCTTTATATTGAAGATTTGAACAGCACTAATGGAACCTATATTTATGACGGTAAAGTGTTTCAACCCGTTAAGGGTAAGATGAAGGTTCAACCAAATTCAATTATAAAACTGGGTAACAATACTGTGATAAGAATAGTGGGAGAATGATAAGTCTAGAAAATGTTAAGGATATTGTAGATAAGTCTATTGAAATATTTAAATCTAGGTTTGATTCCCCATTCGTTGGAGAATTGAAGATAGATGGGAATGTAATTTTTGTTGGAGATACTCATGGCGCATTAGATGTCACGACTAAGGTTTTTTCAGAATTTTCTGATAAAGCCGATCTTATAGTATTTTTAGGAGATTACGTGGATAGGGGTAAAGATCAATTAGAAAATTTACTTTTATTATTAAGTAGAATGATAGAAGATCCTAACAAGGTTATATTACTTAGAGGAAATCATGAAAGTCCTTTAACTAATGAATATTATGGATTTAAAGAAGAGGTAAGACAAAAATTGGGAGAGGATCAATATGATATGTTTGTTCAGCTTTTCTCTTACATGCCCTATGCAGTGGTAGTAAATGGATATTTTTGTGTTCATGGAGGTTTAGCCATTAACCTAGAAAAAGTGGAAGATATAAAGAGATTACCTAGACCAGATATTAATCCAGATAATCCGATAGCTTTCCAATTACTTTGGAACGATCCAAGAGAGGGCTTAGGTGATGTAGATTTTCTACCTAATATAAGGGGTGAAGGAATTTATTATTTTGGGGAGCGTACAGTAGAAAAATTTCTTTCTGATAATCAATTAAATGGTATAATAAGAGGGCATGAAGTAGCTGATGGGTTTAGAGAAGACATGAATGGTAAAGTTATCACAGTTTTTTCGAGCAAGTATCATAATATGAGAGCTGGAATTTTAGTTATGAAGAAAGAAGGTTCTTTTGAAAAAGTGTATGTGTAGGTGAAATATCATGACTCTTTCATTAAAAGTTGATGTAAGCCATAAATATTCCTATAATGCAGATATAAGATATTTATTTAAAATATTATTAGTACCAGAAAAACTTGGATCAGCTACTGGATTTCATTATATAATAGCTTTAGATACGAGTGGATCTATGACTGGTTATAAAATAGAATTAGCTAAAAAAGGTGCAACAGAATTATTGAAACGTATACCTAATGGTAATAAGGTTTCATTCATAACCTTCTCCTCTTCTGTCAAGGTTATTAAAGAGTATGTAGATCCATTAGACTTATCTAATGAAATAGAGCAAATCCAGGCTGGAGGTCAAACGGCATTTTATACTGTAATTTTAACTGCTAATAATATTGCAAAAAAGTATAAAATGCCAACATATCTATTACTTTTAACTGATGGAAATCCAACAGACGAAACTAACTTGGAAAATTATCTCAAGATTTCTTATTATGAAAACATGCAAATATATTCGTTTGGGATAGGCGATGATTATAATGAAGCATTGTTAAAAGCGATTAGCGATAAGACAAGTGGTGTGGTGTATCATATTTCAGACGTTAGTGAGATACCACAAAAATTACCTCAAAAAGCTGTGACTCAAATAGCTGCCAAAAATATTACGATAGATATAGTCGCAGAAGGCAGTATAAAGCTCCTTAATTACTCTAGTTTACCAGTTAGAATTAATGGTATAGAGAACATTATTAAAATATTTGGTGAAACATTTTTACCCGCAAACTATGAGGGCAATTTCTTAACTATAAGAGTAAATTACGAGGATCCAGTTACTGAAAAGCAAGAGACCTTAGTATATCCCATTCATATTAAAAAAGCTCAAGATCAAAACACCTTTTTATCATCTATAAATACAGACCTTATTAATGAATATAGATATTACGAATTGTTAGATAAGTATGCCAAGCAAGTTCAATCTGAGCAACTAGTTGAAGCAACCAGAACTTTATCACAAATGAATGAAATAGCACAACAAACGAGAAGAATAGATTTCATTGAAACTACTAAAAGGCTATCTCAAGGGCTAGAAACTACCAAAAGATTAGGCTCTGTAGAACAAACTAAAAGATTATCTAAAGAAGTAACTAGCGAGGTTACCAGAAAACTTAGGGAATAATGACTAAATAATAATCCACATCTACTATTTTTGCATCTACCTTTTCTTTGTATCTAACTCCATCTATTACTGTAGGTATTTTAGAAATTTTTACATTGTAAGTTTCTTCAATGAACGATTTCAGTTGATTCATTAAATCTTCTTTATTCGTCGCTATTATGGGTATATCATTTAGGATTAATAGTCTGTAAGGCTCATTATTTTTTATCCCTAAGAAATATAGTTTAGTAGTTATCCCTCTCTTATTACCTATTAGAGATTTGTTAGCCCTTAAGCCTACTATGATTTTCTCGCTGCCTTTAAGTGAGGCTAATGTGTTATCAGCATTTTTTACTTTTATTGTATATTTATAATTTGGGTAAAAGTTAAAATTAAATTTAGGTGTTTTAATTAATATAAGCTTACGTAATATTCTATGATTAGCATCTAGAGATGCAAATGTTGGGAAATCATCTGCTAAACTGTTTACAAATTCAAAATCAGTTACTACATAATTGGTCTCTGGGGATATTAGTGATGATATATTTATTCCAAAGAGTTTCATATGTATATTCTCTACTTGGTAATATTTAATAATTTCTTTTTTCAAGATCAAATGTTTTGAACAAAAACATGATTTATCATTATATATTTCCCTTTGAAATTGAATACTTTTTAATCATCTATTTATAGCTTTTTATAAATATTTGATACTATAACATATATTATTTGAATTAAATTATACCAATCTATTTTGTTTATACATATTTAACAAATCTGATACAATTTCTCTTACTTTACTTACTAGAAAAGGACTCATGTATTTACTTTTTTTACTAAATTCTTCTTCATCTAATACGTATACCTCGGAATCAGTTATAACAATATCTATTTCTAGATCAAGATATCTTATTTTTCCCTTAAGCAGTTCTGGAGGAGTCGATATATTAATGTATATTCCCTTAAGGTTGCTATTAGCATCATAATATTTATGTAATTGATACCACTTATTCGAATTATATTCTACTATATCATAATCCCCATATTGTATCTTTTTTCCTATCCCATCTAGTATTCCATTCTCCTTAAGGTATCGTTTAAGTGTTATTTTGTATTCGTTTTGATTAATGCTCTTATCTAAAACCTTACCTCCCTTTAAATGAATTATCTGTCCATTAGCTTTTATATGTTCTATTTCCATAAAATCTGTTATAAGATTTTCCATTAATTTTAGCGAATCTTGTCTATTTTCTTCTACTAAGTCAACTTCCTTACCATAACTCATTTTTAGCATATGGTGATATTTTACCGTATTAGTAATTTTTCCTCTTATTTCATCCAAATGGAGTTTGTCTGGCAAGGATAGTGTTATAAGATAGAAATCTTCACCTTGATCTTTGAAATCTTTATTTTCGTACTTTAACACTAATCTTTCCAAATCTTCCTTTAATTCGAACATGTTTGCGAATTTAGCGTTACTCCTCCATTTAACATTATACCCCTTTCTATTCAATGGTTTACTTAATGTTAATAATTTTAATTTCTCGTCATCCTCGTTAATATGTTCTGAAAAAGTAGTAAATCCTTTTCCTCTCCATACCATAGCGTACTTACTTACCGCTTTTACTTCACTTACTATTATTTGATCTTCTGATACTTTAACTACTAATCCTTCTTTAATACATGGATTTACCTTAAAATTCATATAAGTGCAATTCTCAATATTCTCTATTACTGAGTACAATTTTACTGGACTTTTCCAAATAAAGGAATATTTGAAGATGTTTATCAGATCATCGTATACAATATTATTCCCCATAACGATTATTCTGCCCTTATCCTCACTATCCTTTATAGTTATGTCTGCGGGTAAATTCTTTACTTCTTGCATTAATCTTTCTGCAATTTGTAAAGATTGTTGTACGATCTCGTATGATAAGGAAGAAAAAAGGTATGTTAAAGCTGTAGCGTAAATTCCCCTTATTCTAACTTTTCCTTTCATATTCTAAGAATTTCTTAAGGACATAATTTAATATTCCACCTTCTTTAACATAAGTTAATTCTGCATTATTGTCTATTCTTATAATACCTTTAGTAGTAATCTTAGTGCCGTCAGACTTTACGAATTCTATTGGAACTTCTTTTCTAACCTTAAGATCTCCTATATAAATATTGACTAATTCATCTCCCTTTATGCCTAATGTTCTCCAGTCGGGAATCTCTATTGGCAATACACCCATAGCTACGAGGTTGCTTCTATGTATTCTCTCAAAACTTTCGGCTAGAACTGCTTTAACTCCTAGCAATTTTGTGACCTTCGCAGCCCAATCTCTTGAACTACCGCTTCCGTATTGTTTTCCCGCAACTATCACTAATGGTACTTTTTCCTTCTTATACTGCATAGCAGCTTCGTATACAGTCATTACCTTATTATCTGGGAAATGTATAGTATATCCACCTTCCTTGTCTACAAGTAAGTTCTTTAGCTTAAGGTTGAAGAATCCTCCTCTTATCATAACTTCATGATTTCCTCTTCTAGCTCCATAGGTATTCAGATCTGATACTCCAAGTTTTTTCAGATATAGCCCAGCTGGTGAGTCTGGAGTTATTGGTCCAGCTGGTGATATATGGTCTGTAGTTATTTTATCTCCTAGTAACAATAAAATTCTAGCATTTATTATGTCTTGTAATTCATTAGTCTCTTCTTCAGTGAACCATGGAGGTTCTCTTATATAAGTTGATTGCTCATCCCATTTGTATATTTCACTTTGGGGAGTCTTTAAGGAGTTCCATAATTCATTTCCTTCAAATATATTAGCTTTTCTCTTAAATAATTCTGGATTTAATGCAAGATTCATATAAGCGTTAATTTCCTTTAGAGAGGGCCATATATCCTTTAAATAAACTGGATTACCATTAGGATCATAGCCTAAAGGTTCACTTGAGAAATCTATATCTATTCTTCCTGCTATTGCGTATGCTACAACTAATATTGGCGAGGCTAGGAAAGTACCCTTTAATAATGGGTTTATTCTTCCTTCAAAATTTCTGTTTCCACTAATTACTGCATACGCTTCTATATTCATATTTTTTATATCTTCCTCTATATGCTTAGGTAAAGGACCTGCATTACCTATACATGTTGTACAGCCAAAGCCTACTATATGAAAACCTAAAGCTTCTAAATACGGTAATAAACCAGTTTCTTTTAAGTACTCAGCAACAACGGGTGATCCTGGAGCAGTACTAGTTTTAACATAAGGTTTAGATCTTAAGCCAAGTTCAACTGCTTTCTTAGCTAAAATTCCAGCTCCTAACATTACTGTAGGATTAGATGTATTTGTACAACTAGTTATTGCAGCTAAAACTACAGAATTATCTTCTATATATTTTCCCTTTTTTCTATCTTCTTTCTTTAGCTTATTTTTAACATCTTTCAAACTTATTCTCTCATCTGGATTTCTTGGGCCAGCTATAGACGGTTCAATTTTGCTCAAATCTACCTCTACCACTTCACTATATCTTATATTTTTTGAATTATCATAAAATATTCCTTGAAGTTTAGCGTATTCCTTAACAAACTCACCATCTCTATTTGTGAGCGTAAGGTAGCTTATTGTATTATCATCAATTGGGAAATAGGCAGCAGTAGCGCCATATTCTGGAGCCATATTAGCTATGGTAGCCCTATCTGGGACTGATAGATGCGCCAATGATGGACCAAAAAATTCTACGAATTTATTTACCACGTTCTTTTTCCTCAATAATTCAGTTATGTATAATACTACATCTGTAGGCGTTACACCCTCTTGTATTTCGCCAGTGAGTTTTACGCCTATTACTTCTGGTACATTCATATAATATGGCTCTCCAAGCAATACGGCCTCAGCTTCTAGCCCTCCTACACCCCATCCTAATATTCCTAAACCTTCTATCATCGTAGTATGAGAATCAGTACCTATAATTACTTCTGGATAAGCTGTTAAAACACCTTTAACTTCAGATTTCGTTATAACAGTGCTTAAATACTCTAAATTAACCTGATGTATTATTCCCTTTCCAGGTGGGACTACTCTTAAATTTCTAAATGCTGCTTGGGCCCACTTTAGGAATTGGTATCTTTCTCTATTTCTTTCAAATTCTTTTTTCATATTATATTCCAATGAGTAAGCTGTTCCGAAATAATCAACTTGAATTGAGTGATCTATTACTAGATCAGCAGGTATTATAGGATTTATAATAGTAGCATCTTTCCCCATTTTTACCATTTTATCCCTCATGGCAGCTAAATCTACTAGCAATGGAACCCCAGTATAATCTTGCATCACTACTCTTGTTGGAATAAATGCTAATTCTTTTCCTACTTTCCAATTGGCTATTGCATCTAAGTGTTCCTCAGTTATTTTATTCGCATCAAGGTTTCTATACACGTTTTCAACTAGTATTTTAATGGAATATGGTAGATCATTGATCTTATAACCATGATCTTCCAATTCTTTTAATGGATAGTAGTATAATTCAGTATCCTTATATGAAAACTTATTTGGCATACTTATACATTAGTCTTCTAGACAAAAACATTTACGATAGTATTTAAACTAATAAGCTAGTATGATGCTAGATTGATAAATTATAATTAGTATGTAAATATATTTAGTATGATGGGTGAGCTTCTCGAAATTTGTAAAAAAGTTAAACTATTAGCGTATTTTGGCTCCTATACTAGACAAGAGGACTTTATTGAAGGAATTTCTGATATAAATATCTTTGCAATAACAGATAACAAGGAAATTCTTCTAGAATTGGGGAGTTTAGGCTATTCTCCAATAATTGCTAATGAGGATACTCTTAGGACACTATGTGAGAAAGGGGACCCAATATGTTACTACCTTCTATACGATTCTAATATAATTTGTGGAAAATTTCCAGAAAATTTAGTATTTAAACTAACACCTTTTACTTGTGAGAGGTTAAGAAAGGCTATATTTACATTTCTATCATTAGCGATATCTGCATATCTAAGGCTTGATGAGATATCACTTTCATCAAATTCTTTTAGAGCTATGAGAAATTTGATTCAATGGAAATCTTGTATAAAAGATAGCTCAATACCAATAAAAATTAGTGACCTTAGGAATAAGTGCAAAGAACTTAACATGATGATATGTAATGAATTTTCGGATGTAATATTATCTAGGAAGCTAAGATCCTCAATTCCTTTTATAGGTTTAGAGAAAATAGTTAATAATGTGTTTAAGGAGCTTGGAATTAACAAGACTCTTAAACTATCTGAAGTTCTCATATCTATAAAAGATCCTATGCAAGTCATTATAAACGAAGACGGATCTATTATGGTTAAATAAGTTAGCTGACCTCCTCCCCGCCCTAAAGTGCGAGGCTTTCATCAGGTTAGGTAAGGAGTTAAAAAATATCATGAAAATTTATATTTCTAGAAGAATTACTATATTATTGATGTCTGAAGAAATCAATCGTGATATGGAAAGAGCTGAAGAATATGAACAAACTACGAGTAGAGTATCTGCATTGGGTAAGAATAAATTCGAATTAAGCACTGGGCTAATTATAGCAGCGAGGTATGCTGATAAGTTAAGGAGAGTGACATTAGTAGCATTCAGTAAATTCGTTCCAAAGGATGTAATAATTAGAGATATAAGTGAACTAAATAAACAATTATATTCTAAAATTGTAGAGGAAATGAAATTAAATAAGCTAGACGTGATAAAAATAACGTTAGAGGCAGAATATGATGATGAGAATAAGAAACTTAATTTTAGTAATATAAGGATAATAAGGTATCTTACAGAAGAGCAATGTGAAGAAAAATATAAATCTATTATAGAAGAAAATGAGAAAATTAAAAAGGAAATTAGTAATCTAAAGGAAAAATTGCAAGATCTTGTTAATATTATAAAGTAATTTACCCTTTTATTATTCCTATTATGAATCCTATTATGAAAGCTATTGAGTCATAAGGAATTATTGATTTTAATGATTCAGCTTTTGATAATATATGCGGTAATTGAGTTATAATTGAGCTTAGGAAATTAATAACCTGTTGAGGAGAAATGTATCCTATTACTATTAATATTATTACTATTGCTAATAGTATTAGTCCTATTTGGATAATTTTTCTTACCAATAAGCCTATTAATAATCCTAATAAAAATGCTATCACTAATGATATTACTCCACTAGTTGAGATAACCGGTAGCATTCAAGTTAAAGCTACATAATCAAACTTATAAATTTGATTAGAATAGCATGACTTATGAAAGTTGTAAAGTATAATCTTAAGGCTAAGATTGAAAAACAAGGAAGAGAAACTACTATAGAGAGAAAGTTTAGGAAGTTGATTAATGCAAGAAATTTCATTAACGATCTAGTAAAGGATAAAGATGTCAAGTGTACTCCATTTAACAAATCTGAGACGTTAATAACAAGGCAATGCGAAGGAAATGATGAGAAGTACTTTTTTGAGATTTCTATCCAGAGAATTAAGAAACCTAAGAAGCAAGAAGAGAAACAAAAATCAACTTAATCACCATAATGGATTCTAGTTTCTCTTAACCATTTTCTAAAACAGCTCTTAGAACAGAATAGATATGCTTTATTTTTGTTAACTAAAATAAACTCTGCATCTTCTACTTCTTTACCACATTCTACACAAGTACCGAAATTGGGAATAGACAAAATTTGCCTTATTGGTTTATTATTTTTGTTCATTAAAAACTAAGGTGGACTGAAAATTTAAATAACTACTTATACTGCAGTATGCTTTTGTAATGCTTCCTTTATTGCTCCAGCAAGTTTCTCTAGGTCGCTCTCTAGTTTTCTATACAGTTTATCCTTATCTGTCCAATATATGTAGTTAGGTCTTCCTTTCCTCTCCTCTTTTTCAACTGGTGCTTTTTCTCTTTGGATTAGACCTTTATCCAATAAGTTATTTAACGCTTTGCTTATTGATGCTTTAGTTACATTTAACTTTTCTGCTAACTCATCAGTTGTCATCTTTCCATTTTGTAATAAAATATGTAGCACTTCCACATCACTCTTAGAAAGTCCGTACATAAATGATATAAACTCGTGTATGTCTACTTCTCTCCCATCTGGGAATCTGACTTTCTCTGCCATTTTTATATTCACCATATA
>JAVYOH010000056.1:0-10190 GCA_038734615.1 Saccharolobus sp. | reverse complement strand
ATTTTTGACGATTAATTGCATATTATTAATAAGTGAAGTTAGGATAAATAAGCATACATGAAAAGTTATCCCAATACGAATTGGTGAGCTTTTACTGAATTATCCTCCAAAATTATGAGAGCGGCATGCAACATTCCACTATTATATTCACTTCCAGGATTGATTACTAATGTATTTTTAACCCTATCAAATCCTCTAGATTCATGTATATGTCCGTGCAGTCCTAATAGTGGATTAGTTTCCTCGATAATTTTTCTTACTGACGTAGAACCTACGTGGCTATAAACTATTTCTCCTCCTCTAACTACAGGCTTAAGATCTTTATCTAATAGGGGAGCATTATCAAGATTAGTATTATAAGGTGGAGCATGGAAATTATATATAGCATAAGAATAATTGGAAATCTTTGAGACTATTCTCTTTAGATCTGAATATATATCCTCTTCTTTCTTTTCTCTAAATGTGTTCCATGGTGTTGGATTAACGTAACCATAAGATACGATTTCATAACCTTTAAAATCAATTACTTCTCCTTCACCTACCTTAAATATTTCGCTCTGTTTTAATATTTCAAATATGTATTCTGGATCATCATTTCCAAGATTTATAAACAAAGGTATCTTATAATCCTTTAATTTTTCTTCTGCAATCTTAATCCAATCATATATCATATTAACAATTGCATTTTTAAATAATTCATCTTGAAGTTTCTTGTTTTGTAATGCTTCTTCAAACTCTTCTTTTCTTAAAATAGTATAATAGGTTCCTTCATTTTTGAAACGTTCTATAGTTGTATTTAGCTCATTTGATGTAATAGTTTTTTCGTTTACATTATATTTTCCATTACCCAAATCAATTATAGGTACAAGTGCTTTACCCGCTATATCTCCACCTATTATTAGTCCATCTACTTTATATATTTTTCCTGCATTTAGAAATTTTTTAAATACAGTATAAGATGCGTGAATATCTGAAGCAAATAATAATCTTACGCTTTCCTTAGCACTAGTATTATCTTTCTTTCTCTTGAATATTGAGACCATGTTTCCATCTACATTACCATATTAAAATTAAACTAATAAATTAGATTATGTATTGACTATATGATGTCTGTAATAATTTTCGTTAGACATGGTCTCAGTACGGCAAATGTTAATAAGATACTTAGTCATGACACTAATAGCTATCCCTTAACAGAAGAGGGTATTTCTCAGGCTAAAGAAGTTGGTAATGCACTTTTAAAATTAAGGGTAGAAAAGATTTATACTAGCCCAGTATTAAGGGCTTATCAGACAGCGCTTACTATAGGTGAGATATTAGGACTTTCCCCTATTGTTGATGAGAGACTAAGAGAAAGGTATTTAGGAGAGTTAAATAATTCAGTATTTGATCCTAATGACCACTGGAAATTGAAATTATTAAAAAAGCAAATTGAGGTTAAAGGCTTAGAAAGTTGGGAAAGTATGATGAAGAGAATGAAAAGTTTTGTTGAGTCAGTAGTAAATAGAGAAAATATAATAGTTGCTGTATCACACTCAGATCCCATAAGAGCAATAGTTTCTTATTTTCTAAAAATGGACGACATATCTGCTTGGGGTATAAAGATTCCAAACGCTAGCTTCACTATTTTACGATGTAAAACTCCTAATTACTGTAAAGTTTTAAGTATAGGTTCACCTATTTTAACTACCCAATTACTATCTAAACTCAATGCCAATATTAAGGTTACGTAAAACTCTCATAACATGTTCTCTTTGACTAGCATTTAGACTATCCAAAACTATTTTATTGATACTATTAATAGAGTTTTTAACTGCTTGTAGTATTATCTCATCATCTATTTTATCAATATAATGTTTTGAAATTATATGGCCTATACAATTTTCATCAGCTAAATTATTAAAGGGTTTAGGATAATGTGTGCCACCAAAACCTACGATAAAATCCTTGCAATATATTTCGTTTACATTATCTATGGCTTTAATTGTAGAATCAACTACCATTTTAACGATTTTTTCATTAGTCCAATACTTCATTTCGCTTCCAACCTCTACAAATATTATTGGAATACGCTGATGGGTTGGTCCATGATGCGTTGCCTCTAATGTTTTTTCAATATCAATATTCAATTTTTTAATTTCTCTAAAAATCGAAGTTAGCAATTTAGGGTAGGCTATGCCTAGTTTTTTAGGTTCCCCACCCATTGTCTCGTGTGTAGGATTTCCGGGATAATGGACTGTAAGTGAAGGTATACCTTTTTTACTCTGATGTCTAGAGAAAATTACTATTGCGTCACCTTTCTCATATGTGAAATTTATTACATCCTCATTTATTTCCTCAAATCCATACCCTAACTTCTTTATTACATTACCTACTGGATCTAGATTTGAATAAATTAATTTAATGTTCACTTTTAATCATCTCAATAACTCTTTTTGCAAATATAGGAGCTAATGCGAATCCAAATTTATATCCAGTCACTACTATCATATTAGAATAGATTTTTCTAATTATAGGCTCTCCATCACTTGATACACTCCTAAATCCCACTCTTACTTCAAAATTAGTAGTATCAACTTTTAACACTTTTCCTATTTCATTAATAGTTTTTGAAATTTCATTATATTCAACCTCTGAGGATGAGGTAGGAAAAGAATCACCATTAAGATATAAATTTTTACCTTCAACAGCAATTCTATCGTTTACTATTAATATCCCATTTAGTCCTACTTTTCTCATTATTATTAAATGGCCTTTGTAAGGTGTTATGGTTAGGTTTAACCCTATTTTAGAAAGTAAGTTCGAAGTTAGGTAGCCAGTAGCTAGAATATAAAAATCACCCTTAACTATACCTCTATTAGTTTCTAGGTATTTCACTTCATTATTCTCAACTCTAATATTAACTACTTGTGACATTGTTTCTATGTTTAAATCGGTACTAATAGAGCTAATTAATTCTTCTCCTTCTACAAAGAATCCATTATCAAAAAGCTCTGCTTCTTCCAAATTTAGCTGTAATTCGAAACTTTTTATCTCTTTTTTATCTATTATTTTTCCTCCTAATCTGTTATTTGCTACTCTTAAAATATGTGTCTTTTTGCAATAAATTCCATATTTCTCGCATATTTCTTCATATAATTTGATTGCTTGTTCGCACTCCTCTTTGTGAGCACCGCATAATGGTGGAAATATTGACCATAAGCTTGCTTTAGAATTTTTTCCTACTTCCTTTTCCTTTTCAAGAATTATTGAGTCTCCACTATACATTAATGCGGTTAACAAGCCACTTATTCCACTTCCTACTATTATAAGTTTTGTCATGTCTAATTTCTTTATATGATAAAAACTTTTTAAATGAATACTATATATAATCACTTATGACTGATGAGATAAATGACCCAGAATTGCAGAAGATACTGAGTGAAAAGTTTAAGCAAATGATTAGTAACAAAAAGCAGAAAAATGGACAAGTAGTACATTTAGATTCTAAGAATTTCGATGAGTTCATTAAAAATAACCAAGTTGCAGTAGTTGATTTTTGGGCAGAATGGTGTGCTCCCTGCCTTATTTTAGCTCCAGTAATAGAGGAATTAGCAAAGGACTATCCTCAGGTTGGATTTGGAAAGCTAAACTCTGATGAAAATCCCGATATAGCAGCAAGATATGGTGTAATGAGTCTTCCTACGGTAATATTATTCAAGAATGGAGAACCAGTGGATGCTGTTTTAGGCGCAGTACCTAGAGAAGAGATTGAGTATAGGCTAAAATCGTTATTAGAATAAGTGGTGATAGAAATCAATCCAATACTATTAGGCATAGACGGTCTTAGTTATTCAAGTTTCATGAAGTGTAATCCAAGGACTCTATTTACCTTATTTAGCAGTACCTATAGAGGAGTTGTAAGTAATAAGAAACCCCAGGATCCTAAATCATCATGGTTATCAGTATTAGAAATGATGGAAATTAAGGATAACAATTTTCCAATTAACGATAAACCTAAGCTCATTAAGGAAACTGATTCAATACCTATAAACATACCTATTACTAATCCAACTTATGGTAATGTAAGCATTCCATATGACTATTCTTTACCAGCAGAAGAGGAAATAGATAAGGTGTTAAAAGCAATATTGGAGAGCGTAGAAAGTAAGCCAGTTATAGCTTCAATAACAGCAATAGATAGAATTCTTCATAGAGATAATTCGTCTAAGTGCAAAATATATGAATTAGTAGATAATGCTGTAAGGAAAATAGTTCACAAAGTCGATGATTATATCATTTTCTCAATCTACGGTGAACCAAAAAGCGAAAATGAAAATGATCATGAGGAATACGGTGTGTTTTTAGCAACTATTCCTAGGCCTTCAGAACATGATGTAGTTAAATTGCCAGAAATAGGAATTTTATTTAAGAAATTAGTTAATAAGGAATATTATTAAAATTAATTATAATCAGTCTATTTTATTGTATAAAGGATAAAGTGCCATTATGATAGGTTGCACATATAACATTTTTCTGTCTATGACTTTTGTGAGCAATCCTACTGCGCCTTCACTCATCTTACTATTATTTACATTAAATACTGAATCTGTAGCTTCTCCTAACTCTTTACCATTAAGTACTAAGACTACTATAGATTTGGGTAAAGTAAAAGATGCAGAAATTGAGAAATTTTCTATACCATCTTTACTTGCAACATAAACGACAGCATTTGCAATGAATCTATTATAAATATAACATATACCACCCTCGATCCCTATGCCTATATCAGCATTTACAGCCTTAAGTGCATTATATGCTCTATTACGAGCTCCTACATAAGTTTCATCACAAAAAGGCTGTGCACTTACTCCACTATCAACTTCTACACTTACTAGATCATACTTCAATTTTAATATATCTAAGGCTTCTTTTACAGCAGAAATTTTTACTTGGTTTTTTGTACCTACGGATACTATCATACTTAATTCATACTTATATTCTTTCAATAAAATTTTAATATATGGTGACTATACGCGTAGGCGCGTTAGCTGATTCAGATGATTTATATCCTTTTATACCATTAATTGAGGGTAAAATAAAGTCAGAAGGATTTAATTTAGAGTTCGAGATAATACCTACAGTTCAAGATATAAATGAGGCAGTGCTAAAGAAAGAGGTTGATGTTTCAGTACCCTCTGTTGCTATGTATCCCTTTATACAAGGCGATTATTATATTTTAAGCAATGCTGTGGCTACTGCAGTGGACGGAATAACCGGTATGCCAATTTTAGGAATTAGAGAGATGAATCAGATGAAATAAAGAAGAGTAGGTTAATAGTTCATGGTCAAAATACTACAGCATTTACTCTCTATAAGTTATTAATAGGTAAATATGGCAAATTAGTAATTGTTAGGAGAGTTTTAGATGAGATAAAGGCTTTAGGAAGAGAAGGAGATGTATTGGTAGCAGTACATGAGATAAAGATGATGTATGCATTAAAGAAATTAGGTATAAATGTAGTTAGATTAGGTAGTATGTGGGATATGTGGAAGAGTATAGCTAATGATGCTCCAATGCCAATGGGAATGGTAGTAATTACAACGGAATATGGAAAGGATTTAGCTATTAAATTTAAGGAGATCTATGAGAAAAGTAAGAAATATGCTGAGGCACATTTAGATGAGATAATACCTAAAGATGCAGAAATTATGAGAGAAGCGCAAAAGGCTGATATAGAGGAAGAAATTATTAGGAAAACAATTTGGGCTGATATACAAGAATACAATGTTCCAGTAGAACAGATAAGAAAAGGCCTAGAAGTTTTCTATAAACTTACAGAGGAAAGGGGGATCTTACCTAAAGTTAAGAGTATAGATTTAATTTAGTAAAATTGTTATTTATTTCTTGTGAATTTATTATTTGGAATCTTAGCATAAATATAAGCCTGTTTAATAGACTAATCTTAACCAGAACTTCTCTTTATTATATTTGAAATTCTAGTTAATCATGTAGTCTAAATGATGTATATGATAATTATACTTAGTCAAATATGTAACGATTTTTTGAATTCTTACTTTAAAAATAAACTTTTATTAGAGTAAAGGTTATAAATAAGTAAGAGTAATAATATTGATGTGAAAAATATGTCTGAAAAGAAGAAGGAAATAGAAAGTTGGGGAGATTTGATTAAATCATTACTTACCGATAATTGGTATCTTGGAGGATTCATAATATTATTAATATTGTTTATAATAGCTGATATAATACTTTTTACTCCACACATATAATTTTTTAATAAGCCAAAATTCTGATAGGGCTAAATATAAATATGTAGTTTACTAATTTCTTCTAGGTTAACTTATGCCAAGAGTTAATATAGCAGCTAATGCGGAACTAGTAGAAGAATTGGAAGAAGAGGCTAAAAAGAGAGGTTATACTATATATTCTCTTACAAATGCAGCGTTAAAGGCTTTATTGAAATTATTAAAGGAAGGAGAAGATACAAATACTTTAGAAATTTTGGTGGATTATTATATAATGTCTAAAGCGCTTGATATAATTCCAGTTACTAGTTGGTATTTGGAAAATTTGGTTCAATTAGCGTTTGAGAAAGATAGTAAACAGTATGAGACTATATGTGAACAAGTTGGCCAGCAAATTGGTTCATTTTTAAAATCTAAGGCTTCTACATTAGACGAGTTACTCAATTTATATAATAGTATAAAAAGTATACTACCTATCAGAAATGTGATAGCGAAAAATCATGGAGATCTATTAGAAGTTAGAATAACTGGTTCTGGATTCAGTGCAGCATCTACTTTATGTGCAAGTAGAATTTTCGCTAAGATTGCAGAAGCTTATAGTTTAAGTATTAAAGAAGTTGAAGCAATCCCTGGAGGTATAGTAGTTATTAAGGCTAAAGTCTCATAATCATTCTAGAATTTGACTACAAGCTGAAAATATTCTACATATAACCTGCTGTGTCTCTAATTGATATCTGCTTATAGAATATATTTTCTTAGAACTTTTTTTGATTTCTTCTGAAAAATCACCATGAGGAAAAGCTCCTATTCCTAATATCCATTTATCCCCAAGTTTACATAACTCCTCTGGGGATATTTTTTCACCGTTTTCAGACAATAATGCTAAATCGTATTTATTTAGCAAATCCTCTAAAGATAAGTCGGTAACTTCCATTAAAGGTTCTTTTTCATTTATTGGAATTCTTCCATACTTTAATAGCTGCTCCATTAATCCTACAAACCTTATATAATTTTTAGGAGGTCTCATATTTGGATTTATTTTAATTATTTTAGAATCAATAGTATGAATATAAAAATCTCCTTTAATAACTGGGTCTGTTAACATTATAAGTAATGCTTGGTGCACTATATCTGGTCTGCCTCTTTTATGTCTATTTTCTAAATCTTTCATTGCAGAATAATGTAAAGATATGTCCAATAACGTATCTTCTGGTCTTTTCCCTCTTCTCTTTGCATTTTTTACTACTGAAGGATGATTTATTATTTCCTTAGGCACTAGTTCTACACTAGATTCCAAGAGTATAATATTTATTTTCATTAGCTTATTTTAGAAAGAGGGGGTTTATAGTAGTTATTATGGCAAGAAAAGATAAGATAAGGAATAGAATTATATGGCTGATTCAGCAATCGATAATTATTGCCAAGGATGGGAATTTAGAATTAGCTAGGGAGTATGTTAAATTAGCAGTAATGTATTCAAGGAAAGGTAGGGTAAAGATTCCATTGAGATATAAAAGATTATTTTGTAGGAAATGCTATACTCCACTTATTATTGGTTTAACTGAAAGAAGGAGAATTAGATCAAAGATTTTAATTAGAACATGTCTAATTTGTAATTGGCAAAGAAGGTATGTACTCACAAGAGTTAAAAAAGTTGATAAAGGAGGCTAAGGCGCGATCTGCAGACTTATGTATAGGTAAAAACGGAATTAATGAGGGAGTATTAAATGAGATAAAAAGAAGGCTAGATTATCATAAGATTATTAAAGTAAAAATAAATTATAAGGAAGTTGAAGATAGGAGAGAATTTGCGAGAAAAGTTGCAGAATTAGTTGGAGCTAAGCTTATAGAGGTAAGGGGATATACTTTTATATTAGCTAAAAATGATAGCGGTGGAAAGAATAAAGATAAAGGGTCACCATAATATAAGAGCTTTACATAAAACTACTTTTGAGGTAACTAAAGATGATTATGTAACGGAAAGAGGAGACTGTATCATAGGGATAATGGCAGACAAGAGCATTAATGATCTGAGTGATGAGTTTAAAAAAATAGCTAAAGGAGATAGTTTTATATATGCAGTAATAAGGGTGAAAAATTTATTCGATGTAATTCGTGGTAAAGGATCATCTAAATTTATCTTAAATGATGATCGTAAGCTAGTTTTTAGAAGGTCTAATTTTGTAGAAAAATCTACTGTGATGATATTTGCAGATAAGGCAGCTAAGGATATAAATAGGAACATAATAGACTATCTTAAGCAGGGTGAGGAAGGGGAAGTATATTTATTGGCATCTTATAATTCCCTTAAGGATGAAGAGATTTTTAGAGTAATCTCTAATTTTTGTCCAATTAGTTTCGCCTAACAGTCTCTTAGCTTCTTCTAAATTTGATAGAATATAAAATACAACATCTTTAGAAACTCTACAAAGCTCATTCTTAAATTCTGATATCATTGTTGGATTATCACCAAACGTTAGCCTAAAGACCTTATCCCTGAATGGCAGATAATGGGCATCGTATTGGATTATATCTACAATTCCTTTGAATTTGTTAAGTTCTAAAGATTTTTTTAACAGATATAGTCCATCTATATTAATATCCCCGGATACTACATATACACGTTTTTTATGAGCTAAATTTAAGGCTATAGCTCCATATCCAGTAAAGGCGTCTAAGATTATATCACCATCTATAACGAGATCTAAATTTTTTAATCTATCACCAGATAAAGAAGGGTTTACATAAGCTTTTGAAATATCTATGTAAAATCTTATCCCATTTTCCTTATAAATTGTAATTGTAGTTTTTATTCCAGCTAAAAATTCTAGTTGATTAATCCTAAGTTCTCCCCCAACTTTTTTCTTTAGATACACTGCTTTTATCCTAGGATTGTTCTCAATAATTTTTCTCGCAACTAGTTCATAATTTACATCAACACGCTTTGGATTTATTATTGCAATTTCCCCTATTATGTAAAAACCTCTTACACCGGGGAAAATCTTATTAAGTCTTATAGCTTTCATACGTTGAAGAATATAAAAAATTATTTTGATTTAAACTTGTCCATTTCTGAACTATGCCCAGCAAATAAGGAGGCACTGGGTTCGACATATTTCTTAGCAACACTTACAGCTATTGCAGCCTGTGCAAATCCTACAGCTATTAAAGCTAATTTAGGTGAGTTTTCTTCTTGTACTATATCACCTGCTGCATAAACACCTGGTAAGTTAGTTTCCATTCTACCATTAGTTAAGATGTCTCTTCCTTTCATATTTACTCCCCATTTAGGTATGTTACCTAGGTCTCCCTTGTACCCAATACTTATGATTACACTATCTATATCTAATACTTTTTCCTCTTTAGTTCTATTGTCAAATATTATTGCTTGTGTAACTTTGCTTCCATCCCCTTTGACTTCTTTTAACTCATGCCATACATAAACCTTAGCAACACTGAAAAGTTCTTTAACACTTCTCTCATGAGCTCTAAATTGATCCCTTCTGTGAATTAGTGTTACTGACTTTGCTACAGGGGCTAATGTTAATGCCCAATCAACAGCAGAGTCTCCTCCACCTACAATTAGCACTCTTTTTCCTTCGAAGTCTTTCTTTCTTCTAACTGTATAATAAACTCCTTTGTTTTCATATTCTATCTCTCCTTTAGCACCTAATCGTGATGGGACTATCTTTCCAATACCAGCCGCGATAAGTATAGTCTTAGTCTTATAAGATCCCTTATCAGTTTTTACAATCCACATGTTATCATTTGTTTTCTCTATCCAATCTGCCCATTCATTTACCCTAATTTCTGGTCCAAACATCTTAGCTTGTTCTATAAGTCTTTGAGCTAGTTCATATGCTTGAATACCAGGAATTCCTCCTACATCATAAACAATTTTTTCTGGATATAATGATATTAACTGACCTCCTAATTCATCTTGC
>JAVYOH010000055.1:0-10465 GCA_038734615.1 Saccharolobus sp. | reverse complement strand
GCAGTTTATTATCGTAGAAAAGTTGCAAAACAAGATGTAATAAAGCTAAACGCTTTTATGACGTTATCATCACTACCTATCTTACTAGCCTTAACTCCTTTAGACTTCCACTTTACATTAAATTTGATAAATATCATATTATTAATAACTTTAGGCTTAACGTCACAGGTTGGTGGATTTTATTTCTGGTTCAATGCTATAAAACATTTAGGAAGTATAAAGGCTGGAGCTGGATCACTTTTAGTGCCAGTTATGGCCTACGTTCTAACTTATGCCTTCTTTAGAACAATTCCAACACCTTTAGAAACTATAGGTTCTGCAATAACCTTAATAGGAGTTTATTTAACTATGTCTAGCAATAAGTAACCTTACTAAACTAGTTAAATTCCTCAAAATCCTTGAAGATGATGAAACAAATGGAATTTCGTAATAAATTCTCAAAACAATATAAAAAATAATAATTATCAAATCAAATATGTTTAAAACTTATTTAAACGCTTTTTACAAGTTTGATACTACTTAGCAATTTTGTCTTTGTTACCTTAAAGTAGACCGTATAGTAATAACCCCCTAAAATGTTTTCTACTTTAAGTAAGTTAACTTCATCATTAACATAACACCCTAATTCTAAATTAGCCTTACCCTTCCAAATCTCTCCTAATATGATCTCATCCCTAACCCTACTCACTACCTCATATAAATCCTCTCATTTTCACCCCTACTAGGAAATCTTCTAATGCTTAAGAATTGTCCTAATTGTGGTAATGAATTTACCTTTTCTGTTAATTCAATTTGCAATCTAAACATCGACCCTCCACTTCTTACAACGTATCCGCCTAATTTTAAGCCAGGTTCTGGTTTATTGTATTTAGGTAATAATGGGTGTAATCTCGTCATAGATATTTTAGCTATCTTCTTAGGGTAACCATCTAACCAACCCCTTACTAAAGCCCAGTCCTTATCTACCCACATGAAAGGAAAGTAAAGATAACTATTACCATTAAAGTTTACTTTTAATCCTATAGCACCCTCCATGTATTGAACTAAATCTGGCTCTTGATACATATAATCCCAATTGCTCTCTGCCGTTGATATGAATTCTGCTACATAAACCCAGCCTTCTCCATTAGTCTTTAGAAAATCTGGCAATAGTTGATTAGCAGAGTCTTCAGAAAATTTGACATGAGCTGCAATATAAGTTACTCCATAATACCAAGGGGGTTCGAAGACTATCTGAGATTTTCCACTTTTTGTGATAGGAATTGTAAAATCTTTCTGACTCATGATACTCTTTACCTTTGTACGTATTTAAGCATTAAATAAAACAAGTTAGATTAGGAAGTTAATGCTAAGTATACACCCACTAACGTGATGATAGACCCAATAATTTGGCTAAAGGTTGGAACAACTCCTAGTATAATATAACTTAAAATATAAGCCATTACCGGGACTAGTAAACTCCCAACACTTGCGTAAATACTACCCAATTCCCTAACTCCATTAAACCAGAAGTAAAATCCCAATATTTGGGCTAAAATTGCTATTATGATAAGTAGAGCTATTGATAAAGGATTGATGTTAAAATAATAATCTATAGGCGTTATTAAAGCTAAGAATGGTATTGAAATTGCACTCATAAATGCGTTAAGTTTAACTATATCTTCTTTGACTAAATTTCTCGAATAATAAACAGTTCCTCCAGCCCAAGATATTCCAGCCAATAATCCCATTATAATGCCTAAATTAAAAGATAATGTGACAGAAGAAATAACGCCTACTACGCCCAATACTACTCCTATAGTACCTTTAATTTTCACTTTACTACCAGTTAGCCATTCTATAATTAAAACAAAGATTGGCTGAGTGTAAACCATTATTGCAACTAATCCAGGGTTAGGAGAAAGGGCTACACCTAAGTTTAGGAAAATTAAAAAGATTGCTGAGTTCAATAACGCGTTTATTACTTGTTTTACTCCAAATGAAAATCCTCTAGATAATAAGTAAAAGAATACTGATGCAACTATGACTCTTACTAAACCCACTATTATTGGAGATACTGAATAAGTTACTAGTTTTGTTAAGGGAAATGACAGTCCCCAGAAAATTGATAGGGGAAATATCCACTTTAAGAAGGCTATCCTTTGCACTCGTTAAGAAAGTATTTTGTGTATTAAATCGTTTTCCACTCTTTCAATCTCACTCTATTACGACTAAGGTGAAGAACAAAGGCCTATAATTAAATCACCTAAATTATATTTGAAAAAGTCTTAAAGACTATATCTGGAACCTTTAAGGAGTTTCCTATGCGTTAATTACTTATTCCCTTTTAAAATAATAGAGAGATATGCAAGAGGGAATAATAGTCTTAACAACTACTTCTACAGAAGAAAACGCTAAACTAATAGCTAAAACATTAGTTGAAGAGAAACTTGCTGCTTGCGTTAATATAACTACTATTAAATCGTATTATATATGGGATAATAAGCTAAATGAGGACAATGAATTCTTGTTAATAATAAAGACTGCTAAGGAAAAGTACGAGAGTGTGGAAAAGAGGATTAAGGAATTACATATATATCAATTACCAGAAATAATAAGTGTTAAAATTGATAATGGTAGCAAAGAATACATGTCTTGGATATTTAACAGTGTAAGACTAAATACAGCATAAAAACTATTCTTTACTTTAAAATTATATCTCCAATAAGTTTTTATCAAACAAAAGTATGAACATAAAGATAAAGGTAGCCTTAATAATAATTCTAATTATAATCTCCTCTTTACTTACTTACGTAATTAAAACTCTACTTAGTTTATTTCAAATTAGCAATACTGAGATATTCCAATATGTTGACTACATTCAGATAGGTCTTTATTTGATTTTGGGAATTTGGTTGGTTAATGCTATTTCTGGTGAAATAAGGGTTAAATATAAGATAAAAGAAAGATCCATACTAGCATCTAATATAATAAAATACTTAGGCTATATTGTAGTTTTAATAATAACTCTCTCACCTCTTATACATACTAATGGCACTGCCCTAATAGCTGGTGGTACCTTTTCAGGTTTAGTTATAGGTTTAGCTTTACAGCCTATCTTAGAGAACTTCTTTGCTGGATTACTAATACTCTTGACTGGTTATATAAGGACGGGCGAGAGAATAAGGATTATGAGCACGTCTATTCCTTATTTATCAGCACAATTTCCCGCGTACAAGCACTTCTCAACCGATTTCATTGAGCAAGGATATAAGGGTATTGTTATGGAAATAGGCCTATTTTATTCTATAATATTATTAGAAACTGGTAGGGAGCTAAAAATTTCAAACGCTACTTTGATGAGAGCGTCCATTATCGATTACACACCAACTTACTCTGAATTTAATGTAATTAACGTTAGAGTTGAATTTCCTTTAAACGTAATAGATATAACTACCATTGAGGATCAGGTTAAAGAACAACTAAGGGATTTTAATATAATTGAAGGACCTTATATAAATGAGCAAATCGATAAAGATTATGTGATAATTTTAGTCAGACTAAAAGTAAATGGAAATGATGATTGGAAAAGGATAAAATCTGAAGCTATTAAGAGGTTGCTTAAGTTAAGACAAGAATTAATTAAACAACAGCAGAAAATAGTAAATCCAACATAATAGTTATTTGGATTAAATCAGTTTAATTCAACTTAAACTAGTTGAAACTTAGGCTTAAAAAGAGGTATAGACTTTCATCTATCAGAAACAAAGCTTTATGAATTTAAGTATGCTAGTTATCTTGTGAGAATTCTAAAATATTTCGGCTTTCTTAGCGCAATATTAGCATGGATAATAATTCTAGTTTGCATAAGTCTCAATCCATGGTTTGTCTTCACTAAAAATGCATTTAGTGACTTAGGAGGACCCATGGCAAGAGATCCTTGGCTTTATAATTATGGTCTTATAGCATCTGCGATACTTGCCTTCCTTTACGCTACTTATCTAGCAGAAGCTAATAATAGTAAAATTTTGATAGTAGCTTCATCATTTGTTATGATAGCAGCAATTTTTCTAGCCTTAATAGGAATATTCCATGAAGGTACTTATCCACATCAATTCGTCTCACTCTGGTTCTTTATACAATTTGACATTGCGATTTTAGTATACGGAATAGGCCTTTTAAGAGTTAAAAGAAAATGGGGAATTTACATGCTAACATTATTCATAATCAGCAATATAGTAGCTGGAATAGTAAAGTGGCCATCCGCAGCTACAATTGAAGCTTACGGTATTATAGTAATAGATATATGGGTCATAATGTCATACCTATTTAGCACTTGAATACAAATAGACTGAGGGACCAGAGCTATAAAATACTTGTTGAATGCACCAATATGCTTCAAGTATACCTTGAGGTAAACTGTGGGGCTAATGGTTAATAGTATATTATTCTATCCAACCTTACCTTTTGTCTCATTTATAACCTTCCAAAGTACTGACGTTGTCTGCCCTTGGGTAAATATTCTGAAATTAACTTTTTTCCCATACCGATAACATTAGCCTTACTCAATTATATGAACATTTACCTTACCGATGCTAGTAGTAGCATTTTTAATTTTAAGAAACAGTAATCAATTTTACTTCGGTTTTTAAAATTAATTATATAATTCTAATAGATTCAATTAAAACATAGTTTTCTTACACTTTCAACTAATTTTTATTTGGAAAAAACTTAAAGAGAAAAAGATTATGTCTTACATTCTAATTTATTTCGTCGTAACTTGCTTAGCTTTAGCTTTCTCCACAGATTGTTTATATAATATCTTATATGATACAGCCGTTACTCCTCCAGTTACTAAAAGTCCAGCAATGCCTAAAACTACTGAACCTACAGCCAATGTGGTGGGATTATTTAGTAACAACGCTGCTGGTATCCCGCTAGGTGGTACTTTGTCTATTAAGATATTGCCTTGCGTAAATACACCAAACATTATGCTTCCGAGGAATGTGAAGAAGAATACCCAAGCTTGTCTCCAAGGGATGTTATAGTGTGTAGTAGCATATAATAGTATATAGGTTATAATTACGTAAATCCAAAATCCAGCATTTCCTATTGCATTATTGAATACTATAGGTAACCATAATGCAGTGCTGATAAGCAAAAGTGCATGAGCCAACGTTAACGCCAATATGCCTAACAGAAATCTCTCCTTTATTCCATAAAACGCCACAGTGAAATATACTACATACATTACTATTCCTATAAAGAATATCCAGTTAAAGGGGTTAAATATCATTTCAATAAAGTCTGGATAAAACACTTGAATCATTGGTTCACTGTGCAAAACTGTAGGCAATTCGTTCTTCTCTAAAACAGTGGCAACTGTAGATAAAGGCAATTTAAGACCTATTCCGTATCCACTAAACACTGATGTAAATATGGTAGTTCCTATGAATGCTATCAATAACGCAAAAGGCATTGCTATTATTAAATATAACTTCGATGCCGAATGTCTTCCTAATGATTCCGAACCTTCTGCGGCAGCTATAAAATAATGATGAAATGCTAGGAAAATTATTAAAACCATTAGTAGGCCAAATAACGCTTCACCAGTGGCGAACATCACTGGCGCAAATAATCCATTTAATGATACTACTAGATAAACTAGAGAAGTAGCTATAATAGCCCATAACGATCCTAATACTAACATCATATTTTCCCTATAATTATCATACTTGCATATGGGTGTCATCACTATGGATCCTGCCTCTATCATGAAGACAGTTACAAACCATGCCAAGGGTATAAAGAAGAACAACACATAAATATTCATTTAAATCACCCCTTAATTAAGGAAAACTCACTTCACTTCCTTTCTCTCCGTTGGAGATTTTGCAGTTATAGATGGAGTACTTGTTAAAATTGGAGAAATGTCTTGTGAAACCTCTCTTCCCCTGAATAATCTTTTCAGTAGATATAAGGTACCAGCTACTGCTATAGCTAAGGCAGTCATTATACCAAGTCCTATGGGCATTATGTCTGGGCTCGTGTTATATCCTTCACTAGTTAACATTACAGCTTGAATAGTATATAACCCATTAGTAGTTGTTGCCATTGGTCCCCATATCACAAATGGCTGTCTTCCGACTTCTGCTGCAACCCAACCTGATTCCCATGCTATTAACTGTAACCAACCTAGGATAAATGCTGCGTACAATGGAATCTTTTTCTCTATTGGGTTATCTAAACCTAACCAGTTAAATGCCTTTAATGGCCTTATATAAGATATTGCCAATATCCAAAATACTATTGCCCCTAATATCCCTAAGGTTGCATGTATGTCATAGGCAGTATGAGCTAAATCCATTAGAGGATTCCATACGGAGTTGACAAAGCTAGAGTATCCCAATACTAGCGCGTTAGGATTCCACGTAGTTAAAAAGCTCAGCCCTCCAGGTATTGATATAGGGCCTATATTCAGTGGAGCTCCATAACTTGTTCGTAATAATCCTTCTAATGTTGCTAATTTCAATGGTTGAACATCATATAACACTTTCCCTGCATTATCTCCAGCAAATCCTAAGAATATTGCATCTAATGCTGCTAAATATACAGATAACTTTAACCCTCTATTATAATATTCCTTTTGTTGTGAACTTAAATTTCTACTAAATAGTTTTCTGAAACTGAAATAGCCAGCTAATGACCCAAATCCCACAAACCACGCCCCAGCTAATACCATTGGGACTTCTGCTGTAGCAACAGGTGGCCATAATGATGCTAAAGGATCTACTCCAGTTAATTGACCACTTGTAACATAAGCTTCTACATTAAATCCAGTTGGTGTATTCATCCAAGAGTTTACGAGAACTATTAGAACCGCTGATGCTGAAGAACCTACACCCACTAAAATACCCAACATCATGTGAGCTACTCTGCCTATCTTATCCCACCCATATAGATATAATGCCAAGAATATTACTTCAGTGAAAAACGCTAACACTTCTATTTCAAATGGTAATATATCTACCATGTTTACTAAATACATCCATTTATACCATACCGTTATGAACTCTACAGCTATAGCGGCACCAGCAGCAGACCCAACTGCAAATAATACTAGCATAACTACAGAGAATCTTTTCGCTAATGCTAAATAGTACTGATCATTCCTTCTATATGCTAAATATTCTGCAGTAACTATAAAAAACGGTAAACTTATCGCCCAATACGTGAAAAGCATATGTGTACCCATCGTATATGCTGCTAATACTCTAGCGAAAACAAATAGATCCATACTTTTTTCACCTTAATATAAGTTTAAGTTAAATTGATTGATATAAACTTTAACATAATTATAATGTTAGACTCTAACTAGTTCATATCGATTGCAGTCCTACAAAAAATTTAGAAAAAAACACTTAATTTACTTCTATAAGTCAATTTGAGTAAAATAAAGAAAGTTAATTTAATATTTTAAATTTATTGTCTTTATACTGAGAAAATCCATTTCATTGTATTATTAGAAAATTATTAAAAAGTGTACCCCTAATATATTAGGGTATGAAGAAGAGTGGTATCGAGGTGAAGAGAGATGTGTCTTCGTCAGAAAATTTGATATTACTCGAAGAGAACGTATTTAGCAAAATATTCCATAACGAAATGTACTTGAAGGTCATAGCTAATCCAGATTACAAATTAGCAAAAATGAGCAAAAGTTATTACTACTATATCCTGAATAAATTACGCAAAATCGATCTATTATCAGATAATAAGCTAAATTTTACTATTGTAATCGCATTTAGTTGCGACAAATTCACAATTAAACTTAAGCCTCTTATGGCATTTTTAGATAAAAGGAAGAAGCTATTATACATTATAAACATTAGAGAAAAATGTTACATAGAAGATGAAATATTAAAGGAGTTTACTACCTTGAATTCAATTAACAGAAATACTAATTGTAAAAAAATTATAGAGAATTTGTATAACACTATCTTAAACAGTCTAACAAACGGTGTGATTCATGTTAAAACTGAGCGTAAATGACTTGTTATGGCTAATTCTCGGTATAACTGCAGGTATAGGTTATATATTTGCCACTTTTTATATAATTATAGCCAGAAAAGATTCCAGCAGATGGTTAGGATTAATGTTCTTACTAGGACCATTTGGGTCTATTGCCATTTATCTCATTGCAAGGAAAGAATATAAGGATCTTGCTAAAATCTCCATATACCTTTTAACCGGCTTTATATTATGGATACCGATAGCCTTACTTTTAGGAATAAATCCCTTATATCAGATATTTGGATACGTACACGGCTGGCTAGGTATTTAGGGAGATTCCTTTACTTTTTAAGATTATTTTTATATTTCGAAATAGTCTCATTTATCACAATATTCCATAACTTAGCTTGTAGTTCTTTTAACCTATAACTATAATATAACCTTGCACCAATTTTCCTCGCAACTCTTCTAAGACTATTATATAAATTCAGTATAAACTAAGCAATTGCAACACTTATATTTCGATGATTTAGTATCTATGAAAACTAAGAACTTTATAATCTTCATCAATAAAAAATAGACTACTATTATCAAAATTTTATCCCTTCCTCATCGGCAACTATAGTTATTGATGCCTTGAACGCTATCACATTATCAGCTAACTACTATTCACCTCTAAGTTGGGATAAAATATAGTAGTAATAACTCTTACTTATTCCCAACTCTTTCCTCTTATCGCTAACAAGTACCTTAAAATGTTCATCGCCAACGGAAAACTTATTAAACAATAACTCCCTCGTCAAAAGAACAATATTCTTCCTTTTATGAATATTCTTATCGATCTTTACTAACCTATAATCGTACATGTCTAATCATTTTTATATGTATTTACTAAAATATTAAAAACTGAAAACAGGAAATCAATGGAATTTTCATGCACCTAACGCCCAATAGTCCTAAAATAAATGAAAAAGACAAATTAAATTAAAAACTCTATGGACAACTAAGTGATAAAGTTCTTAGCTAACATTTCAAGGCTAGTTGCCTTGACTTAAACATCTAGACCTTAAGTATAGAATAATTATCATTTCATCAACATCTTAATTATTTGAGTTTATTTCATATCATTAATATATTAAATTTAGTCAAGAATTAGAAACTTTCTGTTTTTATATTTCTAATCATATCGATAAAAATAGTTAGATTTATTAACCAGAACCCTTCAAATTATTATTTAATGATAAATGTAGGATTATATTACAAACTAAAACCGGGGCATGAAGAAGAATTTGAAAAAATCTTCACACAAGTATTAACATTCTTAAAAAACAATGTAGAGGGATTCATCGATGCTAAACTGTATAAAAACGTTAATGATAACCGCGAATATTTAGTGTATTCAGAATGGGAATCCATAGAAGCATTCAAAAAATTTATGCTAAGTAGACAATTTACACAAACAACTGAGTATGGAAAAACAATACTAGAAGGAATTCCTAGACACAAAATACTAAAAGAAATAAATGAATAAGGAAAAATAATATTTTATAATACTTTTTTCCAAGAAACTTAACTCCTCCACTATATCATTTAATAACGATCACATTATGAAATAGTGTTAAATCTTGGAGAAATCATTGGATAACAATATCTGAGTCTATCATTTAAGCTTCATAATCAATTCGTAAATGAGGTACTGTCATAGCATCTAGAAAATTCGCAGCTTCTTACGCATGCTAATTGTTTATTTTCCTTTATTAGTAAATTATGAACTATAGCACTAAATATGTCCTTTCTCTATTTTTATATGCCTTCGTGAATATATTATTTAATTTTTCTAATATTTAATTTGAAATGAAAGCTATATAACTACGATTGTTAGATCTGCTTTTTTATAGAGTAAACTAATAGAAGATTAGGCATATAATAGCGGCCCTTTTTACTCGTTCTCATTATTTCAATATTGGCAGACAATTTGGCTTTTTCCGTCATACAAACTTATAATTTTAAGCTCTTTAGGTCTACAATCCATAATAGTTAAATGCTTTATAGTCCTTGTCAGGTGAGTCTTTGAACCACTAAAATTTCCTCAAGAAGTGTAATTTAAATAAAAGGTTTTTGCAGTATTTATGATTAGCTGAGTATTCAGTATCTGGATTACCTATCCAAAAGCTTATATACTGGATAGACTATCCAACTATTATGGGTCGAGGTTTAAAGTCGGAAGCTGTATCGTTTTACATTTTAGAGTTGATTATTACAATAATTCTTTTTCTATGGCTTATTAATCTGAGTAATAAAGTTAGTTCTGTTGATGTTTATAAGAATGGGATTAGTTTCTTTACTTTGGGGGTTCTTGCTTACACTTTCGGTTTAAGACATGCTCTAGATCCAGACCATTTAGCCGCTATAGATAATAGTACTAGAAAACTTGTTCAAGATGGTAAGAGCGCTAATTTTACTGGCCTCTTTTTCT
>JAVYOH010000054.1:0-10000 GCA_038734615.1 Saccharolobus sp. | reverse complement strand
TATCCACGCCCTTGGTTCCTCTGTCAGAGGCAAGCAACCCAAGCTTAGAGGCTTGGGGATCTTGCCCCTCCATTTGTAAGCTTCACTCTCCCCTGCGGTATTTTTTCTCCCGCGGGGATATCTGCATTATACATATTCTTCAGAAACCCCATATAAATCTAACTTCTATATATTCCATCTAAATCTACGAAAGCTGAGGATAGTTAATCATTTAAGGTAGTAGTTTTCCCAGAGAGAAATACTTTTACTATAAAATGTTTCTAACTCTTCCGCGTATAAACTAACGATTTCTTAAAAATATCAGGCATATAGATAAATATCTTTTTAAAAAATAGAGAAAAGATTGAAAAGTGAAAAGACGTCAGATTTTTCACCAAAATGAAGATTTTTTATTACAAATTAGAATATTATGTCATTCTAGGCTAAAGTTTAAGCTTCTAGCTCATCTAACTACAATAGTTACATCTCAGACATCTGGAGATAAAGTTTATTATTTCCAGATTATCATATTTCCTTATGAAAATATTTAAGATTTTACATATTACTTTACTTTTATTCATCTTAGTTGGTCTTTTTTCCTACGCTTTGAGTATTACCGTATATACTATTAATACTGCTAGTGGACCTAGTTATGGTATTTACGCTAATGGCAAAGTATATTTTATAGCTCAAAATAGCAATGAACTCCAGGTAATTCAAGGCGATAAGATTGTGGAGAATTTTTCGTTACCACAATATCCTCATGCTGTTCCATTTAGAATAACTTATGATCCAAATAATCAAGTATTTTACATAGCTTATGAGAAGGGACCAGTAATAGCTTGGGCAAATGGGAAAGTATTGGGTAGTTATACTATTTCAGATATAGGTAATTATCCCGCAATATGCTATGCTAATGGTTATGTGATAGTTACTGCGTCATATGGGGATAAGGTCTATTTCATAAATACTGGTAATAATGAAGTAACTTCTATTACTGTAATGAGTAGCCCTCAAGCCCTTGCTTATGATAATTATACTAATATTATCTATGTTGGTGGATTTGGTAGCAGACTAATTTATGGCATTTCGTTGAATACTTTACATATTATATATAATTTTACAATAAATGATACTACTGTTGATGCTATGACGTTTGTACCACCTAATATAATTGCCGTAGCAACTTATGAACAGCAAGTGGAATTTTTAAACGCTAGTACTGGTAAGATAATTTCCGTAATTTCTCTCCCTCCAAGTTTAACAAGTGTTAATGGTTATTCTAGTATGATCTACGTACCCTATAATGGCTTGATTTACTTAAGTGTAGCTCATAAGAATAACGTAATTGTAGCTATGAATCTAACGAGTATAGTTAATGTAATAACTGTAGGCATTTCTCCAAATGGACTAGTTTACGATCCAATTAATCATTTTATTTATGTTATGAACTATGGTTCAAATAGTGTATCTTACTTTAACCTTCAATCTGCTACTAAACCTAATATGATCTTTGGCATTAACTATACACTATTTTATACTCTAATAGGTATAGTTGTTGTAGTACTTGTTGTTATTGGAATTGTAGTAGCTTTAAGGAGAAGAAAGTGAAATAAAATGGTTAGCCTAAAGCCTGGAGTAACGCCTTTACCTATAATTTTAGGATACTTTGTGATTGTCACTATTATTATTATAATACTATTGCTGAAAGCAAAGCCTAAGTTTAATGCTATTGACTTGGCTATTATAGGAGTAGGCGGGGCTTTAGTAGCAATATTTGATCACATTATTGGAGATGCAATATTTTTGCCTTCTGGGATTTATCCAATTATTAACCCCCCAGTGTGGTTTAGGATTTTCGTGTTTTTTATTACAGTAGGAGTAGTGAGAAAAGTGGGTTCTGGTATTACTACTATGGCTGTTTATGATATTGTAAGCGATTTAATACATTTCGGTTTCACGGGTGAACCTTTATGGCTTTTAGAGGATATTTTAACTTATGGTGCAATAGTAGATATTGCGATTTTCATAACTAGGGGAAAAATTTTTGGAATAGGCGAAAAGAGGGATCAGTTATTGTTAGCGATATTAGAGGGTGGAATTATAGGTTTTGTCTTCTCCTTTATTCATCCATTCTTCACATATGGTTTCTTCGCTCCGTTAATTTTCGGCTTTATTCCAAATCAAGCTAGAATAATGTATTTATTCATAACCTATATTCCAGGAACGACATTTGTAGGAGCTATATCTGCCATAATTGCAAATAGAGTAAGTAAGGTGATAAGGTGAATGAGTTTTTTGCTAATGAGTGATGTGGAAGTTAGGTACCCAGAAAGTGATCATGTTGCATTGAAAATTGATAAGTTAAAGATTGATGAGGGAGAGTCTGTTTTAATTACTGGAAAATCTGGTTCTGGAAAATCTACACTTGTTAATCTAATTACTGGTATTATCCCTAAGTTAATTGAGGCTGATGTTAAGGGAGAGATAAGAGTTTTTGGAAGGAATATTAGTGAATATTCCTTAGCTAAACTTTCTACTCTAGTATGTTATTTATTTCAAGATCCAGAGAGTCAGATATTAAACTATTATGTTAGAGATGAAATAGCTTTTGGATTAGAAAATTTAAATTATCCTAAAGATGAAATATTAAAACGAATAGAAAAATATTCAAATGTAATTGGAATATCACATTTATTAAATAGAGAAACATTTTATTTGTCTGGTGGGGAAAAACAAAGAGTAGTTTTAGCTAGTATTTTAGCAGTGGAACCTAGGGCAATAATATTGGATGAGCCTACTTCTAGCATAGACTCTAAGGGTACTAGAGAGATTCTTCAAAATATTAATTATCTTAAAAATAAAATGAAATTAACTATGATTATTGTAGAGCATAAGGTTGATAAGGTAATAAAATTCGTTGATAGAGTTATAATAGTAGATGAGGGGAGAATAGTTTATGATTTATCGAAAGAGAAATTTGAAAGTTTTGATTATAGGGAATTAGATAAGCTTGGAATAGAAAGTAGTAAAAGTTTTAATTGCGTTAAAAAAAGAGAAAAATATAGCGAGATTTTTCTAAAAGCTTATGTGAAGGTTAGTAAGGGAGATAAGGTAATAGTTGATACTAAGATTGAGGTTTATAGGGGAATTACAGCATTAATGGGGATTAATGGGAGTGGGAAATCTACGTTGTTGAAAGCTATAGTTGGAATATTAGATAAGGGATTAAGTTTTCAAGGATATGTCAATGCACTTGGAAAGGATTACACTAATGCAAGTATTGAGACTAGGGGAGAGATTATGGCATATTTGCCTCAAGATGTGGATTTATTATTCATAAAGAGGACCGTAGAGGACGAGATTAAGTACTCTATGAAACTTAGGAATAAGTATGATAAGGAGGTTTTAGAGAAATACTTGCGTAATTTTTCTTTAGACAAGGTAAGGAATGTTGATCCTTTCTTACTTTCTGTTGGGCAAAAAAGGAGATTGGCTTTGGCTTCATTACTGGCTTCCGGAGTTAAAATATTTCTTTTGGACGAACCAACTACTGGTCAAGATTGGTATCATAGAAAGAAATTAGGAGAGGAGTTAAGGAGTATTAAGGATGTAGCTTTCCTGGTAGTTACCCATGATCCTAAGTTTGTTGAGTGTTTCGCTGATAGGTTGTTAATAATGGATAATGGTAGGATAGTTCTAGAAGGGGATCCAGATGACATAATTCCTATTGCAGATAAATATGGTGTTATTATATGAATACTATCCTTGAAACAATTATTAGCTGGTTTCTAGTATTGTTTGGAGTATCTTTTCCTATATATCTCCTATTCAAAGTTATAGGTATAAGGGGGTTTGAAAATCTTACAAAATACGTTGAAGGAAAGACGTTTTTCCATAGACTTAATCCATTGACTAAGTTAATTCTAGCTTTATATATTTTAATTACAGCATCACAATCAATTTGGATAATAGGATTAGCTGATGGATTAATACTACTCCCATTTTTTTATAAGTTAAAGAGATTGAAGTTAGTTCTTGCTTTCAGTCTTTCTCAGGTTTTTGGTATGACGTGGGGTTTTGCTGTTTTCACTTCACCATCAGTTTTACAAAATATTTTTGGAAAAAATTTGATAACAATTTGGAAATTCCCGAGTTATTTTGCCTATTTGGGCTACGTACCGGACTTAACTATTCAAGCCTTATTTTATGGTTTGCAAGTAGCTATGCGTATATGGGGTATGTTGTTATTTTCTTTAATTATTTTACTAACTACTACTGTCTCTGAGTTTACCAGAGCGTTGAGCAAATTCAAATTTCCACAATCATTAATTTTCTCTATAATTATTGCGGTTATTTCTATTCCCAGGATCTTTGAAATAGCTGAGATGGCGTACAAGTTACAGTTAATGAGGGGGATATCTTATAATAAACCAAGAATTGTTAAACCATTTTATAAGGCTTTAGCTTTATTCTACTCAGTTTTGCCTACAATAATTTTCTTATTTAAGAAGGCGAGAATTACTGGAATATCTGCTGAAACTAGGGCTTTCGGTGTTTATAAGAGTAGGACCTTTATCGAAGACTATGAGTTTTCATTGAAAGATAAAATACTTCTAATTTCAGGTGGTATTCTAACAATTATAGATTTATATTTTGTTGTAACAGGAGTTATACCTGCTATACCATATCATTTACTAAATGCCTTTAGATAGGGTAAGAAATATAATCCCTAAGAGAAAAAGGATTTGTTTTGCACTCATTGTACTAGTTAAAATCGTAGTGTAAGGTTTATATCTAAATGGTAATTTTTAATATTATGTTCTTATCAACTAGATCTATTGCAGCTTTGCTTGTCCTCTCTTCAGTAGTAGCTATTGGAGTAATAGGAAGTTACATTTTAGGACAAATTGGAAACAATTTTAATGAGCCTATGGATTTAATTAATGCAATATACTTTACTATAACTACTTTATCTACCGTAGGCTATGGCGACATAGTTCCTATAACGCCTATAGCGAAAATGTTTGTTGTAATATTAATTATAATGGGTTTAGGAGCCTTTCTTACTGCAGTAACTAGTATTTCAAGCGATTTGGCTACGCGAGATATTATTTCCCTAAGTGAGAAAATTGAGAAAATGGAAGAAGAACTAATTACACCCCAAATTTTATTGATAGGGAGTGGTCAAATTAATGTTAATCTTATGAAAATACTGAAAGAAAAGAAGAAAAAATATGTATTGCTAGTGTCTGATAAGATTGAGGCTGAAAGATTTAGGAGTGAAGGTAATAAGGCGTATGCTATAAATATGTTATCTGAGGAAGAAATAGCTAGATTTCATCCAGAAAAGGCAAAAATAATTGTTATAGATATGAATAATGTAAGTGATATGATTTATGTATTATTAATATTATCTGAAATAGCTAAAGAGGCAAAAATTATCGTAATAGTTCATGATAGGGATACAGAAAAAAGAGTCCAAACTGTAAAGAAATTAAAAGATATAGAAATTATAAACCCAAGTAGTATAGTCGCAAATGAAATAGCTTTGAAATTATAAAGAAAGATTTTTTCAAAATTACTTGATCTTTTCATTTAGTAATCCTAGTTTATCGTAAATAATAGCACTTTTAGCGACAAGGAGAGAAAGAGACGTATTTCTTTGAGGTACCTTATCCTAAGAAATTTATTCTAGTCGATGAAAGGGTCTTCAAGCAATTGATTTGTATTACAAACGATTTTTAATATCAAATATTTACTAATTCTAGTTTGAGATTATACTATTTGTGTTTTGCAGTAATGCTGGAATCTATAAAGAATGGGCTAAATTAAAAATGCCTAAGACGTAAATTATTAAGTTAGACTAAGCATATATCTCTCACTCATGAAGTTAATTATCGCAGATAAGATATATGTGAGTTTTAAACCACTTATCGTTGCTAAGTCAATCGTTGTCGAAAATGGGATAGTAAAGCAGATTAATAATCAAAATATTAACGTTGATGAGGTAATAGATTTTAAAGGAAATATCATAATGCCAGGCTTTATAGATGCGCATTGTCATTTAGATGGTGTTAGTAACTTTGCCTCTGCTGTAGATCTAAGTAATGTGAGTTCTATAGATGAATTAAATGGAAAACTTGAGGAACAAAAGTCCCAAATAATTATAGGAATGAATTTCGATCATGAGAAACTTAAAGAAAAGAGAATGCCTACTAGATGGGATATTGATAAATCCATTAATGATAGACCGGTTTTACTAATTAGAGTAGATGGACATTCTGGCGTTTTAAATAGTTATGCGATCAAAGTCTTAGGACTGAACACTGAGGACGGAATAATTAAGGAAAACGAGTTATTCAGAGTTATAAATAAATTTTTTGAAATGAAATCTTTAAATGATGAAAAAAGGGAATTTGAAAAAGGACAATATGAGTTTTTAAAATTTGGTGTAACTAGTATAGGCTTCATGAATGTTAGCACGTTATCATTAAGCGTTTTAAGTGAGCTTAGGAAAGAGAGGAAGTTAAAGTTAAGAGTGTTCATGTATCTATCTAAAGAAGCTTTTAATGAGCTTAAAGACTTTAGAAATGATGATTTCCTTGCTATTAATGGGGTAAAATTATTTGCTGATGGTTCTTTAGGTTCTAGAACAGCTCTATTATCTGCACCTTATGCTGATGATAAGAATAACTACGGTACTGAAAACGAGAAAGTTGAAGATATAATTAAATATTGTCTTATTGCTAAAGAAAGGAGTTTGCAAATATCTGTACATGCAATAGGGGATAAGGCTTTAGATAATGTTATTAAAGCTTATGAGATTTGCAATAGCCCATTTATTAGGATAGATCATGCTTCAATAATAAGAGACGATCAAATACATAAATTAGAGAAGATAAAACCAGTTTTAGTAATACAACCTCATTTCTTTGTTAGCGATTTTTGGCTAGAAGATAGATTGGGCAAGGAAAGGATGAAATATGCTTATAGAATTAAAAGTATTGTAGATTCTGGAATAGATATTGCATTTTCAACAGATGCACCAGTAGAACCCATAAATCCTTGGAAAACTATAGAAGCTGCTGTGGAAAGAATTGATAATGAAAAAATTAGTTTATTAGACTCGTTATACTATTATACTCAAGGATCTGCAAAGGCTTTAATGAGAAATGATATAGGATCCTTGTTGCCAAATAATAAGGCTGATTTTATAGTAATAAATAAGGATCCGTTAGAAGGAGATTATAAAAACGTTAAGACTTTACACGTGTATGTTAATAGTTATCATGTTATATGATTCACCCTGACGTGCATTCATCATTGCTCAGCAAAGACCAATTCGTTCATCTTTAACTTTCTAGTATTTTTATCGTATTATTAAATGCTTCTTTTGCTATTTCAGCAACGTCTTTAGGAACTTTAACCTCGTAAATTTCGTTTTCTAATGAGTTTTTAATCTTATCTAACGTAATCATTGCCATATAAGGACATCTTGCGCATGCACAACTCTCAGTGGTTATTAGAGGATAGAATTTCTTGTCTGGAACTTGTAATTGTAGTGCATTTATCATACCTATCTCAGTAGCTACAATGAATTCTTTATATTTACTTTCCTTAGCTAATTTTATCATCTGATTAGTAGATCCTACAAAATCTGCAGCATCTAGCACTTCTAGGGGTGATTCTGGATGAGCCATTAATAATGCTCCATTGTATTTCTTCCTAGCTAGCTCAACTATTTGTTTAGTGTAATTTGCATGAACTATGCATCTACCATTTGGAGGAACTGTAATTATATTCTTTTTAGTTTTACTTTTAACATAATTTGCCAAATTTGCATCAGGTCCAAATAATATTGTATCTGCATTTAATTTGCTCACAACCTTTATTGCTGTAGAAGAAGTTACTATGTAATCTGCTAGGGCTTTAGCGTATATACTAGTATTTATATACAAAACTACTGGCGCGTTGGGATATATTTCCTTATACTTTTTTAACGTTTCTACATCTAATGCATCAGATAATGAACAGCCAGCTTTAGGATCTGGAGATAAGACCTTTTTATCTGGATTTAATGCTGCAGATTGTTCAGCCATAAAATAAACCCCTGCAAATACTATTACACTTGTATTAGTACTCATTGCCTTTAATGCTAAATCATACGAATCGCCAGTGAAGTCTGATACTAATTGTACCGCGTAATCCATATAATTATGTCCTAAAATTATGGCGTTTTTGTCTCTTTTTAGTTTTTTAATATAGCTAATTAATTCTTCTAATTTTTGCATACCGATCATGTGTTCGTATAACTAACAAATATAAAAACTTTATTGAAATAGAAAAGCTTTTATATTAACGAACACAAGTTCGATTTATGATATACATAATAGGGAGCGGCATTGCTGGTTTAAGTGCTGCTATATCTCTCCATAGATCAGGATACAAAGTAACTGTAATAACCAAAAGACTAAATGGTGGGTCAACCTTTTATGCAAAAGGTGGAATATCTGTAGCATTAAATAATGATGATTCTCCAGAAATTCATGCAAGAGATACGATAAATGTAGGAGAAGGTTTATGTGATATTAAAACTGTTAACTATGTAACTTCTGAGATACGTGAAGCAGTAAGAATGTTAGAGAGTTGGGGTTTTCAGTTTGATAATGATTTAAGACTAGAAGGTGGACATACGAAGAGAAGAGTTATTCATAAGACTGATGAAACTGGAAAGGAAATCTTCAATTTCTTATATAATTTGTCCTTAAAGGAGAAGATAAACATAGTCGAAGATAGGCTAATCGCGATAAAAACTAAGGAAGGAAAAATTAGAAGTATAATAACTGAAAAAAGTGGTGAAATAGAGAGTAGTAAGGTAATCTTAGCTACTGGTGGCTTTGGTTATTTATTCACATACACGTCCAATCCTCCTACGAATATTGGAGATGGTATAGCTATTGCATTTAGAGCAGGCGCCTTAGTCTCTGACATGGAATTTATTCAATTCCATCCAACTGTTACTAATTTTGATGGAGAGAGTTACCTAGTTACGGAGACTCTAAGAGGCGAAGGGGCTATTCTAATAAATGATAAAAATGAAAGATTTGCTTTCAAATATGATAGTAGGGGGGAATTAGCACCTAGAGATGTATTAAGTAGGGCTATATATGATCAGTATCAAAAGGGATATAAGGTATTTATAGATTTATCTACAATACACGAATTTGAGACTAAATTTCCAGTTCTAAGCAAATACGTTAAAAAATACGGTAAAAAGCTAATGGTTTATCCTGGAGCGCATTTTACAATAGGGGGAATTAGAGTAAACATAAGAGGAGAAAGTAATATAGTAGGGCTTTATGCTATAGGCGAGGTCTCAGATTCAGGATTACATGGGGCTAATAGACTAGCTAGTAATTCCTTGGCAGAAGGCCTAGTATTTGGAATTAACATATCTAGATACATAGATAAATGGGAAGGTTTAGATGTAAATGATGGTGAAATATATGATATTAGATTGAAAGAAAACGGGAATACAATAGACATAGATAGTATTAGAAATTTAAATTGGTCTAACTTAGGAATAGTTAGGAATAAAGAGAAATTAGAGAAGTTAATGGAAATTTATGAGAATCTTGATACTAGATCATTCTCCGAAAGTTCTAACGCTATTCTAGTTTCCTTATTATCTGCTAAAGCAGCATTACTTAGAAATGAGAGTAGAGGAGCTCATTATAGAGAAGATTTTCCAAATAAGAGTAAAATGTGGGATGGGAAAAGAATATATTTCAGGGTAAGGGAAAATGATTGAAGATATTTACGTAAAAAGACTTATTGATTATTTAGAGGAAGACGTATTCCCAGAGGATATAACGTCTAAATATTTGGAGAACATAAAGGCTAAAGGGTATGTAGTGTGTAAAGATTCTGGTATCTTAGCGGGGAATAAGTTTATTTTACCGTTTTTAAGATTTCTCAATTTCGAAGTTAAATATTATATTAATGATGGAAAAGGGAT
>JAVYOH010000053.1:0-11674 GCA_038734615.1 Saccharolobus sp. | reverse complement strand
ATCACCTACCAAAGCAGTTATTACGTTATAGCCAAACATGTTCCTCAATAAATAATATAATCCTACTCTAGCATTAGTACTTAAAATACTAATATCGCCTCTTTTTTCTTGAATAATTCTTAGATCAGGTCTTTTAGCATTAATCTCGAAAATTATTTTCGCTAAGTCTAATGTTGAAGATTCCTCAAGTAATTCTCTCTCTATTTCATTTATTAACGTAAGGTATATGTTAAATATAGTATTGTTAACTGGAGGTTCTATTAAGACATATTTATAAACGCCACTTTGAACATCAAACGTAATGAAAACATGAGGGTTAGGAAGCACTAATTCAATATTGTTCCTTATTAAGTTAGATTTAGTATCATCTGGTATCATACGTAATATGTTTACCTCATAATCAGTTATTATTGATGTAACTTCTTCTGGAATAGTTGTAATAGGGTAGAGTGTAATAGGAAGTTTAGTATAATCAATATCACCGCTTTTTACTGAACTAGTTTTAAACTTGAAAATATTCTTCATTATATCACACTCTCATTTTATACTTATAAAGATGTTGATGAAGGAGGTACTTCTGGTATTAGGGATATATGTAGTGATATGATTATTAAAATCGCAGTAACTACTACTAAGATAGCAGAGTGAATAAAACCTGAAGCAGTTTTCCCATATCCGATCTTTCCTACCAGAAGGCCGGCTAAGAATGAATTGAATAATGATGAAACACTTATAACATAAACTGCCTTAGGCAGTATTTCTCTAGCTACGGATAAAGGACCATATAATGGGGCTGAAGCACCTTGCTTAAGCAATATAATATACATTGCATTTCCTAAGAGTATTGATGCAATTAATGCCAATATAATTCCTACATATGGGGCATATAATAAGACCTTAATCTTTGTAGTATAGTCTCTTCTTATTCTTATCTGAGTATCCACTTGCTCTGCTAAAGCTTGAACAGTTTCTGGAGTTAGACTACCTATTTCTAGCATATCAGCTAGGGAAATAAGTGAAACTTTGCTAGAGAAATCTAATATTTGCTCTGAAGCCTTCTTAAAAGCATCTTTTAATGGAACGCCTAGGAGCGTATAAGCGTATATAGTAGCTAATATCTTCTTGAACTTACCCATTTCTGGCGAGTCTTTTAAATTCTTAATTACAGTTATTGGGCTAAGACCCGCTCTAAGACCCTCTGCTATAGCTCTTAAAAATGCTACCACGTAAACATCATAACCTGTTCCTTCTTTTAATTCTCTAATAGCAATAATACCAGGTGGTACTGTAGCAATTAAAAGTCCTATTGTAAACGCAATTACTGTTAATGGGATTTGATTTATTCCTCCAGTCAAAGATAATAAATATAGCAAAAGAGGTACTGGTGATTTAACTATAAATAAGATTATAAGTGAAATTAAAATACCTATTGGAAATGTTATATAAAATACTTTATACGCCTTAAGCGTCCTCTCTGGAAATTTAAATTGGACTTGATCAGTGATCCATACAAACATTAAGTTAACAATTGGTATTAAAAATATAGCAAAAGAGGCAATTATAGGAAAAGGTACTGAACCAGTAAGAGATGGAAATATCGCCTGCAAAAGAAGAACGAGAAAGAAAGTTATAAAACCAGATGATAGCCAAATTACAAATCCCTCAGCAATTCCAGATAATTGATCTGCAGCATTAGCTGCTAATAACTGTATACTTTTTAAAAGGTCTTTTGCTTTTGCCTCAACAGTGTCTAGGACGGGAGCTCCAGTTCTAACCGCAGTAACATATGTGAGTAGAAACTCATTAACTAACTTAGATGGAGATGTTTCTAGAGCTTCTATTATAGCAGTTTCTACGCTTTCTCCTAAATACTTTACTCTCTTACTAATGTATGAAGATATTTGGCGCGTATAGGTCATTGCTGTTGATTTAGACAAGTATTCAAAAACACTTCTAGCGCTTAAGCCAGATCTTAGAAATACTGTAAATATTGCAGAAAAAGCAGGGCTTTCACTATCTAGACCAACTCTTCTATTTTCTATGTTCTGAGAAATTTGGAGGATTTGTACCAAATAGACTATTGGAGGAATTATTATTCCTATTATTAGCATAACTATAAATCCTGCTAAATACTTAGTTAGAAGAGTAAGCCTATATAGCTCTATTAGCCTTATTGAGAATACTATAAATACAAAAGATATTATGATAGAGAAAATTAATGTAAATAATACACGTGATGCAAATAATTTAGGGTCTAATGATAAACCTGCTTTTTTCAACCTTTTCTCAAATCCCTTAGCTAAGCTATTAACAATGCTACTTTTATAGAACATTAGCTCTATCTTAGATGGAACTTTATATTCCTTATTAATATTCTTATTTCCTTTTTTGAATATACTCATTATCATTTACTAACCCATAAAAGTATTTAAAATTTTATATAACATAATTATTTTGTATGAATTTCAACTATGTCTCCATCTTCCAGAACATATGACTGTCCAACTTTCTGCCCTTGATACTTGACTGATTTGCCCCACACTCTAGCATATTTAAAATTTTCAGCTAAAGATGAATGTAGTTTTTTAGCAACATCTAATACCGTAGCTCCCTTTTTCAAAACTAAAGGTTCCTTAGTAGGCTCTTCCCCTGGCTCTTTAGTATATACTCGTATTACCTCTAACATTTCAAATAGTAATTTTGGTAATTTCTCAATTTCGTTTAAAACTAAAACCGTTAAATCTTCTATTTCAAATTTATTCTTAGCTATTATTATAGTTGGCTTGTAGCTAACTGCTTCGAACATAGATTTTTCTATATCATCTAATGTTACTTCACCTATTATTTTTACAATAGCTGATTTTATACCAAAACTTTCTATATATTCCCTAACCCTACTTTCATCACTATCAATGATCTTGCCTAAATTAACTATTCTAATACCAGAAATACCATACCTAGTCCTTTCTATTACTACTCTCCCTTTTGGTTTCTTTAAAAATATATTATTATCTTCTAAGATTTTTCTGATTGATAGAAATTCTTCTTTATTATTTACTGCAATAACTAGCTCGTCCGAATTCCTAATTAAACCAATAATCCTTGAAAGAGGTAATATTTTAGGTGGATTAACTAGTTGTATTTGAATATCCTCGTATCTTATCATACCAGGAACTGGTAAGTTATTAAACTCTTGCCTTACATTAGTTAGCTTCCTCATTATCTCCGATCTAAGAAGAGTGTCACCGATTAGTATTGCTTGTCCTGCACCCTCCTTTTCTATAAATAAGGAGAAACTTCCACTCTTCTTACTCTTCTTTATCTCAATTTCTTCCCTTAGCTCTGCCATTCTTCTTTTAGCCCAGTAGACTAAATTCTCTGTGCCCTTGTGCTTTGGAACCTCTTTCAGAAATTCTTGTAGAGCCTGATACTTCTCTTCTGGGGTCTTGGCATCCATTACCTTAAGCCACTTAGCCTTAGCTTCCGCAGGAAGGTTAGTTACCATAACCTTCTCACCTTTTTATTTATATAATATAATGGAGCAATAGAACGTAAAACTTTCCACGATCTCCTTATTATAGGCGGAGGTGTATAACTAGTCTTATAGATAGACTTAACCCAGCTTATTGTCTTGGGGTCTGCAGGATAACCGCTACCAAAATCCCCATACTTCTCTTTTAACATATTAATATAATTGTCTCTTATTACCTTAGCAATAATACTTGCAGCGCTTGCCTCGATAAATAACTCATCCGCTTTGGGCACTACATTGGGCTTATATCCTAATTTATTAATTAATTCTATTACTGGTTTTTCTTCGCCAACTTTGTCTACCGTTACTATATCTGGATTGTATATGGTTAGAGAAAGTATAATTTTTAATACTGCATCATACGTTAGATCATTTAAATTGTAAATATCTATCTCCTCAGGAAATACTTTAACTACCGTAAAAGCCTCTACTATTTCATTAATTATATTAAATAATTTTTCCCTTTTTTCCCTCGTAAGTTGTTTGCTGTCCTTTACACCTACATTTTTAAGAATTTTTAACTTATCATCACTTACTGCTACTCCTGCAACTACCATAGGGCCTATTAAAGATCCTCGACCAGCCTCATCTATGCCTATTCTCATATTCTTATTGATATAACTAATTTAGCCTCCCTTTTACCGTTTTTTATCCTTTCACTTTGATAACTCTCGTTAACTTCTACATCAACCATACTACTTATAAAAGCTACAAGCTTCCTAGCTACACTTTTACTTATAAAATAATAATCTATTCCCTCTTTTCCCTCTATTACATCAGACAAATTATCAACTACTTCCTCAGAGAAAAATGATTCGAAGAATGCTCTTTTTTTATCATCTACACTTATCTTATCTTTTCCTCTTAATTGTACTATTGCTTCATAATATCGTGTTTTTTTCCTAAAACATGAATCACAAATACTCTTTTCAATATCAAGGTTAAGTATAATATCTTTAACAAAAGACTTTCCCTTTAATTTTCCTTTAATCTCAACAGTAGAAAAATAATGTCCTCCTTGATCCTTCCAAATACTTTTAATATTAAAGCTGAATTCTTCTATATTTTCATCAAGCCTAATATTGTTAGATAATTCCCTATTTATTATATCTTCTATAACATCTAAACTGCTTTGCTTAGGCACTCTTATCCATTTACCCTTTATCAATTGTGCACCACAGATCTTACAATACTTTCCAGTAATTTTCTTAGGAACTTCTACAATCTGTTTATTCTTTATATAACAGTCTACGCATAAAGTGCCTATTAATACAGTATCCTGTTTACCACATGATACACAAAACCTTTTACTCATAAGGACCACATATTATAGACCTGGGCAAACTTTACACCCTCTACTACTAATACTGAATCCTTATGCACTATTCCTCTTCGTATGGCCTCTTCTACTACGTAATTCCCCACTAGGCTAATAACTGTTGCCTCATCAACTAAGGAAAAAGCGTAATCTAACTCTACTTGTTCTCCACCATAAAACTTCTCGCTTATATCCAATACTTTTTGCCCTTCTCTAAACACTTTGCCTAATAAATCTGTTTGACATACATTGATTAATGTCATTCCTTGAGCTCTAATAATATTGAGAAAAACCTTCATAATGGTTTCACTGGATTCTGCGCACCACAGGCTAGGCAAACTATATACCAGCTCTTTTTATCTTTCTTTAATATTGTATCTAAACTCTTGCATGTACTACATTGGACAAAAGTTTTCAAAAATCTTTCCATTAATACATTAATTACTTGAGATGAGAATTTCCCTTGAAGTACTAACTCTCCCTTATCATCTTCGCTTCCTGCTGCAGCTAATTCTTTTAATAGATACTTCATACATAGCTTATCCTCTCTTCTAATCCTATCACAATATTCTGAAAAATTTCTTATGATCGTAGTATTACCTATATTTAATATAATTAGACTAGGTAATGGCTGTGATCTAACCTTATTAGTTTTCTCTGGTAATTTAGTATATACTCTTTCTAATAATTCTATATACTCTTTTTTTGAACTCACATTAAATCTATAAGCATATAGGGTTTAAAATACTATTGAGTAAGATGAAAAGTATTTACATTGAAACTTATGGTTGTGCATTAAATAGAGCCGATTCGTATGTGATGATGACATTACTTAAAAGTGAAGGCTATAATTTCGTTGAAAAACCGGAGGATGCAGACATAATAATACTAAATACTTGTGCAGTAAGGTTGGAGACTGAAGAGAGAATGAAACAAAGAATAAAAGAACTAAATAAGTTATCTAAAAAGCTTATAGTAGCAGGGTGTATGAGCAGCGCAGAACCTGCTACAGTATTATCAATATCCCCTAATAGTTCCTTGATAGGGCCTCAAGCAGTAGAGAAAATTGTAGATATAGTCAAGTCTCAAGATAGAAAGGTTATATTAGAGGGAGATAGGGCTCTTATAACTCCTAGAGTATTCGAAGGAAAAATAGCTATAATACCAATAGCTGATGGATGTGCAGGAAATTGTAATTTCTGTATAACTAAGTTAGCTAGAAGAAAGTTAAGAAGTTATCCATTAAGAGAAATTGTAGAATCAGCTAAATACGCTATTCAGAATAATGCGAAAGAGATAGAATTAACTGGTCAAGACACTGCTGCTTATGGATTAGATCTTGGTGGTACAATAAATTTGACTGATGTGGTAAATAAAATAGCAGAAATTGATGGTGATTTCATGATAAGAATAGGAATGATGACTCCAGAACAAGCAATGAGAATAGCGGATGATATAATCGAAGTATTGAAGAATCCTAAGGTTTACAAGTTTATTCATTTACCAGTTCAGAGCGGAGATGATAGAGTATTAAAATTAATGAATCGAAAGTACACTGTTGATGAATATAAGGAATTAGTTTTAGAAATAAGGAGAAAAATTCCATTTGTAAATATAACTACTGACATAATTATAGGTCATCCTGGAGAAGATGAAGAGGCATTTAATAATACATTATCACTTATGAAGGAATTACGCTTTGAAAGAATACATCTTGCAATGTATTCCTTAAGGCCAAATACGAGAAGTGCATCAATGCCACAAGTTCCAGACTCCATAAAGAAGCAAAGAATGCAACTAGCTAACAAATTATATGAGGATATTGGATTTAGCGTTCATTCAGAATATATAGGTACAGTAAGTAAAATATTAACAACTGAACATGGACGTAAGGGATCAGTAGTGGGTAGATTAATAAATTATATCCCCGTAGTAATTAGAAATGAGAATGCTGAATTAGGAAGATGGTATAATGTAAAAATAACTGAAGCATCGTTTTATGATTTACGTGGAGTTTTTATTTAAAAAAATTTAAACCTCTTAAGTAAAGATAAACCTAAGATGCCAGAAAATGTTTATATTGTATCAGCAGTTAGAACACCAATAGGAAAATTTGGGGGAGTTCTAAAAGACATTTCTCCAGTAGATTTAGGTGCAATAGTAATAAGGGAAGCATTAAAGAGGGCTAATATAGATCCAAAGACAGTGGATATAGCAATTATGGGCAATGTATTAAGAGCTGGACACGGGCAAGACATTGCTAGGCAATGCGCAATTAGGGCAGGAATACCTTATGAAATTGATAGCTTTTCAGTAGACATGGTATGTTCTTCTGGGATGATGAGTGTAATTACTGCTTCTCAAATGATTAAGTCAGGGGATGCTGAAATAGTAGTAGCAGGCGGTACTGAAAGCATGAGCCAAGCCATGTTTGCTGTAAAATCTGATATAAGATGGGGAGTTAAAATGCTAATGAATAGAAAAATTGAATTTATTGATACAATGCTAATAGATGGTCTAACTGATCCGTTTAATCTGAAATTAATGGGACAAGAAGCCGATATGGTAGCTAGAAACCATAATATTTCTAGAAAAGAATTAGATGAAGTAGCATATCAAAGTCATTTAAGGGCTAAAGAGGCTACTGATAAAGGAAATTTCAAGTCAGAAATTGTAGAAATTAAATTAGATGGAAAAATAATAAATAGAGATGAGGGTATAAGAGGAGATACTAGTTTAGATAAATTATCGACTTTACAGCCAGCATTTGATCCTAATGGTGTTCATACTGCAGGAAATTCCTCACAGATTTCTGATGGCGCGACAGCATTGGTTCTAATGAACGAAAGAGCAGTAAAGGAATTAAAAGTAGAACCTATCGCAAAGATCTTAGGCTATAGTTGGACTGGAATTGAAAGTTGGAGATTCACTGAAGCGCCAATATTTGCTGTTAAAAAATTATTAAATAAATTAGGAATTGATATAAAAGATTTTGATTATTTTGAAAATAATGAGGCATTTGCAGTAAATAATGTTTTAGCTAATAGATATTTAGGCATACCTTATGATAGGTTAAACGTTTTTGGAGGGGCAATAGCTTTAGGCCATCCTATAGGAGCTAGTGGAGCTAGAATTATAACAACATTAATAAACGTTCTGTCTAAGATGAATGGAAAAAGGGGTATTGCAAGTATTTGTCATGGAATTGGCGGGGCTACCGCAATTGCAATCGAACTTTTAAGGGAATTGAAGTAATTTTTTATGCACAGTTTTACAATAGAATATTGTAGGTGGTTAAGTAGTTGCCAAAAAAGGATAAGACACAAGAGGCTCCTAGTAATAAGGATATACCTATACCAGCAGAAGGAGAGACGCTATGCGTTGTCAAGAAAATGCTAGGTGGGGATCACTTAATAGTATTATGCATGGATGGAAAAGAAAGATTGGCAAGAATACCGGGTAAAATAAGGAAAAAAATGTGGATGAGAGAAGGAGATGTTGTATTAGTAGGTATTTGGGATTTCCAGCCTAATCGTTGCGATATAATATATAGATATGAAAATGATGAAATAAAAAAATTGATAAATGAAAAAATTGTAAGTAAGGAGATAATTGATCAGCTAAGAGGATAAAATTGGCAGAATTACCGAGAAAGATTAAAGATGAAAAAAGACAAAAAGATGAAGATCTTTTTAAAAATTTGGATTCAACTATTAACGCAAAAACATATTTAAATTTGATCAATATTGCAAGACGTTTAGGAATAGAAGAGTATTTAGGAGCTATTTCTTCTGGCAAAGAAGCTAAAGTATATCCTGCTCGAACTTATGAAGGAAAATATTATGCTGTAAAAGTATATTATACATCTACTGCTCAAAGTAAAAAAGCGATAAAAAGATACACGATTAAAGATATTAGATTTGAAGATATAAAGGCGAATAATACAAGGCAATTGATAAGGATTTGGGCGAAAAAGGAATTTAAAAACTTAATTAAAATGCATGATGCAGGAGTAAGAGTGCCAAAGCCAATATTAGTTTATGAGAATATTCTAGTGATGGAATTCATAGGAGAAAATGGGCTAAGAGCTCCACTTTTGAAAGAATTAGATGATAGTGAAATAGTACAAAGTTTATATGAAGATTTACTTCAGCAAATAGAAATAATGGTAAAAAAGGCTAAATTAGTTCATGGAGATCTAAGTGAATACAATGTAATGGTTTATAATAATCAGAATTATATAATTGATGTAAGTCAAGCTATACCTATAGATAATGATGAAGCGTATACTCTATTAAAAAGGGATTTACAAAACATAAATGCGTTCTTCAAAAGTAAAGGAATAGATATAAAGCCCACTGAGAAGTTATTAATAGAACTTGGATTTTCAGGGGATTGATGAACTTGTTCATAACAGTAGAAGATGATAAAATTGATATAGTTAGAAAAATCCTTGAGAAATTAGAGGAATTGAGTGATACAAAAATATTGTTTGATGAGAAAACAAAAACATTTAATATAATATCTAGAAATCAAAATCAATATGAAGCCTTTAAAGCAGCATCAGTGATAAGAGCAATAGGTCTAGGATTTGAAGTTGAAACTGCATTTAAATTACTAAGTGATGAATACACATTAGAAGTAATTGATCTAAAGTCACTTTTAGGGAATAATCCAGAGACGATAAGAAGAATGAAGGGAAGGATCATAGGGGAAGGAGGGAAGGCAAAGAAAATAATACAGGATTATACTGGAGTAAATATTTCTATATATGGGCATAATATTGGAATTTTAGGCGTATTTGATCAAGTTCAAATAGCCAGAAAGGCTATAGAACTTCTAATAGATGGTAAAGAGCATTCAACTGTGTATAAATTTTTAGATAAGACTGAAAGAGAACTGATAATATACAAGACATCGAAATTGGGAAAGAAAATAGAAAGTTTAAAGTAAATTGACTACCCATAACTGTATACTATCACCAAACCATAAAATGGGGGTTAGAAATTAATTTCTGATATAGGTAAGTGATATCTTCCAGAAATAGTTTTTATTACATTTAAATATGAATTTATGATAACCCTATTTTTATCATTATCTAGAAATATTTTTAGCTCCTCAAACTGCCTAGTATAAACTAGTTTGAAGAATCTATACAATACTCTTTTTGGCTCACTTAAAATATCCTCAGTAAGTAAAAGAGTAGGCTTAGGCACCATTAATAAGGTCATATGAATACCATCTAAGAATGCAATCATAGCTACCTTATACGCGCTATATTCCCTAGTTGGAGATTTTTTACTAGCCTTAACCTCAACATAATATTTAACTCCATTTTTTTCTGCCTCTATATCATGAGTGGGCATATCAACAGACTTTATATTCTCGAAATTTAGTTGCTGAAGAATTTTTCTTGCCCTGTATTCCATTGCAAAACCAAAAATTATACCCTTTGCTCTAGTTAAAGCATAATTTATTTCTTCTTCATCAAAACCGTATTCTTGTTCGAATTCATTAACTAGATCCACAATAATAATCCATACTGCTAAAAATAAAAAATTTAGCACTTTATTATGATACGCCAAAGCCTTCTCCTTCCTTCTTCTCTAATCTTATTTATATCATCCTTAGAGGCGCTAGAAACATGTACACCAAATTTTTTGTAAAGATCAATCTCAAAATTGTATTCAGTATAAATACCAAATTCATTAAGCCTTTTGTTAGCCTCCTCCAAGGATGAGCTACCTCTAACTAGGTCATATAAGGGAGTAGTTTCTTCTACCTTGATCTGATCTAAGAAGAACATCACTGCAGATAATGGTGAAACCTTTCTAGTTCTAATACTAATTTCGCCATACTCTCCATTAAAAGCATCTAGAGGTATTTTAGAAGCTTCAGTATTTACTTTACCTAAAACACTCTCTACAATTCTTGAACACTCCTTATCATAATCCTTAAATATCTATTAAGCCTTTTAATGAAGCTATCTCACTTATACGCTTAAGAAAGTATTCATAGGATAACTCACCACCACTACCTATTACCGTTTATCCGCGAATATTCATATCCAGGGACTTGAGTCTCAACCTTACCGTTCATCGTGACTACTAACCACTCCACGCAAGACTCATGAACCCTTAGAGCCCAACAGCATAAGGCTTACATCTAGTTTAAACCTTGGATAGCTTGAAGCATTGCTCCCATCATCATCAGAATATGAATAGAAAGAATGTTGCAAACATTTCTTAGGAGAAAACAGTCCTGACATCACATCCTTCTCTCTCTAACTCTACTAAGCTGATAATAAAATAAAATCAATAAGCTGACTCCCAAAGTTTCTTCATAGCCTTTAGCTAATACATCGCATCCAGCGTCTATACCAATTGTAAGATCTATTTTCTCGAATCCTTAAGGCACTTGTAAAGACCGTTAGAGCCTAATTTATTACAAATACCATAAGCGTTGTCGATATTTAAAGCATTAACAAGTCTAGTTATTTGCGGAATTACTTTTTTATTACCTCTAATAGCGTAAGTATTCTCATTTACCTCATATATACACTCATTAATTGGAACTGCATTCTATAGGATCGGGTATATGATCTTTAACATACCTCTCCCAAACAACAGAGCCTAAAATTACTTCATAATTTAGTCTTCTTAATTACGTAAAAGGTAATATTGTTGATACTATATCTCCTCCTCCACCTATACCGAAGACAAATGCCTTCATAATGACTTTTAAACATTTTGCCGCTTTATACTTTAGTTATAATAATAATAATCAAGCATCATTATACGATAGGGTTAGATAGTATTATCTGT
>JAVYOH010000052.1:0-11838 GCA_038734615.1 Saccharolobus sp. | reverse complement strand
ATCCAGTAGTCAAAAAGCCAGAGGAAGTAGAGGAGAAGATGAATAAGGCTATAGATAAAAGTATGGAATGGGGAGATAGAATACCAATAGGCGTATTCTATCAGAACGAGCTAGTACCTACTTATGAGCAAAGAATACTTCAAAGATCTCCATCGTATTTAGATAATCCTCCAGCTAGTCAGACAGTGGAGTTTGAAGGAAAACCAATTACTGATATAGATGATATATTAAAGGAGAGAAGTATAGGTTAAATAGTTTTTTATTTTATAACCTCATTTGGAAATATTTTTATTAAGTATGAATGGGTATTTGAAGTAGTTCAAACATTAGTTTCTGATAATGCTCAACTATTTTCCAGTTTTAGACACTAAGTCTAAAAGAGATTTATTATACATTTTTCTGTTAAATGCCAAAACTATAAAAGATAGTTATTGAATAATATAATATATGAAAGTAATACAATTAATAACGAGAAACCCAGTAATGATTAAGCATAGTGAAACCATAAAAGAAGCAGCTAAAGTTATGAAAAAAGAGAAAATAAGTTCGGTTTTAATTCATGATGATAATAATATAGTTGGTATAGTAACTGAAAGAGATATTACTAGAGCAATAGCGGATAATATAGATCTTAATTTACCAGTAAGTAAAATTATGAGTTCTAATCTAATATGTATAGAGAGTGAAAAGGAGGATATAGATGCATTAGTATTAATGTTAAAGAATAATATAAGACATCTAGTAGTAAAAAATAAGGGTAATATAATTGGAGTTGTTTCAATAAGGGATGTTAGTGACTCGGTTCTTCTCTCATTAGCTGAAGTTATGTCATATTAGTTTTTTTATGTTTTTAACGTTATATCTGCTTACAAAATTTTAAAAACTATCAGCAGTATTTATATTTGAGATAGATTTGCCAGAGCTTAAGATAATTGTTTCGATAAAACAAGTCCCAGATGCTGATGATCTTAGAATTGACCCAGTAACTAATAATTTAGTAAGGGAAGGAGTACCTGCAATAGTTAACCCCCCAGATCTTCACGCAATAGAAGAAGCTGTTAGATTAAAGGAGAAGTATGGGGGTAAAACTATAGTAATAACAATGGGGCCTAGTCAAGCTGAAGCTGCATTAAGGGAAGCTCTAGCTATGGGAATAGATGAGGCTTACCTTATATCAGATAGGGCAATGGCTGGGGCTGACACTTGGGCTACATCTTATACATTATCTAGGGCGATACAGAAGTTAGGAGGTGCAGATCTCATTATTTTTGGCAGAAGAGCAATCGATGGAGAAACTGAACAAGTTGGCCCCCAAACTGCTAAATGGCTCGGTTTACCAGTTATAGGATATGTTAGTGAGATAAAAAGTGTAGAAAAAGATAAAATTGTAGTAACTAGAACTACTGAATTTGATGAACAAGTAATTGAAGCACCAATTCCTGCGGTCCTAACGATTTTAGAGGGTCCCAATAATAAGCCTAGACAACCTGATATTATGAGTCTAATTAGAGCTAAAACGGTTAAGATTCCTACATTAAATAAGGATGATATAAAAGCAGATCCCACTAAAATTGGCTTAGCAGGTTCTCCTACTAAGGTAATAAAAGTTCAGCCTCCACCTAAAACTAGAAAGGCTGAAATAATAGATGGTAAGAAAGATGTGGAAAAAGCTGCGGAATGGTTTCTAAATAAGATTTTCGAAGCTTTAAAAGAAGAGGGAAGTACATTAAAGGAGTATACGAAACCTAAGGCTAAGGTTAAGGTTAATTCTGAAATCTGGGTTTATGTTGATCATATAGAAGCAAAGCCCAATAGGGCTTCTTACGAGATAATGAGTGAGGCTAGAAGAATTGCTGATCTAATGGGGACAAGTCTTGCTGCAGTCATTATAGGAGGGGAGGGTGTAAAATCACTAATAGATGAATCCTTTGAGTACGGTGCTGATAAGGTTTATTTCGCTGAGACTAAGGGATATGACAGATACGATAATGAAATATATACGAGAGCATTATCAAAATTAATCAAAAAATATAAGCCGGAGGTATTGTTCTTCCCAGGGACGAGAAATGCGAGAGAGTTAGCTGCTACTACAGCAATTGAAGTTGATACTGGCTTAGCTGCTGATTGTACTAGCTTTGATGTAGATGATAAAGGAGTATTGTTAGCAACTAGACCAGATTTTGGAGGCAAGGAAATGTCTACTATAATATGTCCAAAAAGTAAACCATTTATGATAACTACCAGACCTGGAGTTTTTATGCCACTACCTAAGGTACCGGGCAGAAAGGGAGAGTTAGTAAGAGAAGAAATTGATGATTTATTTACTAGATTAAAAGTTCTAGATTATAGAATATTGGAAAAAAGGAATATATTAACTGAGAGTGATATTGTGATTGGAGTAGGTAGAGGGATAAAGAGTCCAGAAAACATAAAGTTAGCTGAAGAGTTTGCCTCATTATTAGGAGGTGTTGTGGGAGTTTCGAAACCACTAGCTGATATGGGATGGTATCCTAAAGATAGGCAAATAGGCCAGACTGGAACTACTATAAGACCAAAAGTTTATATCGCTTTAGGAATCTCTGGGGCAGTACAACATTTAGTTGGTATTTTATCTTCTAGAAAAATAGGCGCGATAAACTTAGATCCTAATGCACCAATATTTGAGAACTGCGACTTTGGAGTAATTGGAGATATTTTTGAAATAGTTCCTAAAATGATTGAAATCCTTAAAAAGGTGAGATAAATGGATTTTGATATTGTAGTTGTTGGAGCTGGACCCGCAGGATCTTCTGCTGCTATTACAGCAGCAAAGGGAGGAGCTAAAGTTTTATTATTAGAAAGAGGACCAGAACCAGGATCTAAAAATGTATCTGGAGCCATGATCAGATTAGATGACTTCTCACAAACATTTGATATTTCTTCAATTCCAATAGAGAGACAAGTTAAGAATATTGATCTAATGTTCCTTAGTAATTCCGACAAAGTGAAAATAAGTATAAATACGGAATCATCTAATTTAGCTAACGTAGCTAGATTAAAGCTAGATAAATGGATGGCTCAGCAAGCTGAGAAAGCGGGAGCTATATTAATAACTAAGACTACAGTTTTAGGAATTGAAAGGGATTATGATAAGTATAAGGTAATCACGGAAAGAGGTGAGGTTAGGGCAGATAGAGTAGTATTATCTGAAGGCGTTAATGCTTTAGTTTCTATAAAAGCTAACATAAGGCCAGATCTTAAACCAGAACAAACAGTTCAAGTAGTTAAAGAAGTATATAATCTAAATAAGGATGAGATAAACAAGAGATTTGGACTTAAGGCAGATAATGAAGGTGTTAGCTGGAGAATATTAGGCACTGATCCAGTTCCATATGCTGGATTTCTATACGTGTATAAGGATGCAATAGCTATTGGTGCGGGTGTTCCTATGTCAATCCTTATAAAGAGAAAGATAATGCCTTATAATGTATTAGATGAAGTGAAAGAAAGATTAGGAGTAAATGAACTAGTCAAAGGAGGTTCACTGAGAGAGTATTCAGCAAAGGTAATTCCAGAGTATGGATTCCCAGGCTGGAGAGCTTGTTCTGGTAAGGTATACTTAGCTGGAGATGCTATAGGACTAGTAAATCCACTCATATTTAATGGGATAGGACCAGCAGTAATATCTGGAACGTTAGCAGGAAAGGCTGCTTTAGAATCTTATGAGTGCGTAAAGTACGAAGAAGAATTAGCTAATAATAAGGAAATAAGAGGCGTTATTAACGCAAGACCATTAGTAAAAGAGCTAACAAATGAGGATAATTTAAGATATTATATCAAATTAGTAAATGACCTATTACACGGCTGGGCTTATGGTGACCTCTCTAAAGTTAAGTTAGATATGCCTAGAATTCTTAAGCATTTAATTTTAGGCATGGGGGTGATAAGATGAGAATAGAGGAAAGACTATATACATTAAGGTATAAGAAAGATGAGAAACCTCATCTAGAAATAAAGGATCCAAATAACTGTATAAAATGTGCTGAGATTAATGGTGTTCCACAGCCTTGTATCAGCGTATGCCCTGCAAATGTATATGCGTGGATAAATCAAAAAATAATAATATCATATGAAAACTGTGTTGAATGTGGCGCATGTAGAATAGCGTGTCCGTTTGGGAATATCTCTTGGAACTATCCTAGATATGGTTTAGGTATAGCACTAAGGTATGGCTAAAACTCCAGATATAACCTTCTAACTCCTCTAACTTCTAAGAGATATTTTTCCATTTTCAATTGTCCTCCTTTTAAAAAATATTTTCTACAGCTATTCTTATAGCATCTCGTTCCATTAAACTCTCAAGACCAGCTTCTTTCTTATCTAAACTCTTTATCTTTTTCTCATTTTTTCTGATATTCTTTTATTTATTAAAGATCTAGTAGATTTGCTTATTATATACTGATCTGGTGTAACCATGCCTCTAGTTACACTCTCTCCAAAGCCCAAACGCTGATTCTGACTCTTCTGTTACTGGATGTAAAGAAAATCAGTTCCTGCAGCAATAGGATTTATCATACTTTGAACTAAAATAGCTATCCAGTATTATCGAGAGGGGAATAAACTGTTTATATGAGATGCACGGAAGTGTTACATCATTTAGGACTAAAATTACGTGAGGAATTATTTTCAACGCGAAGAATATTTTATACAGCTAGTGATTCTAAATTAGAGTGTTAACAGTATCAAAGAAAAAAGTTTATTTTTCGTTCCCATTCTAAATAAACAAGGCTTTCAGTTGTAAATAATAAGAGTAAAAATTTATATTATTCTTTCTGAGTGAGAATAAACATTAAAACCTTTCCACCTTAAAAAGCCTATAAGTGTAACTCCAGCTTCTTCAGCCATGTCTATTGCTAAACTACTTGGTGCTGATATTCCACAAATTATTGGTATACCAGCTCTAATTCCCTTACTTACAATCTCATAACCTATTCTTCCACTTACTTGCATTACATTATTACTTGCGGGTATTTTCTTCTCTAATAAAAGCTTACCTATAATTTTATCAACAGCATTATGTCTTCCTATATCTTCATAAAGATAAACGAGTTCTCCATTTAATGTAAATAATGCAGCAGCATGAAGTCCGCCAGTTATATTAAACGCGTTTTGCTTTTCCTTTAATTTTTCTGGGAAAGAGAAAATAATTTCCTTTCGTATTTTCGCATCTGACTTGAGGATGTTAATAGTGTATAAGAAAGCTCTACCACAAACTCCACAACTTGAATTTACTATTAGCTCACGTGTTTTAACCTTAGCTGGCTTGTTTAGCCATATGTCTATTAAATTATCCTCTTTTTGTTCTATATCCTTTATATCATCAATAGAATTTATAACACCTTCTGAATATAAAAAACCTAATGAAAGTTCTATATCGTCACCTGGTGTTCTCATAACTATTGCAAATGTTTCACAATCCTTTACACAAGATCTTATATGTAATGGTTCCTCAACTGCTACAAAATCTTCATCATTATATTCTTCACTCTCCTTAACTCTTTTTAACTTAACTTTCTTTACTTGCACTACCTATCGCCTTAAGAATCTTTAAAACTAAATATAATCCTCTCTTTACATCTGGATCATTTAACATCTTAATTATCTCACCTAAGCTAACATCCTTAGCCTCCTCCTTACCGTTCAATATTCCATATATTATACTAACATTCCTTATTAACATTGAATTTTGTTCAGCTAAGAATACTAAATTTTCATCAAATTTTTCCATAATACCAACTAACAATGGTAATATCCCAGATCTTTGGAGAGCGTTAATTAGTTTTAGAAATTGCTCTAAGGCTTCCTTACTCTCCATTAATTGTTCTACTAATCCGTCAATGGCTTGAACTCCTCTCTCATCCATTTCTTCTGCACCTCAATCCCTATTTGCCTTCTCCTTTCATGTATATGAAATCTCCAGTTATTCATTGGAAGAGGGCTTTCCCTATTTCCTTCTCCAATTTTCTCTATTATTACTGGAGTATCCTTATATCCTGGTGTACCAGTATCCTTATCTATCACATTACCAGTAATAACGTTAACACCTTTAGATGGATCTGAAGCAAATAAAGGTATAAATATTTCATCTCCTTGAACTCTCGTAGTAACTAAAGCCCTAGCTCTTATTTCTCCGCCAAATTTAGATTTAACTAAAATTAAATCACCATTATTAATATTATACTTAGCAGATAATTCCTTAGAAACTTCAACAAAAGTTTCTGGAACCTTCCTTCTAAGACCTCCTACATTACCAGTCATATTACCAACATGGAAATGCTCCAAAATCCTACCAGTATTAACGATAATTCTATGAACCTCATCTTTAAGTTCTGGGGGCTTCCAGCTTAATGGATATAATATCGCCTTACCATCTGGAGTATCAAAAGAGTTAGTATATAATATTGGAGTATCAACACCATTTTCATTAACTGGCCATAATAAGCTATTGAAGCCTTCCAATCTAGAATAGCTTACTCCAGCAAATACTGGGCACAATCTAGCTACCTCATCCATTATCTCAGAGGGGTGATTATAATTCCAATTAGCACCTAATGCATTAGCTATCATTTGAATTATAACCCAATCTGGCTTAGAATCGCCTAATGGTTCCATAGCCTTATAGAACCTTTGTATCCTCCTCTCAGTATTAACAAATGTACCATCTTTCTCTAAACTAGCTGCCGCGGGCAAAATAACATCTGCTAATTTAGCTGTTTCCGTCATGAACATATCTTGGACTACTAAGAAGTCCACTTTTTCTAATGCTTGTTTAGTTAAAGGAGTACCACAATCTACCATTACAGTATCTTCACCAACTATATATAATGCATGTATTTTACCCTCTAATACTCCTTCAATCATTTGAGGAATTTGTAAACCTATTTTTCTATTTAACTTAACACCCCACGCATCTTCAAACTTTCTCACAACGCTTTCATCATCCAATTTCTGATATCCTGGTAGATAATTAGGTAAGCATCCAAAATCACTAACACCCTGAACATTATTATGACCCCTCATTGGGAAAGCTCCAGACCCTGGTTTTCCGTAATTTCCAGTTATTAGAAGTAAATCTGAAATTATTGTTGAAGTATCACCACCGCCTAAATGTTGTGTTACTCCCATTCCCCATAATACAACTACATTCTTAGCCTCATGTATCATCTCAGCTAGTTTGATTATTTGATCCTTTGGGACATTAGTTATGCTTTCAACGTAATTCAACGTAAATCCTTTTATTGATTCTTTAAATTCTTCAAAACCTTTAACCCCCTTTTCTATGAATTCCTTATCTATCCATCCTTTATCAATAAGATAATTAGCAACACCAGCTAAGACTGCTGCATCAGTACCTGGTTTAGGCCTAATAAATAAGTCTGCTCTTTCAGCCATTTCATGCTTTCTGACATCTATAACAACCACTTTTGCACCCCTAATCTTTTGAGCCCTCTTAACTTTACTACCTACAACTGGATGACTTTCAGTAGTATTATGCCCTACTATTATTATTAAATCAGCCATTTCAATATCTTTGATAGTTCCAGAATCAGCACCTATTCCTACAGTTCTCCAAAGTCCCACTGTAGCCGGTGCTTGGCAATATCTAGCAGAATTGTCAATATTATTAGTACCTATAACTGCTCTAGCTAATTTCTGTAATAAATATGCCTCTTCATTACTCATCTTATCTGATGCTATAAAACCTATGGAATCTGGACCGTACTTATCCCTTATCTCTTTTAACCTCTTAGCTATGTATGATATTGCAACATCCCAACTAACTTCTCTAAATTTATCACCTTCTCTTATTAAAGGTTTAGTAATTCTATTTTCACTATTTACAAAATCCCAGCCAAATTTACCCTTTACGCAAGTTAAAATACCATTTGCTGGAGACTCTGGCTTAGGTTCAATCTTTAATATCTTTCTTCCCTTAGTCCAAACTTCAAATGAACAGCCAACACCGCAATAGATACAAACAGTTTTAGTTTTCTTAATCTGTGTTTCCCTAGCCTTAGCCTCTAATTCGCTAAAGGTCATTAGTAGGCTAAAGTTATCCTCAACTTTACCGATAGAATCTATAATCTTTTTCTTCAAATCCTTCCTAATCCAAGTAAAGAATCCAGCATTACCTAGCATTGACTTTTCCATTAACGCATTAACCGGACATACAGTTACGCAGGTACCACAGTTAACACAAGAGGAATTGCCTATTGGATTACCATTATCCCATACTACTCTAGGTGGATTTAGATCCCAATTAATCCATATAACCTCATTTACTGCAAAATCTTGACAAGCCTCTACACATCTACCGCATAGTATACATTGTGAGGGATCGTATATGTAAAACTCTCCACTATCATCTATCGGATAAGGCTTCTCAACATATTTTTGAGAATTTATGCCCAATCTTATTACAGCCTCATGGAGTTGACAATCCCCATTATTGTTCTCACATACGCTACAATATAATTTATGATATCTAGTTAAACGATCAATAGCTATTTTTCTAGTCTCTTTAGCCTTATTAACTGAAATCTTCATACCATCTTCTACTTTAGTTGAACAGGCTCTAACTAAATGCCCATTAACCTCAACTAAACATGTGTCACAACTTTCTATTGGTGATAATCCCTCATTATAACATATATGAGGTATGTATATGCCATTTCTCTTAAGTACTTCTAAAATTGTTTCTCCTTTGTTAGCCTCTATAATCTTACCATCAACCGATATTAGCATATCATACTCTTCCTTTTTTTACTTTAATAAAAAAGTTATCTATATAAACACTTATACATTAGAAATTGGCAAATAAAACAGTGAAAGTAAAAAGATATATCTTCTATAATTATAATAAACTCTTACCAACCAATAAGGCAAATTTTAAAGATAATTCCTAATATAATTTTAATTTGTTAATTAAATGTATTTAAGTAAATATTAATTAAATAATTTAAGGTAAAATTTAAATCCCCAAGAGTATATGTAAATATTGAAATGAGTTTTAAATTTGAAGATATAAAAGGTATTTTAGAATCTCCAGAAACAAAAGGTTTTAGACTAACTGTAAGAAAAGCTAAGAGTTTTTCAGAAAGTAATACTTTTCAATCAATTTCTAAAACTACAGTAAAGGAAGGGACGAATTTCAGTGGAATGTGGATAAAATGTTATAAAGAGAGATTAGAATGTGATGTAGTAAACGAAAAAGGCGAACTGTATATAATAAATTTTAAAGATAAACTAGTAATAAAGTTAGAATATATGTAGAATAAAAAATCTTATTAATATTTAAATTTCTTCTATCTAAATCTACTAGCTATTATTTTATAATATTTACCGTTAGCAAACGTTTTTACCTTAACCTTATCACCTATCTCTACATCTTCACTAAAATTACAATATACTCTGAATCCTTCTTCTACCTCAACTATCCCATATACAAATGACTCTCCTTTCCTATATACTTTAGTCCAAGAGAACACTTTACCAATACCTGAACTCTTTAGAACTTCTAATTTTTTCGATCCACATTTAGGGCAGAAGTGCCTAATATAAAAGAAAATATGATTACAATCATTACACTTTATATAGGGTAAAGCGTTTTCACTCCTTATAATCTTATCATACTTAGTATAAATTTCTTCAAGCCTCACTTTCTCTCACCCAAAACTAAACTAACTGAATGAGCCCTATTCCATCCCCCTATTCCATTTAGAAATATTACGTTCGCATCTTTAACCTGATGACCATTAGCCATGTTATTTAGCTGAAGTAAAGCTTCCTCTAGTATAACACCACCACTCATATAAGCAGGCTGCCCAGTGTTTAAACTACCTCCCCCAGTATTTATTGGAATATCACCAAGATATGTAGTATTATGCTTTTCAAAAAATTCTCCACCTTTGCCTTTTTCAGCTAAACCAATATCCTCAGTTTGTAACATAACAGTTATGGTAAAAGAATCATATAACTCAAAGGCATCAACCTTATTTAAATCAAATATACCCTTAGCACTTTGAACTGCAGGAGTATAGACTATGTCATCTAATTCAGTTGGCATAAGCGTCCAATGAGCCTCTCCATAACCTAAAATTTCAATTGGCCTAAGATTAGATTTGCTAGTTTTTTTACTGACTATGAAAACGTGGAATCCATCTATTGGATAAACTATTTCCAATAATCTTAAAGGTTCAGATACTATAGGAGATTCCAATATTTTTTCTATAGTTAAAGGTTCCCTAAATATGGCCTTGTCGTTATTTTGCGCGTTAAACCTCTGTCTAACTGCTATTAACGCTCTTTGCTCATCAGTGCTTTTAAATAAGTATTTATGCCTATTAGCAACTAACGCGTAGTCTGATACTGGGTTTAAATCATTGAGACCTCTAAATATTTTATCAAAGGGGGTTATACTAACATCTGAATATGCCTTATCTACAGAATCCACAGTAACTCCTTTATTCCTTAGCTCAGAAGATTTACCACCTACTATGCACGCTATTGTATTTCCTTCTCCGGATTTAATAGACTTATACGCATGATATATCATACTTAAGGCTGAGGCTCCTCCATAATCAAATACTTTAGTAAATTTGGGTCTTATTCCAAGATATTGGGAGATTTGTGTTGTAGGAAAATGGAGAGTAGAATAACCATCAAAGGTTCCTGGTAAATTTGTTATAAATAATCCATCTATCTCTTCCTTATTTAATCCAGCCATTTCTAATGCTGAAAATAAAGTATCAGATAATAGCTCGAACGTTGATCCATCATATTTTTTATATAGATTACTAGCAAATCCCACTATCATTATTGAAACACCTTAAAGCACTAAGCCCCCAGATACGCTTATTACCTCGCCCGTAATATATGAAGCTTCATCAGATGCTAAAAATGCTACTAAATTTGCCACATCCTCTGGCTTACCTATTCTTCCCATGGGTATTCTTTCAATGATTTTTTGCCTAATTTTCTCTGGTACTGCCCTAGTCATGGGAGTATCTATAAAACCGGGGCAGATCGCGTTTACAGTAATACCATATTTAGCTAATTCTCTAGCCAAAGTCTTAGTAAAGCCTATAACTCCAGCCTTAGCTGCTGAGTAATTAGCTTGTCCAATATTTCCTAACCAACTCATTGATGACATATTTATTATTCTTCCATAATTTCTCCTTATCATTCCTTCTACTACTTGTTTAGTCATATTAAACATACTATATAAGTCAACTTTTATTACCTCATCCCATTGCTCATAAGTCATCTTTACGAATAACGCGTCTCTATTTATACCCGCATTATTTACTAATATATCAACATAATCAACCCCTAATGTAGAAGTTGCCTTCTCATAAAATTCTTTAGTTGAATTGAAATCAGCTACATTAACGTAAAGTGGTATTACTTTAGATTTAGTCTCATTAGAAATTATTTCAGCTACATTTTTTAGCTCATCTATTTTTACATCACCTAAAATTAGGGTTGAGCCTAAACTAGCTAACTTAAATGCTATAGCCCTACCTATACCACTAGCTGCCCCAGTTACTATCGCTATCTTCCCATTTAAATCCATCATTAGCAATCATGATTAATAGCTATAAGAGTTTTTATCTTTACACATTACATTAACATTTAAGTAAACTCTATAACTAACACCTCAAAAAGTTGCATCTAGGAACAATCGAGATGCTATAACATACTAAAATTGAAAACTACACTAAGGATACCCTTCATTATTATACTCAAGCTTATTTTCTACTCACTGACAATCATAAGGTTAATTCCCGCTCTTAAGTA
>JAVYOH010000051.1:0-12170 GCA_038734615.1 Saccharolobus sp. | reverse complement strand
CTAAACTCTGAACCAATATCTATGGTTTGCATCATTAAATTATTTATATAATTCTCATTCCAGTTAAAGTAATTAACTAATATTTTAGTTAGTTCTTTAACAAAGTAACCTAAACTAATTCCAACAGAACCATTTGAAATTGGGGAATCCAATTTAAACGTTATTATAGTCCATGGATTAAGAGTACCATTATCCACATATACTAAAAAGTTAGATATTACGACATTACCATTTATTATTAAAGGTATTTTAACTGTGGTTACATATTTACCTGCAGGAACCATACCATACTCATCATCTAACCATATCATCAACTCTATATCACCATGCGTAGCTCCAGCAGTAGTCACGTTTTTTACAATCCAAATATCGTAAGCAAAGTCTATCGGAGTTCCAGAATGGTCTGAAATCAAATATTTAACTAAAAGTAGTGTATTATTACTTATATTATACAAAGGTTGTGGTAAGAATAGCAAATTAGATGGGGGAGGAACATTACTTCCCCACACATCCACTCCATAAAGTATCTCAGGATATCCTAATACACTTGGATATCCTAAATACATTGCTTTTGTGAAATTAACCACAACATTAAGGGTACTTCCATTGAGATTTATCATCACGTTTCCTTTTGAATTTTTACCCAGGTTCCATAGATTAGTATTAATTCCAACATAATCGTATGCGCGAAAACTATAAGGTAGATTAGAATTTCCAACTAACACCGTGGTCACGTTAGGCAATAACTCAACTTTTGCAACTTTGATAACAGAATTATTCGATTTAATAGTATAATAATTTGAGTTCAAAAAATTTAAACTAAACACACTTATTATTATAATAACTACTATAATTATTGAGATTATTATATACATTTTACGATTTAACATTTACTTTTCACTATAGCTTACTTGTTCGTAAGTAATATATATTTTCATGATAAAAATTATCCATCAGTTTTACATGGATAAATTAATCACAAGCTGACTACAGCTATGTGAAAGCTAAGAATCCTTGTTCCTTCAAGGAAGTTAAAAATAAGGCAGTATAACAAGTTTATTATTATTTCCTTTTATATTAGCTAACATTATTTTAAAAAATTTCTTGAAAAATAATTTATAAATGTTCCTTTTCATAACTCTAATTAGACCATTAGTTATTAAAGTTTTAAATATAATTTTAGATTATAATTAGATTATATAATATGATTATCACTTTGTATAATTATTGTTGAGAAATTATTCATGACATGATAACGCATAAATTAAAAAAACTTTTCTTAAAAAATTTATCTCCTTCTTAATCCCAACACTACTGCAGCTATTACAATTATTATAACTATTACTGCAATAGCAATGTAGAGTACAGTATTATTGGATTTAGTTACAGTGCTTGTTACTGTGCTTGTGCTAGTGCTTGTTACTGTGCTAGTGCTAGTGCTTGTTACTGTGCTAGTAGTGGTGCTTGTGCTAGTGCTTGTTACTGTGCTAGTGCTAGTAGTAGTTTGTGTTTGCTGATATACGAATGGATCATTGGAAGTGTACCAGCTTGCAGGGACCTGAGAAGTATAATACCACCATGGCATTGGAACAGACTGATTAACAAGATGTAAAGATAACGCAACTGGCAACGGAGTAGCAGGTAAACCAGCGTAAGGCGAACCTATCCAATAGTAGTTCTGAGCAGTAGGCCAACCGGTAACAGTACTATTAACATATTCATACCATAATGCAGCATACACAAGACCTATAGATGGCATATATTTTATCCACAATGCTGCTAGTTGATTTATAATATTCGTATAAGCAGCATTATTTACGCTAAAGTTACCTTCTCCCCAACTTATTAATGTTTCAAATGATGGGTGAATTATGGATAGATTAAATCTCTCCATATTATAATATGTGATATTTCCAATTGGTGTAACATTACCAGGAGAGTTCCAATAGCCATATAAATATCCCGAAAATTCTTGTATTGGTGTAGGATCATATAATAAGTCCCATAGAACTCCCATCCAATAATTACCAGACTGCATATCACTATAATATACTGTAAACGGTGGTGTTTGAACCTCAACAGTTAAACCTATCTGCTTTAGTTCTTGTGCTATTAATGATATATCTGCGTCCCAATCAGTCCATCCAGCTACGGTAATAATTGTCATTGGAGGTACGGCAGTACCATTAGGAGCAATTAATTGCCCATTAACTATCTTATAACCATGAGATTCCAATAGTTGCAATGCTGCAGTTACATTTCCTTGAGGTGGAGAATACTGTTCTACCAGCTGTAAAACTGTAGAATTTAAAATGCTCAATTGCTGTTGTGGTAATGGTAAAGCAGTGGCAGGTAGTTCATAACCATATTCTCCAAGATAGTATAATGCTGTCCTATTTATTGCAAGACTTATAGCTTGTCTTAAAACTGGATCAGATAGAGGCCATTTAAGATCATTTAAGGTTAGCATTACTGGAAAACCAGGGGCAAAATAATAGTGGTAATGAGCAGGATCTTTTGCTACGAAGTTCTGTACTATACCCGGCTCAAATAATCCTCCCCATGTTATTTGACCATTATTTAGGGCTGTATTTGCTTGCACGTTACTTGGATATGATGGGTATATTAATTCTTTTATTCTTGGCTCTCCTGGCATCCAATAATGGGGGTTTGCAATTAATACTATTTCTTGTGGAGTGAAGGAATATAACATGTACGGTCCAGTACCTATTGGGTCTGGATCACTCCAAGTATATGGATTACCAGTCTTATTTAAACCAACATAAGTACCATTGGGAAGTTGCTGAACCGGAAAATATTGACCCCATTGAGCAGGATCTACAATAAATTGCTCCAGTACTGTGAATAATATTGTTGGGTTTATATTTGGATTATTTGGATTAAATGCCAATTCTATTGTATATGGATTTATTATTGTCATATTTGACACATATGTTGCTAAGTATCCCAATTGTGGATATGCTTGTTCCAATGCTATCGTATACCATACTGCAGTTGCATTAAATGGAGTCCCATCTGTAAAATAGACATCATGTCTTAAATTAAGTATCAATCCTAATGTAGGTACCTTAACTATGTTTCCTGATTTATTTTCGTATACGTAAGTGTGGACAAACGTCCAATTAGTTGCTAACCAAGGAATTATTTGACCGTTTAAGTAATTCACTAAGGCTAGAGGTTCGTATATAAGATATAATATCCCACCTGGTAACGCAGGAGCACTCCATGGATTAAAATTATCTTGCCACACTACGCCAGGTGTTCCTAACACTGTTATACTGCCTTCAGGTTGAAATGATGCAGACTGTGAAAACATTGGTATTGCAAAAATACCTATATTTATTATCATAATTAAAAATGTTATTATTGATATTATTTTCTTCTTTTCGATAACATTCTTCCTTTTCATTATTTTCAACTCTGTTTTTCTGATATAAAAACTTTATCCATGCTATTGCTCAGTGTTATAGTTTTTCAAAAAATCTAAAAACTTTTCTATAATTATTATTCATTCCACTTTATTATTAGTTTTTTAGTATTATTTATTATCTAGAAAAGTTTAAAAATAAAATATTAATCTATTCTCTTATAAGGATCTGGAACTGCCTCTATTAATTGTCGAGTATATTCGTGTTGTGGATTAGCTATTAATGATTGCACATCATCTGCTTGATCCACTATCCTTCCCTGCTTTACTACATACACTCTATCGGCAACATATCCGATAGTTGCTATATCATGCGTAATATACATTATCGAAATCCCCTTTTCATCTCTTAATCTCTTAAACAAATCTAATAAAGATACTCTTACTGAGGCATCCACATTTGATACTGGCTCATCAGCTATTATAACTTTGGGATTTAGGGCTAACACTCTAGCTAAATATACTCTTTGTCTTTGTCCTCCAGACAATTGGAAAGGATATTTGTCTAAGAAATCTGATGGAGGAGTTAGATTCACTTCCTTCAGCAATTCCTTAATTCTTTCTTCTAGATCTCCTTTGTACTTAGAAATTTTTAATGGTCTCTCTATATGCCACTTAACCGTATGGGCTGGGTCTAGGGAACTGTATGGATCTTGAAATACTAACTGAACGTCTTTCCTATATCTCTTCAGTTCCTTTTTACTAGCCTTAGTTATATCTAAACCCATTGGATTATATATTATTCTGCCTTTGGTCGGTTTTAGTAATCCTAATATCATCCACGCTATTACTGTCTTTCCTCCTCCACTTCCCCCAACCATTCCTACAATTTCATTCTTTCTTATTTCCATATTTACATCCCATATTCCTGGTCTATGTTCTTTTCTAAACGTTCCAGTTCTAACTATGAAATCTTTATAAACATGAATTAGTTCAATTAATTTTTCATTCATATACCTTCTTCACCTCATTTCTCCATTCTGGATATCTAATACACTTATAAAATCCAAATTTTTCGTAAACTATGGTTTCTGGAGGAGATTCTTTACATGTCATGGTAGCAAATGGACATCTGGAAGAGAAAACACAACCTTTAGGATATCTTACAAATCCTTCAAAATCACCTGGTATTCTAGACAACTTCCTCCCCATGTTACTTATACTGGGTACGCTGTTAAGCAATAGGTAAGTATAAGGATGATAGGATTCCTTTAGCAACGTGAGATATTTTCCATACTCAACTATTTGTCCTCCATACATTACAGCTATATAGTCTGAGATCTGGAATAGCATAGCTATATCGTGGCTTATGACTAATAATGTGAGACCTTTTTCTTTTTGCAACCTTTTGATTAATTTAAGTATTTCGTATTGCACAATTACGTCCAGACCAGTAGTGGGTTCATCCATTATTACAATTTTTGGGTTTAAAATTAATGAAATTGCAATTATTATTCTTTGCTTCATTCCTCCGGAAAGCTGAAATGGATACATATCTAGAACTTGTTTATCATTAAAACCCACTTCCTCTAATGTTCTGTATATAAGACTGGTGTTATTATAATAATTCATTCCTTTCGACTTTAATATGTCTTCAAAAGTCTCCTTAACTTTTCTTATTGGATTTAATGAATTTTGAGCAGCTTGAGGTACATAGGAAATTATTTTACCCCTTATTGAATTTAATTCCTCTTTAGACATGGAAAGTATTTCGTACTTGTTATCTATTACTATATTTCCTCCCTCTACTATCATAGGTGGATTAATGAAACCCATTATTGTATTCGCTAAAGTAGATTTACCTGAGCCAGACTCTCCTGCAATCCCAGTTATCTTACCCTCTGGGATATCTATATCTGCATTTCTTACAACCTTTATTATTCCAAAATCTGATAAATAACCCACATTTAGATTCTTTATTGAAATACTTACTTCTGCCATTCTATCTCTTCCTCCTTTTTTCTAGATTCTAACTGTTTTTTGTACTTTTTAACATTCCATACTCTAAGTCTTGGATTAGCTACTCTATCAATACCTATATTTATTAGAGCAAATGAAAAAGCTACTAGCCCTATCATTAACCCGGGTGGAATGTACCACCACCATAATCCTCTTAAATAGGCTTCTCCGCCTAAGGACCAATAAAGTATAGTCCCCCAATTTACTTGATTTACACTACCTAGTCCAAAGTAATAAATAAACGTGAATCCTGCAATACCATAAATTGCTGTAAAGAAGAAGTTTGAAGCAATGAATGGTAGGTTATTGGGAATTATTTGGTTGAAAACTACATAAAGCTTTGATTCCCCTATTAGCTCAGATGAGAGGATGTATTCTCTTCTTCTTAGCGTTAATACCAGAGATCGCATCACTCTAGCACCCCAAGCCCATCCAGTAGAAGATAATGCTATTAAAATAGTTATATAACCCAATTTTAATTGGATTGCGCCTAAATACGCTCCTATTAATTCAATGATTAGTATTCCGGGTATTATTAGAAATACTTGAGTTATACCGCTTAATATTCTATCTACTAATGTATCTGCATAAAGTCCTGCTGTAACACCTATTAGTATTGCAAGAATAGTACCTATAAAACCAGTTATCAGACCGACACCAATCACTGGAAAACCTCCTACTAGTAGCTGTGAGAAAATGTCATGACCATAATCATCAGTTCCTAGTAAGTGTTGAGGGGATGGAGGTAGATCTCTTGGAAATCCAGTATAGCTTGGATTATATGGAGTATAAAATAGTCCAATTACACTAAATATAATTATGGCCAATAATATATAAAATCCCACTCTGGCAACTCTTTGTTCCCATATACCTTGAATTAAATTAAAAAACGGTCCATGTTTATCAATCTTGTAATTAAAAATACCAAATTTTTTCAAAGCCATTATAATCCCTCAGTTTCCTCTCTGCTTGTTCTAGGATCTATGATACTATACACGATGTCTGCTACAAAATTACTTAACACCATAGCAGTTACTAACATAAAGAAAATACCATTTAAGAGGGGATAATCTAATCCAGTTATTGCTAAATTAAAGAAGTATCCCAAACCTGCATAGTTAAATAAGTATTCTATTGCGACAGCACCTAATACTGAATAGCCTAAGGCTATAGAGAAACTGGTGAAATTAGGCAATAACGCTAATCTATATGCTTTTGCTGATACCATCTTTTCTGAAACACCCATTAATCTATAATAATTCATATAATCTTCTTGTAGAATAGGAATCATGTTATTTCTCATTCCAATTATCCAACCAGCTAAGGAGAATAAAACTAGAGTAGACACTGGTAATATAGCATGATATATTACAGACCAAATAAAAGGTAAGCTGAGCGTTGGCCTAAAGAAAGCTAACGTGTTATACTGCCCACCGGCAGGGAATATATGAAGAGTCTCAGCTAGAAATTGAATCAATATTTCTCCAGTCACAAAAACTGGAAAAGTATACAAAAACATTGTTAAACCTAAGATTGTGTAGTCTTTTATTGTTCCTCTAGCTAAGGCGGCACTTCTACCCAAGAGATTACCTATAAAGAAAGCAGCTATTGTAGCTGGTATAACTAATCCGAAAGTCCATGGTGCGGCTTCAGATATAATGGTACCTACACTAGTCGGAAACTGAGTAAGTGATGGGCCAAAATTTAGTACAAATACCTCCTTTAAGTAATTGAAATATTGTACGTAAAGCGGTGCGTTATATTGTGATAATCCTAATTGTTGTACAAGAATTTGGATTTCTTGCTGTACATTAGATCCGTACGCGCTTAAACTACCTCCTATTCTACCATAAATTATTGAGGCTATGGTACTTGATGGTATTAGCCTAGGAAGCACGAAATCTATAGTAATTCCGGCAAACCAGACTATTATATAATAGATTCCTCTCTTAACTAAATAATCCCTTCTCATATAATAAATTATTAATATATGACTATATATAAACTTTTTTTAATAATCTGTCACTAATATCATCGCAAAGCTTTTGCTACATATTCTTGATAGATATGGCTTTAGTTAAATTCTGCGCAATAAGAAAGCTTCGAGTTAAGTTCATTAAAGAAATTTGATCAGATAAGATAAATAACTGAGGACATTGGAGAACAGTATGACGCATCTTCATACACTAAATATACTAAGAAATAAAAATTCTGAAATCAATAAACTTATTTTGGAATACCATCATGTATTTATTCTCCTCAAGCGAAATATTATAAATAACGTAGAAGAAATGATTATAGTATCTTATTTGAGGTTAATGGGATGATAAAGATGCTTGAAAAGAATTATATTAAAATAGGTTTAGATGTTTTAAGAAAGGTATGAAGTAGAGATAAAAAGATTAAAACGTGAAGCAATTGAAAACTAGGAAGATACAACTTAAGATGCTAAATTTTATAAGGAATTCTTTAAAACTCTTTAGAAGATTTCACAATAAATAGTAAAGAGAGTATGAAAAGTCTAAAGTTAATAAAAGCCGTTTACTCAGATTCAGAGAGTAAACAGATCATAAGAATTCCATTAAATATAGTAATTCAAGGTAAAAAGTGTTAATGTTTATACTTTCCTAGCTCTATTTATTCATCAAAATTGTTGCTAAAAGATTTCTAAGCAAATATAAAGAAAGATTTTTAATAGTTACAATAATTTCGTAAAAATTATAATATAATTTTTCTAGATCTAATGATTATGTAAAAATCCATTCAAATAGTGTATTGATTCTGTTATCCCACTTAATGGATCTTCAAGCTCATATTCTATCATTATTGGGATTTTTAGTCCAAGTTCCTCTACTTTACTTAATACACCTTTAACGTTTATAATACCTTTACCTATAATTACATCATTTCCTTTATCGTTTACATCCTTTAAGTGGATATCATGAATCCTATTCTTGAGTAGATCTATAGCTTGAATTGGATCCTCACCATATCTTACCAAATGTGCTAGATCGAGACACATACCCACATTGTTATTAAGATTTTTAACATACTCGTAAATCTTCTTGTAAGAACCCCATCTATGTTTAGGACCATGATTATGAATCCCTACTTTTATTTCATATTCTTTGGCTAAATCATTAACTAATCCTAAAGCATCTTCATCTGGATCAGCTGTCAATACCTCTATCCCTACACTTTTTGCAAATTCAAAGAGTGACCTTAACTCTTTTTCATTATTTTTCATCCCATTTACTCCATGTGCAATTAATTTTACATTAAATTTCTCATGCAGCTCAATTATACTCTTTATGTTATTTTTATTGGGCATTAGATGTCCCGGAAAAGCCTCAACGTAACCTATTCCTAGTTTTGATATAGTCTCAAGAGCTTTTTCATAATTTAGTTTTCTTAACGAATAGCTTTGGATACCTAATTTCATATTTTTCGTTCAATTTATAGGTTAAAAAATCTTATGCTGTATTACAAACGTATAATTTTTTACTAGCTAAAAATATAAATCTCATAATTTTATCAAATTTTAAAAATTTACCTATAAATCTTAGTCATCATATGCCTTGATCTAGCTTGTATTGTATAGACTATCACATTTATATCAAATTCTAAAATTTAAAAATGTAAAGTTGTTATTTTATTAGTCATAGGTTATTGAGTTGATTAGGACGATTTATAATCCTTTGCTCTCTAGGTAATTTTTTCATAATAGCTGCATGATATCTATAATTTATGTTTACTATATAACGTAATTTATATACTAAAACTTCGTTTAACTTGTCTTTTTAAACTTTATATTTACTAGTTAACGTAAACTATAAATTATAGTATAGGTGTAACCTAATGTGTTGTCAATATTTCAGTATAATTTGTAAATCACTACTTTTAAATACCAAATGCTTATAATGAAAATGTGATGTCAATAGTTAGGGAGTTATTAGCTAAAATGAGTTTAGAAGAAAAGATAGCCCAATTACAAGCTATTAATATTGAAAATCTTTTGGAAGGAAGAGATTTTTCTGAAGAAAAGGCTATAAAATTTCTAAAATTTGGAATTGGGGAAGTAGGTAGACTAAGAGGAGATAGACTGGGTCTTAGCCCAAATGAAATAAGGAAAATAGAAAACAAGATTCAAAGATTTCTTTTAGAAAATACAAGGCTACGAATTCCGGCTATAATGCGCGAAGAATGCTTAGCTGGAGTCCTGGTTTACTCGGCTACTTCTTTTCCTCAAGCTATAAACTTGGCTAGTACATGGGACCCTGAACTGGTTTCAGCAGTAGTGTCAGAGATAAAGTATCAAGCAAGGCTAATTGGAGTTAATCAATGTTACTCTCCAGTCCTAGATGTCTGCAGAGATCCTAGATGGGGGAGATGTGAAGAGACTTTTGGGGAGGATCCATATCTTGTAGCCTTACTTGGAGTATCTTATGTTAAAGCCCTGCAAGGTTCTAATAATTTAATAGCAACTCTTAAGCATTTTGGAGCTCATGGATTTCCGGAGGGAGGTAGAAACATTTCTCCAGTTCATGTTGGAGAAAGAGAATTAAGAGAAGTTTTCTTATTTCCGTTTGAGGCAGCTATAAAGAAGGGAAACGCCCTATCCGTTATGCCCGCATATAATGAGATAGATGGTATTCCTGTACATTCCAATGTCGAGTTGTTAACCAAGATTTTGAGAGAGGAGTTTGGCTTTGATGGGATTGTGGTATCTGACTATTCTGGGATAATACAGTTACATACTATTCATAGAGTTGCTAGTGATAGAAAGGAAGCAGCGATTAAGGCAATAGAAGCTGGAGTAGATATAGAGTATCCTGCCGGGGAGTGCTATGGAGAACCACTATTAGAGGCAGTGAAGGAAGGCTTGGTCTCAATTTCAGTTATAGATAGGGCTGTTGAGAGAGTGTTAAGGATTAAGGAAAAAATAGGCCTTTTTACTAATCCTTATGTTGATGAGAATAATGTCCCAGAAAAGTTAGACAATCCTAAAGCAAGACAATTAGCCTTAGAAGCAGCAAGGAAATCCATAGTACTGCTTAAGAATGATAATATCTTACCATTAAAAAAGGATATAAATAGTATAGCTGTAATAGGGCCCAATGCTGATGCAGCGAGAAACATGGTAGGAGATTATACTTATACTGGTCATCTCGACCGAGATGGAGGCATCGAAATTGTTACAGTATTGAAGGGTATAATGAACAAGGTTTCCAGTAATACTAAAGTACTTTATGCTAAAGGTTGTGATATAGCTACTGATTCAAAGGAAGGATTTAACGAGGCTATAGAGATTGCTAGAAAAGCTGATGTAATAATTGCTGTAATGGGTGAGAAGTCAGGGTTACCTGTCTCATGGATTGATTTACCAAAGAAAGAAGATTTCGAAAAACATCAACGAGTCAGCGGAGAAGGGAATGACTCACATACGCTTAGACTACCTGGTGTTCAAGAGGAGTTGATTAAGGAATTATATAGGACAGGTAAACCCATAATTTTAGTTTTAATAAGTGGAAGGCCTTTATCTTTATTGCCTATAATGGGATACGTTAAAGCCATAATTGAAGCTTGGTTTCCAGGTGAAGAAGGGGGAAACGCTATAGCTGACGTTATATTCGGCGATTATAATCCAAGCGGAAGACTACCTATAACGTTCCCAATGGATGTTGGCCAGTTACCATTATACTATAATAGAAAGCCTTCATCATTTAGGAATTACGTTATGTTTCCTTCTTTGCCTCTATTTCCATTTGGTTATGGTTTAAGTTATACTGAATTCAGATACTCCAATCTTTCAGTTTCACCTAAAGAGGCAAATCCCTTCGAAACTATCAATATTTCTCTTGAAGTAGAGAATATAGGTAAAATGGAAGGCGAGGATGTGGTACAATTATACATTTCAAAAAGATATTCTAGTGTAGCTAGACCAGTTAAGGAGTTAAAGGGATTTTCGAGAGTGAGGTTAAAGCCAGGAGAGAAGAAAAGAGTCTCGTTTAGGTTACCTTTAGAGGCTTTGGCATTTTATGATATATATAGAAGACTAATTGTCGAACCTGGAGAGTATGAGGTAATGATAGGTAAATCTTCTGAGGATATTGTGCTGAGAGATACGTTTAAGATTTTAGGAAATCCAAGAGTTATTACATTTAGAAATACATTCTTTACTGAATCGATAATAGAATAAATTTGTACATTTTTTATTTATGCTTATTATTTCTCAGACCTTTTAACATTCAGTTAGGCTAACGTCGAGTTAGTTTAAATCATGTTCTATGGAGCAAAAATATCATTAGTCACAAATTTCAATTTTGAAAATAAAAAACGAATTAATGATCTCTCGCGTTTATATTTTAGCGACAAGAAGGGTTATAAGGAGGATTTTAAGTCCATACTAAACTTTATGTCTATTAAAAAGCTTTACAAGAATTTTCAATAAGGCAACTCACTGACTAATAAATAATTCAAAATAGTTTTATAACTTGATAATTATTATTATATTATTAAATTGTGTGAATCACTCTTCGATAACGTTATAACAATTAGGATATTTCTTCATATGCTAGCTCAATTCTAAAATTCTCAAATGGGAAATTACTATTTCCGTGCCCCCAAACTCTAATCTTAACACATTTATTCCAATATTGCACAAAGCTTTAGTCATATCATTAAAAGGACTCTGATACCTACTACCGGTGAAACCATGAAAAATATTAAAAATTTTCATTACCTTTGGAATAGTCAATAGTAA
>JAVYOH010000050.1:0-12402 GCA_038734615.1 Saccharolobus sp. | reverse complement strand
ATTTATGACCTCACTCTCTGTATGACCCTAATAATATTTTGAGTAGTTTCGTAAGAGTTCTTGCTAAAAAGTACGCGCCTAATTGTTATTACCACTACATTGTATAATATTTAAAAGACACCAAATCCATTTTATCTCTTATCTAAAACGTATTATTAAACAATCTATCATTTAAAGAAAAGAAATTGTGTAAAAAATTACATTATATCCTAAAAATATTGAAATATATAAATATTTCTAAATTCTTATTATAGGATGTGAAACTATAATAAAATCCTCCAATAATAAAGGATAAATTTCAGCTTTATTAGATAATATTTCTTAGATCCTATAAAGATTACTATTCCATATTTATAGAAAAACTTTTTAAATTTATTTTCAATTAAGTAATTATGGCTAATCAAGATAATGAGATTTCTGGATTAGAGAATCTAAGGAAAGGATCACTTTTTTATATAATAGCAGCTATTTTAGAGGTAATTGGTCTTGTACTAATAGTACCTATATTAACTTCTTCACTAACTTTAACATTATCTGGAATAGTTTCAGAAATTCTTACAATGATAGTTGCAGGAACTGTTATACTAATAGTTTCAGAAATTCTTATTATACTCTGGTTTTTAAGCACAAGAAAAGGCTTTAAAACTCTATCAAATTTAGGGAAGGATGTAAGAAGTGGAGTAAAAGCAACCACATTGATTCTTATAGGAATTTTAATAGAAATAGTAGGACTTTTAGTATTTCTAGGTTCTATAACTGCTTCATTAGGAACTATTAATACTTCAAATATAAATGGCGGAATACTTGGACTTATCGGTGCTTCAATTGGTGCTATAGTAATTCTAATAGTAAGTGTAATAATTTCCTTTGTTGGTAGTATAATGGTTGGTTTTGCTTATAGAGCAACTGGAGATATTTATAATAATAATAACTTAAGAACTGGAGGATTATTAATAGTAATAGGTAATATTCTATCTATTATACCATTTTTAGATATTATAGGTGCTATTCTGGTCTTCATAGGTTATATATCAGTTTATTCTGGTTTAGGTAGTGTAATTACAATGTTGTCTAAAACGTTTCCTCAGCCTTATATGCAACAGTCTACATCATCTACGCAAATACCACCCCAACCCTCAGCTCCATTATCTCAAATTGGAACTGGTAAGTTATCAAGTAATGGTATTGCGGAAGTTACAATATATTCTCAAGTTGCAGTACAAATATTAAGTGCAGCAATATTGGGAACTAATAATATTACTAGTGATATATTCCCAGCCCAATTAAATATCGGTTACAATAATGTGAAAATAAACTTTAAAGTATCGTTAAGTTTAGTCCCTGGAAATTTATATATCATACAACTCTTACTATCTAATGGCCAAACATTTAATACTGTTGTAACTTATCAGCCATAATTTTCTTATACGAACTACTAATTTAAAGAAAAGATTAATTTAATATTTCTAAATTCTTTATGGAGAGAGTTAAACTAACGAGAAATTATCAAAATTTAGGAAAGCAGAGTAGTAAATAACCATTAATATTTTAAATAAGGACAAAATAGCATATTCCAAAAAAGAATTGAAAAAAGATATTATATACAAAAAATTACTTTCCTTTTTCTTGCATTTCTTGCATTTCCTCTTGTACGATGTTAACTGTGGTTCCTGCTCTCCTATACGATTCAAGTTTTTTATGCTTTATCCAGAATGTATGTCCTATAGAGAATGTTATTGCCTCAACACCTACTCCAACAGCTTGAGTAACTGGTGGCCGTATGGACTCATAAAGTACGAAAGCAAATATTACCGTAGCTATTGCTGGTAGAAGATAGTGCTGAATTCGATGAAGTAACTTATTAAATCCTACGTGTTTTTCCTTAAGTGAGCTAGCATGAAGCCTACTAGCGCTATTGTAGTTAGGAAGGCGTATGCATTACTTAATGCAGAAGATACTTGACTAGAGATTGCAAGTAAGGTTAACATTTGATAAGGATTTACTCCAGACAAAATGAACGAGGGCTTTCCTCAGTGTTATTGAATACTCAGTAGGACTTAATAATGATAAAATATATAAATATAATAATAATAAAAAATTATTTTTAAAAGAGTGATAACTAAGCAACAGTAGTAAATAATTTATTGATTCCAATATACTATATATTATTATGATAGACTTTCATTTTCACGCTCCAGTAAGGGAGTTTTTAGATTTTTTAGGAGAGTATGCTGAACCCGCGATAAAATATTTTAACGCTAAGATAGATATTAGAGGTCTAAAAGAAACTTTAGATTATTATGAAAGTTTTGGGATAAAAAGATTCGTAGTATTACCAATAGATTCTACAACCTTTCTAGGTAGAAGAATACCGAATGAAATTGTAAAGGTAGATGATAGGATAGTTAGATTTGTATCAGTTGATCCATTAAAGCCAAATGCTGTAGATGAATTAAAGAGGCTAATTAAGGAGATAGAACCAGTTGGCGTTAAACTTCATCCTCAATTGCAAGGTTTTCATCCATTAGATGAAAGGGCTATGCGACTTTATGATATAATAGATAATCATGGATTAGTAGTAGTATTTCACACTGGAACTTCTGGTATTGGTGCTGGCGTTAAGTCTAATATTAGACTGGATTATGGTAGGCCAATATATTTTGATGAAATAGCTGTAAGGTATAAGAACATGAGGATCGTATTGGCTCATTTTGGATGGCCTTGGACTGAAGAGGCTATAGCTATTTCTCTTCATAAACCTAATGTGTATTTAGATTTATCTGGCTGGGCACCACGATATATTCCAAATGAAATATGGAATTATGCTAAAAGACTTGACGAGAAACTACTATTTGGTTCTGATTTTCCTTTAATAAGCCCAGAAAGATGGATTAAAGAATTTACGAATGTTAATATAAGTCAAGATATAAAGGATAAAATATTAAAGCATAATGCTGAAAAATTAATTTCAAAAAACTAAAGTCGCTTTAGCTTCTGAACTTTTTAATGCGAATTCTGCAACACCACTTATTTTTACTTTATCTAATAACTCATTTTTAGATATGTTTTTTACTTTCATTCCAAATTCGCAAGCGGTTAATTCAACATCATCTCCTGCTAAGTCTAATAGGTTTTCATAATAATATTTTATAGGTTTAGCGTTAGGCAATTCTAACTTCTCTGCTTGCTTAGTAACTCCCCTTAACCCATCCATTGTGAAGAACATGTAAACTTTGTTTCCAGAAGATGCATAACCTATTGCGGTAATATAAGCCATGTAAATCTTCTCTAATTCTCCAGATACTACCATAATTGCGTATAATCACCCATTTATACCACTCTTCAACTCTTTTTCTTTAACTATTTTGACTAAATTATACCAGAAAATTACTAATCCAATATAAACTACTATATAACCTATTATCCTAGTAGCTTCAATATAACCTTGTAATTGGGATGGAGGTACGTAGGCTGAGAAAACTCCGTGACTTAGTGCTATATTATTATTTGGCTTTATATATAGTACTGAGAATTGATACCAACCTATTGCAAATAAGCTAAGTATTAATGGGGCTAATAACTTCCTAATTATTGGAAAAGAGGGTTTCATCATCTTTCATAACCTCTCTTGAACTTTAACTGCAAAATAAACTCCCAATAACATTCCAAATAGGAATATTATCCCATCATATCCTAGTTGGGCGAAATTAGTCCACATTAAACCAACATTACAACCTAAGGCCATTCTGACTCCTATGCCGACTAATATTCCTCCAAAGAATCCTATTAGTAATCTTCTCTTATCCCTAGGTATTCTGATTTTGAAATCTCCACTTAAATATGAGGCCAGAAAAGCCCCTACACAGAGCATTATTACCATTAGCGTACTAGGATCTACTATTGGCAAAGAATCGTTAAACCATGGAGTGTTTAAGAATAATCTAACATTACCTAACATTAATAGATATTCGAAAAATCTGCCACCATCAGAAGGCGTAATCACAAGATAATTGAAAGTATATCCTGCACCAACTATGAACACTAATAACATATCTAAGGCTAATATCACAGTAGTTAAGTTAGTTCCATAAGGCTTCTTTAAAAGTATCATATTCTTAATATCTTGCTTAAGACTACTCTTCTTTTCAGTAGTTACTGAATAAGTATCCCCATAGGCTAAGCTTTGCGTTAACATTGCTCTTGGTAATGGGAAACTGTTGAACGCTCTTTCCCATTTTGCTTTAGTATATTTTTGTAAATATATTCCAAGGAATATGAGTGGTAAGCTAACAATTAAGGTAGTAATATAAACTGGCATGCTAGAGACTGAGTGAAATATAACGTAAGGCAAGTATGTTACGTAGCCTCCATTAGTAGTTGATAATATCCCATTTTCCATAGTGTATAGCTGAAATGGCCATATTCCTATAGCGAAAATATAAGTGCCTATCATCATTCCAAATAATTCAACCCAATTCTGCACGTATCCACTAGCTGCCCTATATAACATTGATAAATTGCATCCTCCAGCTAATGCTGCACCAAAGCCGAAAATTATTGAACCTACTAAAATATACCATCCTGCAAAATAGCTATAATAGTATTGATCTACTGCTGATTATATTTCCTTCCTAATCGTAGGTGGATTGCTTTTAATTCCAAACATAAATATCAGCCCCTACTTTCTGAGACTTACTATAATATCTTACGACGCATATGGTATAAATGTCTATTTTAACTTTTTAGTGTTAAATACGTATATGATAGTCTTAGGAATTATAAATACAATTATTTTAACAATAGCCTTTATCTTAAGTTATTATCTAGTATCTTTAATATACGTATCATCAAACCTAACAAAATGGAGTATACCTAAGTCGTTTAGACTAACTTCCTTAAATGTGGCAGGAGGTTTCTTAACAGCTTCAGTACCTTCAATTGGCACAATAGCTGGTATTTGTTGTTTAACACCTACTGCAATGAACTCTCTCCTTTATTTAGCCTCAGCTTCTCTTCCTTTTTTAAATAAGGGTATTGTATGGAAGTATACAATACTTATTGGTGCATCATGGATAACTAGTTTACTTCAAATAGTCCTTTTATCCTCTCCAGTATTTGCTGGAACTATCTTATCCCTAACTACTTATTCCTTATTACAGATTACTAAAAGATTGAGGGATTCTTTATGGCTAAAGTATTAAATTCTGAATATTTTATGAATACTATTTTAAGGATAGCTATGAGTTCAATATGGCTTTATGCTGGGATAATCGGAAAATTAATGAATCCAGGATTCTTAAATCCAGCATCAACACAATACGTAGGCTTTACTATACAATACTTAGCCCAAGGGTCTCTCATAAAGGGGTTTTTGTATGCAATTGCAATACCTCACCCCCAATTAGTAGGTATTTTAGTAATAATTGGTGAGATAAGTTTTGGTATACTAACACTATTTGGTTTAATGACTAAACTAGCTAATACTGTAGCCTTTTACACTAACTTAATCTATTTCCTTTCAGCATCATGGACGGGGGCAGATGAATATGGTTTAAATTTACTAATGATGATAATTGACGCTTACTTCATAGCTTATGGTTCTAAAACACTTTCAATAGATTCTTTGATTTCAGCAAAGGTTAAATCATTTAATAATACTAAAATATGGCTATTAATAGGTACAGTAATATATATAGTGGTAATCATTTATTTATTATTTTCTCAATAATAAAATACTTTTTTAACTAGAATGGCTTAATAATGTGTTTTTGATAATTGATAATATGGGATATGTTGATTCTCATACACACGTATGGTTTAAAGAAACTTTACCGAAAGAGTTTTTCTCTAATAATTCTGGCTATAATTATGTCCCTCCGAAGATTGATGAAATTATAAAGGAAATGGATAGTGCTAATATTGATTATATAGTCATAATAGCTTATCCCAGTAGAGAAATTTGGAGAACTAAAGAAGATTTTCCTATAAACACTATAAATTTTGTAAAACCTCATGCTAATAGATTCTCAGTCATAGGAGGTATAGAACCTAATAGAATAACATTACATGAAGCTAAGGAATGGTTAGAGAAGCAATACGAATCTGGTGTTTCAGGATTTAAATTGCACCCAGTCCACTCTCACGTTAAGCCTAACGCTTATAGGGAAGAGGAAGGAGGTTTAAAACAACTCGAATTACTTTACCAGTTCGCACAAGATCATGATCTTCCGGTTGTAATTCATACTGGTACTAGCATGTTTATAGGTTCTAGAAATAAATATGCAGATCCTATATATATTGATGATGTATCCGTAGACTTTCCTAAGCTTAAAATAATAATGGCCCATATGGGCAGGCCAAATTACGTTAGTACTGCATTCCAGATAGTTAGAATAAGAAGAAATATATATGCGGAAATCTCTTCCATTCCTCCTAAGAAATTATTGGAAAATATATACCTAGACTTGAGGAAATAAGTTATAAAACAATTTATGGTAGTGATTACGGTGGGCCAGGGGTTAAGGGAATTGCTGAGAATTTAAGAGAGTTTCTGTCAATTGATATTACTGAGCAAGCAAAAGAAAATATTGCTAGTAAGAATCCAAAAACAATGTATAGGCCTTTAAGTGAATTAATATAAGCGAGATAAATTATTTTTATTAATTTCTATCATGATAATTTACTTATGAAACAGTTCAATCCATCTAATCCTTTTGTGCAGTATCTTGCAGATAATTGAAAGAGGAAATATAAGATGAATAAGATTTGAGCTAATTTACTAAATTAAGCAAATACCAGTTCATTTTTGAAATATATTAATTTTAAATCTGATGGAAAACTTTTTACATTAATAATTTGACGTTAATTTAGATCGTAAATAGATGAGAATATAGTTGAAAATAGATACTCTTTATTTTTATTGCCCTTAAAATGGAAAATGCTTTGAAAAGAACGCTTATAATCAAAAACTATATGTTAGGTTTTATTAGTATATCATTTAATATATGACCTTCATATTTTATTTTATGTTTGTAAATGAAGGCTAATTCTATATCTTGAATATTATAAATCAAGAATAGAAATAATTTTTTATTCTTTAAAGTCACTATTATAATGATGGAAGAAGTTTTAAGTTCTAGTTTATACACTCAACAAGTTAAAAAATTGTATAAAGTTGGTGAGCTTTTAGGTTTAGATAATGAAACATTAGAAACATTATCCCAGCCTGAAAGAGTTATTCAAGTTAAGATTCAAATTAGAGGCTCTGATGGTAAAATAAAGACCTTTATTGGTTGGAGGAGTCAGCATAATTCAGCACTTGGTCCTTATAAAGGAGGAGTTAGGTATCACCCTAATGTTACTCAAGATGAAGTTATTGCATTATCAATGATAATGACTTGGAAAAATTCATTATTACTATTACCCTATGGCGGCGGAAAAGGAGGCATCAGGGTCGATCCAAAGAAACTAACGAGAGAAGAGATTGAACAACTATCCAGAAAATACATTCAAGCTTTATATAAATATTTAGGAAGTGATCTAGATGTTCCAGCACCAGATGTTAACACTGATTCTCAAACAATGGCATGGTATCTAGATGAGTATATAAAAATAACTGGTAAAGTTGACTTTGCAGTATTTACAGGAAAACCAGTGGAGTTAGGCGGTATTTCAGTAAGATTATATAGTACTGGCCTAGGGGTTGCTACAATCACCAAGGAAGCTAGTGAGAAATACATAGGTGGAATAGAAGGGAAGAGGGTTATAATCCAAGGCTTTGGAAATGTTGGTTACTATGCTGCAAAATATTTAGCGCAAATGGGGGCTAAGATAATAGGTATAAGCGATTCTAAAGGTGGAGTTATTTACAATGATGGTATTGATGTTGAAAAAGCTTTTGAGATTAAGCAAAAGACTGGTAGTGTTATTAACTACCCAGAGGGGAAAAAGGTAACTAACGATGAGTTGTTAATTTCAGATTGTGATATTCTAATCCCTGCTGCTCTTGAGAACGTTATAAGTAAGTTTAATGCTCCTAAGGTTAAGGCTAAGATTATTGTTGAAGGTGCAAATGGTCCATTAACTGCTGATGCTGATGAGATAATGAGGCAAAGAGGAATTATAGTAGTACCAGATATTTTAGCAAATGCTGGTGGAGTAGTTGGTAGTTATGTTGAATGGGCTAATAATAAGATGGGCCAAATTATAGATGATGAGGAGGCTAAGAAGTTAATAATTACTAGAATGACTAACGCATTTAACACATTATATGATTATCATAAGAGGAAGCTAGAGGATCAAGACTTAAGGACTGCTGCTATGGCATTATCTGTAGATAGAGTTGTAAGCTCAATGAAGGCAAGAGGTTTATTATAATTATTTTTCCCTATTATTAAAACTTCATCTTTAAGCTTAGATGAGAAGAAAATTGTAGCACGAAGCTCATCCTTATTAGCTATAATATCGGCTTTCTTATCTAAACTATGAGGAACTATTATTAGATATGATTCTGCTTGAGGAACAAAAATTTTTGAAGAAATATTGAAAACTTGTGATAATTTTTGGGTTAATTTTAATGCAGAATTTAATATTATTTCTACCTATAAGATTAACTAAATCATCTTCAATATATCTTTGTAGATCATTTTGATTTAGAGTAGACATAATCAATTTATATCCTAATTGCTTTATATACATATATGAATAGCTTAGTTTAAACAATACATAAAATTCGCCTTATATTATACAACAAGAGTTATATAGAAAATAAAAATAATAATTATCTACTACTTTGCTGTGCTTTAATTACATAATTCTTAGTTGCAAGGCTTACTATTAGATTTAGGAACATGAAGATAGCCCCAGTTATATAAATATAGTTGAACGCTGTAGATGATGGAACGGATGCTACTGGTATAAATTGATTATTAAATGGATAAATTAACCATGCAACATAACTATCCAAATATACCGTAGCTATAATGGGTCCAATAGAACTTCCAATAGTTCTAATCAACGTATTCATACCTATTCCTACACCTCTGCTTTCTTCTGGTAATGAGGTAGCAACCATATTAACTAGAGGTATAATAACGAATACTATACCAGTTGCTGTAACCATAGTGTCTAATAAGACCTGAATCTCAGTAGCCCTAAAACTGCATAAAAGCAAAAATCCTATTATGCTTATAATTGAGCCTATGATAATTAATGGTTTAGGGCCTATCTTATTTATCATTCTACCCACTATCGGTCCTATTATCACCATTGTCAATGAAACTGGAGCCATTAAAAGGCCGGTATCTATTATTGATAAGCCTAAACCGTATGGTTGTGGAATTTGAGCATAATAGGTTAAGCCAATGAACATTTGAAACATTCCAATTCCAGAAATCAATCCTGCCACGTTTGCAACCATTATATTTCTAATTTTAAATAGATCTAGCTTCATTAATGGTTCTGATGTTTTTCTTTCAAATTGAATAAATAATCCAAAAGATATTATTGAAATAACTAGTAAAGCTAATTGGTTAATTACAGTCCAACCAACATTAGGCCCATTGGTTAGATAAACAAGTAGTGATACTACGCTAATCATCAATAAGGTAGCTCCTAAATAATCAATTTTTTCTTTAGTTTTAGAAGGAATTTCGGTAATATATTTCATAGATATTATTAACAAAATTATAGATAATATGAAGGCAGTGTGGAAAGCGTATGGCCAACCTAGATCTTGAACTATATAAGAACCTATTAATAATCCAAGAGTAGGGCCTAAGGCTAGTGTAGTGCTTAAAATGCCTTGCGCCCACGCTACTCTCTCTTTAGGAAATATATCAGTTATTATAGCTATCGCTAAGGGAAACGTTGCATAACCTAGTCCTTGAATAGCTCTGGCACCTATGAGAAAATAAATGTTAGGTGAAAATCCTGCTAATAACACTGCAATAGAATAGAAAACTATTGCTATTAAGTACATCTTTTTTTTCCCATACCTATCTCCAAGCTTTCCAAATATTGGCGAAGCTACTGCACCAACTATTAAATATGCTGAAGTAATCCATGCTACAGTTGTAGCAGATACAGAAAATTGATCTTCTATTTTGAGCAATGCAGGAACAACCATTGTTTCTACATAGTTTATTAATGTTAGCATAAGTGTAAGCGTAAGTAATGTCCTCATAGCGTATTTAGAATCCATGCTATAGGGTTGAACAGTAAAACAAATAAGTTTTTCGATATATCTTTTTGAATTAACGTACATTCTTATTGTATAGAAAATAATATAAATAGAAATTAACTGTCAATTAAGAGAATTCATAATGTTTGAAATATTAAATATTTGCCCTAACAAAATGTATCTTAAAATGCGAAGAATGATTAAAGAAATCTTTTAATAAAAACATTCTTTATAAATGCGTTAAATTAATATATAACCTTACCAACTAATTATATGTGAAATTATTAAATCCTAAAGAACTTAGCTCGCATATAGATGAAGACTTATTAAAGCTTGTCACGATTGAAGATATTTTAAACGCTTATCTAATAAACATAAAGGTAATTTCAGACTATGAACGATTTTTTTCCTTCTTTATCCCTGATAGCTTAGAGTATATCGTATTCGTATCTCCAGATGTATCACCTCAAACAATAAAAATTAGTTTAATCAAAGCTAAGGAACCTTTACAAGTTTCTTGTTATATTTCATCTAAACTACCCCCTAAAACCATTATAATTATAGCAATGAAGAATGTTAAGAAAGCAGAAGAAGCTGTAGAGCAAAAACTTGCTGACAAATAAAAAGGTAAATATTGTTTTCCTACAATCTTTTAGTTCTTCACCTTAATTGGTTCTAGTCTGCTCTATGAGAGAATGAAATGTAGATAGGGGATCCCATGCTATTAAGCTATATACATGAACCTGGATATGATAGAGAGTATATATTCAGACTTTTTTAAACTTTATTCTAAGTATTGCATAAAGGACTCCTGCGGATATCATAGCTCCAATAACTATTATTTCGTTATTGCTAATACTAATTGAATTAAAGGAATTCTGAGGACTAGATAATTGAGTATTATTTAATGAAAGAATGCCGTTGATATAAGTATTATTTTGCGCAATAACTAATGATTTAATTGTAACATTTGCAGTATAATTTAGGTAAATAATCGAAAATGATAGATTATTATAAACTAAATAATAAGGTATAATTATCTCTGATGAATTATATTTATTAATAGATATGTTGTAAGGCATTATAGTATAATTAGAAATAGATAAGAGCACTTTTATTCCTACAGTAGAATTTTCCACGTCTTTTACAATATTATAGTTCTGATTTACATTTACGTGTATAATATAATTACCTAGCAAAAACGTTTTAGTTATTATAAACAAAAGTAGAAGTGTTAGTAGGATTTTCATTGATAATAATACCATCAGAAAGAAATAAAAAATTATTCTAAAGATCTGATTTCATTTCAAATAGTATATACCAGATTACAAACCATACACCTATAAACTCTCTTCTTTTTATTCAGTAAAATAGCTCTAGTAGAACCACATCTAGGGCATAAAGAAACAGCTATCCTACCTTTTATAGTTTCTCCATCAGCAACTATCATCTTATCTTTATCATGATTAATTTTCTCCTTAAATACTACCTTTTCTATACCATCTTCTCTATAACCACACTTATTACAGATCATTCCATTTCCTTTAATTTGCATAACAGACCCGCACTTAGGACAAAAGCGCATGAAATAGAAGTATTTTATTTAACCATAAAAACTTGCAGATAACATACTTACCCTTGGCCAAGGAACCTCGTAGCCTAGTACTTGAGCCTTTTTTGGATTCATATAACCTAAAAGCATGTGTAAGGTGTTTAGATCACCTTCTGGCATAGCTTCCTTATACTCATTAGGATACAATTCTTTAACGTTAAGTATTTCCATAAATTTCTCATTCTTTATAAGATCAATTAATATAGTATCAAATTTTGTAGGTTTCGGAGTAATTTTAAAGTAAAACAAGTCAAGTCTATGCGTAGGGAACCAGTAGTTATAAAGATAGCTCTTGTTATGAATCAGTTAAAAACATGGAAATTATAGGAAAAAAAGTTAAGGCAGTTTGGAAACCTAAGGAAGAGAGAAAAGGTAGTATAGAGGACATACAATGCTTTAAGGTGATCTAAAATGTCATGGGATAAGACGGGTAAAGATGGGAGCTTATTAAAATGGTATGATGTAATGGAAGCTGAAAAATACGAATATACAGTAGGTCCTGCTGGTGAACAGTTCTTTAACGGATTAAAGCAAAATAAGATAATAGGCAGTAAGTGTAGCAAATGCGGAAAAATATACATCCCTGCAAGATTATATTGTGAAGATTGCT
>JAVYOH010000049.1:10901-12551 GCA_038734615.1 Saccharolobus sp. | reverse complement strand
GTTATGTAGTATCTTCAATAGGTGGTAATATTAGTCATGATTCTGGTGGAATGCATACTCCAAAATATGGTACAACCTTTGATAGTGTAGTAAGGCTTAGAGTGTTATTACCAGATGGTACTGTTGAGGATATAGGTGGTAGTAATTTCTTTGATGCGACTTCAATTTTTGTAGGCGCAGAGGGGACATTGGGAATTATACTAAGAGCTACTTTAAGACTCTTTCCGAGGCCAGAGGTTAGTAAAACTCTCATGGCTTCATTTAATAGGATAGAAGATGCAGCTAGGGCAGTTGTAAATGTGTATAGGAGCGGTATTTTGCCATCAGCCATGGAATTCCTAGACAAAAATTCTATAATTGCTATAGAAAATACTCAATATAAGGCAGATTATCCCATTGTAGAAACAATATTACTTATAGAGCTTGATGGATATTCAGAAAACGTTAATGAGGAAGAGGCTAGAGTTATAAGGGTAATTAAGGAAAGTGGTGGGGAAGTTTATATTCCTAAAAATGAAGAGGAGAAAAATAAGTGGTGGGGAAGGAAGGGAGCTTTTCCAGCTTTTGCTTATTATTCCCCAGCTTATTTAACTCTTGATGCAAACGTTCCTAGATCCACTTTACCTACTATGCTCAAATTCACATATGAAATTGGGAAGAGGTATAGTTTACCAGTAGCTAATAGCTTTCATGCGGGAGATGGAACTTTGCATCCTTTAATAGGATTTGATCCTAAGAGTGTTGAGCAAACGATAAATGCCATAAAGGCTGCTGAGGAAATTACTAAATTGGCAATAAAGTTAGGAGGAGTACCTAGTGGCGAGCATGGTATTGGTATAGAAAAAATCAAATTTATGAAACTTTATTATAGTGAAGAAGATCTGAACGTGATGAGAAGGTTAAAAAATACTTTTGATCCTAAAAATCTATTAAACACTTGTAAACTAATTCCCCCTATTAAAGAAGGATGTAATATTGTTAATGAGATACATAAATACTTACTAGAGGGTGATATTTGATGTTAAAATTAACTGAAATGTGTACGCATTGTGGTTTTTGCCTAGAAACTTGTCCAACTTATGTGGTAACTAGAAATGAGATTCACTCCCCTAGAGGAAGAATAGAGGCGGTGAGAAGTGGGATAAATAGTATTGGATTTCAGACTTGCATGTATTGTAGATTATGTGAGACTGCATGTCCCGCAGGGGTAAAGTATGGGCAAATAATTACTCCTTATAGAAAATCATCTGCAACAAAGATTATTATAGAGAAACTATTGGAAAATCCTAATTTGTTCTCAAAAACAATTAGGTTTGTGAAAAATATTAATCATCCTAATGTGCAGAGACTAAAGCAATTCATTAACATCGATGAGGTTACCGAGCCCTTACAGAATGATGTGAAAGATGGTGATATAATATTATTTCCGGGTTGTATAGAATCCATAGTCTTTAGGAGGACTGTGGAAAAGGCTTTAAAGTTCTTAAGCAAGCATTATAAGGTTAAGGTAATTAATGGTTGTTGTGGACTTGCTCATATAAGTAATGGTAATTATGAAGAAGCTAAGAAATTGGCTAAAAGATTGCATGAGGAATTTAAGGGTAAGAAAGTGGTTACTTTACAATCTAATTGTGCTGCTTTTATGAAGGA
>JAVYOH010000049.1:4340-10583 GCA_038734615.1 Saccharolobus sp. | reverse complement strand
TAATAGTGTTTGTTCCTTAGCCATAAGATCAATGGGATATGAAGTTTATCATTTAGCTGATTTAATAGACGCCTAGCAGATTCCATTTTTCATTACCATATTTTCTCTCATATAGTTGAGTAGCTAATTCTATTTCAATTGGAGTAAGACTACCATAAAAGACGTCTTTCTCATCTAAAGCTATAACGAATCCTTTTACCATTGCATCAAGAATTTGATTTATCTTAGTGTCTAAATACTCGTGAAGTCCAGAAATTCTACTTCTTAAGAACTCTTCTGTAACTCCAGGAGCTCTGATAACCTCTAGCCAGATCTTAGGTTCGAAATCTAAAAGTAGTGTACCATGCTGTAATAACGTTTTATCATCTCTTACTTGCGCAGAACCAGAGATTTTCTTGCCATTAATTATAACATCACTTGAACCACTTCTTAAATAGCAGAGATCATGTTTTTGCCTATCTCCTAATCCCTTTATATTAGCGTTTTCTCCCAATATTTGTAAGGCATATAAAACGCCTTTAGCTATTACTGAAGCTGATTCATCAACGCTCATCTTACCTATTGGATGATTTAATGATAATACTAAACTATATGTAATCTCGTGATTCTCTGGATGTAATAAGGCTCCTCCACCAGTTGGCCTTCTAACCAGTTTAAATCCAAATTCCTTTATTTTGTTAAGATTCACTGCCTTTTCAGCACTCTGTCCTCTCCCTATTGTTACTCCAGAAGGAGACCACATATAAAGTCTTAAAGTATTATAATTAACCATTTCTCTTGTTAGCATTATAGCCTCGTCAATAGCCATATTATATTGTGGATCTCTAGGACCATCTATTATTACTCTTAGCATTTTCCCTCACTTTTAGATAAGCTTCTTTAGCCTTATATGAGGTTCTAGCTAAAGGTGAAGAAATGACTGAGGAAAAACCAAGGGAGTAGGCTATTTCTTCTAACTTCTTAAACTCCTCAACCGTATAAAACTTCTTAACCTCTAATTGTTTACGACTTGGTCTCATATATTGTGATAAGACTAATATATCAACACCAACACTTCTTAAGTCCCTCATTGTCTCTATTATCTCATCCCACGTTTCCCCAAAACCCAGTAAAATTGATGACTTTTTAATTACAGACTTAGCGTATTTAAGCACCTTAAGACTTTGTTCATAACTTGCTCTAGGATCTCTAACAATTGGAGTTAATCTTCTCACAGTTTCTATGTTATGGGCAAACACGTCTAACTTAGCTTCAATTATTTTATTTATAGCATCAATATTCCCTCTAAAGTCTGGTATTAACGCTTCTACTATTACGTTTTTATTAACCTCCTTCACAGTCCTAATCACTTTTGCGAAATGCTCGGCCCCTCCATCTTCCAAATCATCCCTATCTACACTAGTTATTACTACATAATCCAAACCCATCTCCTTTACAGCTTCAGCAATTCTTATTGGTTCAGTTTCATCTAAAGGTAAGGGCTTACCTTTAATTACATAACAGAATCTACAACCTCTAGTGCATATATTACCCATTATCATAAAGGTTGCAGTGCCAGAACCCCAACACTCCATTATGTTTGGACATAAGGCCTCTTCACATACTGTATTTATACCCTTATTAATTACTATATTAGATATTCTCTTGAAATTATCATTTTCAAATACATTTATTTCAGTCTTTCTCATTCTCATACCTCTAATAAAGCAATTATTGTTCCAGGGCTTACCTTATCTCCTTCCTTAGATAAAACTCTTACAATCTTTCCCTTGAACTTAGATACTATTTTCAAAACAACTTTTTCTATCTCAACTTCAGCTATTACGTCTCCAATATTAATATCATTCCCTTCCTTAATGTGTAATGCAACTAATTCACCGTTCCAATCTCTTCTCCTAGGCCATATATCTTCTGGAACCTTTAATTCAACTTGCACGTTAAATATAAAGCATTATTAAAATTAAAAGGTATTCACGAATGTTAAGAGTACTATTCACTGAATATCCAGATAATCCATATGTTAATATTGGAATAGATGAAGCACTTCTAATTAAGGGTAAGGGAAACATTTTGAGGATTTGGAGGAATAATACAAGCGTGATTTTGGGAATTTTATCCAAAATAAGTGATGAAGTAAATTTAGAATTTGTAGAGAAATATGGAATTCCTTTAGTAAGAAGAATAAGTGGTGGGGGAACAGTTTTTCATGATATGGGAAATATAAACTATACTATTATAGTAGATAATAATAGTGAGATAACGGGTATAGATTTTCTCTATGGAAATCTCTTGAAAGGCACTATTAATGCTATTAAGAGTCTAGTTAATGATGATGTAGAAGTTTATAATGAAAGCGATATCGCGTTTAAAGGTTTCAAGATTTCTGGAAATTCTGGTTATATATATGGTAATAGATATTTACTGCATGGAACTTTACTTGTTTCCTCTAATTTAGAACTTATGCATAAGGCATTAATAATACCGCCTAAAAATAGGAGAAAAGAAGTAAACATGATAAAATATAAAGTAAATAACTTATCTAATTTAATAAATAAAAAAATTGGTCAAGAGGAAATTGTAAACGCTTTTATTGAAAGTTTTGCGAAAATTACGGAAAGCGAGCCCTATATTGATCAAATTAAGCAAGATGAATTAGAATTTGCCATAAATCTAGCTAAAAATAAGTATATGAAAAAGGAGTTCATAAACAAATTTGTTTAACACCTTAATTTCTTAGCCACTTCTGCTACTCTCTTCCCTAAGAACCTTGCTATAGCCTTCTCATTCTCATCTAACTCTTTCTTGCTTCCTAAATGTGTTGCGCCGTAAGGTCCTCCTCCAGTGGTAGTAGCCGAAATTTCTTTTATACCATAACCTGGAGGAACTATTATCATTCCGTGATGATATGCGAAATTTGCCATTGCGATTATTGTACTTTCATGACCTCCATGTATTGTTGAAGCCTCAGTGAAGAAGCCAACTGGTTTTCCATATAATGCCCCTCTACTCCATAATTCTGCAGTTTGATCTAGAAATAGTTTAAGTTGGCCAGTTAAATTTCCATATCTAGTTGGAGATCCCATTATTATACCATCTGCCCATTCTAGATCAGAGAGAGAGGCCTCTGGAATATCTTTTACACTATCAATATTTATTCTAAACTTTTTTATTATATCTTCTGGAAAATACTCCTTAACTCTAGCTATTTTAACTTCTTTTGATACTTCCTTCGCCCCTTCTGCTACATTCTTAGCTAATTCAATTATTGATCCGGAGATCCCATTATTATACCATCTGCCCATTCTAGATCAGAGAGAGAGGCCTCTGGAATATCTCTTACACTATCAATATTTATTCTAAACTTTTTTATTATATCTTCTGGAAAATACTCCTTAACTCTAGCTATTTTAACTTCTTTTGATACTTCCTTCGCCCCTTCTGCTACATTTTTAGCTAATTCAATTATTGATCCATATCCATAAAATAATACAAGTATCTTTGGGCATTCCATAGTTTATGACTATTTTTTATCAATAATAAAATCAATTCGTTTAAAGTAAGATAGAAAACGTTTAAATCCCTTATCTTATTCATACTTTTAAATCTTTAAAGAAAGTATAGAATAGAAGGGTAGATATTAAATACAGTGTACCAGTTATAAAGAATGGTACTGATAAGTTACCTATGTCAAATAAATATCCAGTAAGACTAGGTCCTATGGATCTAGGTATTGCGTCAATTAATTGAAGCATACTACTTATTCTACTCCTCTCTTCCTCCCTTACAGCCTTGAATATTAAAGTATTCATTAATGGTGCAGTTAGATTCATCAAAGTATTTCTCAAAACATATAAAGTACCTGCAATTAATAACGAATCTGAAAAGGGCATGATAAATAAAATCAGAATAGCTATAATATGAGTTAAGAATATGGCCCTAATTCTACCTAAAGTCCTTCCCAATATTGGAGCACCTAGAGTACCTAAAGCTAAAGATACTTCTGAAATAGCATATATTGGAGAAAGGGAAGAGGCTTGAACTCCAAATCTTAGGTTAAACCAAAGGGAAAGCATTGGCAATAAAATACCTGCACCTAAGCCTATTATTGCCTCTGTCGAAAGTTTACCCAATAATTTAAATGATGAAATCCTAAGAGTTGGTTTTCCAGTTCCCTTGTAATTCTCTCTAACTGGAATTAAAAGGATAATTGCGAGTAAGGTTATAATACTTTCTAACATTATTATATCCTTATAAGGAATTATTAATGGTAGTAAAGAGCCAAATACTGAAAATAATGTATTTAATGAAGATCTGTAAGCCATTGCCTTATCTAAATCTTCGCTTTTCTCAGCCATTAATGCAGAGATTAAACCATAACCTTGATTTGCGAGTAAATAGGAAAATGGAAAAAACAAAAGTAAAAATAAAGATATTGCACCTAAACCTCTAGAAATAAAGATGAACTTCTTCCTCCCATAAGCATCTCCTAAAGTAGCCCATAATAGGGATAAAATAGTATTAACTATTATTGATCCGCTTATTATTTCTCCAATAGTTAAAGGGCTAAGGCCTAATGATTTAAAATAAAGAGGTATTATAAGTACGTTAGCACCCCAAACTATACCATTAATTGATGACGAGAATATTAGCAAAAATCTTCCTTATTCACATCTTATAATCAAATTTATCATCTTAAAAAAGTGTGCTTTTGATTAAAAACATTTACCTTAATTATAATATTAGCCGTAATGTTTAAATATGATTATTAAAATATAAGCACGTATGAAAATAGTAGTTTTAGGTGCAGGATTTGCAGGAATATCTGCTAAATTAACATATCCAGAAGCTATTGTAATTGACGAAAACGATTACATGATCAGCACTCCTAGGCTAGTAGAAGTAATTGAAAGAAAACTCCCCATATCTCACGCCCTATTGGAGAGAAAAGTAGACATTAAGGCAAAAGTATTAGGCGTAGATTTTAAGGAAAAAGTTGTAAAAACTAGTCAAGGTAATATTAAGTTCGACAAATTAATAATTGCTTTAGGCTATGACCAAGATATAAGCAAAATAAAAGGAGCAGAAAAATACTCAATGAAATTCTCCACATTAGAAGATGTTCAAAGGATTAACAATATGAAAGAAGGAGCAACAGTAACCATACTTGGAGGAGGTTCTTTAGGGATAGAATTATCTGGAGCCCTAGTTAAAAGAGGTTATAAGGTTAATTTGATAGAAGCCGAAAACAGATTAATACCTTATCTAAGTCAAGAATTTTCTAAAAAAGCACAATCTATTTTAGAAGAGAAAGGAGTTAACATTATCCTTAAAGCTAAGGTAGAAGAAGTAAAGGAAAATGAGATAATAACAACACAAGGCATAATTAAAACTGACTATTCAATATTCTCTGCCGGCTTTTCAGGGCCTAAAATAATAAAAGAATTAGGCTTATCCAATAAGAATGGGAGAATGCTAGTTGATAAGTTTTTAACATCAATAGACTTCGACTACGTATACGGTGCAGGAGATTGTGCTAATTTTAAAGAAGGCTTCATCCCCCAATCAGCCCAAATAGCATTACAAGCTGGAGAAATAGCAATCAAAAACGCTTTAGGTCATGAAATCGAATTTAAACCAAATCAAAAGGCAATTGTACTTAAGATTGCTGATAAATACTTAGGAGAAATTAAAGGAACAGTAATAAATGGTTCAATAGCAGCATTAATTAAATCCTTTGCTTTAAGCTCCTTAGAGGGAAAGATTAGAAGAATAAACCTATTAACTAAGATAGTCGTAGATTAGTTTTATCGAAGAGTGTATTTTAAAAAAAGAGAAATATTACAGAATAGAATGTATTCACCTCTTTACATATTATACCTAGCAATGACAATAGACTCTCTCACATACTCTTTAGGAGCCCTACTTTACGGTTCTCCAATACCAATTTACAGTATAAAGAGATTAGGACAGAAAATGATAACTGACGCAATTCAAGTTGCAATATGGGCAAATTTATTTTATTTTATAATAAATCTAATTAATCAAATTCAGTCATATGTAGGAGCGAATTGGAACGTTTTCTATTCAGTTGGTTATCTACTTGAAGTTCAACTATCAATTTACATAAACGCATTTAAAACATTATATACTGTTTTAGATACTGTAATCAGCTATTTTAGACTAAACATCATATTCTCCCCATTAATCCTACCCCTCTTACAATACGCAACGTTTTTAACTGAT
>JAVYOH010000049.1:2315-4058 GCA_038734615.1 Saccharolobus sp. | reverse complement strand
GCGTATATTGTATTACCAGTAATATATATTAGCATTTTAGCTGGCTTCTCAGCAATCCTAACCAGTTTCCTAAGCGGTTATGCAGGACGAGTGCCCTTTCCTATAGAAATAGGCTAACAAACTCCTTATAGAGAGTTAAACAAGAATATAGGTATTTTGTCCGATTTCTGGAATATAATATGTTTGCAGAGAAGATTGTCCATTTTGAGGAGATGAGTTTCCTTTCGACCAATACCAGAATATTCCTGGAATTTGTGAAGGAGGATTACTATTAGGCCATACAAAATACCAGTAGCCAATACCATATAGCTCATTTTGTGAAGTACTAATTATTTTATAATAATTCAGCGTATTATTATAAAATGGTCCATTATTTAACATTAGTGTAGAAACGTTATAAAACTGGGTAATCCCGGAGTTAGATTGAGGAGTTACTAAATAAGCCTGAAATATTATATTAGCAAGGCTAGAAGAACCAAATGTAACTGAAATATTGTATCCATTAGTCTGTCCTATATTATTCGTTGTAGTATTTAATAATTTCCCACTAGCTGAATATAATGTTATATTAAATTGCCTAGCTAAAGTAGTTTGTGACCCATGAGAAATATTTATAAAATAGTATTGGCCTTCGTTTAAATTATACAAAAACGTTTGAAAAGTTTGAGTCTGTTGTTTATTTCCAGTCTGTGTAATATTTACATATAATTTTAAATTTTGTTGATATATTAACACTGTAATATTATTATTGGAACCAACTGGTATAAGGGTTAGATTAAGGATTAAAGATCTAGTTGTACTATTAATTACTGGTTCAAACCATAATCCAAATCCAAAACCAGTTTGTGAAAAGAAAGGATGCGGAGACGGCGCATGAATAAGGCTGGTTTTACTATTAGAGCTATAAATACCAGATGATGTTAGAACATAAGATCCCACGCCCTGATTAAATGGATTAATATAAGTATAACCAATTCTGTACCACTTCCCTTGATAATTATATAAGATCCAGATTACAATTATTTGATTTTGTTTTAATTTAGCTGATAATATATAAGTTTGATTTGAAGTAATATTAAAGGCTATAGAATTAATCTTACCTAGGAATTGTCCTCCTTGTGGTAAGTAAACGTTATCTGAAATGATAAACCTATTTAATGGAATATAACCGTTAAGATTAGAGTAAAATAAACTAGCATTTTGCTCTTGCTGAGGTAAATAATAGTATAAAGAAGAATAATTCATAGGATATGTTACGAATGGTATTATAGATAATTTACTTACCGGAGCAGATATAAAGATTAAGTAACTTACATTATATCCAGACGCTGGCGTACCAGAGAAAGATGGAGTAGAAACTTGAATTTGGACTAATTTCGAAATTGTGATTACATTTTCTTGATTATTCAACGAAGAATCGATAGTAGAGAAAAATGAGAAATAAATAGATAAAACGCTCAAAGATAATGCTACAGTAGCTACTAGCAAAAGTAGAACTATAACGCCGTTCATATATGTAATTTGTGATTAAATATATATTTAAGCTTTGTTAAAATATATCTATATGCCAAGTGAAGCTTTAGACGAAATGATAATTGTAGTAGCTGTAGTAATTATTGGACTTGTAATATTTGGTTTTTCAGTATCTTACTTAATACCCCAGATAGCTTTTACCAATGCTCAGAATCAAGCTAGCAACATAGCCCAATCCTCAACGATCTCAGTAGGACCATTATTAATTAG
>JAVYOH010000049.1:0-2114 GCA_038734615.1 Saccharolobus sp. | reverse complement strand
AAGCGGAAAAACATTATACAATTCACAAATAATAGCATATTCAGTACCATTTAATACTGCAGTAACGATAAAAATAAATAACATTCAGCAAAATAATATTTTAGTAATTTGGATCCTTTATAACTCTGGAGGATATTGGTTTAGAGTAGGTTTTACATTTACGGCGGTGCCAAGCTCATGAAAGCCATATCTGTCCCAATAGCAATGCTTATAACACTTTTCCTACTAATTTCAATACTAATTCCAGCATTCATTATATTTAGCGAAAATCCAATTTACACTAGTCAAGGCCAATTCCAATCTAGCTTATACATTCAGGCCCAAAACTATCAAAACAACCAAGTATATAGGGGAAATCCAAACATTTATTACAATTCCAGCAGTAAACCCAATTTACAATTCTACTTCAACTCACTCCCTACCCCATTCAACATATCACAAATCTATTACTTTAATGGAAGCCTTTGGGTACCAATATTGAAAAACAATATAGTAATATCAGGAAATTCTAAATTACCATTACCTCCTAAAGTCCAAAATAACCCAATAATAATACTAACATCCCTTGCAAACATTTACTTCCTAAACCCAAACACGTCAGTAACAACAGTAACACTCTCTGGTCCAGCAGGCAAAGTTCCAATTTATATAACATCATATGTAATTAATTCAAGTAAAATAATACCAATTTCATTATTAGTAACATTTGGTTCTAATCCACCAGCACTAACACCAGCAATATATTACGTAAATCCAGGCACTTATACAATATCCAACAAGAACTCCTCTATAATATTTTTAAAAGGATATGGACTAACTGCGAAATTCCTAGATTGGGAATTAGTTGGTCAAGGAACAATCAATTCAAAATCCCCACAATCACTAATATTTACCGCCTATGGGCCAACAGTAATAACTATACTTTATAATGCCTCATTAACAAAATACAGCGTAACCATAGTGCCAAGCGGAATACCTTTAGGGCAAAGTATAAAGCAAGGAGGATCTGTGACACTAACAGCATTAAATAAGACAATACCAGTAATAATAGATAATAAGACCTATCAAATTCCATCAAGCGGAATAACGTTAAATCTAACTTATGGCTATCATATAGTACAATTTCCAACACAATATAACATAACATTTAATTACACGTACAGCAATACTGTAATCCAAGCAGGAGAGATAATAACTTATAATTTTAGCAAACTTACCACTGCTAACAGTAAAAATATAACAGTAATTAGTAGCAATACAATATTTGTGAATGGAACAGGAACAGTTTATGGAAATTATACAATCAGTTCAACTTATTACCTAGTTACAGTTAAAAATGATTTTACACTACCTTCAAATTACACATTAGTTTCTAATACTTCTCCAGTGTTAGGAAACCTAGCCGGTCAATTTATACAAATAAACAAAACTTATGCTTGGGGTCCTACAGCTTATTATGTCCCTCAGAAATTTTACGTTAAAGCTAATAGTATATTTACTATAACTAGTAATTATTCGGCGTCTTTACCAATTGGAAAATATACTTTATGTAATACAACTGCTATACATAATAAAACTACTGGTAACAAAACGACGTATGTTTCATTATTATCTTACCCTGATAATGCAACCATTATTTATGCTAATGGTATATCAATAACCATTATTTATGATTTTTATGGTAAACCACTAACCATTATTTATTTTAACGGCGAGCAATTAATAAGCTACTCTGGAAGTTCTTTTACTGTCTCCTCACCTATAACAGTTATCAATTATGAAATCTGGGAATATGGCGCGAAAGCGGGGTGAATCGTATATGAGGAAGGGTTTATCTAATGTTATTTCGGCTATTATTATACTATTTATAGTATTAACAGTGCTCTTGCCATTTTTAATATATTATACTTCATTATCAAGTTCAAATGTTGTTAGGCAACAAATAGTTAATAATTATGTTTATTTAAAAAATCTTCAAGTAAATCAAGTTACTACTGGTCATCCAGCGTTTTACTATAATGGATCTAGCATTTATGTAGTTTACACTAACGGTACATTTGTACCTCCCTCAAATGTTACGATTGTCAGCATTCTTTATCTTAATCAGAATGGAA
>JAVYOH010000048.1:0-12730 GCA_038734615.1 Saccharolobus sp. | reverse complement strand
TCTGGTGCAGTAACGGCGCTAATACTAGTAATAGCTTCAGTAATTATAGCGTTAGTTGTGGTAGGCTTCGCATTCGGACTATTTGGATCATTCACGTCAAGTGCTCAAGTTACACAAGTAGGCACTGGATCACTAAGCGTTTCTACGAGTGGCGCAGGCTCATCTCAAACTACTACCGTAACTCTTACTGTAACGTTAAAGAATACTGGAGGGACTGTCTATGTCCAAGGAGTCCTATATAACGGCAATACCTACTCGGTTTCGGGTAGTACTGCTATAACCTCAGGTATTACTTCATACGCAATTACAATATCAGGTTTATCAATACCTTCTAGCTTAGTGGGGTCTACTGTTACTTTAACGTTAGAGTTATCTAATGGACAAAGTGTTACTGTAAGTGCAATAATATCATCATAATAAGTCTCATGTAAAAGTTAATTGCCTTTTTTCTGTGATTCTTTATGTTTAAGCCAATTATTACATTGTCGTTGTTGTTGTTTTTTTCTCTTCTTTTTCTTATCCTTTTTATTTCCAATAACGTTTAGTAGTGTTCCTCAATTAAGTAGTGGTACTTTTGCAATATATAATGCGACCGCATTTTATTATAACAAAGTCTAGGTAACAGGTAAATTCCTTTAGTTAAATAGTAGTATAATCTAACTATACTATATTTATTTTGACCCCTTATTATACTAGGCGTCTTATTATCATCATCTATCTTAACTTGATTATTCCCTATAACTACTTTTACTTCCACAAGGAGAAATTAACTTTTTAATGTCCGCTATAGGCTTCAATTGTAAGAAAATTGCTAAAAGTATTTATTACTGGTGAACCAGGGGTAGGAAAAACAACAATTTTTTCATTTCTTGTAAACGAGTTAAAAGGAAAAAATTTTAGGATTGCAGGATTTTATTGTCCAGAAGTTAGGGAAAGAGGAAAAAGAATAGGATTTGAAATAGTTGACATAACTACTGGTGAAAAAGATTGGTTAGCTAAAGAAAACGCTGAAGGAAGTATAAAGATAGGTAAATATACAGTAATGGAAGAGAATGCAACGAGAATAGTTAATATTGTAGCAAAAAACATGGATTCAGCAGATATTTTAGCTATTGATGAAATAGGACCCATGGAATTATCTACAAATTCTATTAAAGAACTTATCAATAAAATGCTAAATAGTGATAAACCATTAATAGCAGTCTTACATAGGAAACAAAAAGCACCCAGCGGAAAAGTTTATGTAGTAACTCTTAGCAATAGAAATTACATAAAATATGAAATCCTTAATTACATTCTAAACAATATATAATACATACAAAACCTTCTATATCATTAACCCTATATGTATAAATCAATCTTTTACCATTAATATAATTGTGGTAATGCCAACTTTTATTAGAAATGCCCTCTCCATAGATTGCAATACAGTAATAGACTATATCACAAGGAGGCTAAGGGAGTATTTGGAATTTAGTAATAGAGATGGAGGAGTAGTAGGGGTAAGTGGGGGTATAGATTCAGCAGTTACTGCTACATTATTAGCTAGAGCTACAGATAATTTCTACATATTACTTATGCCATCCTCTTCAACACCAAAAATAGATCTAGAAGATTCTTTTAAAATAATAGAAATCTTAAGGGCTGAGAATAAATATAAGCTAATCAATATAGATGAGATAGTTAAGATTTTTTCAGATAATATTGAAACCACTGATAAACTGATTATAGGCAATGTGAAAGCGAGGACTAGAATGATATTATTATATGCATATGCACAAAAGCTTAATTATCTAGTAGTAGGAACCGGAGATAAAAGCGAATTATTATTGGGTTATTTTACTAAATATGGTGATGGAGGGGTAGATGTTCTGCCCATAGGTGATTTATATAAAACCCAGGTTAGAATGCTAGGAAAATGTTTAGGATTACCGGAAAGGATAGTAAATAAGCCTAGTTCTCCCGCTCTTTGGGAAGGGCAAACTGCAGAAAAAGAACTAGGTATAGATTATGAGACTATTGATTCAATCCTATATCTAAGATTTGAAGAGATGAGAAGTGAAGAGGAAATTGCAGAAATATTATCAATACCTTTAGATATTGTTAAAAGAATAGATAGACTTGTTAAAATATCGCAACATAAAAGATTGCCCCCGGAAATATTTAGATTAAGTGGAAGGGCAATAAACTCTGATTGGAGGTTTCCAAGAAGATGGGCCTAAAAATAGAACTAGCACAAATAAGATCTTATCTAGGAGATGTACAAAGAAATTATGAAAAACATTTAGAAATATTACAGACAAGTACTGCTGATTGTGTAATATTTCCAGAACTTTCCTTAACTGGTTATATACTAAAGGATTTAACGTATGAGATCTACAAGGATGCTCAAAAATTTACACAAAAATTAGCAGAGAAAGTTGATAAATGTGCAATATTTGGTACAATAAATGAAGTAAGAAGAGGCATACTTAGAAATTCTGCAGCAGTAATAATTAATGGAAAATTAGATTATGTTTATAAATTTTATCTACCTACATATGGTTTATTCGAAGAGAGAAGATATTTTCAAAGAGGAGATCCTTTAGCTGATTTGAAAATATTTAACTACAATGGGTTTAAATTTGGAGTAGTTATTTGCGAAGATGCTTGGCATCCTGAACCCATAGAGGCTATATCATTAATGGGGGCTGATATCGTATTTATACCCTCTGCCTCACCTATGAGAAGATTAGGAGAGAAATTAGCTATAGAAGATAATTGGGATTCCTTATTAAAAGCGCACTCTCTAATGAATACTGTATGGACTGTCTTCGTTAATGTAGTAGGTAGCCAAGAAGAGGAGTACTTCTGGGGTGGATCTAGAGTAGTTTCTCCTTTAGGAGAAGTAAAAACTAAATTGAAGTTATTCTACGAGGATAGACAAGATTTTGAAGTAGTGGAAAACGAGATAATTAAGGCTAGATTCTTCAGTAGTTATAGGGATCATATTAGAGAATTTCACTCGGTTTTAAATAGATTATAGCTTTTATACCTATTTCTTATAATTATAATATAGAATGCTTTCTCAACGATTTAACCTTAATATTATTCTATTACTTATAATAATCATATTATTAATAGTTGCAATATTTTATCCTATTGCCCTAATACCTGCAGCAGCTACTAGTCTTTTCATGGAAGGTTATCCTTTTACAAGATTTTTAATACCTATACCATTATTATTATTATTTCTATTAGGTTTACATAGTGACTTTTATGCTTTTGGAACCTTAGCATTGTTATTATTATTTCTTATATTATTTATAAGAAGTATTACCAAGAGTGCTGTTTTTAAATTTTAAATTTATTAACTTACCCTCATTTATTTTATATATGAGTAGTCTAGTTAAACTATTAATTGTAACTAACGCATTATTATCTTTCACACTATCACAATTATTTGTAATTCCGCTCTTATTAGCAACACTTAAATTCATTTTATCAAAAGAAAAAAGAGATTAGAACAGACGTTCTAAGGCTTAGAGTTTTATTAACTACTTCAGTTTTTAACATATGTTGTTGAAGTTAGATGAGATCTTTGAAAATAAAGGATGGAAAGTTAGAAAAAAGATTTTAAATGAATTGAGAAAAAAACCACAAACTGCATACGAATTATCTAAAAAGATAGGATTAAATTATTCTACAGTAAAATACCATATAGAAATTTTAGAGAAATTTGGCTTAATAACGGGAAATAGAAAAGGTACGAAAATTGTGTATAATTTAACAAAAAATTATCAAATACTTGAAAAATATATAGAGGAGAAAGGTAAAGGTTAAAATGGAAATAAGTTGGAAATTGAATCATTACTTTTTGTAATCTTATACATAATATTTTTAATAATAGGCAAAATTAGATACTTGAAGATCGTAGAAAAGATCGTAGATCCCATAGTAATCTCGCTTATATTTTCAATCTCCTACTGGGCAGGACAGGAAATATTGGGAAATCAGATCATCACATTATTATTTACTTCAGTTGCCTTTTCAATATTATCAATACTAATAACCTATTTTTCTGGATTCATTATAAATTTTTATAGTTTAATAAAAAATATGAATAGTAATTCTAAAAAATTGAGATTACAAAATACTAGAAATGATAAAAGAACTATATTAAAGTACATGGTGTCATTCATCATAGGATGGATATTAGGCATTATATTCCATGTTAATACGAAACTCTTAACTAGTTTGATAGATTATGAGTTATACGCCTTAGCTTCAATATTAGGCTATACAATAAGTAAAGGGTTTAATCTAAAATTAGTATTAAGTAGTGGTAAAGCTGCTTTACTTTCTATAATTATAACTATTATAGGTGATTTAGTCTTAGCTTTAATGATCTTCTTGTTTCATATAACTAGCTTTAGTATAGCCATAGCTATTACTTTAGCTAGTGGTTGGTACAGTTATGTTGGACCATTAATAGCAGTATCAACAAATCCTTATTTAGGTACTCTCGCATTTCTAATAAATTTCCTAAGAGAACAATTTACTTATGTTTTTATTCCATTATTGCTAAAGTTAAAATTTGAACCGAGATCAGCTATCGCGGTTGGAGGTGCTACATCTATGGATACTACACTGCCATTATACATAGAAACTTTGGGAAAAGAGTATGCACTATCAGCAATGGTTTCCGGGGTAATACTAACTACGATAATACCAATTATTGTACCATTATTTGTTTAAATCTTACCTATTCTAATTAATATTATTACCGCAATTATTATAACAACTAACAAAATTATTAACGGTAAATAGCTAAAAAATGTTGGATGTACTTCATTTTCAGAATTTACTAAGAATATATTAACTTGTACATTTTTACTTGAACCATTAGCTTGATATAGAATATTATTATGATATATCAAATTAAGTTGAATAGTCTGACCATTTACTGATATATAACCAATATAACTTGATATATTTGTATTATTTTCTATATAAGATGAAATAAGAGATAAATCATGAGTTTGGCTACCATTTATGAAGATTTCTGGAGGAAATAGTGAATAATTGAAAGTAGTATATATCTTATTAAAAATTATAGTCCCGTTAAGGCCAAGAATAGTCAAATTATAGGTTAAGGGTGAAATTGAAATTATTGAATAATTATAAGTATATACATATAATTCGTTATTATAAATTACTTGTACATTATATACGAAATATTGATGGGGAGAAAGTTGGACTAGAGTTAAAAGAAGAAGCAATGCAAGTATAGCGTATTGATGGACCATATATTAATAACTCTCTTTTTATTTTATAAAACCTATGAGTAGTGATGAATGGACTAAGGTATTCGAATCAGATTTCTATTTGCGTGAAATGACTAAGGTATGGGATGAAGGAGAGAAATGGGCAAGTTGGATAGATGAAGTAGTTAACAAATATAAACTTGATAAAAAGGTACTTGATGTACCATGTGGAATTGGAAGAGTGTCTTATTTCCTAGTTAAAAGAGGGTATGATGTTACTGGTATAGATATATCTGAAAAGATGATAAACATGGCAAAATCTAATATTCAAAATGGGAAATTTATAGTTGGAGATATGCGAAGACTGGAGGAGATAATTAAGGGAGAGAAATATGATTTAGTTATAAATATTTATAATAGTTTAGGTTACTATACTGAAGAAGATGATCTAAAAATATTGGAATCCTTTAGAAACGCAGCTAATAAGCTTATTGTAATTAATTTAGATAATAGGGATTACATAATTTATAACAAACCTAGTGAATATTATGCGTTTATTCCTCCATATCTAGTATATTCTAAATTTGAATTTGAACAGGAAACCTCTAGACTAAAAATATATAGAAAATATTATATAAATGAAAAAGAAGTAGGAGAGATAAATTATTCGCAAAGACTCTATAGTGTTCACGAAATATTAACCTTACTTAAGAAATCTGGTTTAAAAATAGTTGAAATAGTATCGGGTTATTCTTGGAAAAAATTTAGTATTATGGATCCAGAAATGACTATAATTGCTACTCCAATTTAGCTAGATAAATTTCATTATTTATTCCTTACTTGAAGTAAGTTGGTTGATCTATAAAAGTTATATTCCCTATTAAGGATATTGAATCTCTAATGTTTAATATCTTCACTCCGTTTAAATTATTTTGTATTTTGTACTTTTATACTTTCCTTCAGTTTAATACTTTTTAACTACAACTCAGGATAACTTGAACTCGTTTCATTTTTCATTTAGTATGTATCAAAATTCTATCGTTTATATTTTTAAAGTAAGTTTATATTCCCCTAGTTATAATATAATGTGACAAAATATGAGAAGAACTTTAAAAGCTGCTATTTTAGGAGCAACGGGTTTAGTGGGGATAGAATATGTTAGAATGTTATCAAGTCATCCTTATATTAAAGTAGCATATCTAGCAGGAAAGGGTTCTGTAGGTAAACCATATGGTGAAGTAGTTAGATGGCAAACAGTAGGTCAAATACCAAATGAAGTAGTAGATATGGAGATAAGGCCAACAGATCCTAAACTAATGGATGATGTAGATATTGTATTCTCCCCATTACCACAAGGAGCTGCAGGACCAGTAGAAGAGGAATTCGCAAAACATGGATTTCCAGTTATAAGCAATTCTCCAGACCATAGATTTGATCCAGACGTGCCTTTATTAATACCAGAAATAAATCCACATACAATAACTTTAATAGATGAGCAAAGAAAAAGAAGGGATTGGAAAGGCTTTATAGTTACAACTCCATTATGCACTGCTCAAGGAATTGCTATTCCTTTAGCACCAATATATATGAATTACAGAATAGATAATGTGTTAATAACTACTATACAGTCTTTATCCGGAGCTGGATATCCTGGAATTCCATCATTAGATGTCGTAGATAATGTTCTACCATTAGGAGATGCTTATGATAATAAGGTATTAAAAGAAGTTACCAGAATTTTAAAAGAAACTAATAGAAACATTAAAGAACAAGAGGAATTATCCTTAGGGGCTACAACACACAGAGTTGCTACTATACATGGACATTACGAAGTAATGTATATTACTTTTAAAGAAGAAATTAGTGTAGATAAGATAAGAGAAAACCAGAGACTTTTAGCGGTGAACCACAAAAATTAAAATTACCTACAGCTCCAGAAAAACCAATAGTTACAACTAGTCAAGACAGTAGGCCACAAGTATATTTCGATAGATGGGCTGGAAACCCACCAGGTATGAGCGTAGTCGTAGGCAGATTAACTCAAATAAATAAGAGAACTATTAGAATGGTATCTGTTATCCATAATACGGTAAGAGGTGCAGGAGGAGGAATCTTAGCTGCTGAATTATTAGTCGAAAAAGGTTATCTCTGAAAGACCTTAGAACAGAGAAGATAAGCTCTAAAGGCAGTAATTAAAGGCAATGAGTTTTTATCTTTCTGGAAGTTATTTCTAATTATAGTATGAATATAGATTAAAGAGCATAGCAAAAGTTAACTCTTTTTATCATAATTCCTTAATTCTACTTTGTGAATTTCATAACCTTTGCAGAGAAAGTAGGCATAGATAGAGAATCTGCGATAAGAGTTTATAGACTATTTAATGGTGGATATTTTGAAGGCTTATACTACTCAAAACCTCCAATACTTTATAAGATTAGAGAATGGCCTAAAAAGTATTTAAATAAAAAGCTTTCTCTTATAACTAGTTTATCATTAAGTAAGGCTTTTGAAGCATTATTATGGATTGATATTATAGCTCTTTACGGGGCTTCTTCTAAACTTATAAAAGCTCCAATGAAATATGAATTTTTAAATAAAAACATTGAAGAAACCTATGAGAAGATTAGAGAATATTCTTTGAAAAATAAAATTCCAGACTATCCTAAAAGTTCAAATTTAGATTTGCTCAAGGCAGACTTTTTACCATTTATTGACGATTTAGTTAATAAAAGGATGGAGGAAATTAACGCTAATGAATTAGAAATAATTAATGATATTGTTTATGATAGTAAATTAATGGAGGAAATTAAAAATAAATATCCTTGGGCAAAAAATATCAAAAGAAACAATGCAATAAGAGCAATACAAATATCAGATATGATTACAGAATTTAATGAATATATATTACCGTATATATATTATCTAGCATCGTCAAAAACATATTATTTTGATCATATACTCATTAATAATACTTTGACGAATACTATTAAAGTACTTGAAAAAGAGGGAGAAGAGGCCATTAAAGAAGGGATAATAAATAATGAATATCAAAGGAAAGCAAGAGAAATACACCAGTTGATAATCAATATGCTCAACTACTTTTAGGTTTATATACCATTGTGAAAAAGAGATAAAGTGTGAATACAAGAGGAAAAGAGAAACAGAAAAAAAGAAGATATAGTGAAAGTATTTCCGCTTTCAAAAAAGAATTAAAAGCACTAAGCTTTGAGCCGATCTATGGAGAATCAATAAAAGATATAATAACAAGATTAACGGTGAAAATAGAAGAGATTGCTAACCAATACAAATATTCTATAGAATACCCAGAAAAGGCTGAAGTGGATGCTGAAGGCGATACATATTACTTCATATATCCCATAACAATCAAAACTAGATCAGGGAAGAAAAAGATCTATGTGAATGTACAATACTTCATGTATGATCAAAACCAATGGGTTGGAATGATAACCGGTATAAGGTGAGCTTCACCTAGACTTTTCATTATTCCCCCATATACTAGTTTAGGGATTTACTACCGTTTATCCCTGGATATTCATTATCCAGGGACTTGGGCCTCAACCTTACCGTTCATCATGCTTACCAACCACTCCACGAAGGGTCATGAACCCCTTAAAGCCCCAAGGCATAAGCCTCACATCTAGTTTAAACGCTGGGTAGCTTGGAGCATTGCTCCCATCACCACCCAAAATATGTAGGAACAATGCTTTCAAACATTTCTTAAAAACACCAAGGAGAAAACAGCCTATGATTTGTCGAACATTTTTAATTCCATATCATGCTATTATCCTAAATTTAAATCTGCCTATTCATAGCTAAAACTCTGGGTTTTTGGAATCAGTTTTACAAAAAATTATTTTAATCTCTTCCTAAAAGTTAATATTAAGGCTATAGTTATAATATCTATTATAATACCTATGATTAGAAGTTCATTATTATTCGAAGTAATTAACGATGGTACTCTAATAGTCTGATTTGAAATAGTATTATAACTACCAAATGTACTATTTATATTTATTAATTTCGAATTAGCCAAACTTATATTGAAAACTTTGGAATTTATCAGTGTTACTGAGCCATTTTTAACTATTAAATTAGCTATTACGCTATTTATGAACGTTGCATTATGATCTATTATAATAGCGTTGTTGATGTATTCATTAAAGGCTAATGTACCATTAAATTCTTCAACATAAACATAAGGCAATACTACAAGTTCCCTAGATGGCTGTAAGGGATTTATGCTAAGTGAATTAACATTTAGTGAAGCGGGGAAATTAACTGGCAAACCTTCACTGGAAATGCCTTCAACATAAACATACCAATAACCAGAAATACCATATGTAGAATATCCAAGAGAATTAGCAGAAGCTCCATTAGGAATTTTAAAAACGCCTACCCAGCTTCCGTTGACATACTTTAAAGGAACACTGTATTCTAATTGTAAATTATCGAAATTACTTGATAAATATGAAGGTATGATAATAGCTGAAAATGTTCCATATCTAACTGGCGTACCGTTAGGATATGTTATATTAGCAGTTATAGAAATATCTTGATTCTGGAATATGAATTCCTTAGGATATATATTTACATCAAGATTTAAAGAATAAGGCGCAACATAAATTTGAGTAACTCCTAAACCTTCAGCAGTATAGTTTGAACCATTATATACAGCTTTAGCTGCTACTAGATAATAGCCAGGCTTTAAAGCTGGCATTTGTATTTGGGATATATAAATTAAACTATTTTGGAATATAATACTATTAACTGGCGATGAATATACCTCATAGCCAGTTGAATTATAAAATGCTATAGTAATGTTAGGAGAGCCTAAAGCTAAATTTTCCGCTAATATAGTTACATTTTCTCCGGGGGCAACTACAAATGGTTCAGTAGAAATTGGCGGAAATACGGCAACTAATGTATATATGCCTGCTACAAACTCATCAAATCCAAATACACCAGGTACTCTGATTAAATAAATACCACTTACATGAGAGGGTAATTGGTACTCACCAATAAGATAATTTGTTTCTAATTGAATTCCAAAGATAGATAAATTAATAAATTCTACGTTATTCAATTGTATTCGTGTTATTATATTTTCTTTATTACTAATTGAATCATATTTATAGATTAGTGCTGTAAGATTTGTAGGAGTTTTTGAAACTATAGACCCATTAGGATACATGAGCTGAAGTAGTATAGGTACTGTTTCTGGTTCTGGGAATAAGGCTATTGGCGGAAATATAAATTGAGCCTGATAACCAACAGTTATATAAGTATTACCAGTGAGGTTTTTAGCCTTTACTATAACTTCTTCAATTCCACTACCCTTCGCAGTAAACTGGCCAACCCAAGTAGTACCATTAAAGCTCAATGGAAATTGTGTAATATTAGAAGACCCATTATAAACAATGCCAATTACATTTGAAGGAGTAATGCCAGTAATATTAGCATATACTTTAACCGTTTGACCATCTAGATATGTTAAATTACTAACTGCAACGGAAATTTTAGGCATTTTTAAAACATTAGGCAATAATTCAAATAGATAACCAGCATTTATAGATCCTAAACCAGTAACTGGATTAATGTTAGAAGAGTTAACATAATAAGGTGTAATATATCCATATTTAATTGGAACTATTGCACTAGTATTTTTCAGTGCATAAAGATATGGGTTTATGAAACCTAATTTTCCATAATGTTGAGTTAATAAATCAATTATACCAGAAATGATAGGAGTTGCTAAAGAAGTTCCACCTACTAGATACGTTTGATTATAGTAATACACTATAAAGACTCCAGTATAAGGATTAGCATCTGCCACTACGTCTGGCACTAATCTAAATCCATTAATCCCTTGATAATAAGGTGCTGGAAATATAGTACTGTAACCTCCAGTACTAGCTCCTAATACGCTCTGTCCACTCCATGCTGTTTGAATGGTATTATTTTCCGATACATAAAGGGATGATCCTCCAACGGCAAGTACGTATGGTATAGATGCTGGAAATAATAATGAACCTTTAGGTGATAAGAAATAGTTATATCCATTACCCCCCGCATCCCCTGAGGCTGCTACAAAAGTTATTCCTTCTACTTCTCCTAGCCAATACTCATACATTAAAGAATTAATATAGGATAAAGGAATTAAGCCTAAATCAACATATAATTCTGGTATTCCAAAACTCTGTGATAATACATTTACCTCATCTTGTTGAACAATGTATGCTATTATTGCCGGAAGTGGTATGGATGGATTTGCAACATATAACATAATTCCAGCATGTGGAGCGATAACATGAGCATATTCAACATCTAATGATATTTCCATTGCCCATCCGCTAGCTATACCATCATTAGGATTATAAGGACCTATGGGAACTATTTTCAAAAACGGTGGATTAGAAATATTATACATAGCATCAAATGCTTTCAACTGTTGCTCTATATAAGGATCTCCATCAAAATCTAATATACCTATTGTAGTTCCATTCCCAGTTATACCATGCTTATATAGCCAAGTAATATTATATGCTTGCCGCAGTTGGTTAGGAGTAACTGCTGAATATGCTACAGCTTGTGTAATATTATATAGGGTAATAGGCTTATCCAAGAATAATGAAGTTACGTTAGTCCCTATAACTATTGCGTTAGAAAACACTGGAGAACCATAAAATTCATAGAATTTATTTCCATTAAAATTATATATATAGAATTTACCATTTAATGCTTTTTCAAGCTGCTTTACAGTCCCACTAGTTACTATTACATTCAAATAATTTATAGCAGAAATATTCATTTGATTTAATTTATATAGAATTTCTGATATCTCCTTATGAGGAATAAATAACTTCTCAATTTGGCTAATGTTCAATATAACATGTTGTTGAACGTATTGTTGTAATAATGCTAGATTATTTGGCGGTAAAACTATACTAACTGTCAAATAAGTATTTGGGGGAAGTGTAGAAATGGGTTGATTATTGCTAAAATTGTAAAGACTAACTGGTATTGAAACACCGCTTAATATAAGGAATAATATTAAGACTGCATTCCATAACATATATTTAAATCTCCTTCCAGCATTTATAGTTTTTTTCCTAAGTTATTTTAATCCTCATTTTACCCCCCGGTTTACTCTTAAAAAAATCCATTGAATTTTAAATCGAGTTAGTAGTTTTAGATTTTGATGCAAAAGATACCAGAAGATGGAGAAGTAATTAAATTTGAATCAGGAAAATGGATAGTACCTAAAAAACCAATAGTATTATATATAGAAGGAGATGGTATAGGACCAGAAATAGTCCACTCTACAATTAAAGTTGTTGACAAGGCAGTAAGCAAAGCTTATGGTTCTGACTTTGAAATAAAATGGGTTGAGGTTTTAGCAGGAGAGAAGGCTGAAAAAATAACTGGAAATAGATTTCCTAAAGAGTCAGAAGAATTAATTCAGA
>JAVYOH010000047.1:0-12866 GCA_038734615.1 Saccharolobus sp. | reverse complement strand
AACAACAGGTAAGGATTCTTTATCTCTTGTAAACGTTTCCCAGTACCTCCTCTTATGAACTGAACAACTTCAGCTAAAATGCTTAATGCTATTTCCTCTGCAGTCTTAGATCCAATATCTAAACCTAAGGGGGAATGGAACCTTTTCTTAATTTCCTCCAATTGTATTCCCCTTTGCATTAACAAGGAAATCATTAACGCAGCCCTCTTTTGGCTAGCCAATAATCCAACAAATCTAGCCTTATTTTTCATTGCAATGTATAATGCATCAATATCATAAGGCCTACCTCCTTCATTTGCAACTATAACTATTGAATCCTCTCCAACCATTTGCTCTAAAATGTTCAAATCATTTGAAATAGCATATACTCCTTGAAAATCCTCTTCTTTAATATCTCCATTACCCACAACACCAACGTAATAACCCAAATCAACCCCTAATTTAGCTATAAACTTAGCTATAATTCCAGAACCAACTACTATTATCGCAGGCCTAGGTTCAATGGGCTCAATAACTATTTTACCATTCTCTATATCCTTTTGAATGATTTGACCTTTTTCTAATGCTTGAATAGAGAGGTCTAATATTTCGCGATCCAAACTGCCTAACAAAACTTTTCCATCAGAAACTATTGTCCTCTCTAGCCTATTATTACGATAAATGGAAACTATAGCAAACCTCTTTCCTTCCGCAGTAAGTTTGGAAATTAAGGGAAATATCTCACATGAGCTCATACATAATCATCTTGATTAGATAGTTAAATACCTTTCGTTTAACTAGTTCAAGTGTTATGTGTACAATAAATAATTTATAAAAATTTCTTTAATAAAAAATCTAGTAAATAAATTTGTTATTCTAAATACTTCATCATTAAATCATTTTTACTTCAGATTATTAGTTGTTTTGGATTTTGATTACATTTATTTAAAAATTATCATAAATGTATATAGATAACCTTAAACACAATTAGTATATATGACAAACGATGAGGTGACTAAACTCCTTCACGATTTCAATACTAGCTTAGATGGACTAAGCAGTAATGAAGTAGAATCTAGGCTTAAGAAATACGGTTTTAACGAGGTGAGAGAGAAGAAAAGGAGTCCCATAATAGCTTTTCTTTTAAAGTTTTGGGGTCCAGTTCCTTGGATGCTTGAAGTAACTGCAATATTAACGTTCTTTTTACAAAGGTATCTAGACATGTACATCATACTTTTCCTTTTAATTTTCAACTCAATTATAGGTTTCATTCAAGAACATAGGGCGGAGAACGCAGTAGAGCTTTTAAAAAATAAGTTGAACGTTATGGCTAAGGTTAAAAGGGATGGAAAGTGGATTGTAACTCCAGCTAGAAATTTAGTACCAGGAGATTTGATTATTGTTAGGATTGGAGATATCGTACCGGCGGATATTAAGATAATTGAGGGACAAGTTTTAGTTGATCAGTCAGTGCTCACTGGAGAATCTCAACCAGTTGATAAAGGGCATATGGAAACACTCTATTCTGGTTCAATAGTTAAACGTGGAGAGGCTAAGGGAATTGTAATAGCAACTGGAGATAAGACTTATTTCGGAAAGACCACACAGTTAGTGCAATCAGCTAAGGCTGAATCACATATTCAGAACATCATCATGAAAATAGTGAAGTACCTTGTAGTTATTGATGTTATCTTAGTTATAGCCTTAACAGTTTTTGCAATAATCTCTGGTATAAACATTGCAGAAACTTTACCTTTCTCTCTAGTGGTTTTAATAGCCTCTGTTCCTGTAGCCCTACCTGCTACATTTACCATAGCTATGGCACTAGGGGCTGAGGAGTTATCTAAGAAAGGAATACTAGTGACAAGGTTAAGCGCAGCAGAGGACGTTGCAAGTATGGATGTTCTTAACTTAGATAAGACAGGAACATTAACGGAGAACAAGTTAAGAGTAGGGGATCCTATTCCTTGTAAAGGTTATACTAAAGAGGAAGTTGTATCACTAGCTGTTTTAGCCTCAGATGAGTCTACTCAAGATCCAATAGATTTGGCAGTTATAGAAAAAGCAAGAGAAATGGGAATAGTTCCACAGTTCAATAGGATTCATTTTGAACCATTTGATCCCATAAAGAAAAGAACAGAGGCTTTAGTTACAACTCCCACTGGTACCATGCTAGTTATGAAAGGTGCTCCACAAGTGATTAAGGAATTAGCTAATGTAGATAAGGAATGGTTTGAAAAGCAAGTAGACTCTCTCGCCGCTAGAGGTTTCAGAACTATCGCTATTGCAGTAGGTGGGAAGGATAAATTAAACGTTGTAGGTTTATTGCCTTTATATGATAGGCCTAGATCAGATAGTGCTAAATTCATTCAGGAAATAAAGGAATTAGGAATAAGTCCTAAGATGATAACTGGAGATAATGCTTGTATTGCAGTAGAAGTAGCTAAGGAGCTTGGTATAGGAGATAAGGTTTGTAATGTAAGAGAAATAACAAAGATGGGAAAGCTAGTTGAGGAGTGCCAGATTTTCGCTGAGGTATTTCCAGAGGATAAGTATAGTATTGTAAAGACTTTACAAGCAAATGGACATATCGTAGGTATGACTGGAGATGGTGTAAATGACGCACCAGCATTAAAGCAAGCAGAAGTGGGCATAGCAACTTATAATGCAACTGACGTAGCTAAAGCTTCAGCTAGCATGGTGCTTACTCATGAGGGATTGGTAGATATAGTTGAGGCAATAAAAACTGGAAGGAAGATTTACCAAAGGATGCTTACATATACTATGAATAAGATAATCAAGACTTTGCAAGTCGTAATCTTCTTAACATTATCATTCTTTATAACGAAGTTCTTTGTAACAACACCCTTTGATGTAATTCTTCTCTTGTTCTTTAATGACTTCGTTACTATGTCCATTGCAACTGACAATGTAAGATATTCAAAGACTCCTGAAAGATGGAACGTTAATAAAATAGTTAAATCGTCATTGATTATTGCAAGTTTAGTAATTCTAGAATCGTTCTTCATACTTTGGTTATCATTAGCCATAAATTTAAGCCATAACGAAATTCATACTGCAATATTCGATACACTAGTGTTTACCGGACAGTTTACAATATATTTAATAAGAGAAAGAGGAAGGTTATGGAGCTCAATTCCTAGTAAACCTCTTCTCATCTCCTCCATCGCTGACATCATCGTTGTAGTGCTAATTTCTTCCTTTGGAATCCTCATCACTCCAATATCTCTATGGTTTATCTTAAGCATATTGGCAATTACGTTCGTGTTTACCTTTCTCTTTGATGAAATAAAAGTAAAGCTCTTGAGACTATATTAAACATTTTTCGTTAGTTTATTTTTATAAATTGGAAAAATATTTTAATATACAAATAGATTTGGAATATCTTCTAAAAACGAATACTAAAAAACTTCATAATATATCAGCCAATTAATATTCCTAACTTGCTTACAATGTCATCAGTTTCACAAAATTATTAACAATAAGACTCTTAAGAAACCTATACGAAGAAACGTAACGTAGCCGGTTAATTGTGCTAAAGAATAAAATAAGGATTATAAAAAACAAAATAATATTTTAAAGTCTGATCATCAATATTCTTAACTATATTCTTTTCTTAATCTTAGCCTCCCTATAAACTATATACGGTCTCCATAGATATGTGACTGGAATTGTAAAGACGTGAACCAGCCTAGAGAATGGCCATAGAGCATAGAGAAGAAAAGATAAAGCAACGTGAAGTTGAAGCGATAGCGGAGCTTCGCTCATTAGTGCTGGATTAGGATGAAAAGTGATAAGCCCTTGAAACCAGGGAGCTACAGTAACCTCATAGTCTGGTCTAACTATTAACGTATTATACAGCCCAGTTGTTATAACTAGGATTAAAATTAAGTATACGAGATGGTCTGTAAATGATAAAGTAGTGTAAGCTCTAGTGAGATATGACATCACGATTAACCATATGAGACCTATTATCGATATAATGCCAAAGATTGCTCCCAAATAGAAAGCTAGAGATACATGAAGCTCATAGGATATTCCTATGGCAACGAGGGCAGAAGCTGGTATTGCTATGCCAAATAGGTGACCTAAAAGAACTATCACTATACCATAATGGAAGAAGTTGGAGGCTAGGTTATGTGTCCTTTTTGAAAGCAATTCAAATGATCTAGTTGACCAGTAATATCTTCTAGTTAAATAAGTATATACATACCCAGAAAAAAATAACGTTATAGAGATATAAGGATAATATACCCAGAACAGGTCATCCATTTACCTCACCACCATAAAGTTCTAAAATGGCTAGAGTTATGAGAGGATAAAAAACGGATTTATGTTCCTTTAACCTGGATTGAAGAGTCTTTAGTGGATTTTGTATAAGTTTCTTGACTTCCTCATCATATTTCGAACCCAGATATCTCAGCAGAGTTGGTAAGTAATCTGGTAAATCTTCTCTCATATAATCCTTAACCCTCTCTTTAAGCCATACAAGTAGTAATCCTCTTTTGGGTAAGTTAACTCTATTTTTCTCTTCTCCTGTAATATAATATGAGATATTCAAGGTTATATAATCGTTATTATCAAAGGTTTTCACATAGATTTCCTCTAAATCCAGCTCATTGTAATTAGAAACTTCTTCTAAAAACTCCTTCAGAAGATATGCGCGAGATGATGTAAGGTTATTTACAATCTCCTCAATCTCTCGTTTCCTTTTAATCCACTTAGTTGGATACTCTAGAAGATCAGCAATAACATTTAACATAACATTCGTCATTTCTTCCTCAACCTCAAATCTCTTCTTAACGATTTTTCAACTCCTATGCTACCTTGTACGTATTCTGGGGCTAAAGTCTCCTCGAAGAAACCCGATACTTTCTCCTTATGTGCTGTAGGTATAACGAATCTATCCTCTAATCTTGCTAATGCAAGCACTTGATACATTTCTTCAAGGTCTTTTTCAGTAAGCGAAACTTCCTTAATAATTTCTTCATTTATTTTTTTCCCTAATCTCCTTTGTCTCATATAAATTCTTAAGGCGAGAAGTTTCTTGAGTACTAGTTTTACTCTTTCTTTATCACCTGCCGTAAACATGTTTGCTAGGTACTCTATTGGTATTCTCATATGATCTACTGCAGGGAAGAACTCCTCATCTTTGAGCTTTAAATTCTCGATTAAAGGACTTAAGGGTGGAATATACCATATCATAGGTAATGTTCTATATTCAGGGTGTAACGGTAAAGCTATCTTCCACTTCTTTATCATCTTGAACACTGGAGTCCTTTGCGCTGCTTCTATGAAATCTTCTGTAACTCCGTTCTCTTTCGCATTTCTTATAACCTCTTCTTTAAACGGATCTTTAATTATCTCTAAATGCCTTTCGATTATCTCTTTTGGATCCCTGGCTGAAGCAGCCCATTCTACTAAATCAGCGTCATATAGTACAACTCCTAAATATCTTATCCTTCCAACGCATTCATGGAAACATGCGGGAATTTGCCCTGTTTCTAATCTAGGGTAGCAGAGTATACACTTTTCAGCCTTACCGGTTGCCCAATTATAATAAACTTTCTTGTACGGACATGCTGAGACACAGAATCTCCAACCTCTACACTTATTTTGATCAGTTAGGACTATACCGTCTTCCTTCCTTTTGTACATAGCACCACTAGGACAAGCTGCAACACAAGCTGGATTTAGACAATGATTGCATATCCTTGGAAGGTACATCATAAAGGCATTTTCAAAGTCTGCCTTTATCTTCTCCTCTATTCCCTTTATGTTGGGATCACTTAATACTGCTACTGAGCCCCCTGCCAAATCATCATTCCAATTAGGTCCCATTCTAATCTCAATTGGTTTACCTGTTATGAGAGAAACCGGTTTGGCAACTGGTTGTTTTTCGCTCTCTGGAGAGCTAATCAATTCATCATAGGTAAATGTAAAAGGTTCGAAATAATCATCAATTGTAGGTAAGTAAGGATTGTGAAATATTTCCAGGAGTCTTGCAATCCTTCCGCCTATATTCAATTTTAATTTACCATCCTTAGTTAAGATCCAACCTCCCTTGTATTTCTCTTGATCTTCCCATCTTAACGGATAACCGGAGCCTGGCCTAGTTTCAACATTATTCCAAAGCATATACTCTGTTCCCTCTCTATTCGTCCACAAGTTTTTACATGCAATAGTACAAGCGTTACAACCTAGACATTTATCTAAGTTAAATACTCCCATAAATTGAGCTAATATCCTCAATTTAGCTCAGCCTCCTTACACCAACTAGGGTATCTCTTTGCACACCTACGGGTCCATAATAATTTAGACTAAACGATAATTGTGCATAGCCACCAACTAACCACGTCGGTTTAACATGAACTCTGGTTACAGAATTATGAGATCCTCCGAGCTTTCCATTTCCAATTTTTGACTCCTTTACATAAATTGTTCTTTCTTGAGCATGATACATTATTACTGTTCCCCTTGGAATTCTATGAGAGACAACAGCCCTTGCGGTTATTACTCCGTTTTCGTTAAATACCTCAACCCAATCGTTGTCCTTAACTCCTATTGATTTAGCATCGTCTTCATTAATCCAAATTACCGGTCCTCCTCTAAATAGCATTAACATCCTCAAGTTATCCATGAATGTGGTATGAATTTGCCATTTTCCATGTGGAGTTAAATATCTAGCAATTAAAACTCCTGGCTCGTTTTTAATTTTTGAAATATTTAGTGGAGGTTTAAATACGGGAATCTGTTCTCCTTCTTCTCTGAATATTGGATGATCTAGATAAAAATGTTGTCTGCCTGAGAGTGTCCTCCAAGGAACGTTAAACTCAACGTTAAAAGTGAATGCAGAATATGTTCTACCTTCCTTCACTATTCCGCTTTCTACTGGAGTGTCTATAACTCTCCTAGGTTGAGCCTTTATATCTTGAAACGTTATTTTCACTTCTTTTATTCCGTCTTTTAGCATACCAAAGTTTAGACCAGTCTTCTCTTCTAAGAACTCATATTCTCTAGCTGAAACTTGCCCATTCGTTGAACCACTTAACCTTAGTATTACTTCTGCTACATCACTATCATCATCCATTAAAGGTCTCCCTTCTAGCTCACCTAAGGTTTCTTTCAACTCTTCATACTCCTTTGAATAGTTAACTTCTATTCCAAAATACATCAACTTCTTTTCTTTAACTAAAGGCCCTAAAGTGGTCATCATTTCATAAATTTTCGAATAATCCCTCTCTACGAATATTAACTTTCCCGTATTCTTTCCAGGTATTAGATTATCCTTTTCTATGACTTTTGTATAGGGGTCATACAGCATTGGGTAAGCAATCTCATCGGGAGTATCATGTGATAACGGAACGTATAGAACATCTGTAAATTTTCCATCAAAATATTTAGGTGCCATTTCAGAAATCTTCTTAGCTAGTCCAGTAAAGATCTTCCAATCACTTCTAGCTTCCCATGGGGGATCTATTGCTGGAGTGAAAGGATGTACGAATGTATGCATATCCGTTGAGCTTAAGTCAAATTTCTCATACCAGGTTGCGGCAGGGAGAATGATGTCTGAGTAGAGTGCTGTACTATCCATTCTAAAGTTAATGTCAATCAAAAGATCTAACTTTCCTTGTGGTGCAGGATCCCTCCATTTTACAGTACTAACGAAGTCTTTTGCAACTTCCTGATTTTCTACAGTATTTTCAGTTCCAAGGAGATGTTTCAGAAAATATTCACTCCCTTTCCCGCTCGAGAATAATAGATTTGATCTCCACACAAATAGAATCCTAGGATAATTAATAGGATTATCAACATCAAATATAGAGAACGAAATTTGCTCACTTTCTAATTTCCTCACTACTTCATCATTATTATTAGAGAGGAATAATGGATTAGTATTAAATTGTGGATAAAATGGCTGCCAACCTCTTTTAACTGCTAGAGTTATGTAATCTACTGGATGTTTATAAATCGTTTTACCCAATGCCAAATCATCCATTAAGACCTCATCATATCTCCATTGATCCGTATGCATGTAAACCCATAATCCAGTGCTTTGTAATCTCGTGGCTGGTACCCAATCTCTAGCAAAGGCTATGGTATTCCAACCTTCAAAAGGTCTAACCTTCTCTTGTCCCACATAATGCGCCCATCCTCCTCCATTAACTCCAACAGTCCCACAAAGTAAAAGTACTGTTATGATAGCACGGTATATTAAGTCACTATGGAACCAATGGTTCACCCCAGCTCCTACAAGGATTAGCGACTTACCATTAGTCTCCTCAGCATTCTTAGCAAACTCTCTCGCTATTCGAATTACAAGTTCTTTTTCCACTCCAGTTATTTTCTCTTGCCAAGCAGGAGTGTAGGGTACGTCTTCATTATAGTCAGCGGGATATCCGTTTAATCCGTCCCTTTTAACTCCTAGATTAGCTAATAGGAGGTCAAATACTGTAGTTACATATAACTCCTTTCCATCTAATGTTTTTACAACTTTTACTGGAACTTCTCTCTCAATATAACCCTTTTCATCAAATCTAGGAAAGCTTACCTTTAGGATTTTATCATGAATGCCTAATAATGTTAACGCAGGCTCTATATCCCTTCCGGAAAAACTATCTTTAAGCTCTAAATTCCACTTCTTAGAATTAGACCATCTGAAACCTATACTTCCATTTGGAATAACAACACTGTCAGTATTTAAATCAAATACTGCTAGTTTCCATTCACCATTATCAGTTTTCATGATGTCAGAAGCTCTTAAATATCTTCCAGGCAAAATTCTTCCTTCTTTATCTTCTAATATTACTAGAAAAGGAGCGTCAGTATACCTTTTTAGATAATCGCTGAAATACTTCACCTTCCTCTCTACATGGAATTCTTTGGCAATTACGTGAGCCATAGCTAGAGCTAATGCACCATCAGTTCCAGGCTTAGGGTGAATCCAAAGGTCAGCAAACTTCACGTATTCTGCATAATCTGGAGCAATTGCAACAACTTTTGTTCCACGATATCTAACCTCAGAATAGAAATGAGCATCTGGAGTTCTAGTTTGAGGAATATTTGTACCCCAATCTATTATGTAAGTTGAGTTAAACCAATCTGCACTTTCAGGTACGTCTGTTTGTTCACCCCACACTTGTGGAGAGGCTATAGGAAGATCTGCGTACCAATCATAAAAACTCATCACTACACCACCAATTAGAGATAGAAACCTAGTCCCGGCAGAATAACTAACCATCGACATTGCTGGGATAGGTGTGAATCCAAATATTCTATCGGGGCCGTATTTTTTAATCGTGTAAATTATCGCAGCAGCTATTATCTCGTTAACTTCATCCCAAGAGATTCTAACAAATCCACCCTTTCCTCTCGCTTTTTTATATTTTAATGATTTTTCAGGATTTTCGACAATGTTTTCCCATGCCTTCACGGGGTCCCCAGTCTTGTTAATCTCTTCCCTCCAAAGCTCAAGTAATGTTCTCCTTATGTAAGGATACTTAATTCTATGTGGCGAATATTCGTACCACGAGAAACTCGCACCTCTAGGGCATCCTCTAGGTTCATAACCTGGTATAGATGGGTCTATAATAGGATAGTCTAAAGCTTGCATTTCTGTTATTATAATACCATCTTTTACATATATCATCCAACTACACGAACCAGTACAATTAACACCATGCGTACTTCTTACAACCTTATCGTATTGCCATCTTCTTCTGTAAAAAGATTCCCAGTCTCTTCCTCCTTTCTCGAATTTCTGCCAACTCACATTTAATTTACCTCCTCTATTACCTTTAAATATTACCTTTAAATAACCCCCCTAAGATATAAGGGATTAATTTAAAATAATAGTGCTTACATTAAAAATTAAAATTTATATGTATACTTTTGTGTATTTCTGTCTTAATTTGAATATATAGTTAAAAAATATTAATAATTTAATTAATGATAAATATCAACACGGATTCTATTAGCTTATTCCGCATGTCTGGCAAATAGCAAGATCTTATAGGAACACGATATTTTCTCGATAATTCTTGAAACTGATACGGACTAACTTTACTTGCTTATAGTTTCTGGAAGACCTAGAACTGATAGTAAAACTAGTATTGAGGAAATTATTAACGCAACACCCAAATCGTCCTTTAATCCAAAGGGCATTAAAAGAACTAAACTAACACCAAAACCCCCTCCAATTAGTCTTCCCAAGAAGAATACTAAGTTCGTTAAAGTGGCCCTAGCCTCAGGAGGGAAAACTTCACTCATCCAAACTCCAAAATAAGCAAAGAAAGACGAGCCTATCATTAGTGCTGGAATTGTTATAGCGATAATTAAGTAGTTAAATGTTAATAGCATTATGATTGAAAAAATTATGGAAATTGCAATAAAGATGAAAGTAGTTTTCTTCCTCCCTAAAATATCAGAAATCCTCCCTGCTAAAGTGAAACTAATCATTCCCAATATAAGCGCTATAGAAAGAATTAGAAAGGAATTAACCTTAAGTATGGATAAAACTGAGAACGAGAGAGAAACTAATGGGACTATAAAGAGGAAAGAACCAATAGCAAATATAGATCCAAGGATAACTGTTTTAGCTACTTTCACATTACTTCGCTTAGTCCTCCATTTTGATTCCGGTATTAGAAACCACAAGACAAATGACAAAGAAGAAAGCAAACCAAGGGAGAGAAAGTAAGTTTCAACATTCCTAAATAAAAAAGACCATATTAACCCCATCAATGCACCTATGAAATATAGCCCTTGCATTATACTTCCCACGAAACCTCTATAACCTTGAGGAGAAAGCTCAGCTGCGTACGCATAACTCAATCCATTCTCCCCATTAACACCAAAACCTATTATAAACCAAGCTAAGTAAAGAAGTGAAAGATTCTTTATCAAGAAATTGATTAAAAGGGGAATAGTGAAGAGAAAAATCGAGATTAAGAGAGATATTCTTCTACTCCACTTATCAGCTAAGATTGAAAGCAGTACTCCGCCTATAGCCCCTCCTATCCAACTCATGGGAACAGTAAAGTAAACTCCTTGTCCGTAGATTTTAGCTAAAGTAGGCAAGACAAAACTTATTGAATAAACTGAAAGAGCCGATAAAAGGAAGAGTATAAGTAAAGCGACGAGAGATCTTAGCATAACGATAAATATCAGTTAAGCAAAATAAAATTTTTCCATTAACTTTTTCATTACGGCTTCTTTTTAAGTTATATAGCCTTTCACTGAACTTTATTTTAAAATACGTTAACATATTCTTACTATATTATTTAGGTTTAATTTTTAGTATTTCGGCAGTGATACTATGGTTTGCCTTCTCGTTAATAGCTATTATAAAATGATTTTTTGAAGAACTTATAACATTAATGGAGCTTAAAAACTTTTTAAATTTAAAATTCCAATTATATTCATGATAATTTTAGCGTTTGACGTATTTGGAACGATTTTAGACACTTCCACGGTAATTCAAGAGTTTAGAAATAAACAACTAGAATATACATGGTTACTTACATTAATGGGTAAATATATGGAATTTGAAGATATAACCAAGATAGCTTTAAGATACGTTTTAAAGTTAAGAAATGAGGAGTATAAATTTGATGAAGAGTTAAACAAATGGAGAAATCTGAGAGCATATGAAGACGCAGTATACTTAAGAGAAATATCACAAATTTCAACAATTTATGCACTATCTAATGGTTCAGTGGCCGAAGTCAAGCAACACCTAGAACGTAATAACTTGCTAGGATACTTTAAAGGTATATTCAGTGCTGAAAACGTTAAGGAGTATAAGCCCTCACCAAAAGTATATAAATACTTTTTAAACACTATAGAAGCTAAAGAGGCATTTTTAGTTTCATCTAATCCCTTTGACATAATAGGCGCTAAAAACGCAGGGATGAAGGCTATATTCGTTAATAGGAAAAAGACAATAGTTGATCCTTTAGGCTATGAACCAGATGCTATTGTAAATAATTTCAAAGAATTATATGATTGGCTTAGAAAATATCAGTCCTTGTAATTATTTACTGTTTTTCATAGGATTTTAATCGTATTACATGAATTCTTAGCTAATTTGTAAGTAATTTTTATCAAATTTTCCAACAAAATGGACTTTTGACGAACTTTGAGCAGTAATATAATTAGCCAAACAAGATTCTTTTAGCATTTCTCGTCATCATTTAATATAAATTTATATATATGGGTTTACAAATGGGTATTGTGGAGTATATACTTAGCTTAGATGAAAGGGGAAGAATAACTATACCTAAAGAAATTAGGGAAAAAATTAATTTCAAAAAAGTTAGAATTGTTCTGGAAAATGATAAGTTAATATTAGAGCCAATCAAAGACGATGCGGTAGATAAATATTATGGAATTTTTAAAGCCCAGATAAAGGGCGATATTGACGAGTTAATAGAACAAAGTTTATTTGAAAAGTTTAAGGAGGAAATTAAGGATAAGAAATGAAGAGATATTTCGATGTTAACGTTTTTGTATACTATCTTTTGGGAGATCCCACATATGGTAAGATAGCTTATAATTGGATTAAAGAGACTGAAGAAAGATTAACATCTATAATTACGCCCTTTGAAGTTTCTATTGTAGTTTCTAAATTGTTGAACACTAATTTAAGAGATATGAGTGTGATAGGTAAAATTTTTCAAGCATTTAAGGATCTGGGAATAAGGTTAGTTGAGATAGATTGGGATCATGTGTATTATGTTGCTGTGAAGTATAAATTGGACTTAGAAGATGCAATCCATGTAAGCTGTGGATTAAAAGAGAATGCAGAAATAATTAGTAATGATGAAGAGCTAAAAAGTAAAGTTAATGCAAAGTTTTAATTAGTA
>JAVYOH010000046.1:0-12877 GCA_038734615.1 Saccharolobus sp. | reverse complement strand
ATTTACTAACCTTTTTAGAAAGCTCTAAAACATTACCTCCTTCCATTAATTCCATGACAATATAAGGAGGCTTAGTAAGATATAATTGAGAATCTCCCTTTTCAATTTTAACTATGGTATCAAGGCTACTCTCATTGATTGCATAGGGCTTAACGACGTTCTGGCTTATCATAGAAATTTCTTGTAAATTCATGAATTCTCTAACAATGTTGAAAATAATATTATGAGCATTAGATTGACCCTTATCGCTTTTCCAAATCTTAGGTATTTTCATAGCATAATATCTATTACCTTTTCTGACCTTCAACACATAAGACGTGCTACCCACTCCTATTAAATCAAATACTTCATATTCGTCTATTCTCCTACCAACCCATATCCTTGGATCCCAATTAGGAAGTTGGATAATACCATTATTATCATCACCACTTCTCGTTATGTTTAGAAAATTACTATCTGGAACAGAGTTAGCCACGGTTTAACATAAGAGTGAGAAAGATTAAAACAAATTTTGGTCATTTATTAATTTGCCTTGCGTATAGTATTATAATCATACTGAATCCATGAAACTAAATTCTTACATACGACCTTAAATATATCAGACCTATCATCATTAATAACATCATTAGCCCATTCTGGTATCCAACTTACTATGTGAGTAGTGGCAAAATTTATCTGATCGCTTATTATATTAAATGGATTTTTATTATTCTTTCGAAGTTCGTACTCTTCTTTAATTAAAAGAGACATAAAGGCTAAAATAGTTGATATATGGTCAGGCTCATGAACGAAATTATTACCTAATTTAGGCACTATTCTCCTTGAACTATAAAATCTTATTATATCACTATACTTATACATTGCTATTTTCTCACCTAATTTTACGAATAATCTCTTACTTTCTACTGGAACTAATGGTTTATTTCCCAAACCAGTAAGAAATAGAGTTGAGTATTCTATTAGATAATCCTTCTTCTTTATTTGATTAAACTTTTCCCTAATTTCGGAAATGTTTACATTAGCAATATTCATCACCAACTGACCAAAATTCTCATCTATCTTAGATATTTTCATTAGCATATCATTATACTCCTTATCATCTATTTTATAGAGAAATATCTCTGAAAATAAATCGTATAAATAAAATCTTAATATTGTTTGATCAAGAAGAGAAATAGACAAAAAAATCACTTAACTTTGGTTATTTCCTTCGGTGTAAGTCGAATTATTACCTTGACCATTTCCCTCGGTATATGTAGAACCATTACCCTGAGCACCTAATTGTACAACACCATTAGCAGTCCATACATTATAGTACTCAGCTTGCGAAAGTAATGTAATATCATTATCAGCAGCATAATTACTTCTCCAAGGCAAGTATCCACTAGCAGGATTAGCACCAGTTTCTGGTCCTAACACGAAACCACCTTTGTCCACGAAAAGTATATTGCCAGGATCAGTGGGATCTAGCCTATTAGCCCATATTCTAGCTTGAACCATACAACCATGAATACATGCAGGAATTCTCTCTTCTGGTGGTAATGTAGGGTCGTTAATTCTATCGAAACAGTGAGTACACTTCTTTACAACACCTTCTACCGGATCAAAGAATCTATTACCGTATGGGCAGCCATATATACAATATTTGCATCCTATGCATTTAGTGTAGTCTACTAGTACTATACCATCTTCTACTCTCTTGAAAGTAGCACCAACTGGACAAACTGGCACACAAGGTGCATTAAAACAATGGAAACAATTTATTGGAATGTTATATACTTTAGTTTGAGGCCAATTACCTACTTCTATATATAGCACTCTAAGCCAGAACATCACATCTAAATCTCCATATGGGTCTACATCTGGTAATGGCCCAAACATCCCAGAAGTATTCCATTCCTTACATGACATTTGGCAACCAGCACAGCCAAAGCATTTGTTAAGGTCCGTTATTATTGCATAATTTGCCTTAGGAGTGAAAGGTAATTTATATTGAACTCCATTTTGATATATATCTAGAGTAATTTGATTTGAGGACATGTGGAATCACCCTTAAGAGGAACTTTGAGAAGAAACGGGTTCTGCTGCGAACCCATATCTTACCTTATAGGTTCCAATTACATAACCATTTTGAGCTAATGAGCTAGGTGCTACAAAGCTCCATAAGGAGGTGTTTTGAATAGCATTAGCATTAAACCTTAGATGTGGTATGTTAACTGGTTGTGCAAAAGCAGGAGCTGCTGGGGCATTTTGCACACTTATTCCTGTTCCTCCATTTATTTGTGAGCTTATAACCTCTAGAATGTCCTGGTTACTGAAGTTAGAGCCCATATAAGTGAATCTATTCGCAGTTACTTGCACTTTATTTATCATAGCCTTTCCTACTATTTTTATTCTAGAATCATGCCAAGCTGTTTGACCGGTTATTGGGTCAAGATTCATAATTGGGAACGCATTATCGCTTTGCGGTGATAGTGTACCTCCTCTTGATGGTGGCATATAGGATATGTTAGCCCAATTATTCAGTATACTATATTTAACTTGTGGAGAATTTTCAGTTTGACTCCTAAATCCTGGCAAAGCTTGTGCTGATACTACAACCCACGCTGCTCCTGGTCTCGTAGCTTCATCTAAGAATGCAATTGCAGTTAATTGAGTTCTTAAACCTCCACTATAAGGTTCATTTATAGCCTCGAAGGTAACGAAATCTCCACTTTGAATGCCCATGGATTGTACATATGGATCAGCTTTACTTAGCATTACTGGAGTATATGGCATTATTGCAATTAACCATGGTACATTAAATGACCATGAATGATAAGTCCTATCATGCCTTCTTACAAAGAAGGTTAGTGGGTACTCGCTTAAATTAATACCATCTGTAGTAATCTCTGACTGCCATGTTGGAGGTGGATAATAGCCTCCAAAAGGTTTATGATAATCTAATATGTTCTTAGCTAATGCTTGACCATAACTATCATTTGGTACTACAGATGGTACTAATAAACTACTATTCCCAGTTAGTTTATAATAATAATAATAAGCTGCATTGTAACCTTTCCATTTTCCTGCAGCAGCTAGTCTGAACTTCTGTAAATATTCTAAGTATATCCTATGTATCCAAGGTAATCCAATAGATCCATAAGCGCCCGGCATATATGCACCCCAGCCTCTAAAATAGAACATATTAACATTCCTCATGTATCTGATTGATGGAGGTAACACGTATACTGCTCCACCCTTACCTACTTTCACGATACCAGGATTAATCTCATCCAAAGTCATATTATTACTAGCATACATACTAATCGTAGTACTTAATAATGCTTGCAATAATGGCTGGAATTTAACTGGAATTCTGAAATAATGCTCTATTCCAGTAGATCTATTACTTGCACTTATTTTGTAAGTATTAGCAGTAGAGAATGTTTGACCAGAAGGTACTTGAGATAATATTTGATTGATTACATCAGATTGATTAGCCCCATTTGGTACAAAAGAAGCGTATAGTTTTAGTTGTTGTGGATTAGGTGTTTGACTCCCTTCTTCATCTGTTAATATATATTCAAAATTACTACCATAGCCAGCCATTAAGGTACCAGTCTTTAGAATATACATACTAGTTGATATTAATCCAGGCTGTCCTTGAGTAAATATTGTCTGCCCAGTCACTGGATCGTGTAATGTAATTGGGCTTATAAGAGGTAATCCAGTTACAGGATCTTGAGTAGTATAGTGAGGATTATTAGTTGGATCTATAGACAAGTTGGGATTAGCCTTCTGATTAGGATAGCCCCTAACTAGCCATAACAATGTTAACATGAAATCACCATTACTCAATACTGGATACATAGCAGGTAATGCTGGCCAGTTTAACGAATCTGAAGGACCTTGAGGTAAGCTAGTGGGTCTATCAAAAGTACTATGAAATCCATATATTTCAAGGAAAGATAGGTCTGGAATAATTAAATCTACTACATTATTAGTTTCTTGCATAAATAGATCAACAGAAATACTAAATGGTATATAATAGTTCCCATTAGAATCTGTTTCTGTAACCTTTTGTAATAAATCAGTTAAAGTATATGCGTTATTCCAATATGGTGCAGTTATATACCACATCATAGCATTTATTTGATATGGGATAATACCTGGATACTTATTCATGAGATAAGTAGTATATGCAACAGCAGAAATTGATCTCTGTGTCGTTAATGGTATTTCCCAACTATATGCTCGATCAACTAATAATGGTCTACCGGTTCTATAAATAACTAAATCGTCTGGTCCATCAGGATAGCCATATGGACCTGCAGACACTACCTTAACATCTGCAATTTCTACTGTCCCATCATTATGTATATACTCTGTCTTTAAGAATCCTGCTCTACCACTAGCTTGAGGTTTAACGTTAGATAAAGCAGGATCTATTGATGGAGTATTAGCTAATGGATGTGGAGGAACAGAATGTCCGGGGAAGTAGTGCGGATAAGGATACTTATACTCGGTTGCACCTGGATTATCCCATGCACCTAACATTAGAACTAAATAGTAGTAAGAAGCGGCAGACATGAAGCCATTTGCGTGAGCTGCTATACCCCTCATGAAGTATATAGAGACCGGCCTTCCTATGACATAATCATGATATCTACCTAAGTAGTCTATCCATTTAGCTGGCTGATTGATAGCTTTTTGAAAAGCAACCACTGCTAATTCATTAGCAATCCTAACAATAGTGTTATGAGGAATTCCAGTTACATTAGCAACATTTAATGCCCCGTATTGAGCCGGTTGAGTATAAGGAGTGTAAGGATCATAGTTCATCAGTTCTGCCCTTAATAACTCAAATGCTGTAGTAACGGTTAATGTAATTGTCTCATTACTATTAGGCGCTACTGGAACAGTAACCTGTATTGCAGGAACTTTTACTGTCTGACCATTCTTTAGCTTATAAGGTACTTGAACTATATTAGATAACATCCCTTGAGGTAACTCATCTAGAGTTAAAATTGGCATAACGCCTTTTTGCCATGGGATATCAACATAAGCATAAACATTACCATCGTTCCCCATTACAGCTTCTAGCCATGTATTAGCAGGGAAGGTTATGGATACTGTTTTTCCGGTTGAAGTTGTAGCTGAAACTGTCTGGGATTTAGCATATAATGGGTTACTAACTGGCATTCTAACATGCAATCCTACATTACTTTGTGCAGTAGGATCCGAAGGATCAAGACAATCTCCATTTTGTGGATTAGGATTAACTATAACTAGCCAAGATAAATTAGTATAATATCTTAGAAACTCCTCATCTATATGAGGAATATTAGCAGTACTAGGTATATCACCAAATTGAGGCAATTGAACGACTTGACCATTTGGAGCGACAGTCTGCATCCATAACTGACCAGTAGTAGGATCATATGCTGGGGATACTGGTTGTAGTGTTATTGGATTAAGAACTTTTTGGCCTTGAGATACTTTGTATACATAGTAATGAAAGTCTACTAGAACTCTTATCCATCCCATAGCTAACGCTCCATCAGTACCTGGATTAACATACAAATGCTCATCTGATACACTATAGAAGCCAAACCTCTCTGGGGCTATTGTTACAACTTTTCCTCCATTTTCCCTAATTCTAGCTATTATTCTCCTCATCCAGTTAGGAAAGTGATCCCCAGCTAATCCAGCTAATATAAAATATTGAGCTCTTTCTTCGTCTGGTCCTGCATATTCCCATACTGGAGCTCCAGTAACATATACTCCAGCCGTATAAACATTCATTGAACAAAATCCACCGTGGGCCCCAGAATTAGCTGTACCGAAATTCCCTGCAAAGAAACCTGCATCTATGCCGGGTACTAGCTGATCTCTACCTTGAAAATAGGCTAAAGCATGAGGATTAGTTTCCCTTATCTTTAATAAACCCTCAAAATTACCTATTCCTAATTGGCTAGGATTTAAACCTAATTTAGACCAAGATTGTGCACTCGCACCATTTACTATGATATCAAATGCCGTATCATAGTCAATTGCAATCCATTTACCAGATCCTCTGGGTCCTGCTCTTAATAAAGGATACCTAAGTCTTGCTGGAGCGAAATAATAATATACGTCTGATGCGCCCCTAGGGCAGACGCCGCCATCATTTATATGCCAGCCTATTGTACCAGTTACAAATCTAGGGAAACCTTCTGGTGTTCTTACTACTTCTATTGCACACCTACCTAAGCATTGGAAACAGTTAGTATATACTATTTCATCTGAAGGATAGTTAAGAGTATAATTGACATCATTTGAAACTGCGTTGAAAATTTTATCTATTACTGGTGGTGCTTCGATAAGTATTGCAGTACCTATTGCAGTAGCTCCAGTTATTTTAAGAAAATCACGTCTAGTTAACTTTAACTGGCTCATTTAACTCAAATAACCATATTTTGACTATTTTTATAAGCTTTAACTTCATTTTCAAGATATTACTAGTTGCACATATTTTGAGATAAACCTAATACCCATACAATTCCTTAATCAAGATAGTCAAAACAGTACCATAGAAAGGCCAATTTTATCATATACAGATAATAAATGAAATCATAATAGAAAAACGCTAGCTTATAATCTAATGCGTTACTATAATTAATTAAAAGAAAAAATAATTTAATTAAAAAATAATTTAACTTCTCCAACCGAATGAACCTATTGGTATTGGCTGATTACTAGTTAGTTGGAATGGTGTCATTGGTGCAACTTGATAAGCATACTGACCTGCAAACAATACATCAGCTCTAGTAAAATATCCGGCTATAAGAGCTAATATGGCAACTACTAAGATAGCATATTTAAGATAAGCGGGGAAATCTAGTGCTTGTGGAGTGGCAGCTCTTGTAGCTCTTCTCCATAACATTAAATTACCTATACCTGGCACTATAACTACTATTCCTAATAATGCTAGATCTAGTATAAAGGTCAAAGATGTAACTAAATACTCATATGCTACTTGATCGAAAACGTAAATGAAATTAACGTTAGCTGCGAATAAGAACCAACTAGCTAATTCTGCTATTCCAGCATATGCTAGTAACTTAGCTGTTAATCTTCTTGCTCTGATTCCCTCTTCGCCTCTAGTAATTAATGACATAATATAGCTCCAGGCAGCTCCAGCAACAGTTCCGGAAGCTAAAAACAATGCTGGAAGTCCTCCATTATTCCAAAATGGTACACCAGTAGCTGAAGATAATTCAAACCCACTATAAGTAGTTGAAAATATCCCCGCTATAATTCCTAATATCGCTAAAGTCCAATTTGCAACAATATTCTTACTATTTAGTAATTTAAGTATCATGAACAAGAATGTAAACAATAGAAGTCCTCCGACAAATTCTATACCCCTAGCCATCCAAGAATGAACCATCTGAGGTAAGGCATTTATAGGAGCAAAGAAACCCCTTCCAGGCATACCTAAGTGGATATCAAATGATACTAAAGCAAGAACAGTAAATATGAATGCGAAAATTGCATTCTTCTTAACTAGTTCATTATACTTCCCTGTAATTTCCAATAACCCCGTTATTGCCATAAGCATGCCTCCTAACCCTGTGAAGTATAATGCTAAGGCTACTGTTACATCCCATTCTGGATACTGATTTATCTGAATTATAGGAGTAGTTATACTATAGTTAGTTCCTGGTACGGGTGCTGTGAAAAGGCCCATTTCATTTAAACTTTGATAAGAAATTTAAATAAACTTTAGTTTCAGAGTCTTGATATTACTAATAAGCAATATTTCAATAATATAGTAGATTATAAACTAGAAAGCTAGCGTTTTTTACTAGCGTTACAGCATTTAATAGTTCGTTCTTAGTTAGCCCATCAGTGAAAAGTAACTTGGCTATTTGAATTCGTTTAGGCTTATCCGGAGGAGTCATGTATACTTCTACATTCATCCTAGCCAGTTCTACGCTTATTTGTTTTATGATTTTATTATCAAGTTTAGATTGGTCTATCTCAAGAATCATAGTTATAATATAATATTTAGCATTAGAATTAGGCCTTATTATAGCTACTGCTGGACCTTCGCCTACTGGAGGAGATACATTTATATAAAAGTAAAAACCCCCCTCTTTACCTCTTTCTACTTTCATACCTAATTCCTTAAACCAATCTATAATCTCATCGTCTTGAACCATTATCTACACCTCAGAGCAGAATCTCCCATCTTTTCATCCACATAGTGTTTAGAGTTAATTTCTAAAAATTTTCTTAAACTAGTTATACTACTCTTTTTCCCTTCTCTATCTATATATACAACCTTCATCCCCATTGCTTTAGCTACATTAATAGAAAAATTATTTGCAGTAATGAAATAAGCTTCACCTTTCCTTATATTTAAAAAGTTGTAAATATAATTAAAGAATTTCTCATTATTAGTAAATGCTCTTGGAATCTCCGCTGAGATTACCCTAGTTACAAAACAATCTACATTATACCTATTAAGAATTTCATAAGCTTTTCTAGTTGAAAGATTCGTAGCTATAAATACTCTCCCCTTATAGGAAAGTTCCTCTAAATAATATATATCATCGTGTGGACTATATTTATCAATATCCACATTGAAATACTCCTTTGCATTAGCTATCTTATCTAGTATCGCATTATCTACCTTAATTAAAGTGTTAAGTAAGGTAATTATATACACTGTCACTTCCCAATCACCTTTTCTACCCATTTTTTAGCTAACATTTTTTGTTTACATTCATTACATACATCAGTGTAATTTGAGACATCTGCTATACCCATCTGAATTAATAGCTCATCTACCTTAGACTTAATTCTAAAAGAATCTAAAGGTTTGCCACAAAATCTACACTTAACTATCTTAGAACTTGCTACTAATTTCTCGCCTAACTCCTTCACCTCCAAATAACCTTCTAGTTTAATAGCATTCTCTGGGCAATTTCTTATACATCTTTGTGATCCTATACAATAGGAAAGATCATAATATAGGTTAGTAGAGTCATTAGAGTTTTTAATATTAAATACGAGCATTTGACAAGATCTTACACATACCCCACAAAGTACACATTTACTAGGATCTACTGTAACCTTGAAAACTCCTGGTATTTTATCAAAACCATCAAGCTTCCTTATCTTATTAACCTCTTGAATTGACCATAATAATAAACTTCTCCTCCTACTTCTGCTAAATACTATATCAGGAGGTATCTCGTGCCTAGGAAGATTTTCCATATTTGAATTTAAAACAGTTGAAAGTTCAGACTCGTTTTCCACATAAGGGAAGAATATATTTGTACCAGGGAATTTCTTAATCATAGTTTCAGCCCTAAGTCTTGCCATATCTCTTAACTCACATTCATCTTGTGGAGAGTAAATTACTGGATAGAAACCTGCTGCAAATATTGCAGTTAAAAATGAGTCGTGAACAGATGCTATACAAGGTGCTAACAATGGATAAACATAAACATTCGCATCTGGTATCCTTTCAAGTTTTTTGCATGAAATTAATATAACACTTGGTTTATCACGTGGTGCATATTTAACTAAAGAATTAATGAATGCGACTATTTGGTCAGTAGAGAAATTAGGAATTTCCAAATAGCCTAAAAAAGACATTCCAGAACAGAAGCCACATGTTGAACACTCTTCTGGGTTAGATACTTGAGGCCCCTCCGGTGTCTTCATAATCAAGGGACATAAAGAAGTTAAATAATTCATTTCTCTCTCAAAGTTAATTTCTTGATATAGTATAGGATAAGGCTTGTAATAATATAACTTCCCACGTAATAATGATCTTCTGGATAATTTTTTTGTTCTTACTGGTTGAACTCTTTGAGTTAAAAATGATAAAGCTAACTTTTCAATATACGCTAATATTAAAGCTTTAGCTTGTTCTCTAGACTGAAACCATTCCGTATATATTTCCTCAACCGCTAATGGATTAATACCAGTTACCTGATCTAAATCTCTCAAAAAATTCCTTATTTCCTTGCTATCTTCACTCTCTTTTTCATGAACTATTAGTAGTGATTGTAAATTGTTTTGTATTATATCGTTAGTAACGTAATCTCCATATTCAGCAAGATAAGATAATTGGCCTAAATTAAAAATCTCCTTTAGTAACTCATCACCTAAATATTCCCTTGCCCTTCTCGATATTATTAAGCCAGTATTAAATCTAAGCATAGACAATAATCTCTACACCTAACTTCAAATTTTACTCTTATAAAATAAATTAATCACTTCACTAATTTGAAATTACTAAGTATTCATATTTTTTAACAGACTATAAAGTTCTTTAAATCTCTCATCATTAGGTCTTTCTTTAAGAGCTTCATTAATGTGATCTAGTGCGTTCTTATATTCTTTATTTAAATACTCAGCAACTGCTAGATAGTAATAAGCTTCAGCAGAAGCCTTTAAACTCAAAACTATTTTGAACTCACTTATAGCTAATCTATAATAACCAGTTTCTAGATACACTTTACCTTTCAAAAAATGTAATAGTGGATTTTTATTATCATAACTTAATCCTCTATTTATCTCAGATAATGCGTCAAGATACCTACCAATTCTATAAAAACACTCAGCCTTGAATAGCCTAGTTTCTATATCATCTGGTTTTAATTTATTAACGTATGCAAATACATTATATGCGTTTTCATAATCTCCAATCTCAAATAGTATTTTGCCTTTTAATTTATTATATTCAAATGAATAAGGTATTATGGCTAATGCATTTTCAATCTCTTTCAACGCTTCTTCATAATTTTTATCATTAAAATAAATTAATGAAAGTAAATAATAAAAATAATGATTAAATGGGAATTTTTTCAAACCATTCTTTAATTCCTCTATAGCCTTATCTTTCTGATTAATACTATAATAACAATTAGCCCTTAAAGCGTAGGCCTCAGGTAATTCTATCCCTTCTAAAACTCTAATCGCTTTTTCATAATTTTTCTCACTTATGTATCTTTCTGCCTCTTCTAAGAGATCCTCATCATCCATTAATTTAACAATTTCCTAAAGCTTTTAAATCATTTACTATGTATAGTTCTACTAACTTACACTAACCTTTAAGCTACAAACTGACTAAATATCAACAACAGAAATACTACCTCTAAAAGTAATAATTATTTCATATCAGATTAGAGAAGGTCTAGTATAATAATAGATGACAGTGAACGAGGTTTAGCATTAGACGTATAGACTGGGTTAAGAGTAAGATAACTTTATTCAATTTCAGTCAAAAAAGTGAATAAGATTGATTATTATGTTACTTTTTGATAAATAGACCTTTTCATGTATCTTCTAAGAGATGCTCATCGTTAATTAATTTCCTAAAATTATTTACTACTTAAAATATTACCACCCATTCATATCAAAAAAATGAACATAATGCTTAAAAAGTTGTATTAGAGAGACTCTGACCATCTATCTTGTGAACATTTAAACCTAAACTTAAGGCCTTATCTATAACATTTTCTATACCAGTCTTATTACCTAATATTAATGCACAGAAAGGACTAGCTAGAGGGTTCTTCATTATATTACTTACGAATCTTACTATTCTTTCATCATATACGGGAATTGCTCTTATACCTATTTCTTTAAACCTCTTTACCACATCAGATTTTCCTATTTCTTCTGCATAAACTAAATTATCCTCATTGGCTTTAATTGTCTCCCCAAGCTCTTTATATATTAATGCGGACTCATTAACAATCTTGTCCTTTTCTCGCTTGACATAATCAATTATTCTATCATCAAGTTTTAAATAGCCTAGCAAATATCTATTGAATATAGAGAGAAAAGCTAATTTTCCAAAAGAGCCTACTATACAAGCGTGGGTTGGCTTGAAATTATTAAACCTTGCGAACTCTTTGGCCTTTCCCCACGCGAAAAACACGTCAATTCTTTCAAAGAATAAGTCATCAACACCCCCTTTAACTAAAATTGGATTTAATACTAACGATTTTAATATTTGATCATAAATTTTTGAAAAGGGGCTTAAGCTTAGATCTACAAAACGTAATGCAGATGCTGATACTACTGTATCTTTATCTTCTATGACCTCCTTATGAATTACAGTATCGTAGTTTGTAGAAAAATAACGAATTACAAAACTAGAATCAAAGTCATAGCTCTTATATGATTTAATAAAAGTAATCTTGACTTTTTCATTTTTTCTAATATATTCTACTTTAGATTGAGGAGAAAAATCACAAGTAATGAGAATTGTTGATGGATTAAAACCTAACTTAATATACTCTTCGTAATATGACGTCATTAGATCTACCTAAGAATTTTTCCATTAGCTCTGGACAACGATAATTTAACCTTATACCTTCTTTCTTACAATTAGCAGCTATCGCATATGGCTTTCCTTCATTATCAAAAGAGACAATTAGCTTGCACCCATTACCTAACTCAGTTGATGGAAAGAAATTCAAAAACATACTTGCTATAACTTTCTTAGTGCTTTCACTTAAATTGTCTATATTATTATATAACATTGTAGCAACTGTAATGGGCTGATTAAAACATATTGCAAAAGGAGAGATATTAAGAGACTTAAGTAGAGCACATAAATCATTAATAAAATATCCAAGATCCTCTTCCTCCCCTTCATATTTCCAAAGCTTTTTTAGAAGTGATAATGCTCTTTTACGTATTATTTCTTTTTTTGTATTCAAAAATGTAATAACAACTCCTCTAGCTGTTATAGTAAAGCCCTTCTCGTCCTTCTTTATTAGGCCAAACTCTGATAATCTGTTGAAAACCCTCCATGCGGTAGCACTAGGAATTCCAGTATCCTTGGAAAATTTATAGGAAGTTAGAGTAATGTACTGTATGA
>JAVYOH010000045.1:0-13003 GCA_038734615.1 Saccharolobus sp. | reverse complement strand
AATCGTATAACCTAGGCCTATTTTGCCTACCTATTTCTATTACATCTCTAAATCCATTTGTTGTTAATAAGGCAGTTTTAGGTATCTCCAAATTCTCTTGTCCTAATAAGGCGTTTGTAGCTAATGTGGTAGCGTGAATGATTTCAGTTACTTTGCAATCAAGTGTAGATAGTACCTCTTCTATTACTTTACTTGGATTTTTAGGATTAGTTAGAACTTTTATGACACTAACCTGTGAATCTTTAATGACTATAAAATCAGTAAATGTTCCGCCTATATCAATAGCAACCTTACATTCCATACGCTATTCTTTGTTGATTTATATTATAATCTTTGCTCAATAATCTTAGCTCTATATATTAAAATTTTTGTATTCTTATATTAATTATAAAATTATATAACTATATATTTTAATAACGTGTTTTGTAAACTAGATAATTTAGTAAGAATGTATCATAAGCTTATTAATAAAACAATGGTAGCTTTTTAGTTTGCGAGAAAAGTAGAATTGAAATTTTCATGTCATTGGGTAATTCTTCTATCCCACTTTCGCTTACTTTAAAAGGTAGATCATGACCAGGATTAGCAATTTTTAGAGCTTTTGTAATGCTTTGATTTGCAGCAGTAATATGCAAAAGACGTTTCTCTTTTCTTGACGTCATTAACATACTTTATAGCATCCCCTACAAGCATAGTATCATTGTCTATCACACCTAAAGTTCCTGCCGTATGTCAAACCCATATTTCTCTAAAAAGCTTTATGCTTCATTATAGAGAATGCTCTAGTAAGTATTTTGCTAGAAATGTGGTTTTTAAGAAGAATAAGTTATGATAATGTAAATGAGGGAAAGGTAAAAAAATACTCTTGTTGATGTTTATGTATATTTCGATTATAGTGATAAGCTATTTACTTTCGTAGTTAAATCCATATACGGTTGAGTTTACTATATATTTATGAGGATTATTTCACGCAATTAATGTTATAGTAGAGTTACTAATCTGGCTGGATGAGCTATTAGAAATAATTTTTAAGTCTGATAAAAAACGTTTAATTAAGTACTTTTGCTCTCATTCAGTAATAAAATGTTGAGTAATGCTCATAAAAACATTTAATTATTATATTAATATTAATGTTAGTCTAATAAATGTCAAGTATGCGTTTGCATAAACTTTTTAAATTTTACTAAGAGTCAAGTATTAATGAGTTCCGTTTTAAGTGAGTATGAAGCAATCCACAAAAAACTAAGAGAGGAAGGATATATAAGAACTGATTATCCACCTTCTCCATCAGAAGTATTATGGAATAAGAAAGTAATGACAATGAAGAGAGAAGAGCTTGATAAGCTAAAGACTTTTAGATTGAAGTTAATAGTTAAATGGGCATGGGAGAATGTTGAATTTTATAGGAAATATTGGAAGTCTAAGAATTTCGATATAGATACGATAAAGGATTGGAGGGATATTACTAAAATACCTATACTCAGAAAGGATGAAATAAGAAAGGATATTCAGCAGAATCCACCATTTGGCACAATATTTAACCCAGAATTGGCAAAGCGTATAGCCTTTGTAGGTGCAACCTCTGGCTCCACTGGTTTACCTACTTTTCAAGGCTGGGGTAGGCTTGAAATGGATTATTTCCAGGAGGCTCAGGCTAGATATTTATGGACTTTTGCAGAGGTTAAGCCTACTACAGTTTATGCAAATTACCTAAACATGAGTGGATTTTATAGTTGGGGTCCTCCAGTTGTTGAGACTGCAATGTGGAGATGTGGAGCCACTGCAATAGCTGGTGGTGGAGAGACATATTTTAGCTGGAAGAGTAGGCATAATCTAATATTTAAACTTTGGAAAGTAGACGTATTTGCTACTACACCATGGTTACATAGGCTAGTTGGAGAAGAGGCAATGCTAGAAGGTTGGGAGACTCCATTTAAAGTCTTATTACTTCACGGAGGTGCTGCTGCTGAGAACACTAAGAAGAAATTGTTTAAGGTTCATCCAAACGCTAAATTAGCAATAAGTGTTTGGGGTACTACTGATGGTCATATGGCAATTGAGGTACCAGGATTAGATGGGCAATTAGTAATGTGGGAAGATATGGAAATATTTGATGTCATTGATCCTAAGACTGACGAACCAGTAGCAGAGGGAGAAAGAGGAGAGCTTATCGCTACCTTATTGAATCATTTCACAATGCCTTTAATTAGATATAGTCTAGGAGATTACGTAAAGAATGAGTTTCTAACTGATCCAGATCCTAAATATGGTATAACTCACATGAGGTTTGTTGAACCAATACCTGGTAGAGTAGAATGGTTATTTACAGTTAAGGGTAAATTATTATTGCCAATATATGTTAAAGATACTGTAAATGAGATCCCAGATACTACTGGAATGTTCAACATTTTCATTTATGATAATAGTATGGATAAGCTTAAGATAAGGATTGAGACAAGAAGGAATGAGGTAGATTCTAAGTATGATAGGGAAGCTAGGGAGATATTAGCTAATAGGATTAGAATAAGCCCAAATGATGTGGAAATAGAGTGGGTTAAGCCTGGTAATACGATATGGACTGGTTATAAGCTTCAAGTATTCGTTGATCAAAGGAAAAAGAAATGAGTCCTAATCTTTTTCCTAAGTCAATTTTTAAGTGATAAACAGCATTTTAGACATTTTATGAAAGCCTTATATAAACCCCTTGCGATTTTATCAGTTCTCAGTATTATTGTTAACGATCTGAAACATTTAGAATGGAGTTTTTGTAAGAATACAAAAATTATAGAAGGTAAGAATCTTGATAAGTTCCATAACCTCTAAATAATTTACCATCTTTTATGACATATAAGATGTTAGATGGGGAGAGATTTTCAATGTTATTAAGCGGATCTCCCTTTATTGCAATCACATCAGCATTGTATCCTTCCCTTATTTTCCCAGACTTAATACCTAGACATTCTGCTGCATTAACTGTAGATGCCTTTAATACTTCTAGATTACTCATATACCTAGATAACAAAACGGCTTCTCTATAATTTTGCCCGTGAGGTCTTCTTTTTGATCCAACGTAATCAGTACCAGTAGCTATCTTTAAACCATTAGAAACTGCTATCTCCATATCTTCTTTAAAATGTCTTTTAATTAATTGCTCTCTAGCTTCTGATGATGAATCAAACGGGATCTCGTAAGTAGCTAAGGTTGGAATATAACATATTTGTTTTTCCTTTATTAACTGTGCAGTTTCCTCATCTAAACCTAAACCATGTTCTATTGTATCGACCCCAGCTGTAATCGAAGTCATAATTGCCTCCTTTCCATAAGCATGAGAAGCTACCCTTAGCCCAAACCTATGTGCTTCTTCAACTATTGCCTTTAACTCGTCTAAACTAAAACCTGGCATAATTTTACCGCCTTGCGAAAAAGCACCAGAGGAATACACTTTTATTACGCTAGCACCCTGCCTTATCGCCATCCTAACTGCTTTTCTACACTCATAAGGAGAGTCACAATAAAAGGAGTACGAAAGTTTTTGAGCTATATCTATTGGCAAATCCTTTGGATCATCATTACCCCCCGTTATTGCTAAAGAATAACCAGAGGCGATAACTGTAGGGCCTATAATTTCACCTTTCCTTTGAAGCTTATCTAACCTAACCGCTACTTTACTACCTAAATCCCTAACTGTAGTAAAACCAGATCGTAAAAGCCTTTCCATATCTCTAGTGCTTCTTATTGCAACGTCTATTTCATTTACAATATTCCATGATAGTAAATTATCTTCCTCAACTCCAAAAAAGTGAATATGAGCATCTATTAAACCTGGCATTATGAAATCCGCCTTAATTACCTTATCACCTTTCTCCTCTATACCTTCTATAACCCTAGAGATTTTATTTCCTTCAATAATTACTGTCCCTTTTTCTATTACTCTTTCTCCATCGAAAACTTTGCCTACTAATACTATTGATGTCATGCGTTATAATATAGTCTTAAGGTTAAATGTTTATTGTGCTCCTCATAAACCTTGTAAGAATAGAAAAACTTTATAAGAAGATAACTCAAAACTAAATTTTTCCCAATTATATGCTAACATTATTTTCAACTTTCAACCAAGAAGATTTTTCAATTAGATTTCTCTCTAAAATATCTATAATATCTATCCATGCTTCTCTAGGATTTTCCTTAGAGATTGATATATCATTTTCCTTAGCTATTTTCTTTAATGCAAATACACATTTATCTCTAACCGAACAGTTTTCACATCTAAAGTAGTTAGCATTTAAGTTTATGTATATTAGTTCTTTATCATCTGTAATATAAAGTATCCCATCATCCATATTGAATAAGCTCTTCTGTTTTATATCAAACGGTATTACTAATTTAAAGGATAACGCATTATCCTTAACTAATCCCAATTTCCTAGCCTTGTTAAGCATAAGATAAAAGTAACTCTTGCTCATATCCATTTTATCATGACTAGATAAAACCTTAACGAAATTTTCACTTCCTAATTTATCAAAGACATTTTTTCTAATTAGAATAATCCCTTTTTCAATGATAGGTCTGTCAATCTTGGATACAATAAAATAACACATATTCCATTTTTATTCATCATATAATAAAAAGTTTTTCTTAAAAAGACAGACTTTCTGAAGAAAAATTTCTACATAGTTTAAAATAATAAGCTTTAATATGTTGCTATAATATATACAATCATGTATAGTTTTCCTAAATCTTTCAAGTTTGGTTGGTCTCAAGCTGGTTTTCAATCAGAAATGGGAACACCGGGATCTGAAGACCCTAATTCTGATTGGTACGTTTGGGTTCATGATAAAGAAAACATAGCAGCTGGTTTGGTTAGTGGTGATTTTCCAGAAAATGGTCCAGCATATTGGAGTAATTATAAGGTTTTTCATGAGAATGCTGAAAAAATTGGATTAAATATAGCTAGGATAGGTGTTGAATGGCCTAGAATATTCCCAAAACCATTACCAAAACCAGAAGGATTAAAGGAAAACATAACTAGCGTAAGTATAAATGAGAATGAATTAAGGAGAATGGATGAGTATGCTAATAAGGGGGCATTAGATCATTATAGGGAGATTTTCAAGGATTTAAAGGATAGGGGAATACATTTTATACTTAATATTTATCATTGGCCTTTACCATTATGGTTGCATGATCCAATTAGGGTTAGGAGGGGAGACTTTTCTGGTCCTACTGGCTGGCTTAATAGTAGGACTGTTTATGAATTCGCAAGATTCTCAGCCTATATAGCTTGGAAATTAGATGATTTAGTTGATGAATATTCAACAATGAATGAACCAAATGTAGTATGGGGCTTAGGATATGTAGGTATTAAGTCTGGTTTCCCACCTGGGTATTTAAGTCTTGAATTAACTAAAAAGGCTAAATATAATATTATTCAAGCTCATGCTAGGGCTTATGATGCTATAAAAAGCGTTTCTAAAAAACCAGTGGGAATAATTTACGCTAACTCTGCAGTGCAACCATTCTCAGAGGGTGATAAGGAGGCTGTGGAAATGATTGAATACGATGATAGGTGGTCTTTCTTTGATGCTATAATAAGGGGTGAGATTTTTGAGGGGAATGAGAAAATTGTTAGGGATGATTTGCGGAATAAGTTAGATTGGATAGGAGTAAATTACTATACTAGGACCGTGGTTAAAAAAACTGAGAAAAGTTATAAAGTTCTTATATTATGCGAAGGGGGAAATTCAATTAGCATATCTGGATTTCCATGTAATGATGGAGGTGGTGAGTTTTATCCTGAGGGTTTGTATGATGTTTTGGTTAAGTATTGGAGGAGGTATGGTTTGCGTATTTATGTTACTGAGAATGGTACAGCTGATGATGGTGATTATTTGAGGCCTTATTATCTTGTTTCTCATATTTATCAAGTTTATAGGGCTTTGGGTGATGGTGTTGATGTTAGGGGTTATTTGCATTGGTCTTTGGCTGATAATTATGAGTGGGCTTCAGGGTTTTGGCCTAGGTTTGGATTATTGAAGGTTGATTATAATACTAAAAAGCAATATTGGAGACCATCAGCATTTATTTATAGGGAAATTGCTAAGAATAATAGTATAACTGACGAAATAGAACATTTAAACACAATACCACCAACAAAACCACTAAGACATTAAGATCTATAGAAGACATTAATAATGCTGATCTCTTTTTAGAGAGTCATTTAAGATCAAAGACAGTCTGTACATATTATTAATGTCAGATTACTAGAATATAGTTAATGTAGGTTCCTTTAAAATGATTAGACTTACTTACATATAGTTCTAATTAATTTGTAATATTAAGATAATAACTCCTTCTCTCTAAGGAAATGTATACGGAAAAATTACGAATACAAAAATCTTTATATAGTCGTTATTTCAGAGTAGTTTGTGGGTTTTAATATGTCTTTCAAAAATATTATTGTAGCATATGATGGATCTGAGAATGCTAAAAGAGCTTTAGATATTGCAATAGATTTGGCAAAAAAGTATGAGGCAAAACTTACAATAATAGAAGTAGTAGATACTGCAATATTAGCTGGAACTGGTTTATCTCCAATACCTGGTGAGATAATAAATGAGATTTATAATAAAGCTAAAAAAGATGTTGATGAAGCTAAAGAGAAAGCCATGAATAATGGTGTTAGAAACGTTGAAACAGTGACTGTAGAAGGAGATCCTGCAGCAACAATACTAGACTACTCGGGTAAAATAGGAGCTGACTTAATAGTAACTGGAAGCAGAGGATTATCTAGTATAAAGAGAATAATTTTAGGCAGTGTATCGTCAAGAATCGTGCATGAAGCAAAAATACCAGTACTAGTAGTTAAGTAATTTTTATACTGTTGCTAAAACCTTTTAATATTATACTAAACTATTTGAATTATCTTTTTTATTAATATCTAACATGCAAAGGTATAAGCCCCTAACATAAATTAAAACTACAAAGACAACCTTCATTCTAATAGTCAAGTGTAAATTAGTCACCGGAAGTCATCAATGAAGAGGTTTTATCTCGAAGATTTTCAATTGCAAAAATAGTTTATTTAGCAAAGATGAAGAAATTTAAACTATTAGTCTCACATAAATTATTAAAAAATTCTTATCTTCTTCTAGAGATCAAATTCAAGATTATAGCTATTATAGCCAAAACCACTCCAATTATAACAATAGAGGATAACTCTTGATAAACATTACCAATCCTTTCATTTAATTCATTAAAATTATTATAAAAGTTAATATTAACACTTGAAGAGTTAAATATTCCATCCTTTTGATAGGCTATCACTGTTAACCTATAATCCCCATCTGGATAATTAGTAGTATTTAGTACAAATGTTATAGTTCCATTAGTCTTGCTAGCATAAATTGGGATTCCGTTTAGATAAAATGTTATATTCTCTATATTATTAGCAATAACGTTCGCAGTAATGTTGATAGCTCCAGTGTAATTCCCTGGTTTAGTTAAAATGTAAATTTTAGGTAATTCTGGGCTTATATTATAAATTTTACTTTCTAATAAGTTTATATAAGAATTATAAATTTTTATTGATTTTATTATTGTTGAGACTAGGAGTATACTAGAGTTTATAGCAATTATATTATTAGCATAAATACCTATCATTGTAACATTGGAATCATATATTATCAAAGTTCCAGTTATGTTAGTATCTACTAAATTAATTGTTCCATGAAGCGTATTAATGCCTAGCATTATGACGTTTGTTAAAGTCCCATTGTACGTTATATTAGTGTTTTCAAGAACGGAATTAACTGGGATTAAAGTATCTATTTCTTTATTTGATATTAAATTATAAGGTAAAATTAGAAATGATTTTATACTGTTCGTAGATGTGGGTATTCCATTAAATGATACACCTTGAACGTAAATGTCAAATTCACCAACATAATAGCCAGGATTTAAGTAAGTAGCATTTCCTAAATTATTTATAGATGGTGTTATATAGCTTCCTTGCCATAAGCCTAAACTAGCATTATATGTTAATAAGACCTGAACTACTTCTTGCGACAATTCAGAGTACTGTCCTTCTATTTGTTTAGGAAATACTAAAGCAGTGAATACGCCATAAGTTACTTCACTTCCATTATTGTAAGTGATATTAACATAAAACGTTACTTTCTGACCTTGAAATGCGTATCTTTGAATATTGATTTTAGGTGTTATAGAGTAGGGAGAGATGTAAATTTGGTATGCGGTATAACCCATTAACTTAGTTTCGTTGCCAACATAACCTGTAACGTTTAAGTAAATTAAATAATAACCCGGTTTAATGTTAGGTATATGAAGATAGCCAATGTAAGGTGTTATAAGTAATGATGATGTATATTGTGGTGCTAACATTTGGGAAGAAAGTATACTACCGTTACTAGAGACCAGTGATGCTGTAACATTATAATCGTTATCTAAAGCGCATAGAGAAGCGGAAGGAGTTAATTCTATGTAGATAGATTCGTTTGGGGTGACGACTTCTGGTGAGGCTATTATTGGTGTTAGAATATATGATTGTGCTTGAACTCCCAGAAATATTGGTTGTAATCCATAAACTTCACCATCTCCTTTAATTAGAGTAGCTTGACCTGGAATTATAGTTTGATTTGAGTTACTTACAGTAACTAGCATACTCATCAAGTTAAGAATAGATAATAAAATTGAAATATTCTTTAACATATTAGAGTATAATATTATTACAATAAAATCTTTTCGTTTTTAATAATGCTTCTTAATCCTTCAGGAAGTAAAAAATCACGAAAGCGTTTTTCTAGTAAATACTTACATTATGAGATTGTTTATTTTCTTCACAATTTCTCCTTCTCTAAAAGTGTAAAGTGTTATAGCCTCTCCCTCTCTTCCCATTCTTCCAGTTCTCCCTACCCTATGTATATAAGTTTCTATGTCTCTGGGTATATCAAAGTTGATCACTTTATTAACATCTATTATATCTATTCCCCTTGAAGCTAAATCAGTAGCTACTAATATATTATACTTGCCTTTTTTGAATCCATAAAAGTTTTTTAGCCTAACAGTTTGTGCCATTTCTCCACTTAGTAAACCTACCTTAAGTCCCTTATCCTTTAATAGATAATATAATTTTCTAGCCCTATCCCTAGTCCTTGTAAATATTAGAATTTTATCGTTATCGTTTAGTTCATCGAGAATCTTATTTATCTTATCACTCCAATCATTTCTTACTTTAACAAACCTATGCTTAACCACCTCTACTGGCTTATACTCATCTAATATTATTTCCTCAGCATTAGGAGAGAATTGCGATGCTAAATTTTTGATTTCGTTAGGAATTGTAGCTGAGAAGAAGCCTATGATCTCCGCATTAGAATGATTTAAAATCATCTTTATATCATCTATAAAACCCATATCTAACATTCTATCTGCTTCATCTACTATAATTACTTTAAAAGTTGAAAAGTCTATATTTCCTTTACTCCACAAATCTAAAAGTCTACCAGGAGTTCCAATTACTATATCAGCTTGTTTTTGATTATCATAACTTACTCCTCCAATTATTAAACTAGTTGTAACATTTTTATATTTACTAAGCCTTTTAACTTCGTCAAATATTTGCGATGCTAGTTCCCTAGTGGGAGAAAGTATTAAGGCTGCAACGTTCATTTCTAGAATTGGAATAACGTAAGCAGCAGTTTTGCCAGAACCAGTCTTTGCTTGAACTATAACGCTCTTTCTATCTAACAATTTAGGTATAACTATACTCTGAACTTTAGTTGGTACCTCATAGCCAACGTCTTTCAAAGCCATTCTTAATTCATTACTTAGTTTTTCAAACATGGTGTGCTAAATGCAATTCGTTAATTATAAAGTTTCTTTTCAGCCTTAATTGCCACGTATAATAGTGCTAATTGATGTTTACAAATTCCATAAAACTTACTAATTTCACAATCACAACTACCATCTACTAAATATTTCTTTTGAAATGAATATACAATTTTCACGTTATGAAATAAGCCAGGTCTACTTGTAGACTTAACTCTACCTTTAGCTATAAGTATGCTATCTTCTCTCCTTACGTATTCTATGATTACTTTTCCATTCCTACTCCTATATATCACATTTATAATCTTGTATTCTTACTTTTTATATCTTTTCTTTAACAAAAAAGAAAGACTAAATTAAAAATTAAGCTAAACTTTTCTTACTCTCTATTTCCTCAAGAGATATATAATTTACATCTATCCCCTTAAAATACCATATTATGCTGGCAATCCCACCTATACTCCATAGGATGAGATTGTATATTAAATAATTCATTAAGGTAAAACTGGAAGTATAGTAAACTGATAAGGCATAAGCTACTATAGGAACTAATCTTATTAAACCTATCATGAAAGCTCTTATATTACTGGGCATTAGAACTGGCTCGTAAATTGTCCTTGTAGCCCAACCAAATTCACTAAATAACATATTAACTAGAAGTAAAGCATAGAACATTGCTATATTGAAGTTTAGTGTTAGTAAAATTATTGGAATCATACTCAACGTACCTCCTACGTAAGATATTAAGGCAAATTTTCTAGTTTTAGTTTTTTTGGCTAGAAATGCAGCAAAAAATCCCGCAACAGATGCTCCTAGATTTGCTATGAAAATTATGAAAGGTACTTGAGACTGCGAGAAATAATAATCAGCAACTACAAATGCCATTAACCCATAAGTTAAATATTGTGATAAGCCTATTATAGCTAGGAAAGTATAGCTCGATTTAAGACCTATTCTCCTATTCAACTTCTCTTCCTTTACTTCCTTAACGCTTTTAGCAATTTTTTGGGCTTCTCTCTCAGCAACATTCACATTACCCTTAACTACTAACCATCTTACGGATTCTGGTAAAATTAGCCTTATAATTATTGCAGTGATTATTCCTAGTATAGCAACTATAGAAATGGCTAATAGTTCAATAACGAAAGAGTTTGACAAATTATAAGTTAAATAACCAATTAGTGCTGCTGTCATAGCTCCAATATTATCGAAGTTTGGAGCCAAGACCAATATCATATCTCTATAATCTAATGGCATCATTTCTGCAGTATATGATAACATAACTGGAACTTCACCTTCTACACCAAAAATACCAAATATTATGCCTAAAATTATTAATATAATGTAGGGAACCTTAGCTAAATTACTTGAATTAAAACCAGAAAGCACGGCAGCTAAGACTAATAAAAGAGTACCTATAGAGTATAATGACATTGTAATAAAGAAAGTAGTCTTCCTTCCTAACTTTTTATCTGAGAAGAATGACAGAACTAAATCTCCTGCTATAGTAGCGAAAGTAGGTGTCAGTAAGAATAAAACACTATTTATACTAGGATAAATAAGAGGAGCTATTGAAGCTATAACTCCCCACATAAAATATCCAATAGCTAGAGAGGAAAACATGAGATAATGAATTGATGACCACTTAGATGAGTCAACTAGCCTGAAAACCCTTTCCATATTATAATTTAGATATTATTCTGTTATAAAGTTACTTATATCATTTAAGGGCATAATTTACTAATTAACTCATAATAATCAGGTAAGGCTACTAATGATATATTCAATTATGTTTGAAATCAAAACCTCTAAGAAAAAGATCAAAGCAAAGCGTTACTAAGATTTAACAATATTCTTTGATTTTTTCCAAATAATCATTAACATTCTTACTTATAGATTCTCTAATGAGATATTCCATATCTAATGATTCTTTCTGTGCACAATAAATTAATACAACCTTATTCCTATCCTCTAAACTATTCCAAAATTTCCAAGCTTCTAAATACGTCAGAATAACTTCTTCAGGGGGTATAATGTATACGCTATACTCATCAACCTTAAGCCTTATTGGTATTTTTTTCTTATCATAAGTAGTCGATACAATATCAATACCCTTTTCTGAAATCTCACGTATTCTAGGTAACATAATTCTTAAACCAAGATCTGAAAATTGTTTCAAAACATTTCTAACTAATTCAACATTACCTTCAACAATTATATCAACATCGCCGGTCCTATAAGCTCTTCCAGAATATATTTCTGCAGCAAATCCTCCAACAATTATAATCCTACCTAGCTTATTCTCCTCCAAAAACGTATTCAAAATTGCTAAGAATTTTAAAAATCTGTCAGTTTCACTACCTTTAAGCTCACTTATTCTTGAATATATCCACCTAAACAATTCGTCTTCCAAAATATTTCCTCACCATTATATTTAAAGCAGCCAGAAAGCTTCATTAGCTCTATATTCTCCTTAGCAAATTTAGCTAATCTTCTTAAGTCTTCATCAGAAATCTTACTCCCCCTATTTTTAGGCCTATCCTCAAGTAGTTTTATGACTATCTCACTTACTTTTTTACTCATAACAATTTTAACTGAATTTAAATTTAAAAACTTTATTGAAGATCCAATTTTAGTCTCTTTTCGCTCTTTTTATAGACTTCCCATTCCATTCAAAATTATATCACTAAATGAAAAATTATATCAATCTATAACATCAAACTTGAAAACCTATTAGTTATTAGATTATTCTTGCAAACAAAAAGAAATCTAGCTTTACTTGAGTCTTTTTATTAATATTCTCGTTACACCGCCTTGTTGTTGAACATCAATAATTTGATTACCAGTCCTCCTAGCCCAGGCCTCAATATCTGGCTTAGCAGCAGGATCAGTGGCCAAAACCTCCAAAACCTCACCAATATTAATCTGCTTAATAGCCTTAGCAGTCTCCAAAACAGGACCAGGACAATACATACCTTTAACATCTAAAGTCTTAGCAATCCTAACCTCTTGAGCCATAACTAATCACCCTATTTAATGATTTTTGAGATTTTAAACTCTTCTATCTATGCAATATTTAATATAAAATGTTAATTGATTACGTGAAATCTTCTTATTAATTAAAAATAATTTTCTCTATCATTTTTAATATTAACAATTA
>JAVYOH010000044.1:0-13099 GCA_038734615.1 Saccharolobus sp. | reverse complement strand
ATAATTGAGTATTATTTAATGAAAGAATGCCGTTGATATAAGTATTATTTTGCGCAATAACTAATGATTTAATTGTAACATTTGCAGTATAATTTAGGTAAATAATCGAAAATGATAGATTATTATAGACTAAATAATAAGGTATAATTATCTCTGATGAATTGTATTTATTAATAGACATGTTGTAAGGCACTATAGTATAATTAGAAATAGATAAGAGCACTTTTATACCCACAGTAGAATTTTCCACGTCTTTTACAATATTATAGTTCTGATTTACATTTACGTGTATAATATAATTACCTAGCAAGAACGTTTTAGTTATTATAAACAAAAGTAGGAGTGTTAGTAGGATTTTCATTGATAATAATATCATCAGAAAGAAATAAAAAATTATTCTAAAGATCTGATTTCATTTCAAATAGTATATACTAGATTACAAACCATACACCTATAAACTCTCTTCTTTTTATTCAGTAAAATAGCTCTAGTAGAACCACATCTAGGGCATAAAGAAACAGCTATCCTACCTTCTATAGTTTCTCCATCAGCAACTATCATCTTATCTTTATCATGATTAATTTTCTCCTTAAATACTACCTTTTCTATACCATCTTCTCTATAACCGCACTTATTACAGACCATTCCATTTCCTTTAATTCGCATGACAGACCCGCACTTAGGACAAAAGCGCATGAAATAGAAGTATTTTATTTAACCATAAAAACTTGCAGATAACATACTTACCCCTGGCCAAGGAACCTCGTAGCCTAGTACTTGAGCTTTTTTTGGATTCACATAACCTAAAAGCATGTGTAAGGTGTTTAGATCACCTTCTGGCATAGCTTCCTTATACTCCTTAGGATACAATTCTTTAACGTTAAGTATTTCCATAAATTTCTCATTCTTTATAAGATCAATTAATATAGTATCAAATTTTGTAGGTTTCGGAGTAATTTTAAAGTAAAACAAGTCAAGTCTATGCGTAGGAGAACCAGTAGCTATGAAGATAGCTCTTCTGCCTAATTTCTCTGTAGCCTTCATTATTATTTTTCCTATCTCGTAATGAGAGTTAGGAGAGTTTTCGGTAATGGAAATAGTAACTACCTTAGGTTTATCTTTTGGAAACATGTAGAATAATGGTATCCATGCACCGTGATCTAAGCCCCACTTGTCATCTTCTTTAATTCTCCCATCAGACTCTTTAACTATTTCATTAGCAAGTTCTACATCATTAATTGCATCGTAACAATATTTATACGCTTCATCTGGAAAACCATAATAATCCTGAATGCATTCTAATCTTTCAGAAACTTCGATGTAATGTATTCCAGTCCATGAGATAAAATGAGGGCTTGCTATTATAACAGTCTCTGGTCTGTATTTTTCCATTATTTCATTTCCTATACTTTTAAGTAAGTCTTTCCATTTATTTTCCTCAATAAGTATTGTGGGTGAGCCATGAGATACAAATAAGCCAACTTTCATTAAGCTTATACTTAGTAAAGGAGAATAAAAAATTAAGTTAAATTATATGACTTCCTTAAAGGATTTGTCAAATATACTTTAGCAGTTGAGAAAAAATTTCATTAGAAAGAAGCTCTATATAAGTTTTGAAAATAAAGAATTTGTGAATCTAAAAAATTATGTTTTGGGATTTGGCATTTGATCTAGTATATCTCGTACTATTTTCACGAATTCTTGCTTTCTATGCTTGAAAACTTCAGTATAAGTTTGGGCCCATCTAATAGTAGGATCTCCTCTACTAAACCTATCATACTGCTCATATCTTAATCCCACTTCAGAACCTATAACATCCCATAATAAGTTAAATAGTTTAACTCTTTCTAGTGAATTTAATCCTTTCATAGCAAGATATTTATCTAACAATCTTCTTTCTTCTGGATTTTCAAAATCCTTAATTCCAGCAGGAATAGGTATAGATGAACCTCCAGAAATACTCCTTAATATCTCATTAGCCCTAGGTAAAGCTTTCATGTTGAAATGACTTGCAGAAATAGAGATATAAGGATCTGGTCTTACTATATTAGGAAGTTCTTCTGCCCTTTCCACTGAGGCGTAGAGAGCAGCTTCATTTAGACTTACATAGATTAATATTTCGCCTATTTTTTCCTGAACGTTAATAAATCCGCTAGTTCCAGCAGCCTCTGAAATAGTCATAGCTAAGCCAGCTAAGAATTTAAGCCTACTATAATGCTGTATTACGAAGTGCCAATTAAACCAGCCTCTAAGATTTACAGTATCCCACATAAGATCTTCAATTAATTCTGGTTTCTTGTAAAATATTATCCTATCCCAAGGAACTAATACATTATCTAATACCAGAATAGCGTCACTTTCCTCAAACTTGGAGGATATTGGATATTCAAATTCTCCACCTTCTCTAGGTTGGAAACCTCTTCTAGATATAAACTTAACTCCCTTAGTATTAGTAGGTATGGAGAAGTAAAGAGCGTATCTAGTATCACTATCTCTCCTAACATTTGGCAAATACCATAACATTTCAGCATAAGGTGCTGCAGTAGAAATCATTGCAGATCCTCTTACTAATACACCTTCTGGCCTTTCCTCAACTATTCCCACTTGAATATACGGATCTTCCCATTGTGAAGGTGGTCTAGATCTATCATACATTGGTGCAACAATTGCATGAGTGTAGAACAAGTCCCTTTTAGTAGCCTCTTTATATATATTTATTGCATTTTCCATAAATCTAGAACCGAAATGCTTTCCGAAATAATCCTCAGCATGGGCATAAAATACCATAGTCCATACATTTAAGTAATCTGGGCTTCTACCAAAGAATCCCTTATAGAAATCATATATTTTAATTAACCCATCTCTTAATTTAGCTAAATCTTTCTTATTCTTAGGTCTCAAAAATGATATACTAGTCTCCTCTCCTACATCTGGATTATACACTCTTAGATAATCTTTATATTCATTTTCCCAATGTAGATCATAGTATTTCGCTACTGTTCTAACTGGTATTTTATATGCTGGGTGTTCTGTAACATCTTTTACTACTTCACCTTCATAATACACTACTGGTTGATTTTCTCTAATACTTTTTATGTAGTCCAACCCTTTCCTTATCATTTAAGACCACCCCTTTAAATTACCCGTGGAAATATCCTCCACGGGAACCCATTCAGTTAACCAGGATTGAGGAATAGGCCTTCCCCAAAAATCACTTCTATATCTAAATTGATCATAAGTCCACACTATTGTTTTCCATTTATCTGGATCTAGAACAATATAATCGCTAGAGAAGAATTCAATCCTATTTTTATCAAAATCTCTAAAATAGACATAATAACCTTCAGTTACCCCATGTCTTCCTGGACCTCTTTCAATACTATCCCATAATTTCGCTGAGGCTAAAATATCACAGCCCCTAATTATATCTTTAACATCATGTACATAATATGTTTCGTGATGGAAACCTGGAGAATTCTTACTACTCTTAGATATAGCTATTTCGTGCGAGTCCCCTCTCTTAGTTAACCATGATACTGTTTTTACATTATCACTATCTAAAAATATCTCAGTCTCATAATAGCCCATATACTTCTTTAGAAATTCTATCTCCTTTTCTAAGTCTTTAACCACAAAGTTTACATGAGCTAATCTAATTGGATTAACGCCTTTATGTTTATAGAAATCTAATCTTAAATCCCCTACATATTCCATATCGTAATAAAGAAACATTGGTATTCCTCCAGGTGTTTCAAACAACAGACCATCATCAACTCCCTTCTCCTTGTATTTCATCACCTTTAATCCTAAACTTTTCAATTCTTCTTTAGCCTTATCTAACTCCTCAGATTTAGCTACTCTAAAGCCTATATATGATAAACCTGCAGAACTAGCCTTTTTTAATACTAAACTATGATGCTGTCCCTCTTCTATTCCCCTTAGGTAAACATAATCTCCATCCTTCTCAGTCTCAATAAGTCCTAATAAGTCGGAGTAAAAATACCTAGCCTTATCTAAGTCTGTAACTCTTATAACCACATGCGAAAGACGCAAAATATTTATCATTAATCTATATTCATTAATAAAAGTAAATTAGTTTGTCATCAAACTTATTAAAGGTTACTTACGCAGTTTCCAATAATCTCTATTATAATATACTAAAGGTTCAAAATTATCCCTTACTATTTTAGCATTTATAACTTCCCCTACTATTATAGCATGATCTCCAATATCGTAAACGCCATATTTTTTAGCTTCTATATAAGCGTAGCTTTCTGATAGGATCGGATATCCATTAATTCCTTCAAAGAATTTCACTTCTTTAAACCTTTCTTTTACTGGTCTAAATGCAAATGTATCAAATATTTGTTTATTATCGATAAAATTTACAACAAAGCCTGAACTCTCTCTAAATGGTATATCATTACCCTTAGTTTTATCAGCTGAGAACATAACTAGGGGTGGATTTAAGGATAAGGAATTAAACGTGTTAACTGTCATTCCTACCAAATTATCACTCCATTTAGTAGTTATTACTACTATACCCAAGGGAAAAAATCTCATAATACTCTTTATGTTGCTATCACTCATATGAGTAAATACTTAAAAAAATTATTTAAATGTTATATTAAACCCAATTCATTAAGGTGAGAGCTCATCTAATCTTCTATTAGCTGCTCTATGTCCAGAAGCTATTGCAATAATAGTAGAAATCACTTGAAATAACGCGATTATCAGAAATACCTCTATAGCTAAAGTAGATGTTACTCCAGAAGACAATAAGGAACTTATGAAAGATGCTATAACTATTATACCTATTCCACCTCCTATATGGCCAACTCCATCACATAACGCAAATCCAGTTGTCCTAGCCCTTGTAGGAAAACTTTCAGCAGTCCATGTATATGATATTGGAACCCACAAATTAAAGCCATAAAATAGTATTATTGAACCTATGAAAGATAATATAACATTAGTTCCAGCCAACGCTATTACTAGCCCACCTATTATAGTAAATGTTACAGAAATTCCAGTCCATAACTTTCTTTCAAGCTTGTCACCTAGGAAGAATGTAGTTAATGGAACTAATATAAATCCTATAACGCCTATTGCAGCAATCATTCCAGCCTCTGGTGGAGGAAATCCTAAAGACGCTAATATTGAAGTCAAACCTGCAGCCAAAGTGTAAACAGTCATATAGCCAAAAAGCCACATACTTACCAAAATACCAAATCTCTTAATATAATTGGAATTCCCAAAAATTGTCTTTATAGCATTCATATAGGAATGCCTTTCCATAATATATGGTGAAATAATTTTAGGTAATGGGGGAAGCTCCTTAAGTTTTTCACTAGCTTTCATTTCCATGAAACTTACTATTTGCTCAGCTTCATTTAACCTACCCTTAGATATTAACCATCTAGGAGATTCCGGCAGATTAAATCTAAGTAATAATCCTACTAAAGCTAATAGTGCACCTATACCATACATTACTCTCCAACCATTTATTGCGAAAAATCCACTTCCACCTAAGGCAAATGGTAATCCTAAGGGAAATGGGGCTGGAGGAGTAGTCAATAATAATCCTAACCATATCCCTAATGCAGCACCTAAAGTTGAAAAGAGAAATACTAGGCTAGTATATTTAGCCCTCCCATTCGTTGGTGCAACTTCTCCAATATAAGTATTAACTATTGCCAAATCCGCTCCAACTCCAATACCAGTTATTGTCCTGGCTAGGAGGAAGTTAATATAGTCATTAGCAAATGCGTTATATAAGCTTCCTAAACCGGTTATAGCCATTGTTATTACTAACATTCTCCTTCTCCCTATCAAGTCTGAGACTGGTGAGAGCAATAAAGAACCAATTATATAACCTATTAAATTTAATAATACTATTGGGCCTAGCAGTAATGGTATTTGAGGAGATGAAGGACTACTCACATGGAATATTGTTAATGCAGTTTGTATGAAAGATACGTTTATATCAAATATATCGAAAAATGTAAATAGAAATCCGATTCCAAGTATGCCTATAAAGATATATGATAATCCCCATATTGGAATTCTATCCATTCTTGCAACTATTTCTCCTGCCTTTACAGCAGATTTTTCCGCCATCGTTTCACAACATTATATTATAAAATTAATAAGCAACATTAAACTAGTTTAATATATTAGAGGTAAGATACATCATTATATAATCAGTCTAATATTAGTAATGTTTATATCTTTTTAAAATTAGATTATTATTGATGTTAAAACGAGTTGAAGTATTGATAAATCATGAAGATTGTTGGACACCACATATACCCTTTACTGTATATACTATTAATCTCGAAGTTTATCCACACAAAAACTACTTGAGGAGTAGAATATTAATAGATTCTACTGATAAAAATATTTTGAATTTGATGAAAGCACACAAAAGTGTAGTTAAAATAATAAAAAAGGATAAATTTAAAGGTGGAACTTATGTGGACTTTCTGAACATTTATAAAGGTTCCATAGCCGGTTTACTTTACGATAGAGAAGTGCTGATACTTAACAATGTTATAAAAGACGGAATGGAAAAGTGGTCATTTATAGCTTCTAGTAAGGATGTTAGGGAAATAATTAATGAATTAAGGAGTCTAGGTGAGGTGGTAAATTTTAAGGTAATAGATTTTAATCCAATTATAACACCAGTTTTAACAGAAATGGAAAAGAAAGTTTTAACAATAGCTTATACTTATGGTTACCTAGATTACCCTAGAAGAACATCTGCTGATCAATTATCTGAACTATTGAATATTAGTAAAGTAACATTTCTATATCATTTGAGAAATGCCCAAAGAAAAATAATAGATTATTCTTTAAAACATATATCAAGTTAAGTTCTTTAATGATTCTTTAAGCTCATCTAATATTCTTATGTCATCTAAAGTTGATATATCTCCAGGATTTTCATTAGCTAATATAGCTTTAAGTAATCTCCTCATTATTTTACCACTCTTAGTCTTAGGTAACCTCTTAACGAATACTATCTTATCAACAATATAACCAGCATTCCTACAATAACTCTTAATATCATTCCTTAACACATCATTAGCCTCAACACCTTGCCTTGGAACTATAAATGCAACTATATTATTCCCATGTCCTACTACTGCAGCCTCAGCAACTTGAGGATGAGTCACTATTATGCTCTCAACCTCTAATGTCCCTATTCTCTCGCCCTCAGTCCTTATCACATCATCAGCTCTTCCTAGAACATATAAATACGAATCTTCATCTATATATCCATAATCTCCAGTATAGAAATAGCCAGGGAATCTAGACCAATATTGCTTCTGAATTCTCTCATAATTAGGATCATTCCACATTTTTGCCGTAGATGGATTTAAAGGCTTTAACACAATATACCCCTTTTGTTTTGGTGGTAAAGGTTTACCCTCATCATCTACAACAAGGAAGTATGATCCAGGGAATTGTATACCAGCGGATCCAGGCTTATAGGGTATTTCTCCAATCCCATAAGGAGTAGCAGCTATGGGCAGTAAATGTTCAGTTAGCCAATACGCATCTGCTATTTTTACATTAGGTAAATTCTGATTTAGCCATATCCAGGCTCCAATATTTAATGGTTCACCAGTATTGAGAATTATTCTTAGGCTAGAAGTGTCTCCAGACTTAACAGATTCCTCTCCTAAACTCTTTAAAGTATAAAGTGTAGTTGTAGAGCTCCAAACTAAGTTCACATTAAATCTTTCAATTATCCTTGAGAATAAATCTCTCCTAAAACCAATATATCCTTCAAATAATACGCCAGTGATTCCCATTACTGGTATAGTATACAAATTAGCCATAGGCCATACTGGCCATCCTAACTCTGAAATAGTCCACCAAACATCACTTTCTAATGGATTAAGCAAGCCTCTGAAAGCCCAATTTAGTCCAATTACATAACCCCCATGAGTATGATATAATCCCTTAGGCCTTCCAGTAGTTCCAGAAGTATAGTAAATTGTAGCTGGCTCATTGCTCTCAACCTCCTCTGGCTTAACATAAACCTTCCCCTTAGGTTTAATATCCTCATAAACTAGATCTCTCTGCCCTTTAAGGTTAAAATCTGAATACCCTCTAGATAATACTAAAACTTTTTCAATAGGTGTAGAATGCTTCTCAAGAACATTATCTACAAAATCCTTTATCCTTATTTCATTCCCATTCCTAAAAGTCTTTGATGCAACAATTAAAATCTTTGAACCACAGTCGTTAAATCTATATGCTAATGTTTCCTCACTTAAGCCTATATAATGTATAACTAAAATCGCACCAAGTCTATGCACCGCTAAAGAGAAATACACCGCCTCTGGTATGCTTGGCATTAGCATTGAGACAGTATCTCCTCTTTTTACACCTAGCTCACTTAATACATAAGCAGCCTTGTTTACCTCTTGATATAAATCTTGGTATGAAATAGTCCTTGTGTCAAATTTTTCATTAATCCAATAAAATGCTACTTTATCTTTTTTAGATGGTAAATGTCTATCAACAGCATTATAAGCTATATTAGTTAATCCACCGATGAACCATTTATCACGCGGAGCTTCACCCTCAACTATTCTCTCTGGCTGCTTAAACCAGCTTATGTAATTTGCCTTATCTTTCCAGAAAGAGTTAGGATTCTCTATTGCAAATTTTGCCATTTCTCTGATTTGATCTAACGAATATATTTTCCAGTTCATTCATTATTTTTTTGTGAAAAGTCTTATATATACTTTAGTTTACCTTAATAAGTGATTTTAAAAACATGTAATAGAAAAGTATTTTATGAGTGAAAAGGAACTTTTTATAAGCTCGTTAAGGGAATTCTTAAAGAGAGATGTTGAAAAAGTTGCTAATAAAATAGATAAAGAGGATTATTATCCAAGAGAGCTCGTAAGAAAACTTGGGGAATTGGGCTTTTTAGTCCCCTTACAAAGCGGTTTATCTCATTATGATATGGTTATAATATTAGAGGAGATCGCTAAGGTAAGCGGATCTTTAGCGCTAATAGCAGATGCTCAAGGAGAGCTAGCGGGAGAAATGATAAGACTTTATGGTGATGGAATGCAAAAGAAAAACTACTTAGAGCCTATAGCTAAAGGAGAATTGATAGGTAGTTTTGCGCTTTCTGAACCCTCTGGTGGTAGTGATGTGGGTTCAATGAAGTCAAAGGCAGAGAAGAGAAATGGATTATGGGTAATAAAGGGACATAAGATGTGGATAACTCAAGGGTTGTATGCTGACATATTTGTCACTATAGTTAAAACTGGTACTTCTAGAAAGGATTTGTCAGTATTTATTGTTCCTAGGGATAGTTGTATTGAAACTAGGAAAATAGAGGTAATGGGGAATAGGGGCACTGGAACTGCTGAAGTCTTATTTAATGATTGTAAAGTTTCTGATGATTATATAATAGGTGAAATAAACAATGGATGGGAGATGGTGAATTCAGTATTAGAAGTGGGAAGATTAGCCATATCTGGAATTGCACTAGGATTGGCAGAAGCTGCGTTAGAAGAAGCTCTTAACTGGGCTAAGTCTAGGGAGGTTTTTAATACTGAGCTATATAACTTTCAAGGAATAAGGTGGTATATTACAGACTCTGTAGCTAAACTTAACGCATTAAGGAGTATGATTAAAGATGTGTATAAGAAATTCGACGAAGGTGCAAAAGATAAGGGAATATATGTCTCAATGCTTAAACTTCTTAGCGGAATTATAGCTAATGAAGTAGTGGACACGTCCCTTCAAATATTTGGAGGAATGGGTTATGCTAAAGGAACTAAAGTGGAAAGGATCTATAGGGATGTTAGATTGATGAGAATAGGTGAGGGTAGTGATGAAGTACAGAGACATATTATAGGTAAGTACATTGAAAAATATGGAATTCCGCTGATTGAATAAACATCAATAAAGTAGTTTTAATTTCCAATAAAGTTGATTTTTATCAAATGGAGTTTTAAATACTTTTCTTATAAAAAATTATAATGAGTGAAAAGTTTCGAAAGCTTTAATAATTGTAGAAGAAATAATTTAAGTTGGGAATCCTTTTTGGATCGGATAGCCGTATTGGGTGTAGGCTGGTATGGTTTTAGGCCAACAACGCCAGAGACTTCATTTAGGGAAATGGTATTTGAAGCTGCTGCAAGAGCTTATGAAGATGCTGGTGGTATAAATCCTAGAAATGACGTAGACTCATTCATCTCTTGCCAAGAAGATTTCTGGGAAGGGATCTCCATATCAGACGAGTTTGCACCAGACCAAATAGGAGGTGCAATGAGACCAACAATGACAGTTGCTGGAGACTCATTACAAGGTTTAGCTCATGCATTTATGCACATAAACTCTGGAATAGCGGACATTGTAGCAATAGAGGCCCACTCGAAAGCTAGCGATATATTAACCCTTAATGACTTAATTAAATTTTCCATGGATCCAATATATGTTAGGTCAATAAACCCAATAAACTTCCACTTTATCGCAGGCTTAGATGCTGTCAAATTCTTGGAAAGAAAAGGCGTTAGTAGAGAGGATTTATCATTAGTAGTTGAGAAGAACAAAAGAGCAGGCTTATTATCTCCTAGAGCTTCCTATGCGAGCAAGATCTCAGCTAATGATGTAAACAATAAAGAATACATAGTTTATCCCCTAACCCAATTAGATATAGCCCCATTTGTAGATGCTGCAATAGTCGTAGTAGTAGCAGCAGAAGAGGTTGCAAAAAAGTTAAAGAAAGATGATTACCTCCTAATTACTGGCTTAGGTTTTGCAACGGATTCAAATAATATCGAAACTGCTGAATTAGGAAAAGCGAATTACATGAGGATTGCTTCAAATATTGCTTATAAAATGGCTAATATTACCTCTCCTAGGAGGTATTTCGATGCTGTATTTGTAGATGACAGATATAGTTATAAGGAGTTACAGCACCTAGAGGGCTTAGGAATTTCAGAGGAACCAGCAAAGGACTTAAGAGAAGGAAACTTCTCTCCTCAAGGCGAGATTCCAGTTAACCCATTAGGAGGTCATCTATCTAAGGGGGTGCCATTAGAAGCTTCTGGATTTTCCCTCCTTCTAGATGCGATAGATTATATAAGGCAAGGAAAGGGTGAAAAAGCATTGGTAGCTTCATGGCGTGGGATTCCCACGTTTACTGGAGCAGTTGCGGTGGTTGAAAGGCCATGAAAGTAAATATTCATTTAAATAAAAGGGTTGCAATAATAGGGGCAGGATTAACGTTATTCAGAAGAAGGCTTTTGGAAACATCCCAAGAAATCGCATGGGAAGCTGCGAATAAGGCGTTAGAGGAGGCAGGTTTAGAGTTAAAGGATATAGACTGTGTAGTAATAGGAAGTGCTCCAGACGCCTTTGATGGTGTTAATTTAAAGGGAGAGTATCTATCACATGGTTCTGGAGGTATTAGAAAGCCAGTAAGTAGAGTATATGTAGGCGGTGCTACTGGAGTTATGACAGCTATTGCAGGCTGGTATCATGTAGCTAGCGGATTATGTCAAAAAGTTCTAGCCGTTGCTGAGGAGAAGATGAGTCCTTCTAGGCCTCATCCCCAGGCAATATTTAGATATATATGGGATCCAATTTTAGAGAAACCTTTGAATCCTAATCTAATTTGGATATTCGCAATGGAAATGCATAGGTATATGGCTAAATATGGTATTAAAAAAGAGGAAATTGCACTAGTTTCAGTAAAGAATAAGAGAAATGCATTAAATAATCCATATGCACAATTAGGTGCTAACATAACTGTAGATGATGTATTAAAGAGTGAAGTACTAGTATGGCCAGTGCAACTTTTAGATGTTAGTCCAGTAAGTGATGGTGGGGCTGCTATAGTATTGGCTTCAGAAGACGTTGCTAGAAGATATACAGATACTCCAGTATGGGTTGAAGGGGTTGGTTGGACTTTAGATAATACGGAATGGCCAGCTAGAGATTTAGCTTACGCAAGATATGTTGAATTTGCAGCTAGAATGGCCTATAAGATGGCTGGGATAGAAAGACCTAATAAGGAAATAGATGTAGTAGAACCTTATGATCCCTTTGATTATAAAGAATTGCATCACTTAGAAGGTTTGCAATTAGCTAAAAGAGGGGAAGCTCCTAAATTATTAAAAGAGGGGGTATTTGATATAGATGGAGAAATACCTAGTAGTCCAAGCGGTGGTTTATTAGGAGTAGGGAATCCAATAGCAGCTGCTGGACTAATGAAGACTATAAGCATATATTGGCAACTTAAGGGGACCGCAGGGAAAATGCAAGTTAAAAAACCAGTACATACTGGGGTAGCCCAAGCATGGGGAGATCTAATGCAAGCTGGTACAGTTATAGTTTTACGTAATTAGGAGGGGAGAGAAATGGTAACTCCATTAAAAGAGGAGGAATTGCACAAACATTTGTTAATTTCATATAAACCTAATGCCAAATATTCATATACTGCTGGTCAAGCACAAAGTAAATACTTACTAGGACTTAAGGAGGGTAAAATATATGGAAGAAAGTGTAATAAATGTGGAAAAATATACGTTCCTCCTAAAATGTATTGCGATGAATGTTTCAGACCAACTGATGAATGGGTAGAGGTTAAAGATGAGGGTATAGTAATGACAGCAGTTGCGAGCTTTATAAGTTGGACTAGGGCTAAAATAGAAGAACCAGAGATAGTAGGTGTTATAAGGCTTTTACCTTCTGATGATAGAGATTTTGTATACCCGGGAATATTCCATAGAATATGCACAAGTTATGAATCAGTTAAAAACATGGAAATTATAGGAAAAAAGGTTAAGGCAGTTTGGAAACCTAAGGAAGAGAGAAAAGCTAGTATAGAGGACATACAATGCTTTAAGGTGATCTAAAGTGTCGTGGGATAAGACGGGTAAAGATGGGAGCTTATTAAAATGGTATGATGTAATGGAAGCTGAAAAATATGAATATACAGTAGGTCCTGCTGGTGAACAGTTCTTTAACGGATTAAAGCAAAATAAGATAATAGGCAGTAAGTGTAGCAAATGCGGAAAAATATACATCCCTGCAAGATTATATTGTGAAGATTGCT
>JAVYOH010000043.1:0-13110 GCA_038734615.1 Saccharolobus sp. | reverse complement strand
ATGGAAAACATGTGAAAATAATAGGTACTACTGGAGGGTCTAGGAGGGAAATGTTAGAGCTTATAAATCTATGTAAAGATTGCAAAGTAAAAGTATGGAAGACATTCAAATTAGATGAGGGACAAGAGGCCTTAAGACATATAATGAATGAGAATAGAGATGGGCGAATATTAATTCAGATTTCATAATATACTTTTAGGTTCTCTAATGAGATCATTAATGTATATAGCTAACTTCAAAATCTCATCTGGAGGGTTTACATCTTTAAAGTGTCTTCGTATTAAAGAAGGATAAAACGGTATTATAAATCTTGCAGGTTTAATTAAAATTTCATCATTACCTAATAATGCAGATATTTTTGTCTCTTGATCTTTTAGTACCTTATTTATTACTATAGCCCATATCCTTATAAACTCAGTATCTTTAGGCAATACAAAACCTAATATATCTTCTGCGTAATGCTTCGCTAATTCGTTTAATAATGCTGTATAATTTAAATATTTCTTTAATGGAAGCTCATCGTTGCTCAAAACAAGAATTGAATTGAGTGTAAAATTCCTAAAACTTTCCATAAACGCCTTTAGCTCAAGCTCTGTTACGAAATCATGCGGTAAAGAAGAGGTATCTACGATAGTTATATCTGTATTTTCAAAAACTTTACTATATAAATATTTAAATGAGTCGAAATTTATATTCTCAATGCTATGATCAATAGGGAACGACATGTTTATAACTCTTAAATTACCCTTTATCATATAGAATGGTTGATTTTTACCCTTTAAAAATGAGAATATGTCATTATTTATGTTGAATATCTTACTTATAGTGCCAGAATAAGTTTTGTCTACTAGGGCAACATTGTAATGATCACTTAAATATAGAGCAAGATAATAGGCTATAGTGGATTTTCCTGAGCCGCCTTTGAATCCCATTATATTTAATCTTATCATCACTTTTTCTTAACTCTCACATCCTTATAAATTTATACTATAACAATGCAATCTAAAACAAAACTATTATTGTTATATAAGTATTTTGGATCATTATAATATCGCGTTAAATAACTCTCTAAAAGATTTATGTGCTATCGAATTATCTTTATTATCTCATAAATGTTTTATTACCAGCTATAATATTTAAAACAATAAGACTAAATTTTTGTCATATACTTCAACCTTATATGAGTTTGAAAACTATCAAACCAGCTATTTTGTGCGCATTAATATCTAATTTATTCTAGTATAAACATTGTTACTTAATAGAAAAATTTTTAAATAAAACTATGTCATAATAGTGTAATGATTATTTTCATCTTAGGAATAAAAGGGGGAATAGGAAAAACTACGTTTTCACTTTACTTTGCTAAAAAATTAGCCTCAATGGGTAAAAAAGTCTTGTATATAGATTATGACTATTTGTCGTTTGGTTCTTTAATATTAGGCCATAAGGGTATAGGTCTTGTGAGAGAAGTTGAAAAGGGCTTGCCTCTATATTCAAATAGCTTAGCACATATTAGTGGCTTTTATATACTAAAGTTATTTACTGATCCCTTAGATTTGAACAAGATAAATTTGGTAGGTAATAAGATATATATTGCAATTGAGAAAATTACTGATCTAGATATAGAATATATAATTTTGGACACATCAGTTGGATTAATGCAAGATGATATAATAGTTACATCGCTAGAGAAAATAGAGCTAGCAGAAAAAGGATTATTTCTATCAGACATAGCCTCTTTAAACTCAGCAATTAAATACTCAAAACTTTGGGGAAATTTAAGATATAAGGCTTTAGCCATTAATATGGTTCCACCACTTCCTGAAGAAATTTTCGAATCTAAAAATACTGCTAGAGAATTGTATTCGCTTAACATTTTTGATACAGTATCGGTAATACCCTTTGATGAAAAATTATACAATTATAATCCATTATTAAGAGATGAAGATAATGAAAGACTTAATGAATTATTAGATTCTATATTAAATAATAAAAGTAAAATAATATGACGGTACTGAAATCTTTATTATATCTTTTATCTTGATATTTATGTAACATTATCCAATTTATTAACATTAGTTTTTTGAGTTAAGCTAAGTTTCCCTAGACTGGATTAGAAAGATATTCTATGAATTCTATTATCGCTTCTCTTATAAGATCACTTCTAGAACTAAAACCTAATTCGTTTAACAACTCATCAATTATTATAAGGTTTTCTTCCTCAAGCTTAAATGTAATTACTAATGATCTTTCCTCCTCTAAGATGAAAGTTTTATCATCTAATTTCACTACTTTTCTCATTTTATAACCTATAGATAGTACTGATATTGCTTTATAAATATTTTACGCTATATCTACTTTAATTGATCTTGCGGATCTTGTTTTATTGATTACCTTTTTTCTCAGACAATATAATAATTATAATACCTAGTAATAAGCAAAAATACGAATAGTCTCCCAGAATGTTTGATTGTATTTCTTTCCCATAGTAAGAAAAGATTAAGGAAAGAGTCACTTCAACTATACTTGTCAAAACTAGTGACCTACCAATATTATATATCCTCATTTTTTACTCACTCTTTCGAAAATATAATAAAAAGACGTTGTTAAAGCTATTGTAAATAATAATGTTTCTAACATTATTTGTTTATTGTTTTCTTCTTGAAATAGGTGAATTGGTCTATATACGTTAGGCGCTAAAGGAATTGAAGCTCCAATTAAGGTTACGTTTTTACCATTACCTACATAATGAATAACGAGATTATTGTAAGTATCTATATAAATTGTAAAATTATGTGTATTTATAACATTTACATTGATTCCTTCATACGTAGTTACATTATTGCTTGACATATTTGGTATGAAAAGAAGAAATAAGGGGTAACTAAGAATATAAGACAATGAAATATTATGGCTTATAACAGTCATGTTTACTAGAGCTGTTGTATTACTTATATTTAGTATCTTGATTAATAATAAATAATGAGTTGAATTTCCGGTTACTAAATACAAGAGGGTAACATTTGTTAATTCTATCATGTTTCTCACTTTGTATTTATATATGCAAAAATACTTAGTAAAGAAGTGAATATAAGCATATATAACCAAATAATTCCAAAATAATAATCAATCTTTGAATCTTTAAAATATATTACTATGGGTGCAGATATTGATAAAAAAGCCATAAGCCTTATTAGTGCTGTTTCATATCTTAAACTAAATGTCAGCCTCAGTAAAATCCTTAAGAAAACGTTATTTTTTATCTTCACTAGACTAGGCATCTTATAAATCAGCTTCTTTCCCTCTTGTGTTAATATATAAACTTGTTTTGTTTTCCCTATTATAGTCTTTGCGGTTTTCCTTTTAAATATCTTTCTATTTACAAATAATTCTATATAATATTTCAATGTCTGCTTAGATACTCCTAACTCTTTTGCTGCTTTATCAAAGGACAATATTTCGCCATTTATTATGGATAGCTTCAATAATTCAATTAAGTAAAAATATTGGATAGGATTTATTATATTATCATTATCTAACTCACTATCCTTAACTACTATGTTTTGCAGTCCACTGCTATTCATTAACTCGTTTAATTTATTTAACACTTGTCTCCCCTTATCTGATAAATCATAAACATCATACTTTACCTTAACTATCAATTCTTTACCTATTAACTTTCTTATAGCGTCTATTACTGCTTTCTTGCTATTATTAGTCTTCTCTGCTATTTCCGATACCGATGAAGGTCCTTTAGAATTAATAAAAAATAATATGTCCCACTGCAATTTAGCTCTAGCAAAATCGACCATTGAATCTAATTCTCTCAAAGTATCGAAAATATTATAACCCATAATCATAAATTATCTATAATCCTATCTATTTAAACTTTGATAATAATTAGACAAACCTACTTATAACTAAGAATGTTTATCCGAATTTTTTATTATGTCGATTAAACGATCAATTCCTTCATATTTGCTCAAAATCGTAGTATTAGACCCTACTTTAATGATTATACTATTATCGCTCAAAATCACTGTATTATCTGGCATTGATGAAGGAAAGAATGCAGTTGTAGCGTCACCTTGTATTATATTAAATCTTTGCATTATCAAATGAGCAAGGTTATTGCCGTAAACTTTTTTAACATACTCGTAAAACGTTTTAGTATCCTTAACTTCTGGGATTCTTGTTTCTTTAATTAGATATAAGGAAGAAAGTATGATTGGTATTAACAATATATAAATTCTGAACACTAGCATAGTAATTACTAAAATAGATATAGTACTAACAAGTAATATCTGATATGTACTTTTCATGATTATACAATTGTAGAGAAAACTAAATAAATTTTACTATTAGAGTATAGCCTTTTAAGATAAATCTAAATTTTGTTATATTAATGGATTTTAGGAACACTATTTATACTCATATAAATACCCCATAATACTAAGTTAATTATTAACAGTATGGCAATGTCTTTTCTAATATATCTTAGAGCGTACGCAGCAGGAATAAAGAGTGGTAAGTCAATGATCAAATTTGTTGCTGGCTGAATAACTAATGTTCCTAAAACTGAAATAGCGTAAATAAAACCTAACAAATTCTTCATGAATCTATTTCCAAGCATAGTAATAATGAAAAATAATAACATGTTGCTAGAACCCCAACTTCCTACTGCGATCTGGTATATTAAGTCATTATAGTTAGCTAAACTCATAGGAACCGGAAATATTCCCATAAAAATAAGAAGCAGACCAGTAAAAATAAAGGGAAGAGAGGAAGATAGATAAATAACTTCATATTTGCTAGGTTTTATTTTGCTTACCATAAACCTAAACACATAATATAATATTATAGCCGTTGATATCTGTGCCCAAGCGTATATATGTGATAGCATAGAGAGAAGTGATAATATTATCGCTAAAGTTATTTTTTCCTTTTTTATGAGATAATACATTGAAAGAAACATGAGAGATATTGAAAATAGGTTAGCTTCTAGTCCGGAATAAAGAAAAGTAATTAGCATAGGTGAGACAGAGGCTAATAGTGCTGCTAATGAGGCTATGGAACGATCTAGTGCTGAAGCTAATTTATATCCAGAATATACATAAAAAACTGAAAGAAATACAAATTCGTAAAATGCTACAGGGTACGGTTTGAAGATAAGAGAGAGCAAGTATAATAGAATTAGATAAAATGGTCTAGTATAGAAGAACCATCCATCAAATTGTGGATGTAAAAGCCAAGAGTAATAGTATTTAAAATCTACTGTTTCTGGAAATTTATATGGATTTATGTAAGGCAAGTATGGGAGTAATGAAACTAGTAATGTTAGAATGAAAGGGATTAAGGGATTAAGAGAGATAGGATCTTTGTTTCCCTTTTTATTAGGCATAAACAGAAAGAATATACCAATAAACCATACAATTGGAATTAATACTGGAACTCCAGCAGTAATTAACATTAAGGGTAAGGAAAAATAGGTATTTACATTAGCTATTAAGCGTAAAAATACCCATGACAACATGGATGAACTAGTAATTAACAGACTGATTCCAACAATTGAGCTAATTTTCCTTAATTCATACGCGATTGGTAGTAGTAGAATTAAAGGGGTTATGGAGGTTAAAAGAAAAGAGAGAAGTGATAGAGGAATTAAATAAACGTATCTTTTGTAATTATAAAATGTCATAAAGGAGGCTGCAATAATTGTTAAGAGAATTGAGGTAAAATCTGATTTAAATATAGGATAATATGTAACTCTTTCAATTGTGAGATATACCCCATTTGCTATGGAATATGAGATTATTAGCAAGAACGCTGAAATCCATGGAACATGGGAATTTCTATTAAGATTTAGCATATTGTTTCACCTCGTTTCCAATAATTATACCAAGTATTATGCTCAGCAGTATTCCTATTATTATATAGTCAATATTATTATTAAACAGATAGATTTTAGCTAATTCGTCTAGGTTTGGGAATTTATCATTAGAGATTCCTGGGTAATTTGCTGCAATAAGATAAGTTATGGAGTTGTTGTTAATTTTTTTCAATATTATACCATTATATGCTACTATCAAATTATTCGTTTCGTAAGCAATAATTTCATTATTACTTAAATTGTAATAAATTTGTTTGCCAGATACGTTTGAAAAAATTTGCTGTGGTTCTAGTGATACATTATAACTCAATATTATATTGTTATTAGGATTTATTACATACATTGTTACTAACTTTAAACTAATATTTGAAATAAAAACATAAATTATATAATAAGTTACATTGTCACTAATAACTTTATATTCTAAGAATAGCGGTTGCATTAAGAAATATCTAAACTTGTTACTTAAAATAAAGTTCTAAAGTGTAGTCGACTTGTAGTCGAAAGTCAGAGAGAGGTTTTTAAAAGTGAATTGTCAGTTGTGATTTTGGTGAGTGCCAAAAAATGAACTTAAAAAACGCAATAAAGAAATATAATGGAAAAGTAAAAAGAAAAGGATTAGCAGGATTAGACACTGCAATAATATTAATAGCATTTATAATAACTGCATCGGTATTAGCATATGTTGCAATAAACATGGGATTATTTGTGACACAAAAAGCAAAAACTACCATAGATAAAGGCGAGGAAACTGCATCAACAGCATTAACATTATCTAGCTCAGTATTATACGCGGTAAACTATCCCGCAAATACTAAAAGCTATTGGATATATTTCACTGTATCTCCAAGTTCTGGAGTTTCTAGTGTAGAACTATCACCCGCTACTACAGCTATCTCATTTACAGCGTCTACAGAGAGTATAGCACTTTCTAACATATATAAATATACTTTACTAACAGTTTCTCCATCAAGTCTTCAAAATGTAATAAATGTAAATGGCCAGTATCTAAACTTAGTTAATCAACAATCAAGCGCAGGTCAAACTTACGTATACTATCCTAATCCATACTACGCTTTACTAGCGTTAAATTACTCATTAGCATACATATTTAATGTTAAACCTTCACCATTATATATCACTACAACACCAGCGTCAACTACGTCTCCGCTTTCACATGATAACGTGTTCACATTCTCGCTAAATATTAGCGGTAAGCCAGTAACTTACTATGTTTATGTTAATCAGACATTTGCGTTCACCTTTCCAGTTGCTGGCGATCCATTAGTAGGGAGTAGCGTAGCGCCTGCAGGCTCAGTAATTGGTATAATGATATTATTTGGACCATCTGAAGGAAATTATGTATTTCAGTATCAGACAATAACAATTCAAATAACGCCAAATATTGGATCTCCATTAACATTATCACAGTATATATATCAACCAGAAGGTAACGTAACGGTGATAGGATAAAATGAGAGATAAAAAAGATTTTTTATTAAGTTATTCTTTTTTTTAATATAACAAAATAAAAAGGGGAATATTAAATGATAGATCTTATTAGCATATTAGATCAATTTATGCAATCGCCATTATTAACAATACTAGTTAGTATAAGCATCCCATTGACTGTCTTCTTTATATTATTTTTTAAGTTATTATTGCCAAGATTGTCTAGGACTAAATCCATGCAACAACCTACTCAATCACAACAACCTGTACAACAGGTTCAACAAGTTCAGAGAGACCAACAATTAGAAGATACTCTTAAAAATTTAATTAATAGGATGGATAAGTATCAGAGTGAACTGGTTAATACTATCAGTAATTCTATGGAAGAATTTAAGCAAATGATACAAAATCTAAACTCGTCTATAGAAGATGCAGTACTATCTCTAAAATCTACTCAAGCAGATTTGGCTTCTCCTTTTAATGTAGTTTCGTCAGAGCAAAAAAGTGAAGGTGGTAAAGATTTAAAGGCTGTTGCCGAAATAGTAGGTTCAACTAATGTTAATCTTTCTAGTTTTATACGTAATTGTGTGTTGTTAGAAGTTTTGGAGTATGATGATGCTAAAATAACTTCGTTATATAATCTAGGTTATATTTCTGCTGATGATATGTACATTATAATTAAGATACAATCATACATAAGGACAAATAATGGTAAGATAAGGGCGAAAGATTTGGCTTCCATTGCAATGAACGTAGCAGAAAGTTACTCTTCTGCTACAGCTGAAATGAAAAAGTATTTACTAGTATTGGAGGCTGGTAAAAATGACCAGTGAAGTGATTAGTGAGTCTATAATGTTAATAGCTACAATCACTTTGATAGGAATATTGGTTGGTATAGTTTTTTCCGTAGTATCCTCCATTTCTACTAGCATGGCCTCATATGCTACTTTTCAATCACAAAAATTACTTACAAATCTTCAAATAGACTATGCTACAAATACTAGTCCTACTACTGTGGTTATATACTTACATAACATAGGAGAGACTACTATTTTTAATCTGAAAAACAGTATACTTTACTTCGGTCCTCAAGGTAATTTGCAACAAATAGGTTATGATACTGGGACTCCACCATATTGGGTAGTCAGTACTAATGTACTGTATCCTGGATCAGTAGCTGAAATTACCATATATCTCTCAACTCCTCTATCCACCTCACAATATTATATGATTCAATTTGTTACTTCTAATGGGTATTCAACTAGCTATGTTTTTGGGGTGAGTTAACATAGCTGTAGCTCAAGTAATGGCATACACGTTACTAATTTTCATTTCAATTTCCTTAGCTATGATTAGCCTAGGAACGTATATAAGAGGTCAACAAGTTTTAACTAGCGCAGAGGAGTTAAAGCAAAAGATTGAATTGAATCAACTAAATACTGTTATATATGTTAAGGATATATACCTTTCTGGAAATCTACTTTATGTTACAATAAGTAACAATGGTTCTACAACATTATACGCATTTAAATATTTTGATGTGATAGTAAAATATTATGCAAATATTAGTAATGTACCTACACTTTTGTTATCACGGTATAATTATAGTAATACTTTAGGTCCATATACATGGATTTCACAATCAATAGTAATTAATCCAAATACTGTTGGAACTTTTATTATTAATTTACCGTATCCACCATATCCTAATACTCAGGCTACTATTGTTATTGCAAGTAATTATGGACCAAAAGCAGTATGGAGTGGTGCGTTATGATAATAAAGACTGGTAATGAAGAGTTAGATAGGAGGTTAACTGGGATACCATTTCCTGCCTTAATAATATTAGAAGGTGATCATGGGACTGGTAAAAGTGTATTATCTGCACAAATAATGTTTGGATTTTTGATATCTAATAAGAAGGGTTATGTTATTACTACGGAGCAAACTAGTAAGGACTATTTGAAGAAGATGAGAGATGTTAAAATAAATCTAATACCTTATTTTATAAGAGGTACATTTGGTATTGCCCCATTAAACACTACTAAGTTTAACTGGAATTCCTCACTTGCAAATAAGATTCTTGAACTTATTGTAAATTTCGTAAAGAGGAGGAATATGGACTTTCTAGTTATTGATAGTCTTTCAATAATTGCTACATTTGCAGATGAAAAGCAGATTTTACAGTTCATGAAAGAAATGAGGGTATTGGTAGACTTAGGTAAATTAATACTTTTCACAGTTCATCCTGACGTATTTAGTGATGATGTAAAGAGTAGAATTATAAGTATGGTTGATGTTTATTTTAAGCTTTCGTCAGCTACTATAGGTGGACGGAGGGTAAAGGTTTTAGAAAGAATTAAGACTATAGGTGGAATACAAGGATCTGATACGATCTCATTTGATGTAGATCCGGCATTAGGGATTAAAGTGGTTCCATTATCTTTATCGAGGGCTTGAAAAATGGGATTTCTTGAAGATTATATTGCTAAATTATCAGAAAAACCTAACATGATAGACAATCCAAATATTCTGAAAGGTAGTAAAGATTATAATGCGATCTATAAGGTAGATGATTATATTTATGTTCATGTTCAGAGCTCAAAGACTAAAGATGGTTACGCTCAATACATAGTGATCGAACCTCCAAGACCTACGTCTAAGGAGATGGACGAAATTGAGGAGAAATTCGCCAGAGTTATTGGAAACATAGAACCTCCATTGAGTATTGAAGAGAAGGAGAAATTTATGAAAAAAATGTTAGATAAAATCCTTTCAAAGGTTAAATTAACAGTCAAAAAAGAATATGCAATCTATCATTTTATTAGGGATAAGCTTTATTCTAGTATTTTAGAGCCATTAATTAGAGATCCCTATATCGAGGATATTTCTGTACCGGGCTTAGGTCACGTTTACATAGTGCATAAGATTTTTGGCCCCATGAGAACTTCAATTTCAATAGAGAGAGAAGAAGAATTAGACGATCTAATAATTTCTTTAAGTGAAAAAACGTATAGACCAGTATCACATAATAGACCGATAGTAGATGCTAGTTTACCAGATGGTTCAAGAGTTAATTTTGTATATGGTATTGATATAAGTAGAAGGGGCTCTAACTTAACAATAAGAAAGTTTACTAAAGTTCCTATTAGTATAACGCAATTGATATCTTTTAACACTATATCTCCTCTTTTAGCTGCATATATTTGGATGATGCTAGATGAGGGGATGAATTTATTTGTATGTGGCGAAACTGCTTCCGGAAAGACTACTACCCTTAATGCAATTACTGCATTTATACCACCTAATTTAAAGATAGTTACTATAGAAGATACCCCAGAATTAACAGTCCCTCACTCTAATTGGGTAGCTGAAGTAACTAGAGAAACGGGTGGAGAAGGGACTATAAAGTTATTTGATTTACTTAAGGCAGCCTTAAGACAAAGACCAAACTATATACTTGTTGGAGAGATAAGAGATAAGGAAGGTAATGTGGCATTCCAAGCTATGCAAACTGGTCACTCTGTAATGGCTACATTTCATGCAGCAAATATAAGAACTCTGGTTCAAAGGCTTACTGGATATCCTATAGAAGTCCCAAAGAGTTATATTAATAATTTAAATATTGCATTGTTTCAAACGGCTTTATATGACAAAAAAGGGAACCTAATAAGAAGAGTAGTGGAGGTTGATGAGATAATTGATATAGATCCGGTTACAAATGACGTAGTCTATATACCTTCATTTACATATGATCCAGTAGAGGATAAGATAATTTTTGCAGGAAGAGGTGCTTCCTATTTGATCGAAAATAAGGTTGCAGTAAGAAGAGGAATAAGTAGAAGAAATATAGGATTATTATATGATGAATTAAATTTAAGAGCAGAATTCCTTAAGAGCTTAGCTGATAAGAAAGTATTTAACTACTTTGATGTATGGGCAAATATTTTGATGGCTAGACAAATTGGATTGGAAGAGGCTGTTAGATATGTTAGGACTAATTAATAAACGGAGTGAAGTAGATTCTAAATACATTTTTATGCTTGCCTTTATGCTTGCCTTATTCTCTTCTGGGATTCCACCAGAAGTTGTAATACTACATCTAGCTAAAGAAGATTCTTTTGAACCATATACTAAATTTATCAAGAAGATCAAGAATTTAATTTCAAACTATAGATATAAATTTTCTTCAGCTATATCTTATACTGTAAAAAATTTAAATATAAAATATTTAAAAGAGTTTTTAATAAGATTATCACAAGCAGTAACTTTTGGTGATAATATGATGGAGTTTTTGACTAGGGAAATAGATTTTTCGCTTTCAGAATATAATGCAGCCTCAGCAAGACTGATAGAATCAATGAATAACTTCTTAACAGTCTATGCTACCTTAAATAGTTCTCTCACTTTTTTAATAGCTGATATAACTATTCTTTCACTAGTATATAATGGTGGATCTGAGTTAATAATACAATTATCCCTACTAGCTTTTTTCTTACTTGGCAATCTAACGTTAGTTATGTATTTGTTATATAGGCCAGAGAATTATATAAGATATAATATTAGGGATAAGTTAATTTTAACCATGTTAATAATGCTAACAATTATATTTGCAGTATTATTTACTAATTATATCACGTTAATAGTTTTAGGCATTGCTTTAATACTTGGTGGGCTAATATATAGAATATCCGAGAATAAAATAAATAATACAGAGAGATATTTCTTATTATTTGTTAAATATTTTTCAAGAAATTATGCTATAATAAGTAATTTAAAGGAGTCCTTATTATCTGTATTAAGAGGGGATTTAGGAGATGCGAGACCTCTAGTTAAGAGTGCTGTAAATAGATTAACCTTAGGTGTAAATAAGGAAAAGGTGTTCAGAATAATGGGAGAAGAAAGTAAGAGTGTGCTAGTAACAATGCTAAGTAAGGCGCTTTATGAAACCATAAGTATGGGCGGAAATATTTTAGTAGTAGGAGAAATTCTTAGCAAGATAGGAGATTCAATTCTAAATATAAGGGCTAGAAAAGAACAGAATGGAAGGGCGTTTGAGACTTCTATATACGCTCTCCAAACCGCTTCAGCTGGAGTATCAGCGGCTTTAATATCCATAGTCGGCATGTTAGATAACATATTTGCTACTCAAAACGTATCAACAGTGTTTAGTTTTTCTCAAATAGATTTGGGCTTTATCTCTAGAATATTTCTAATAATTATTATGGTTTTAAGTTTTGCTAATGGAATTGCAATAACTTTGGCATATGGCAAGTCTCTATATGTTAGCCTATACTTTATAGGTGTATTATTAGTTATAAGCTCCATAACATACCATATAGTGCTAATCCTAACCGGCAATATATTTAATACATTGTCATCCCCTACTGGAATATTACAAATACCTTAAAGAATCGGTATTAACCATTATATAACTTGCCTAAATTTTACTAATATTAGGAAAGAAAGATTAAATAGGAATTTTTAGTCATAGTAATACCAATTGGAGTTAGATATAAGAGCCACATATTTTTAGTAGCAAGATTTAAAGGTTCTAAATGATTTATCTCCCAGATCTTTTCTATGGATTTGCATGAACTTTCACAACACTGATTAAGGTTTTATTACTTCAGGTAGATACCTGAAAAACATCAATTATTACTCATTTTGTTATTATTATGCTTTCTTTTGAATTTTTAAAGATTACAATAACTTTTAATAGGCAAGAAGTATATTTTAATATCATTTTCTTTTGAAAGACAGACCTT
>JAVYOH010000042.1:5322-13384 GCA_038734615.1 Saccharolobus sp. | reverse complement strand
TTGCCGGGTTCTCATCATTGCAAATCATATATAAACTTTATAGCTTATATCTTATAATATGGAGTTTAAAGTTATTGCAGAGTACTTTGATAAGTTAGAAAAAATATCTTCCAGACTTCAGCTTACTGCGTTGTTGGCTGATTTATTTAGCAAGACGGATAAATCAGTTATAGATAAAGTAGTATATCTCATTCAAGGCAAATTATGGCCAGATTTTTTAGGTTATCCGGAATTAGGTATAGGAGAAAAATTTCTTATAAAAGCTATTGCAATAGCTACTAGCACAGATGACAATTCTGTTGAAAATATGTTTAAATCAATAGGCGATCTAGGAGAAGTTGCAAGAAGGCTAAAAAGTAAGTCACAAACTGCTGGAATTTTAGGATTTTTAGGTTCCTCAAATACAGAGAAATTACTAGTAGATGAGGTATATTCTACATTGAGTAAGATTGCTTTATTAGTAGGAGAAGGTAGTAGAGATCTTAAGATAAGGTTGTTGGCTGGATTACTCGCTAAAGCGGATCCATTAGAGGCTAAATTTTTAGTTAGATTTGTAGAAGGTAGACTTAGGGTAGGTATAGGAGATGCTACTATTTTAGACGCATTAGCAATAGCGTTCAGCGGTTCCCAAGCAGCATCAGAAATAGTTGAAAGGGCTTATAATTTAAGAGCAGATTTAGGAGATATTGCTAGAATTTTAGCTGAAAATGGTATCGAAACGTTAAAGACGTTAAAGCCAGAAGCTGGAATTCCGATTAGACCAATGTTAGCTGAACGACTTTCGAATGCTGATGAGATATTGAAAAAAGTTGGTGGGAAAGCTCTTGTAGATTATAAATACGATGGAGAACGAGCACAAATACATAAAAAGGACGAAAAAATCTATATTTTCTCAAGGAGATTAGAAAACATAACCTCACAATATCCAGATGTCGTAGAATATGTTAGCAATTATGTTAATGGAAAGGAGTTTATAATAGAAGGAGAAATAGTATCTGTGGATCCTAGTACTGGAGAACTGAGACCATTTCAAGAATTAATGCACAGAAAAAGGAAGTCAGATATTCAACAAGCAATAAAAGAGTATCCAGTCAATGTGTTTTTATTTGATTTAATGTTACATGACGGAGTTGATTATACTATTAAGCCTTTGTATGCTAGAAGGGAAAAATTAGAAAGCGTAGTTATTCCTAACGATAAGATAAAAATTGCTCATCACGCTTTGATCGATAATGTTGAGGATCTAAAGAAGTTTTTCTACCAATCAATTTCTGATGGCTGTGAAGGAGTGATGGTTAAATCAATAGATAAAGACTCTATTTACCAAGCTGGTGCAAGAGGATGGCTCTGGATTAAGTTTAAGCGTGATTATCAAAGTGAAATGGCTGATACTGTTGATCTAGTTGTAGTAGGTGCTTTTTACGGTAAAGGTAAGAGAGGCGGAAAGCTAAGCTCATTATTAATGGCAGCATATAATTCAAATACTGATGAGTTCGAGACTGTATGTAAAGTTGCTAGCGGGTTTTCTGATGAACAATTAGATGATTTACAGAAAAAATTAATCGAAATAAAAAGAGAGACTAAGCATCCTAGAGTGGATTCTAAGCTAGAACCAGATGTTTGGGTAGAACCAGTATATGTAGCAGAGATAATTGGTGCGGAAATAACAATCTCGCCATTACATACATGTTGTCAAGATATAGTTACGAAAGGAGCTGGGTTATCTATAAGATTTCCTAGATTTATTAGATGGAGAGAGGACAAAAATCCTGAAGATGCTACTACTGTAAATGAAATTTTAGAAATGTACAATAGGCAACCTAAGAAGAAAGTAGAATCCTCTACGTCTTCTGAAAACGTTTAAAATATAATGGGGATAATATTATTAGAATAATTGTGGAAACCCTTATAAATATCCTTCAAAATGGCGCTATTTTAGTCGGGAAGAGTTTTGTAATAGATGGTCATTATGATAGGCCATTTAGAGTAATAACTCATTTCCACTCAGATCATATAATGAGTTTAGAAAAAAGTATTAAGAATTGTGATGGAATTATAGCTACACCTACTACTCTTGAAATTTTAAGTCTAGACTATGATATTCCAGATAGAAAATCCTTTGGACTTAACTATGATATTAAAATGACTGTTAATGATGAAGCAATAATATTGAAAAAGGCAGATCATGTGATAGGATCAGCTCAAGTTTTAGTACAATTAAGGGATGGAATGGAAATAGGTTATACTGGAGATTTTAAAAATCCCGGAAAAACAACACCAATTCTTAACCCAGATATTTTAATAATTGAATCAACATATGGAAGACCAGAGTTCAGAAGAAAATTCAAAGATGATGTGGAGAGTTTATTCGCAGATTATGTCAGAGATGGACTGATATATGGTCCAGTTAGAATTTTTGCTTATCATGGGAAACTTCAAGAAATAATGCTTAGTTTAAGGAAATTTGGTGTAGACGCACCTTTTGTGATGAATGATAAAATTTACAAAATGACTAGTATAGCTGTAAAATACGGGTATAATATTACTAATTTTTTTAATGAGAATCAAAAAGAGGCTAAGGAGATAATGCGCGATGGCTGGTATGTGAGTTTTTCGCATTACAATCAATTTAAAAAGAGAGATGGTAAATATTACAATTTTTTATTAAGTGGTTGGGAGTTTGATGATATAGTAAAACAGATAGATAAAAGATCATTCATAGTATCATTCAGCGATCATGCAGATTTTGATGAGTTAATATATTATGTTAATAATACTTCAGCCAAGTTTATAGTTGTTGATGGTGGAAGAAAGGGTTATGCTAAAGATTTAGCAGAATTTATTTCTAAAAAATTGGGTAAACATGCGATTGCTATGCCAATATAGGTTTGATATGCGGATTATATAACTAACGTTTCATTAATTAATTTGTTTAGCTTAAACCTTTTAGGTGAGAAGATATCTATAAATCTATTTTTTCTATTATCAGCTATAAAATCTGACATTATTTTCCCAGAGTATGGTGCAAACATCATTCCATGCCCGCTGTATCCAGAGTCTACATATAAACCTTCTGGCCAGTCATTATCATTTCCCATTATATGTGAACTGTCTGGAGTCATCTCATAATATCCTGCCCAGCCTCTTAATATACCTATACCTTCAATTCCTCTTACTAATTCTTTTAATCTCTTAAGGTACTTTATAACATTATGTATGGATATTGAGAAATCTTCAAAACCATAATTTCTTTTATCTTCAATTGCTCCTATTATCTCGCCTTTAAGAGTTTGCGAGAAATATATTTGTCTTTCAGAATCTATTATAAAAGGTTCGATGAAATATCTTAAAGGTTCAGTTATATATATCTCCTTTTTTTCTGGAAATATAGGTAACTTTATCCCTATCTTATCAAATAGTAGACTACTCCAAGCTCCTGCGGTAATTACTACATTATCCCCATAAATTTCTCTACCGCTTTCTAATTTAACACCTTTAATTTTACCACTATTAATAATAATCGAGTCCACCTTGTCAAACACTATATTTATTTTGTCTTTTATTGCATAATAATAGCTATACAAAATATAATCATGATGATAAGAACCATCTTGTGGAGCTAAATAACAATTTTTCTCGATTTTTAAGTAACTATAATCTTTACATTCTATAAATTTCCCACCCAGATTGTAATTTTTCCATAATGTATCTAATTTTTTAAATAATTCATATTGCTTTTCATTTTCTAGTATCCATAAATATCCAGTTTTAAGTAGTAATGAATTATATTTAAATTCCTTTACTTGCTTCTTCAAGTAATCTATGGCTTCTGTTGCGTATTCTATATTTTCCTTGCTGTAAAAATGATACCGATACCTACTAACATTTCTACTACTTGACCCATATCCTATTCTTTTCCATTCTACTATAATTATATCATTTTTACCTAATCCCTTTTTTGCTAAATGGTACGCTAGGCTTAATCCATGGGAACCTGCACCTACGATTATATACTGCATTAGTATATCACCAATCTATACAAAGGCGATCTAAAAGTAGTCAGAGTGTTGTCTTTTACTAAACTACCTAAAAGGTATGAGCAAAACTTTCCTTGGCATTCACCAGTCCCTAATCCTGTTACTCTTTTTATTTCTTCTACCCTCTTGTATCCATTACCTAGTGCCTTTTTGGCATCATTTAGCGTGATATCCTCACATTCGCAAAGATAGCCCTTATTTCCATATATATAAGGTGATGGGCTATTTTTACTTATTCCTTTATAATAATCAAAAATATACGTATAGTCTTTAAGATTTTGAATTAAATCGTCCAAATATTTAGAGTTTACTATGGCCTTGCCGCTTATAAATGATGTGTATTCATCAGAGATGCCTCTCATTCCACCTGCTATGTATGTATTGTTATCACATTTACCATTAATCGAGTGCTTAGGAAAATACACATTATAATAGCTACTAAACTCATAATCTATTCCTAAGTTTGATGAATGATCTATTTTAGGTTGTTTAACTATAGCATAAACTAATGCTTCAGAAGAGAATGTATGACTATCAGCTATAATCTTTAGTTTAGATTGTTGTCTACTCACTTTAAGGTCTTTTACCTTTACTAGTTCTATTCCTAATTCATTTATGAGCTCATTATAGTATTTTGAAAGAAACAATATACCATTATTTATCAACACTCGCTTACCTTCAACGTTTAGCAGAATTTTTACTGCATCATCACTATTTCCGATAGCAATTACTGACTTTATTTTACCCTTATATCGTATGTATAGATTCTTAGATATTACACCTGGAATATCATTTCCACCGAATATTGGTGGAATATATCTTCCTCCAGTTGCTAGAAAGACCCTTTTTGATTTTATTATTAATAGTTTATCATGAGTAATAAATCCTATACCTTCATCAAATTTACCTATAAATATCCCATTTGATATTTTTTCTTGATTTTCTTTTACAACATCCTTTAAAATTTTTAAGAAATATTCCTTTTTAATCTGAGGTATTGGAGAGTTATCATTCTCAATAATATATTGGTTGTTTTCAAAACCTATCATTATTGTTTTCTCTTGTTTTGGCAATTCAGAAATTATTCCTAGTGCTGATACTCCTGCTCCTATTATTAGATTATCTACATTTAGCGTTACGAGTTGTCTTTCTTCTTGATCTTTATCAACTGATGAAGGTAGATTGATCAAATATTTCGAATACATTTTTACTAAGCTAGGGAATGAACGAGTGATTCTAGCATGTAAAAGCTCATTGCTTATTGGTAATCTTATTCTAGAATAGCGTTTTTTAATTTCATTATTACATAAGCTAATTCTTTTCCCATCTATTATTTCCTCATTATAAGGTAGTCCGGGTTCACAATCTTTAATACTTCTAGGTCTTCTATGCCTTTTGCTTATTACTATTGGTAAATTCATTTTTAAAGACCTCATGTAGAATTTTTCCATCAGTTTTCCAATTGATACCATAAATCTTTAAAATAGTAGGCATAATATCTACTATTTTAGCATCAATTTTTTGTTTTTTAAATATCTTGCCATAGAATATTATGATACCATTCATATCTTCATCATTATAATAACCATGATCAGCAGTTATACTAGTGTATGGAATTGCATCTTCAAATACCGAATCTTTTTCTATACCATTTGAAATTGAATATTTAGAGTTAACTCCTAAAATTACAATATCACCTTGTCTATCATCAGCTGGCATTTCATTGGAAACTATTAACGTAAGTATCCTTTCATTATTTTCTGGATCTTCTAATTTTTCTAAATTAGAAGTAATATACTTAACTAGTTTAGCGAACTCATTTTTCTTTACTATACCAAATTTTTCTCTTTCTTTTAGGTTTATTCTAATAAGTCCACCTCCTCCATAATATGCTTTAGTTCTTTTCCAATCTATTTCGCCATTATTAATCTTTAATACATTAAGTTTTTCTAAGAATTTATTAATATAAACTCTTTTCTTTACCTTATTTATGCCATGATCAGAGCAAATAATTATATTATCAGCAAGTTGAATATGTGGCTTTACGAAGTCATCCGCCATTTTATAAGCTTGAAATAGATAGTCTAAAGATGTAGAGTCATTAACGCCAAAAAGCAAATGTTGAATATTATCTATTATTGGCAAATATGTTATAGCGAAATCCCAGTCCAATTTGTTTAATAAGTAAAGAGAATAATTATAAAAAAATTCAAAGGTTAATTTGATTGTATCAAAATATTCCTTAAACGAAATAATATTTGATTTTAAAGATAAATAATCTCCATCTAAATTCATTCCGTGGATTTTAACTACATTTTCCCATACTTCTTTTTCAAGCTCAAAATTGTTTGACCAATTAGGTGTTAAGAATGATGGTGGAGTAAGATAAATAGAATCATTTAATCCTTTTAGCATAAATACCCCTTTTACGGTCTTATCTTTACATTTCATTGTTGCTTCTATTGGCTTTGACCACTCATTTTTTCTTAAATGGAGTTCTGTAGTATTATTTTCAACATCTATTATTTTTACTATATATTCATCTATACTATTTTCAACATCTATCCTTATTTCATTAATAACATTATTTCCAATTTTTAGCAAGTATCCTTTGCTACAGTTCCTGATCCTAGCCTTATATGGATCAAATAGTAATAAGTTATCTAGACCCCATCTATCTGGCAATGCTTGCGGTGCTGTAGTAACTACCACCTTATAGCCTTTTTTGGCAAAAACAGACCAAATAGGATCTGCCTTTAATGGTATACTACTATAAGCTGTTAATGGTTTACTTAAACTAGCCCCCTTTATAAAAATTTTAGGGGCAGTTATTCCATGAGTAGAAGGTAAAACCCCAGTAAATAGGGAGGCTAAAGCTACTGGAGTTATGGCAGGAAATACGCTTTCTAGCTTCCCATAATTTCCGTTCTCGGCTAGATTATTTATTGTACTTAGACTATACCTAAACTGATTAAATACTGAATAACTTACACCATCTAATACTATTAATAACGTTCTCAAATTATGCACCTATTTCTTGTGTATTTTGTCCTCCAATTCATTCCTAATTCGTTTTGGGCTTATCATATTAATATGTGATCTTTTTAATTTTCCTTTTTTATCAAAACTTATTGCAAACTCGAATATACCTAGCTCATTTTGGTACTCCCCAAAAGCATCAATTCTATCTTTAAAACTTTGGTAATATTTTATCTGCACACTATTTTCAATAATAGTATCATCAAGGGTTTTAAGAGCCTTAAGTACAAGAATTCTAATATCATCCATTTCCTCTCATCTCTAATAATATGCTCTCTATAATACCTTTTATAGAATGTGTTTTGCTCTCTATTATTTTTATTCCACTTTTGATTTCTGTTATAGCTCGCGTAGTAACTGGACCTATACTAAAAATTTTCATTTTACATTCAGGATTAATATATTGTGCTACTAATTTTGCTATATAAGAACTTGTCAAAGCTACAGCATCTATTTTACAATTCTCTAATAGGTATCTTACTTTACTTACATTTTCGTCTATAACATCAACATCATAAACGTGGATCTCATCGTATCTTATCTTATCTTTAAGAATTTTTTCCATATCATTAGAAGCTTTTTTACTTCTTATGCTTATTATACTATTAATATTATCCATAAGTATTTTCTTAGCTAACGCGATGCTTGTAAAAACGTCTGGAATTATTGGATTAATGTTATACAGCCTCCTAAGAATATCTGCTGTCTCATCTCCTATTGCATATATTTTGTGCGATTTAATCATATTCATATGCTTAAAACAAATTATAGCATTCTGGCTCGTAAATGCTACTGCCTCATATGTTTTGATATCAGGTAAGGTGTAAGGTAAACATTTAATTTTAAATAGTGGTATATTAATTATTTCCAAATTTTTTGGGATTAGAGTGAGATATCCAATTGGGTCAAACTCTGATAAACTTTCTGGTCTAAGGAATAATACCTTCATTTTTCATCTCCCTTGCTAATAACTTTCCTAATTCTAG
>JAVYOH010000042.1:0-5251 GCA_038734615.1 Saccharolobus sp. | reverse complement strand
CTATTCCAAATAACTCTTTTCCCTCTTTCCTGAACAATATTCCTATGGGAGAATGGCATCCTCCACCTATAACACTTATAGCTGCTCTTTCAGCTAATGCCTCATCTAAAGTATCTTGATGGTTAATTTCTCTAAAAATTTTCTTTAAGTGATTGTCTTTCTTTCTACCTATAATTACTATAATTCCTTGATTAGGTTCAGGTGTAAAATCGTATATATCAAGTCTATAATAGTTAATATTTATGCCTAATCTCCTTATTGATGCCTCGGCTAAAATTATTCCGTCATATTCTCTCGCTAAATATTTTCTAATTCGAGAATCTACATTTCCTCTAAGCTCTTTTAAATTTAAATCTGGTCTTATAAAATTCGTAAAGTTTCTCCTTCTTATGCTACTAGTTCCTATAACAGCGTTACTTTCTATTTTGGCTAAAGGCTTATCTGCTATAAGTATATCATAAGGAGGATCTCTCTCTAGTACTGCAAAAATCTCTAATTCCGGATTAAATTCCGTGAGGATATCTTTCATACTATGTACTGCAATTTCAGCTTCTCCCCTTAGTACTGCTTCATTTACTTCCTTTTCGAATACTCCTTTCCCTAATTTATATAATGGCTCATTAGAAAAAAGATCTGCTTTGGTTTTTACTTCAACTAGTTCATAGTCTATTCCTAATTTTCTCAGATTATCACCTACCATTTCTACTTGCTTTTTACTTAATTGGCTACCTCTCGCAGCAATTCTTATTTTCAAGACATCTCACTTATTATTTTTCTTAACTTATGTAAAGTCTCATTAACTATATCATTATCGTGTGAGGCAGAAGTGAATATTGTTTCGTATTGGCTAGGCGGTATGAAGATCCCTTCCTTTAGTGATAGTTCGTGGAATTTTATATAATAGTTCTTATTAGCCTTTTTAGCATCTTCATAATTTTTAATCTTCTCAACTTCAAAGAATATTTGGAACATACTCGCAATATGGTTTATTGTATGGTTTATTTTTATCATGCTATCCAACTCACTTACGATATTTCTAGCTGCATCATTAGCTATATTGTACGGATAACCTTTTTCTAATTCCTGTATAGTAGCTATTCCGGAAATCATAGATAAAGGGTTTGCATTAAATGTGCCAGCGTTGAAGACTTTTCCAGAGGGGGTAAGTGTATCAATTATATCTGCCCTTCCAGCTATAGCCCCTATTGGTAATCCTCCGCCTATTATTTTTCCTAACGTAGTTATATCTGGATACACTTGGTATAATGACTGTGCACCGCCTAAGCTAACTCTAAATCCTGTTATCACTTCATCAAATATTAATAGTGTGTTATACGTCTTTGTAAGTTCCCTTAATCCGCTAAGAAAATCTTTCTCTGGTAATATTACACCCGCATTACCCATAATTGGTTCAACTATAACTCCAGCTATATCCTCTTTTCTTAGTTTCTTTTCGACGCATTCTAAATCATTATATTCGCATATTTCTACAGTATTGAGAATTTCAGAAGGTACACCCTCAGAAATACTAATATTATATTCAGTTGCTGCGCTTCCTGCTTCAACTAAGCCATAATCATGAGCTCCATGATAATTTCCGCTGAACTTTAAAATTTTAGTTCGACGTGTATATCCTCTTGCAAGTCTTAACGCTGTCATTGTAGCTTCTGTGCCGCTATTTACAAATCTTATTTTCTGAGCAGATGGAATGTGAGATGAGATTTTACGTGCAAGTCTTACTTCTAATTCTGATGGTGTTCCAAATAACCATCCTTTCTCTATTTGCTCAATTATTGCTTTTTTAACTGGGTCTGGTGAATGGCCTAAGATTAAGGGTCCATATCCTAAAACATAATCGATAAGTCTTTTACCATCAACTGTATAGATTATTGCTCCTTTTCCTCTATCTGTAAAGAACGGATAAGGTTTAACTGAGGCTCTAACTGGACTATTCACTCCACCTGCAAAAAGCTGTATACTCTGTTTCCACAATTCTTCACTGTTCAAAAAGGTACACCTTCTTTCATCCATTTTGCAATATCGTTCGCATAATATGTTATTATAAAATCTGCACCAGCTCTTTTAATTGCTGTAGTTATTTCCATAACTACTGTTTTTTCATCTATCCAACCATTAATTGCCGCTGCTTTAATCATGCTATATTCTCCACTTACATGATATGCTGCTAATGGATATTCTGGGAAATTGGTCTTAACTAACCTTATTACATCTAAGTAAGTGTGTGCAGGTTTTACCATTAAAATATCAGCCCCCTCCTCAATATCTAGTCTAGCTTCTTTTAATGCCTCATATGCATTTCTTGGATCCATTTGATATCCTCGTCTGTCTCCAAATGCAGGTTTTGAGTACGCAGCTTCTCTAAAAGGTCCATATAATGCTGAAGCATACTTAACACTATAGGACATTATTAAAGTATCTTGGAATCCTGCGTCATCTAATGCGTTTCTAATAGCTTTTACTACACCATCCATCATGCTTGATGGAGCTATAATATCGGCTCCAGCCTCAGCTTGACTTAAGGCAATTTTAGCATGAATCTTAAGACTTTCGTCGTTATCTACAACATAGTTTCCATTACAGTATTTTACTAAGCCGCAGTGACCATGAGAAGTGTACTCGTCTGTACATTCATCAGCTATTACAATTAAATTATTCTTAAAGGTCTCTTTTATAATTCTAATTGACTTCTGTATAATTCCATTTTTATCATAAGCAGAAGAAGCTATATCATCTTTATATGAAGGGATTCCGAATAATATAACATTTCGTATTCCATTTTGATAGCTCTCCTCAATATATTTTATTAGTTTGTCATTAGGTGGATATCTATTCACATTAGGCATTGTGGGTATTGGTTCAGGTTCGTTTATATTCTCCTTTATAAATATTGGAAGTATTAAATTTGTAATAGGGATATAAGTCTCAGCTACTAGATCCCTTATCAGCTTGTTTTTCCTTAACCTTCTGGGTCTCAAGGTTGGAAATAGTACCATCTTTAAAAATATCAACTAGGAAGTTAATGTAGTTAATTGAATCATCCTTGTTGAAAATACCATTCCTTATGTTTTCAAATACTGGTTGAAATATCTTTTTAATCATAGATCTTGTCATTAAGTTGAGTATTTCCAATGCTTCCTCATTTTCTATTCCTAGCTTCTGAAGTTCTTTATACGCTCTTATAATCTCATTTTCCGTTATATTTTTTATCCTTTTCATTATTTTAGAGATAATTTCATTATATATTTCTTTTTTGTAATCATATATTAACTCGTTAATCCCTTCATCTATTAGCTCATCTATTTTTTTCATTTCCTCCTCTCTTATAGTTAAATTATGCATTGAAATTAGTTCTAAATCTTGTAATGTGATAACATTATTTCCAGTAAATAATGGAGGGACAGTTATATCAATAATTAATGTATTCCATTTATTTTCTAGTTTTAGATTATCGTGATAGATTGCTACGAATACTAAATCAAAATCCTTTATTTTATCTAGATCTAGTATCTCATATTTGTAATCATACTTCGAAGCTAAATTTTTAGCTCTATCTACAGTTCTATTTAGTATTGTAACATTTTTAGCATTCTCTTTATATAGCATATATGTAATTTTCTCTGCCATTTCACCTGCTCCTACTACAGCTATTCTCTTATCGCTAAATGTACCTATAGATTTTTTAGCTATATCTACAGCCAATGAGTATATACCAACTTTACCTTTTGATATGCCAGTTTTTTCTCTAACCTTTCTTCCTACCTTAAGTGCTCTTTCAAAAAGTATATCCAAATATTTACCACTAATATTTAATTTCTTGAATATTTCAATGCTATCTTTTATTTGTGATAGAATTTCATATTCGCCTACTGAAAGCGAATCTGCTCCACTTGCGACTAGGAATAGATGTTTTATGGAATCTTTTCCACATAATATTTTGGCTTTATTTCCAATTGGAACATTATGTACATTATTTAAGTAGTTTATAATTTTTTCAATATCAGAGTCAACATTATTATTAGAATATAAATATAGCTCTACTCTATTACACGTTTGTAATATTAGTAGTTCGGAGTTAATTAATTGTGACAATTTTTTTATTTCAGATTCTCTAAAGTAATATGTATGTAGATTACTAATTCCTACAGTCTTATACGTAAATATTATTGAGCAATAGTTATTTAGGAATTCGTTATCTGTATTCATGTATAATCTCCTCTGCCCTATCTAGAGCCTTATTGAGATCTCCTTTAGTAGCATATTCTTTAAAAGTCTCATCATCGTATATTCGATGATATAGTAAATACCTAACAGAAGGATCTTGTATCTTTCTCTTTAACAATATCTTTACATTATACATGGAATTTAATAAATTTTGTAAGCTAGAATTATTTACTATACTAGTTATCTTAGAGAGGATTTCTTTAGATAATATGCTAGACTTTCCTCTGCTAGTTATCGCTATTTCGAAGTTTTCATCAGAATAAAATATAGGAACTATAAAATTAGAATCCTCTGGATTAGTTGGATTATTACATAATTTTCTTAATTTTTTCGATTTTTCACAAATTTTCTTGTTTAAGTCAGGATTATTTGTACATGTTAATATGATATCATATCTACTTATTAAATTATCATCGATTAAACTAGCATCTCCTTGTATCATATTAATATGGGAATCTTTAAGTTCCTGAGAAAAATCTAAACTAAAAACAGTCACATTTGCTCCATATTTTTTAAATGATAATGCCCTCTTACTCCCTATTTTTCCTCCGCCTACTACTAACACATTGAAACCAGAAATGTCAACAAATATAGGATAAAAATTCCTTACTGCCACAAGGGAATAATTAGGGCTAAATAGCTTTAAATTTATCTTTACTAGCTATTTAAAACCATTGGTCTAATCCAGTTTGTCTAGATATATCTCTAATTTCTCTTATTGCTTTATTAAGCCTTTGTAGCCCGTTTCTTACCCTCTCTTCATTAAAATTATGCTCATTTACTAAAATTTCTATAATTTCATCCTCTCTTGGAGTTTCTATCTGGAGCTCCTTTTCTGGTTTAACAACTTGTGGGTTTAGAAATAAATTCCTTATTTCATTAATGTCAAATGTTATTTGTATTTTTGGAATTTCTCCATATTCGATAGCTTTTTCTAACTTACCATACTTTTTTATTATTTTAAGCGCTTTCTCTGGTCCTATACCTTTTATTCCACCTGGGTTATAGT
>JAVYOH010000041.1:0-13454 GCA_038734615.1 Saccharolobus sp. | reverse complement strand
GCTTAGGCTGATTATTTTGAATACCGATGTTATCGGCCATCCTGCTCTTAATATACCTATTTCTAATGGTCTGCCGGTTGGAATGCAGTTAGTCGGTAGACATTTTGAGGAAGATAAAATACTTAAACTTGCAAATTCATTACAAAAATTAATATAAAAATTATTTCAACTTAATTTTATTTAAGTTATATTAAATTTTTTAACAATATATTTTCTTTATAGAAAACTTTAAACCATTTTACACTTAAGCAGGAATCACTCATGGAAATAGAAATTCAAATATTTCTTACCTCTTTAGTACTCCCGCCTAATACAGAAAATATTGCTGCAAATAATATTATAATTGCTGAAACTAAAAATGCAAAATGTAATCCATTAACGAATTCATTGCTTACACCACCATTTAAAATACTAGTTCCTAAAAAGATCTCAAAGGCTACGTACCTTGGTATTACTAAAGTAGCAACTGTTATGCTTACAACATAGCTTATAGTAGTACCTACATTTCCTATTGCTCTAGCCATGCCAGATACTGCACCGTAATATTCCCTTGGAGCATTATACATTATAGCCGTATTATTTGATGGCCAAAACATAGAAGATCCTATGCCAGTAATTGCACTTATTATTAAAATCATATAATATGGTGTTGTTGGAGTTAGTGTAAAATAGTACAAGATGAGGGATAATATTATAAGAGATAGTCCAATAGCAGCTATTACACCAGGCCTTCCCCTATCAGCTACTCTACCCATGAAAGGTGCTAAGGTACTAGCTATAATATAGCTAGGGGTTAACAATAATGAGCTATCCAAGGGTGATAGTCCCCTAACGCCTTGTAAATACATGATTAAAAGGAATGTTAGTGATAGTGCTCCAACGTTTTGCAAGAAACTAGCTAGTATTGAGTAAGATAGTAATCTAATTTTAAATAACCTAACCTGTATCATTGGGGACTTAATTTTTGTTTCATTCCATAAAAAGAGTGGGACTAGAAGTAATCCTAGAATTAGCTCTATTATATTACTTAAAGACAAACCATATGATGCAATAAATACTAAGCCTAATGAAATGAAGGTTAGTGATAAACCTAAAATTATTGCTCCTGAAATATCAAATTTAGAATTAATCTTATTTATATCTTTAATATTAAATATTCCTAATATAAATGAGAATATTCCAATAGGAACGTTTATGTAAAATATGTATTGCCATCCTAATAAAGTCGTTAAAATTCCTCCTAATACTATTCCTAATAGAGATCCAGCATTCCAACCTAAGCTAGTTATACCATATGCCCTACCTCTTTGATTTGAAGGAAAAATATCTGCGATTATTGAAGAACTATTAGACACTAGCATAGACCTCCTATTGCTTGTAAAATCCTAAATGTTATTAATAATATTATATTTCCAGATAATCCACATAATAAAGATCCTATAGTAAAAATTAAAAAACAAGATTGTAAATTCTACCCTTTCCTAAAATATCACCTAATCTAGCTGTTTGCGTGGAAAGGATAGATACTACTAATAAATACGATAAAAGAACCCAAATTGATGAAAGTAAATCTGTGTGAAGAGCTGTAGTTATAGTAGGCAAGGCGAGTAAAACTATTGTAATATCTACCCCTGCCATTAAAGTACCCAACGTTAGTATGATAAGGACTAAATTAGTGTTCATGGAGTAAAAATGAGTTTAACAATCTTAAAAAATAATCGATTAAACAATTAATTATTTAACTGCCCTTCACTCCCCCACTATATAATCCTCTTAGCATATAGTCTTGGGCAACGTACGAGATTATTATAACTGGTAAAGCAGCAACTAATGCGGAAGATGCTAGAAGAGCCCAATTTACAGATCCTTGCGTTATTGCATTTAATGCGAAAATAGTTATTGTCTCACTTCCACTAGGTGGAAAGTTCATATTATATGGTGTTTCACTTAACACTAATGGGTAGAAAAGTAAATGCCAAGCGAATATGAAGGATATTATAAAACTTGCAATTAGGAATGGTCTAGATAAGGGTAATATCAATCTAATCATCCTATTTTTCATTCCATCAATTTCAGCAGCTTCCTCATACACTTTCGGAAAATCTATATAGAAATTAAACATAGTCCAAAAGGCAAAGGTTGCAGTGAATATTGCTGAAGGTAATGCTAGACCTATCCAGGTGTTAATTAATTTTGCATCTGCTTCAAATAAATATACTGGTATTATGTAAGAAGTAGTAGGTAGTGCATATAAATATATTGATAATATTAAGAGCCAGAACCAGAATTTCCTAGCGCTCTCATATGCTCCTAAGCTCGATAGTAAGATCGTTATTAAGCCTACAATCAAAGCTACTATTATCGAACTTATCATGTAAGGTACTGATGAGTGTAAGGACGATATTAAGTAAGTTAGATTAAAGGATTTCGGAAGTAAGATAGGAGGCTTTATAAAATCTAGAGTATTTGGTCTTGTAGCAACTAATACCATCCAATAAACTGGGAAATCTAAGAATAGGATGATAATTACTGTTAAGGTTAGAACTAATGGTTTAAATATTTTATCGGAAATTCTTATTGCTGGTAAGCTTATCCTAAAGCCCTTCTTTTTAACTAGTAAAGCTACTCCTATTGCTGGGATAGATGCTATAAGTGATAGTATTGCAGCAAATAGTGCTCCTCCAGAGAAATTATCATATTCAAACATCATGAAGTAAACCATTAAGGATAAAGTAGTGGTAGAGAACCCTGGACCTCCTTGAGTCATAACGTATGGTAAATCAAAGTTTCCCATGGATAATACAAAATTAATTAAAAATGAAAGTAATATTCCCTTTAACGCATAAGGAAATGCTACGTTTAGATAATATTGGGAAAGCGTCAAACCATCTATTTGAGCAGATTCTTTAACCTCATTTGGAACACTTCTTAATGAAGCTAGTATTAAAAGGAATGATAAGGGTACAGAACTCCATGCACTGACTAGACTAACCGTAGTTAGAGCTGTCTTAGAGAAGTATAATGGATCGTAATTAATTCCGAGTAAATAAGTAAACCATCCATAACCACCGTATAAACTTATTACCCAAATTAATGCAGAAGATGTAAAAGGTATGGTAAATGGTAGTAATGCTAGCAAGATTAGAATTTTTTTAGGGTAAATATCAACACCAACTGCGAGAATAAAGCCTAGTATTGTTGAAACCATTGCAGTAAACAACGAAAAATAAAATGTATTATAAATTATTTCTATTGGATTTGTTATTGAAAATGCTGATCTAGCTGAACTAAAATTTAAACCAACTATAATAAAAGTTAGGATTAGAGGTATAATTCCAAATAACGTGATATATGACAAATAAGGAATGGAATATTTAACCATTCTTAAACACCTTATACTTTACTAAATCAAATTTTATCTTTGATCCCTCTTTTATTCTAGTTTTACTCGTAGCCCTTAATTCGTCTCCATTATAATCAATATAAATCAAATAATGTGACCCCCAGAATTCACAATTCGTAACTATTCCCTCATATTGCCCTTCTCCTAATATAATATCATCTGACCTTACTCCAAGGACATTCCCATCAATTTGTAAAAAGCTCATTGATGATAATAATGTTGCTACTGTCTCATTTGAAGGATCATTATAAATATCTTCTGGTTTTCCAACCTGTAGGATCTTTCCCTTATCAATTACACATATTCTATCAGCAAGTGCTAAAGCTTCATTAGAGTCGTGGGTTACATAGAGTGTAGTCATATTAAATTCCCTTTGTATTCTTTTAATTAGCTTTCTTGCAGAATATCTGAGTTGAGCATCTAAGTTTGATAATGGCTCATCCATTAGCATTACTTTAGGCCTTTTCACTAAAGCCTTAGCTATTGCTACTCTCTGCTGCTGCCCTCCAGATAGTTGATTAGGGTATTTATCTAATAAATTATATATATCTAATTCCTTAGAAATATCAATAATTATCTTTTCTTTTTCTTCTTTATTTAAATTTGAATTTTCTAATGATATAGCCATATTTTCATAAACTGTTTTATTTGGATATAATGCATAATTTTGAAAAACCATTCCAACATCTCGTTTTGATGGAGGAAAATTTGTAACGTCTTTGTCTTCTATAAATATTTTCCCTGAAGATACTTTTTCTAACCCAGCTATAAGCCTTAAAAGTGTAGTCTTTCCAGACCCAGATCTACCTAAGATTACAAAGAACTCTCCCTTCTCTATTTTAAGATTAATATCATCTAAAACCTTGAAGTTACCAAAAAACTTAGTAACGTTTTTAAGAGTAATCAATAGTTATCAAAAAATTATGAAAATAAAAAGTATTAACTTTTACTATTAGGATACAGCCTTAACCCAAGCAGATGCTGCTTGCTGTAATATTTGCATTGCATAAGTCTCATTGTATTGAGGAGCTGTTAAGAACTGAAATACTTCGTTATTGAAACTAGGTATAAGGCTTGGGTAAGTGGGTGGTATATTAGGTGGATTAGCGGAAGCATTAAGAGCAGCTATGTAAGTTTCTTGTAACCATTCTCTTTGATATGCTGGAATTGAGGAATTACTTATTAAACTAATGAAAGCTTGCTTAGATATTGGGAATTTGCCGAATTTTAGGAAAGCAATTTCTTGAACATTAGGAGATACTAAGAATTGCAAAAATTCCAAAGCTAACTGTGGGTGTGCAGAGTATTTGCTAATGCCTAAGAAGTCAGTTCCAGTTTCTGCATAACCACCTGGTAATGGTGCTAATAATACGTCTTTAGAATTATTAATATAGCTTAATTGTGATGTGAATAAAAACGCTCCAGCTGCTTGAGAGAAGAATGATGGTAGATTATCATAAGATATTTGGATTTGTGATGGATTTGGCTCATAACTTACTAGCTCCCTATACGTTATTAGGGCTTCTACACCAGAACTACTATTAAACGATGGTAATGGATAATTGAAGCCAGGAAGTATCTTTCCTTCAAACATTATATTGTAATTTGGTAATCCAGAAGGATTTCCCATATTAATTGATGTATCTCTGAAATAATACCAGCCGAACACTGCTGGGAAAGCGTCAATAATCCCATGAGCTACATGATCGTCAATTAGAAAGCCGTATTTGGTTATATGATGTGATGTGAGGAATTGATCAACATCTAACACTACAGTCCAATTTTTATATGTTACTGGAGAGAAATTCATATGATATTCTTGCTCAAATTCTTGGGCCAATGTTTGATTCCCAAATATTGTTGCATTGTAGGCTAAAAGGTAGACTGCAGTCTCATAAGCTATTCCTATAATTTCTGTCTTTCCCGTTGTTATATTGTAATAAGTTCCTCCAAAATCCTCTTGTGAGTAAATTATATCAGAGAAATTGAAATCACTTTGATTTAATGGTAATAAATAGGGCTCAACGTCTAAGGCCGAAGTTGAGGTAAAGCCTATAATATCATATTGTGATGAATGAGCTTCTAATGCTGTCAATTCCTTATCTATGTATTGGCTAAATGGATATTGAATTACTTGAACCTGAACATTAGGATGGAGTTGGTGGAAAAGCTCTCCTGCGTATTGTATAAATTGAGCTGATTCTCCACTAAATGTTACGACAGTGAGTGTAATAGGAGACGAAGTTGTTGGTGTATTTGTTGATGATGGATGATGAATGATAAAATAGGCTGCTGCACCTATTACAGCTATTACTATTATCACTATTGCTGCTATAGCGAGAGTGGAAATCGCCTTCATATGTTATAAGAATAACTTGAGTTAAAAAGAATTAAGTATATAGGAAAAGTGTAACTATATAGATTTTTTCATAATATATTTTCTTTCAAATTCATATATAATTGAAAAAGTAATTCATTATAGGTAAAGGTAACTTATTTTCTTAGAAAATACTTTATATTTTAGACATGTCGTTTAGTCCTAATGAAATTAATTACATGGTTAAAAGAGCCTTAAGAGGTGATTTAGATTATTTTGAGAAAGTCTTAGAATTTCTTGAAAAATATGAAAACGTGCCAGAGGTCAAATTCGGTGCTTATTCACTCGTATTTCAACTTGCCATGAATGTATTTATTGACGTATCAAAGGAGTGTGAAGAGTGTGGAGGAAAGTGTTGTAAATCTGGTTATCCAGTTCCAGTATATGGCTTTGATTATAATGAATTGAAAAAAAGATTAGATAAGGATAGTTTAAAAGTTCTCAATAAATTTAATGATTTACATCTACTCCCAAGACCTTGTCCATTTCAAAGGGGATGGATGTGCGGAATTCATGCTTTTAAGCCTTATGCTTGCCTCTCATATCCCTTTGCAACTGAGGATGAGCAAAAAGACATTATAAATACCTATGATAATAAAGGAATCCCTAACTTTAATGTTCCAGAATATTGTATTTCTGGTAAAAAAGTTAAGAGTATTATTGAAAGTATTATTAAGGATCTTAAGGAAAAATTAGGAAGAGAGCCTAGTCCTCGAGAGTTATACAATGAAATAAAGGTTAGGTATTATAAATCATCAAAATAAATTATTTATTATTATTATAATTAAACCTGTAATTAGGTAATCCTTTAACATCTACCTTAGTTGTAAACAATTTTCCAGCTAGTGGATCTTGACTTTTACCTGCAGTAGTTATAAATATTTGATTCATTTCCGGAGTTCCAAAGGTTATTGAAGTAACATAAGTTGCTGGAACTTTTATCTCAAATAACTTTTTACCATTTTTAGGATTCCATCTAGTAACCTTACCTCCTCCCCAATGAGCCACCCATATATTACCTTCAGCATCTACAGCCATACCATCTGGATTACCGGGCTCATTGCCAAAATCTACTGCAACCCTTTTATTATATATCTCTCCTTTTTTAAGATCGAAATCAAATACGAAAACCTTTCTAGTTGGCGTATCAATTAGATACATTACCTTATCTTCATAATCCCATCCAAGGCCATTAGAGATTGTTAAACCCTCTAACACCTTAGTAATATTATTTCCATCAAATTTGTAAAAATTCCCCGTAGGTTTTCTTTCTAACATATTCATTGTTCCTGCCCAATACCTACCCATCTTATCACATTTTCCATCATTAAACCTATTATATTCTATATTAGACTCAACTTCACCTAGTTTATTCAAAGAATTATTTTTTAAATCTATAATGTAAAAGCCATGCCTAATAGTAGCTATTATCCTTCTTTCATCAATTACGCAAAGTGAAGATACTAAATCTTGCGTATCATAAAAAGTCTCAGTACCAGTGTTAAGATCATTTATAATTATCTTCTTACCTTCTATATCAACCCAAAATAGTTTATTTAATTCTTTATCATAAACTGGACCTTCGCCTAAAACTGCTTTGTAATTACTTAATACAACTAACTTTGTTTCCATAACTATAAACTCAAATTCAAGTATTTATCCTTTTTTCTTCTTCAGAGATCTATTCAATTCTTGCTAGCACTTCTAAAATAGCCTGAGCCCCTTCTAAAACTCTCTTCTCTAACTCATCCTTAGAAATCCAAATTCCCCCCTTAGCTAAATTATCACTAACTAAAAGAACCGCAGCACTTCTCCAATTCTTCATTTTACTTAATGCGAATAATGTTGCACATTCCATTTCAACGGCTATATTACCCCTTTCACTCCATTTCTTAGCAAATTCCTCATCCTCAGCGTAAAATGCGTCACTACTAAACACATTACCCAAATGATACTTAAGACCTCTTTTTGAAAACTCATTAACTAGCTCAGTAGTTAACTTAAAATCTGGAGTTGCACCTAAGCATACGTTATCCTTAATATACTGATAAAATATTCCACCTTGATTATAAGATGAACCAGTAGCTATAACGTATTCGCCAAGATTAATATAAGGAACTAATGCTCCAGTAGTTCCATATCTTATAAATGTCTTAGCTCCTAGCATTGCTAACTCCTCTAAAACTATTGCAATTGAAGGTCCCCCTATACCATGAGTAGCTATGCTAATTCTTTCCTCATTATATTTTCCAGTGTAAACTAGAAATCCCCTATTCTCATTAACTAGTTTTGCATCTTTAAGTAATGTTGAAAGTAACTTTACTCTCCCAAGATCTCCAGCTATTAATACTTTTTCAGCCACTTCCCCCTTTTTCGCTAATATATGAACGGGATTCACAATAAGAAAAAACCTATACTCTATTTAAATGCTTTGGAATTCTAAAGCATGGATGAACAACAAGAATTTAATAATAAATACTATTCTACATATTATGCGACTAGGTAAAATAGATGAGCAAATATTTACAAAGATAATTTATCCAAATTTAGGTAAAAGGCATGAGGAAGTTATAATTGCTCCTCAGCACGGCGTAGACACTGGAGTAATAGATTTGCAAGATGGAAGAGTGTTAGTAGTTAAGACTGATCCAGTTTTCATTGTGCCGCAATTTGGCTTTAAAAAAGCAGCCTGGTTTGCGGTTCACATATTAGCTAGTGATGTTATGACTTCTGGAATACCTCCTAGATATGCGTTAATAGATCTAAACTTACCCACTAAAATTAAAGATAATGAGTTTGAGGAAATGTGGATTGGGATTCATGAGGCTTTAAACGAAATAGGCGTTATGGTAGTTGGAGGACATACTGGAGTCTATGAAGGCACTGATTATCCAATGGTTGGAGGATTTACAATGCTAGGAATTGGAAGTAAGGATAAGTTAGGAATGCCTTCTAAGGTTAAGGCTAAGGATAGTGTAATAATGACTAAGGGGCCTGCAATAGAGGCTACTGCACTTTTAACTAATTTATATCCAGAATATTTTAAGAAGAGATTAACTAATGAGGTCTTTAACGAGGCTTATAATATGTATTGGCAGATGAGCTGCTGGAAAGACGGTTTAATAGCATCAAATATTGGAATACATTTAATGCATGACGCGACTGAGGGAGGGGTTTTCGGCGCTTTAACTGAAATTTCTAATGTAACCAATAAGGGTATCAGAATATACGAGAATAGACTCTTTATCAACAATGCTGTAAAAGAGGTTACTAAAATAGTAAATATTGATCCTTGGATTTCTATAAGTGAGGGGACGATGATTATAGTATCAGATAAGGGAAATGAGATAGTAAGGGAGTTAAGGAAAAATGGTATAGAAGCAGAAATAATAGGGGAAATAGTTGATGAAGAAAAAGGCGTCACGCTAGTTAAAAATGATGGAAGCAAAGTAAAAATAGAACATCCAGAGGAAGATCCGTTTTGGAGAGCTTTCTTCGAATTATCTAAAAATGTCTAATCTGTTTTATTAGCCGCTTGTCCCATTAGATCTCTTTCATATATTATTGTTCTTCCTCTTAATGCTGAAGCCAAAGCTGCTAAGAATACCATACCAGCAGAAATGTAAAAGGCAATTCTTAACGATTCCATAAAAGCTGGTGCAATAACGTTAGGGAACCAATAATTGCTAGTTATAGTAGCTAAAGTAGATGACGGTATTGAATTGTAAACTGAAGCCGGTAATTGTGATAATATGGTTGAAACTGGATTATAACCTAAAAAGGCTGCAAATATCGCTGCTGTAGGAGGTATTTTAGACAATAGAGGAACTAATTGAGATAATCCAAGTGAATTTAGAGCAGAGGCGTATGCTGATGGTAAGGTTAAGTATAATATATCAATAACTATGGTAAAGAATACTCCAATGCTAAGAGTACTACCAGTGTTGGTTAGCATTGCTCTTATTCCGGAAGCTAAACCCCTATGTTGAGGAGGAGCCGCGTTCATTAATGCTGCCATATTAGGAGATACAAATAATCCATTACCTACGCCCATAAAGAATATTATTATAGCAAATTCTAGATAATTAAAGTTATATGGCAAGAAAGTTAATAGTATAAAACCTATTCCTAATATTAGTAACCCTAATGTCGCTAAAACTCTAGCCCCGTAACGATCAGATAATCTTCCAGCTATTGACCCCATTATTACTTGGCCAACTAATAATGGCAAAAGATATATTCCAGCCCAAAATGGTGTAACCTCATAACTATATCCATGTAACGGTAACCATATGGCTTGTAATAATAAGATTAACATTAATTGCAAACCTCCAAACGCTATCTGAGCTAAAAGTATTGCGATTGATGCTGAAGTGAAAGCCCTTATCTTGAATAAATCCAATCTAAACATTGGATTTTTAACCTTAGTCTCAATAAAGAGAAAGCCAATGAAAGATATTACTCCGATTAGAATACTTGATATAACGTAAGGATTAGTCCATCCAGTAACCTGATTACCGTAAGGTAAAATACCATATGTTATTCCTATTAATATTAAAATAAGTGAAACTGCGTACACGATATTACCTGCAATATCTATTTTTTGTCTAATAGGTTTAGATAATTGTCTAAGTGATTTATATGACCATATTGTTCCTATAATACCTATTGGTACATTGACCAGAAACACATCACGCCAATAAACAGTAGCTAATACACCACCAATTATTATTCCTGCAACTCCTCCAAATATACCTATAACACCATTTAATCCTAAGGCAAAACCCCTTTGATTAGGTGGAAAGGCTTCTGATAGTATAGCTGCACTATTAGCCATTAATAGAGAACCTCCAATCGCTTGAATTATTCTATAAAAAATGATCTGTAAAGCAGCAATGTCTCCTTTACCAGGGGTTATGTAAAGTAGTATTGAACCTATTGTAAATATTAAGAAGCCTAGATTATACATTCTAACTCTCCCAAATATGTCAGAAATCCTACCTACATTTACTACTAAAATTGCTGCAACTATGTTGTAACCAAAGAGAATCCACAAGAGGTACTGGAAAGAATTAAAGGGATTTATATCTATACCTCTAAATATTGCTGGCAATGATATTAAAACTATATTAGCATTCATAAAACCCATGAATACTCCAAGGCTTGTATTTGATAAAGCAATCCACTTGTACTGAACCATATAGTTAAATGATTAACTTTAATTTATTAAAACTTTTGCTCGTTGATTTTTAATAATGCTTAAAAAAACAATTATTTATAATGATAAATTTAATAGCAAGATTAGTCCTTTAAAGATCTCGTTAACTTAACGTATATCACTAAGTGTCTAAGAGTATGATAAACAATTTTTAATAAAGAATACAGACAATTATCCTCGAATACTGAATTTAACAACTGATAATATTTCATAACGTAAATAGTATAAGTGCTTTACTGAAAATGTTTAAATATTACTAAATCAATTTTTTTAATCATACTTTAATCTTTTTTAAATTATCACAATTAACTTACCTGACGTCGAATACTGATTTTTCACACAGATTTTCTGAACGAAAAGGATAAATAGATAAAAATTGTGATAATTATGATTTAGCTTGGTAGACATTCTAGCCATAACTGGATTAGTAATATCTTTTGTTATATTAATTGTACTTCTCTATGTTCTCATTACAATTAGAAATAAAGAGACGAAGCCAGATACAAACATTCATCAATCAAAATTGTTTCAGACATTAAGAACAAGATGGATCAACTAGATGATGAGATGATGGAATTTGTGACTCTTTTTACTGGGAGTTCTCAAAAGAAAGGATAAGCCCATATAATGATCAGCCGCCCACGCAAAGCTTAATATTCCAGCTACTATACCTATGCCCAATGATGCAATAGATACACGTGGCATATAACTTTTTATGATCACTTATTTTTAAAAATTTGCTCAAATCATTAGTTACGTTGAAAATGTTTTTTAGGAAAAAATTTAAAAATATGAAAATAAATAAAATAGAATTAGCAGTGCTAGGAGTATCTGTAGATTAATTATTGGTGGAGTTTTCTTCGGATTAGCTGCGGTACCTCATCATGCAGTAGTTACAACAACTACTAATACAGCCACAACAACATCAAGCAGTATTACCACATCTAGTGCTCCAAAATGGGGATAAAAATTGTAAGGTTTTTAATTTCAGCGTTAGTTAAAGTTGTAATAAACAAATAATATACGAATTTTTAAATCTATTTGCTTTCAGATCTTCTAGACTCCGTGTTGTCTTTTCCCTCTTTAAGGTCTTGAGTTTCAACTGTAACTTTCTTATATCCAGATAAGAGCTTCATGTAGACATAACCTCCTATTGCTTGCAATAATCCACCTATTTCTAAAGGCAATGGTAAGTAGTAATCTAATAAATATCCACTTAATCCTGAACTCATTTGAGATAGTCTAGTAGCTAAACCTTGAAGACTTGAAGCAGTACCGAAATCTTCATTAGATACACCTCTAACGTTAACTATTGACCTATTTGGTGATCCGATTCCAGCGTTAAATCCCCTAATTACATATAATACTGAAGCTAGTATGAACCAAGGTGATAGTGCCATAGCTACTAGTAAAACGCCATTAAATATTCTCGTAATTGATGCTATTTTAAGGGGATTTGATCTAATCTTACTAGCTAGGAAAGAGCCTAAGGCTGTAGTTAGATATGAAAACGTAAAAATTATGCCTATCTCAGATGAGTTAGCATGAAACGCTAGCTTAAACCATAATGGTAATAACGGTATTGCAATACCTAAGCCAAAACCCGTTATAGAATTTGATATTATAACCTTAAATATGTATTTCGCACTAGATTTTTTAATAATTTTTGAAGTCTTTTTAGGCCTTTTAACCTCTCTAACAAAAAATAGTGATATAACTGACATTAAAAGAAGAATAAATGAGATTGCGTATAAAATCCTATAACCCTCTACTGTATTATTAATCAAAGATCTAATTGAAAGTAAGAAACTACCACCAATTCCAGAAAAAGAAGCTGCAGACATAAGTAAACTCATTCTCTTAACCCTTTCAGTCTCGTTAACCCAATTACTAGCGACTAACGCAGTTAGACCAGGTGAGAAAGCTCCTCTAATTCCTCCAGCTGCACCACCTACTCCGCCAATTATTAAGGCTAAGGCTATTAAATAAACATTTGAGGTTATTGACAATATTAATGCGGAAAGCGCAGATATTAAATCTGAAATGATTAATATTTTCCTATATCCATATTTATCGCCTAAAATTCCTAAGGTTAGAGTTATAAATGAGGAAAAACCTATTGCACCTAGAAATAATACGCCTATTAATTCTGGCTTTATCCCAATGCTAGAGAGATATAATGGAGAGGAAAGTGTAACATATATTATGCCTATACTTCTAGTAATTCTAGATAATAAAAGGAAATTATAACCATAATCTTCCAAAAAAATACACCTACTTACTATTAGGCAGTTAAAATTTATTTTTTTCTCTTCAGTCTACTAATTTATTTTAGGTTAGCAGTGAAATTAAGTTTAATAACCAAATTAGCGAGTTTATACTTATGCCCATCTGTCCATCATGTGAGATCAAATTCAATAGCTGGAAGGAACTTGCCAAGCACATTAATGAAATGG
>JAVYOH010000040.1:0-13663 GCA_038734615.1 Saccharolobus sp. | reverse complement strand
CATTCGTTATTTCAGGCTATTGTAATGGGGAGTGTTATAAGCTACTTGATGGTAGATTTATGAATATTGTGAGGGCAAATACTCTGGAAGAGTTGGAGAATAAGCTAAGTAAGATAGAGGCAAAAGATCTATCATTTATTGGAAAGGGAAACTTTGTAGTTAAGTGTGATTATTGTGGAAAAGAAATACATGAAAGTCCATTAGTTTATAGAATAGGGAGGAAGACTTATTATGCGTGTTGTAATTCTTGCCTATCTGAATTAAAGAAAAAATTTGCACGTAAAGGTAATGCGTAATTGAGAGAATTTTACGGTCATTTTGTATGTAAGTTTAATCTAACACGTACATTTTGATGCAAAATAAAATTTTTCATATTAAAATGCATAGTATGAATTATGATTGACCCTGTATGTGGAATGGAAGTTGATGAGAAAAGTCAATATAAGACTATGTATAAGGGAAAAATATACTACTTCTGTTCGCATCATTGTTTAAGGGAGTTTCAGAGAAATCCAGAAGAGTATTTGAGGGGTGGACCTAAGGGAATGCCAAATGGATAAGGAGGAAGAGTTAAAAATAGTTGGAATGCATTGTTCAACTTGCGTTTTAACCGTTTCAAAATCCTTAAAGTCAGTAAATGGAGTAAAAGAAGCTGATGTTAATTTAGCGACTGGAAGTGCTAAAGTAATATTATCTGGTAATGTTAGATTAAAGGACTTAGTTAGGGCTGTAAGAAAGGCTGGATATGATGTTGTTATTCAAAGTTTTACTGTGAAAATTAACGCTAATCCAGAGGAAATTCCTAAGATAGAGAAGAGATTTGAAAACATTAAAGGTGTGGTGGAAGTTTCCTCTAATGCTAGCCTATCTACAATAACTATTTACTATAATCCAGTTTCTAATAATCCTCAAGGTATATTAAAAGAGGCAAATGTGAAAGGAGTTATAGTAAATTCTCAAAAGAGTGAAAAAGAAATTACGTACAAGGATTTTAAAGATTTATTAACTAGATTAATTATAGGCATAATTTTCACTTCTCTTTCAATTATATTCCCCTCTTTTTCGCTCATACTCTCTATGCCAGTACAATTCTATTCTGGATTAAGGTTTCATAAAGGTGCATATAGGGCATTAAGAAATAAGACTACAAATATGGATGTTTTAGTATCTCTTTCTTCAAATATAATGTGGTTCTCTAGTCTCTTTCTGCCTAGCAAATTTTTCATGGAGTCTGCACTGCTTATAACATTCATACTAGTTGGTAAGACTTTAGAAGCGTATATTAAGGCTAAGATGAGCTCTGATGTTTACGTAAAGCCTTATAAGGCTATGTTAAAGGATGGGAGAGTTTTAGACTCTGACGAGTTAAAGGTGGGGGATATAGTAGTAGTTAGGGCTGGAGAAAGGATCCCTGCTGATGGTATAGTAGAAAATGGTGAGGGTGAGGTTGATGAATCTTTATTAACGGGGGAGCAAAGGCCGGTTTTGAAAAAGAAGGGGGATAACGTTTTAGCAGGTGGTTTCCTAGTTAATGGTTATTTAGAAGTTTACGTTACTAGAAATTGGGATAGAAGTTATTTAATGCAAGTTACTCAAAATATAAGAGAGGCTTATAATGCTAGAATATCAATTCAAAACTTAGTAGATAGAGTTTCAGGATTATTTGTACCAGTAGTTATAATTATTTCCATATTAACCTTTGTGATTTGGAAATTTGTATTAAACGCTAATATTGTTACTTCTATGCTTTTTAGTGTAGCAGTTTTAGCCTCAGCTTGCCCTTGTGCTTTAGGCTTAGCAACTCCTATGGCAGTACTTTCTATAGTGAATAGGGCATTAAAAAGAGGTATAGTGATAAGAGATGGGAAGGTACTTGAAGAAATTAGAAAGATAAACATGGTAATTATAGACAAGACTGGTACAATAACTGAGGGAAAATACAGTATAGTAAACAAAAAGGAATTTATAGATAATGCTTTTGTATTGGCAGCAATAGCGGAGTCAAAAAGTATTCATCCTATCGCAAGCGCCTTTCCGAAAATTGACGGTAACGTTGAGTATTATGAGGAATTTCCAGGAAGAGGGATTTATGCCAAAGTTTCTGGGAATGATGTAATTGTTGGAAATAGGGATTTTGTTATAAATAATTGCAATTGGAATGTAAGTGATGAGGAAGGTGATATTTTCATTTGTGTTAATGGTAAAGCTGGAGGAATAGTTAATTTGAAAGACAGGATAAGAGATGGTGCTAAAGATGTTATAGATTATCTTAAGAGAAAGGGAATAAGAGTGATAGTAGCTACTGGGGATAGAAGTAAAAGTGTAGATGAGATTATGAGGGAATTAGATGTTGAGATATATAAGGGAATGAGCCCAGAGGATAAGGCTGATTTGGTGAGAAAATTCAGAGATGAGGGGTATAATGTGATGTTCATTGGAGATGGAATAAATGATGCAATGGCAATTAAAGAATCTGATGTGGGTGTAGCTATGAATAGTGGGACCGATCTAGCTAAAAATGCGGGAAAGGTTGTGATAAAATCTCTTAATGATATAATAGTACTTTTTAAGGAATCTGAACTAGCTGTAAGGAAAATTAAGGAGAATTTGAGTTGGGCATTTGGATACAATACTATACTAATACCAATCGCAGCAGGAGTCTTTCATCCATATTTAACTCTCCCACCAGAATACGCCGCACTGGCAATGAGTTTCAGCAGTGTAATAGTTAGTTTATGGTCATTAGTTCCACTTTAGTTAGCTTAAAGATTCCCCAAATACTTTTCATCTTCAGATTCTTTTTAAGTTTCCAAGCTTTTAATCATAAAAAAGTCGTATCTTAGATTAGAAAGTTCAAAAAGATAATAGCTTGAATAGGAGTTTCAGTTGAAGATAATACTTAACTAAAATTAGAATGAATAGTATTTATAATAATAAAAATTATATCTTTTTAAGCGTTAACTACTAATTCCTTCTTTTTATTGTCATCTTCTTTCTTCTTAGGCTCGATCTTAGAGATAATGTAATTTATTGCCTTTTGTAATTCAGCCTTATGCTTAGTAGTTATATGCTTCTCTAGTTTTCCTTCATCAAGTTTCTCGTTGCATAATATGCATGTATATAAACCATCTGACCTATATACTATAGGGCTTACTTTTGCGTTGCTTTCTTTTATTAACTTTATCAATTTTCTTGCTTTCCCTTCTCCTCCAGATTTCTCTACAAACCTCATTATATTTCCTCTTATCGTATGTTTTGTAATATTGTATTTGTATGCAAGAACACTTGGTCTCTCACTTTCTACTAGATAACTGTAAATAGCATCTACTACATATGCCTTATCTGCTAGCATTTTTATTGCTAAATATTTTATACTCTCGTTAGTCATACGTGTAATATTCTCCTAGTAGTTTTTAAATCTTTCTATTATAACCATTTAATACTTATATCCTATTAATCTTCTTAAGTATGTATATAATTATTTTCCCTTTATATAATCTCAGATAATTATAAATAAGGTTAATTTTAGAATAAAGAGCAGATAGTACAAATGCCTTTCAGAAAAAGTTAAATTCTCAATCATAAAATTATTAACTAATGGCAATTGAGACCATTAATCTTTCAAAAATTTTTAAGATAAAAAACAAGGATATACGAGCTCTAGATAATGTGTCATTTAAGATAGACAAAAAAACAATTGGAGCATTGGTGGGACCAAATGGGGCAGGAAAAACTACATTAATTAAAATACTTTCAACATTAATAATACCAACGTCTGGAGATGCTTTTATAAATGGTTTTAGTGTTGTCAAAGACGAGAAGAGAGTAAGAGAAATGATAGGACTAGTAACTGTAAGTGAGAGATTATTCTATTATAGACTTACTGCGTTAGAAAATTTAATCTTCTTTGCAAGCCTTCAGAACCTTTCACTATCAGAAGCCAGAAATAGGGCAAAAGAGCTGCTAGACCTAGTTGGTTTATCAGAATGGGCTAACATACCCTATATGAAGTTTAGCACTGGAATGCAAAGAAAGTTAGCCTTAGCTAGAGCTTTGATAGCAGATCCATCAGTGTTACTTTTAGATGAGCCCACATTAGGTTTAGATCCCTTATCTGCAAGAATGTTTAGAGACTTAGTCAGAAGAATAAGCAAAGATAAAACTGTTTTACTTACATCGCACTACATGAAAGATATAGAAGAGCTTGCGGAAAAAATTATATTATTAAAGAAGGGAAAAGTTATAGCGCAAGGCAATATAGAAGAACTAAAGAATTATTTAGGCAGGGTTGTAGAGATTGAGGTGAATAATTATCCTTCAGCTTTAGGTAAATATGTTATAGAAACGTATGATAATCATTATGTTCTAAGAATACCTGAAAAAGAATTAGATGAGTTAAAGGATTATAGAGTAATTAAAGAAGAAGAGCCATCATTGGAAGATATTTATATATTTCTAGTTGGGGATGTTGAAGACTCTGCTAGATTAGAGATGGTAAAAAGAGGTTGGAGAGGAAAATGGGAATAAGTGGTAAATTATATTCCTTTCTATATTTAAGAGGATTCAAAGTATGGATATCCTATAGAACGCAAGCTATATTAACAGTATTAAGCTGGATTCTTCCAGTATTTACATATTATTTTGTAGGCACTTCATTGGGAAATAGACTAGTAAGCGAAACTGGAGTAGCCAATTATACAGCATTTTTCACTATTGGCTTAGCCTTTCAAGGTTATGTTTCATCTGTCATTTCAACTATTAGCCAAAGATTACGTAACGAACAATTATATGGTACAATAGAATATTATGTCATTTCAAGAACTGGGACTTTCGGATTTCTCATTTACTCTTCACTTTGGGGACTTACATTAAATACAATAAATGCAATAATAATTTTAACTATAGGCCTCTTGCTTGGAATACATTATCATGTTAATATCATTAGTGCTCTAGTAATTTTAATATTATTAATACTCTCAACTATAGGCATAGGTATGATAGCAGGAGCGGTTACAATGATAACTAAACAAGGAAACCCAATTTCATTCTTCTTTAACACATTTACCAACCTATTAGGTGGAACAGTATTCCCTATTACTATATTGCCTTTATACGTAAGATATATAAGTTATGGAATACCTCTAACGTGGGCATTAGAGGCTCTCAGAGAAGCCTTTCTAGATAATGGTTCTATAAATACTATTCTCCCTTACGTAATCATATCCTTAATATTCGACCTAATATTAATACCAATTGGAGTAGTTTCGTATAGTTATGCATTTAAGAAGGCTAGAAAAAAGGGGACTTTAGGAGAATATTAGACAGTTGTCTATTGATAGCTATTGCAATGATTTAAAAGTTTATAATGAGAAGATTACATGTGACCTAAAAATGTTGTATAGAGATAGTATAGATTTGGATGAGTTCCTTGCTCTTGAAGCTTTAGGAGCTTACTAAATTTACTTTTTACTTTATCTAATGTTTCTGTAGCATCTACAGATTTTGCGATTGTCGAATACCCAATCATAAGGTTATTATTGTTTATCTTATTACTATACATTATTATGACTGATGAATTAGGTCTTATCTTATATAAATCTTCTTTTATTTTTTTGGTTATATCGTCTTTCTCAGAAGGTAAAATTATAAAAATTTCTGACAATTGTTTAGGTAAGATTAGATTAAAGAACTTCTGGTAATCAGTTATTATATTCAGATTATAAGATTTGAAGTTAAAGATTCCCCTAGATCTAGCTACTGCTACTATAAACTCCTCAATCTCTTCAGAATTAGTATGTAAAACTGGCATTTTCTATTATATCTTCTTTTCAAAGATTAAAAAGCCTTTTGGTATATTACTTTTTTTGTTCCTAATATAAAAAATTTTTTCATTTATTCACAAATATCGTATGCTTCTTTAATTAGTTCTTCTGCTAATTGCTTATCTATCTTAGTCGAATATCTGTATTTCTCATGAAGTACGTGAACCTCGATATCAGTACTTTTCTCTCCCTCAAGATCAAAATGTAAGTACTGTACAGTGGAAAATTCTCTACCTTGTTCTCTTCCAGCCTCTGGAATACCTTGAATTAGTTTGTTGCCTACTTTTAGAAAAACTGAATTATATATTCCCTTTAAATTATCATAGACCCATTCTAAATCATTAAAATCGTGACTATAAATGTAAAGAGATGCTTTTATCTTGCCATTACATGGGAGTAATGTAGAGTATATTCTGATCTCCTCTAAAATATCTTCTTTCTTATCTTTCTTATCCAAGTAGACCATTTCTTGTATCTGTTGAAGTACAGTATCCCTATTCTCAAACAACAAGGATAATCTATCTCCTAATTCTACTCTTCTTTTATTCTTTATTTCAATTGATCTTCTAATTCTATCCATTCTAATTTTCTCATAAGTTTGCCAAGGCAAAATATCATCTAAACTTATCTTAAACCATTTTTTATTGCCTCCTTTATTAATTGAATTGGGTGAAAAGGTTTTCTATTTGATGCCTTTTGTATTTGAAGACCAGCTAATGGACATTCTGTAGAAAATAAATTTGAGTTACTTTGCTTAAACGCTTCCATCATTTTACTGCCTACCTTTTTTGCTGTATCGTAATTTCTTAATCCCCAACCACCATCTATCCCAGAACAACCCTTATCTGAAATATCAATTTTTGCTCCCATTGACCTTAACAATCTTACTCCTGGCAATCCTATCTGCAAGTATTTGAGATGACATGGTGGATGGTAAAATATGGTCTTTTCTAGTTTGCCTTTTAAATCAATTTTACCCTCATTTTTAAGCTTTAGTAAATATTCTAAAGCATCGTAAACTTTAGGAACTTTCTTATCTAATATTTTCTCATATTCTCTTATCATTAATGTACATGTGGGTATTGGAGATATTATATCATATCCTTGTTCTACTAATTTTTCAATAATTCTCATATTATGTTCAGCGTTTTTCTTAAGTCTTTCAGCATCTCCAGAATCAAGCATTGGTGCACCACAGCATACGAAATTATTAGGTATTATTACCTCTATTCCTAATTGATTATAAACATCTACTAAGTCTTCTCCTATTTCTGTAAAGAAATTCTCAACAAGACAAGTAGGGAAAAGTGCAACTTTTGCCTTTGGATTCTGTATTTGTTTAGGCTTAACCTTCTCTCTCAGTCCTTTTTCAGCTACGGGTAATGTTGGTGCTTCCTTGTGAATACACATTATCTCCTTACGTTTTTTAATTACTGCTTTTGCTAAAGGTCTAGCCAAACTAACAGTGTCTAGCGTTTCAAACATGAAATCCCTTAAGGTGAGCCCTCTTTGTTTCTTATATATAACCAAGACCATTCCATTAAGCTAGGGAAATCCATGTTAAATTCATGGGGGAGGAACATAAGGACAGTTTACATAACACATTTTGCAATGGAAGCATTTTGATGAAACATCAAATAAGTCATCTAAAGTGAGGTTTTTAGGACCTTTCTTATCCGTATATTCAAATAAGGTTGGAAAAGCGTCACAGTAATTAAAGCATCTCCTACAACCATGACAAACACTTGCTTGTCTTACAAACTCTGACAATAATTTATTAGAATCAAAAAAGAGGGATTACTTGGATTTAAAGAATACATGTCACTTGCACTCTATATCTATTACTTGCTGCCCTTTAATTGATTAAGAGCATTGGTAAATTTCTCCGCATGACTCTTTTCTGCTCTTGCCAATGTTTCAAACCATTGTGAAATCCCGTTAAAGCCTTTCTTCTCTAGCTACTTTTGTGTATCCAGGGTACATTTGAGTCCATTCGTAAGTTTCTCCAAATATTGCTGACTCTAACATTTGCTCTAATGTTCCTATAGGCTTATCAGTAGCTGGGTCTCCTAATCCTCCTTGTCTTATGAAGTCTAAATGTCCAAAGGCGTGTGCTGTTTCACCTTCTCCTATGCTTCTCAATAATGCTGCAATTTCTGGATATCCTTCTTCATCAGCCCTCTTTGCAAAATATAAGTACCTTCTATTTGCCATTGCTTCTCCACAGAAAGCATTCTTCAGATTTACCGCCGTTTTTACTTCCTTTTAATTCTTTCATTCTACCACGCTATAATTATTTAGTCTCAGTAGTATTTAAAAGTTTATATTATTATCATTATGTAGTTTATATTAAAAAAAAGCCATTCTAATCTTTATGCTAGTCTAGTTCCCGATATAGCTAGAAATATAACCCCTATAATAATTACTAGTGAAGGTATATAAAGACGTGTTCTGGCGCTATAAAGTTCATTAAAGCAATAAATAGAGCGAAATAGAATAATATTATTGATATAATAACAAGCGCCACCCCAGTAACACAAAATGACTTGTTAAAAGTATAGTAAGTAAAGAGATCATTAAAATCAGTTTTATCAGTGTCTACAACTAAAGCTAAGTTCTTCATAAAAGCTAACGAGGTATCGCTACCAAACATTGCAAAGCCATGTAATTTATTGAAACCTAATTCCTTAGCCTCCTCGTTCCCTTTCTTAACATTAAATGAAATAAATTCGGCAATTTTTTCTGCATTTTCCATTTTCCTTGATCATTAATTTTAACATGCCCAATATAGCCCTTTATCTTTATCTTTTTAGTAATTTTGCATCACCATACCTTTTAAAGTATCTTTAATAAGTAAATACCAATTAGTCTTCTTTGCATCAGTTAGTATCAGATAATCATTTATAAATACTATACCTAAGTCGTCAAGAATCATAGCAAATCCTCTTAAAGAGCCCAAAAATTTTAGTTCTTTAGCTTCTTTCTCCCCTATCTTCATATTTTCTAGCAATATATTCAGTAATTTGTCTGGATTAATTTGAAGATCTTCCGCGCTAACCTTTACTAGCTTATCACCTTGAAGCCTATGTACACTTTTTACACCAGAAACATTATCAAGCAAAACTCAACCACCAATTATTATTTATATTATTTACATTAAAAAGCTTTATCTTCAAAATTACGATAAACTACTTAACAAAACTATATAGCTAATTAATAATTTATGTATGATTTTAGAAAATTTAGAAAATATTTAACTAATCTATAAAATTAGATTTCAAGCAAGAATAAAATATTATAAATAAGATATAAAAAATGATAATGAGTATGAGAATTTAATCTATAAAATTAAGTGACTTAAACAACTATTTTTTACTCATCATTGCTCTTAGGATTTCTTCTGGTGTAGCAGGCGTTTCTATATAACTAGGCGATATTACCCTTAATTTTAACATTGGTATTAGACTTTGGCCTCCTGCTAAAGGTCTAGAATCCTCATGAGACTCTAAAAATTTCACAGCTTCCTCTACATTATCTACTCTAACATAACTAAAATCTGCTGGATACACAAGTATAATAACTATTTTTAGGTATTTATTATGTAAAAAATGTTTAGTTAAAAGTTGTTAATAACAAATTACCTGCTCTTTGTCATGTCTATTAATAAATAATTATCGTTTTCATTTTTCATAATCATAGCTTAAAAATAATTTTTATTTGTATCTAGAAATATTTCCCAAAAGAAATATTTTACCTTATCTTAAACTGTTTTAGCACGTTATTCCTATGAATATATTTAGTAATAGAAGGTGGAACTATTACAGTTCCATTACCCTTACCTATAACCCTGCCTATAATCTGTGGTTCTTGTCCCTTTTTCTTTAACTCATCATAAAGTTCTTCACATACTTTTTTATGAGCAAAAATAACTATTGCTCCATTAGTTCCAGCAGTTGAGTTAGGAATTATGAAATTTTCTGTAGCAAACTCATGGATTTCTGGATCTATAACTGGTATGTCAAATAACTCAACGTCCACTTGAGCCTTTTCTGCAAATTCCTTAATTACAAAAATCCCGGGGCCTGTAACATCTGTAGTCATAGATATGTGAGATTCTTGATTAAATTCATGCCCAAATTTAGGCAAATACTCATATATTATTTTAGCTACTTCAGTATTAGGAGTTCTCATGTAATTTAACGCTCTTTTCTTAGCCTCTTCTACTCTACTTATCGTAATTCCCCTTGATTCCATATCCTCAACAAGCTCTGGAACTGTTAGCATCCACATGTAAACGTTTATGGGAGTTAATTCACCAACTGGTCTACTTACCAATATTTCCATATTCTCATTAACCTTATTATAGAATGTTGGTAACTCATGATCAGATTTTCCAATTACAGTGGCTCCAATCATTAATGTTTTAGAAGAGGGCTGAATATCATCTAATAATTCTATTGAGTATGTTCTAGCATAGTTTTCAAAATTTTTCAATAGTTGCTGTTTTAGCTCATCTACTGGAGCATCTGCTACTGGGATTAATTTAAGATCTTGAAACACACCTTTTGTAAAGAGATCATTTAAAGAATTAGATATTGCAACATCAACTTGCATTTGTGATCCAGGATCGTCTAATGGGTCAACTATTTGGATTGTATCATTATTTGTTACGGTATAGGAATTTTCTTTTCCTCCTTCTAGGCTGAACAAATCTAATACTGCAACCTCTCCTTTAGGATTTGTAGTAACTATAGAATGACCTTTACCTATTGTAAGCCTCTTACTGGTTTTTATAGAAGTATACGTTCTTAACAAAAATTCCGCGAATTTATCTGGATTTCCTGCTGTTTCTTGATTAACTTGTATTAGGCTTACTGCCCTATCCGCGTCGAATATTCCGCCACCTATTATTCTCTTAATAGAAATCTTCTCTCTAGTAACGAAAATATCTGCATCTTCTCTTGGCAATATTTCTATGTTTCTTTTTACTAATTCATCTCTTATTTTTTGTATCGCAGGATATACGGTATCTATTAAATCAACTTTCACTGCACAGCCAGTAGCTAGAGATAATGGATTTATTCCCATTTTCTTATATTTATCTAGATTAGCTCTGAATTTATCAATCAGCTTGTCAATATCCATACAAGATAATATATTCTTTTAGGAAAATAAAAAGTTAGCTAACATAAGTTTTTAATTGTTTTGAATTTTTAGTAAATTTAATTTTAAATAAAGATACTTAAAAAAGCTGTAAATTTCAACACATTTAAATTCTTGATTTCAAGCCAATATTGTGATGCAAAGAACTGATAGAAGAACCCCTTATTATCCCAATATTCAAAGTGTACCTCCCTCAGTAGTAAGAAAGTTGATCAGATTAAATTCAATAACTGTTATTGACATTAGACAACCATGGGAATATGAAGAACATCATATATTTGGTGCACTTTTAATACCTTTAGACTATTTCGATAAACTATTTCCATTATTAAATAATAATCCTATAGTACTTGTATGTGAACATGCTAATAGATCTACTTGGTTAATTTATAATAAGCCATACTTGTTTAAGGGAGTAAAGGTGTATAATATGCTAGGTGGAATGGAATTATGGATTAGAATGGGCTATGAAATTAGTAAAGGGATGGATGAGAATGGAATGATATGGTATAAATTATTAAAAAATGAGACAAAGCTATCTTTTGCATCTAACGAAAGTCTTAAGAAATAACAGATTATATATGAACATAATGGAGAAACTCCCACCCTCTGCTAAACTTGTACTAAAAATACTTCTAGAGAAAAAGATCATAAGATTTAAAGACTTACAAGAACAAACTAAATTACCTACGAGAACTTTACGTTATGCGTTAAGAATACTCAGAGAAAAAGGTTTAATAAAAACTTTACCTTGCCTAGATGATGCAAGAGAAAGAATGTATTCCGTCGTATTACAAGAAGATGAATGGCTAAAAATTATTTGAGGATTACTAATATTCTTCCATTTCTTCAGCATAAATTTCTTTTTCTAACTCTTCCTTTATATTCTTTTTAATTTCCTCTAAATGTTCTAAAACTTCAGTGAGCTTAGTGTATTTGGTTGGAATATACTTTAACCTCCCATAAGACATCATATAAGATCCTGGGCACAAGAACTTAGGTTCAACTATTATTGCATCCGTATTAAGATCTAAAATAACTGACATTGTAGCCTCTTTACTTCCTATGCCAGGATTTTCATATGCTCAACCTCTCTTTTCCTCATCAATAATTTCTATTATTTCTGCTTCATCTAAAGTTTTAATTCTTGAGATTTGTCATATGTTAAAGCTATTCGCATAAGCCTCTTTGCTCACATATTCTTAAATATTTTGTGTTAAACAGTGTTAGAAAAATTAGGAAAAAATCTTATTTACTTGTAAATTCCTTTCCTATAGCCCTAATTATAGTAAAGATCACTCCTAATCCTCTCTGAATCTCTGGATCAGATAACAATCTAATTAATCTGCCTAAAGATACTTGTGGCGGTGCTTCAAGACTCTTCTTAACTTCCTCAGAAGAAATAGCTCTTACTATCTTATATGATACTTCACTAAGAGCGATACCAAAGAGATCCATAGCTTTAGGATAAACTTCCAAAAGCTGTGATACATAACTAGCTATATGAGTAATTGCCTCATCATTCAACATATCACGCAAAGCCTTAGCAATATAAGCTAGGTTAATAACGGAATCTAAAGCACCACTAGCATCTAATTCTTCTACTTTGGTTAAAACATTATTAACGAGTTTTAGCTTCTTAATTGTAGACTTCATAGACTGTATAGTTTCATCATCTATCTCTTTCATTAGATCTAGAAAATTAGAGACATATTTACCTAAAGATTGAATTGCCTCATCATTTAACATATCACGCAAAGCCTTAGCAATATAAGCATAATTAATAATAGCATCCAGTGCTCCAGATTCCTTAAGCTCCTTAACTTTCTTTAACGTTTCATTAAGTGTTGGCATTAAATCTATAAGTTCAGCGAATTCATCGATTTTCTTCTCATCGATTTTAGATGCTAATTTTTCCAAATTCAATGATTGCATAGCTTACCACACTGAAATGATTTGAGCCCCTTCAGTTTCCATACTAAACGTAGTTATTCCAGCTATTTCATCAATTAGATCAATATAATCGTCTTTAGTGTAGTTGAACAATTTGCTAGCATATGAGCAAGCGTAAATCTTAACCTTACCAGTCTTCTTAGCCTTTTTTAATAGGCTAATATAATCTTCCTCTTTCTTCTCAATCATTGTTCTAGATGAAATATCCTCTGTTTTTACTTCAGGATTTTTGGTGAAAGCTTTTACCGCATCCATAGTTAGAAAAATGTATACTTCATCTCCCATTGAGGATATTATTACAGCATGCATTGCTGCATAAGTTAATCGTGCTCTCTCATTAGAACCTACTATAATCCCAGTCTTCATGTTAGATCACAGCCTTAGCTGTAACAGACCAATACATCTTATTGTACATTATTTTACCCCACCAATGCACATAAGAGGGTGGTGGTGGATTCTCATTCATAGTATAACTAAATCTAATATACGTAGCTTGATCTGTTCCAGTAGCTATATAGCATACTACGTCTCCACCATAATGTTTAACCCCTAGATTGCCCTTAATGTCATTAGCAATGTTATGAGCAACTATATAAGCCTCGAAATCAGCAGTGGAGCCTGCCTTAGATACTGGTAGATCTGTAGCATCGCCCATTACGTATACATTCGAATGATCCTTCATCCTTAAGGTAAATTTATCTGTAGGTATCCATCTTCTCCTATCT
>JAVYOH010000039.1:0-13914 GCA_038734615.1 Saccharolobus sp. | reverse complement strand
GATACCCTCTTCCCAGTTATTCCAACTATCATATCCATTAATACTGCATCAACGCCAAATACGGTATCAAATAAAAAGCCTACTGCTATTGCATGTATGAAAATATCATAATTAAAGTATAAGATTGTTGAGATTAATAACCAGGTCCATGCAATATTAAGAGCTATTCTAGGGTACCTTCTTCCCTTAGCTATTGGCAGTTTGGTTGCGTAGAGTGAGAAAATCCAGGCTAAAATAATTAGAGGTTGATAGAAGAGTAAGCCAATTGCTAAGAAAGCGTAAGCTATTTCCATTGCAAAACTGTTTATTTTTCTGCCTTCTAATACTAGTCCAATATCCCTTGATAACAATGCAAATATCGTTAGTGTTGGAAAGGCTAATCCAGCCCAAGGTATGTCAAATACTGATTGAAAGGCAACTATAAGGGGTGATATGATGAGAGTAGCGAAAATTAGATAGTTATACACTGTAGGCTGAAAACCCAGACTAGAGGGGGATAAATAGATTTTAGAATAGTAGAGTAGAATTGCGAAGGCTATTAAAACTAAATAATATTGTAATGGATAAATTGAAAGAAAGTTAATTGCATTTGCCAAAAGCGTAGTTAAGCCAAAGGCTACTATCAAAGGTGTTGGAACTACTTTTCTAGTCCATTCATTACTTAACGCTATTAAGGCCTCATTGCCTATTAGTATTAGAAAGAAGCATATATCATTGAAAACCAGTGCGATTGAGTTGAAAAGCCTATTAAGATTGGAAACCCTTGAATTGACATGAATTCTAAAACTGCGGGAATCCCCGCGAAAAGTAATAATATTATACCCATTAATAACAATATCATTCCAGGTTTCATAGGATCACCTCATGAATCAATATAATTGCCACTAGTAAGAAAAAGACTAGTAATGTTTTCTTAGCCCCTTTTCTTCCTAATTCCCTTATTTGAGAAGCTACCTTGAGTTTGTCTCCAGGTCTCATAAATCTAATAGTAGGTTCTATCAGTGGTAAAACAAATAATGGGAAGATAATCACTGAAAAGGCATCTGCTAGTAAGCATATTATCCATGAAATTCTAAGCTGTTTTATACTAACCTGTCTAAATGGTAATTTATATTCAACGTAAATGGCTTCAGTTAATACATACGTAGCCCATACTAAATAAGCCCCAATGTTTATTATTTTAATTCCTCCAAAAATCTGTACTAAAGGTAAATATAACAAGGCTATGCCTAATGTTCCTATAAGTTGGGGCAAGACCTTTGACTTAGTATAAGATAATACAATTGATAGGAGAAAGGCTAATGCTGGGATTAAAATTAATGGTGTAAAGAAGTATATGTAAGGTATTGCGTTTATGATAAGCAAGCCAATTTCTTTAATTCCCACTTTTCTGGACAATACTTTAGGAAGGACTACATCTATTGTAAAAGCATGAAAAATCATTAAGGGTAAAAAAGCTATGCCAACTAATGATGGACGAGATATAACTGCGAGGGTATAAGTTAATGCTACTAAAGTATAAGCGCCCTTGGTTCTTCTCCTTCCTCTTTCCATAAGTGCTTTTCTTGCAGATTATTTTTTAGCTACATACCTAATGTGTTAGGCTTATCTTTATTAAGTCCTAGGCTATAGTAAGACAGAATATCTTCTCTAGATAACTTTTTCCTCCTTTATGAAAATTCAAATTATTCTTAAGTATAAGTCAATTACTTGATTAATTAGAGTATGTTTTTTATGTTTTTAAGGAATATCTTAGCTGATTATGATAAACTACCATTATTTTGGCGGATTTAATCAACTCGATTAAGTATGATAAAAACTTTTAGAAATTAGAAAATACAATGTAGTGTGAAAATAGTATTAGACTAATAAGGTAAGACTTAATGAAGGCTAAACTAACGTAGGCTCTAGCTTTCCATTATTTATGTTTTTTGTCACATAATCGTTACGACAGATTAACCTTGGCTGATTCGATAATCGTCATATAAATTGCAATCACCATAACTTTTAAGATGGAGATATATAGGAAGATAACAAATTTTTAAAACAATTTTTATGCAACTTTACATTTTGGTAACTGTTTTACAATAAATATGTAGTATATATTATTGCAACTAAATTCCTATATATGGATTACCTAATACATCAGGTAGCTTACTTTTTATTTTGGGCTTTGGCTAATTCTCTTGATGGCAAAGGGTAGTTTAGTTAAGGGAAGTCCTAAAACTGGATTAATTTCTGGAACTATTGCCTTTTTTGCAGGATTTGCTTCAGTAGCGCTTTTTGGAGTTACAGTGCATACTCTAGCTAAACTCTTAAGCTTATCTATAATTGAAATAGGTTGGCTAGTAGCTATTCCTTCATTAACTGGATCTATACTTAGAATACCATTTGCCGCGCTAGTTGATAGATACGGAGGAAAATTGATTATAACCATTCAGATGCTTATTGCATTATTAGGAATGATAGGTATAATTGTAATTTTGAGTAATAAAGTCTTTTTAAATTATTCAACGTTACTGTTATTTGGAGCTTTAGCTGGCGTTGGCATATCAGTTTTTTCTTCTGGAATAACATATGTTTCTTATTGGTATCCTCAGTCTAAACAAGGTTGGGCATTAGGGGCATATGCTGGCTTTGGGAATAGTGCACCTGGAATATTTACTGCTTTACTGCCTTATGCTCTTATTTCACTGGGTTTACTTTACTCTTATATAGCATGGGCTGTATTTCTCGCTATAGCAATTCTAATCTTTATAATTATTGGAAAAGATGCTTATTATTTTCAACTTAAGAAGAATTATGAAAATGAAGAAGCTATGAGGATATCTCAGAATCTAGGCGAGGAGTTATTCCCCACAAACTCCGTTTCTAGAACTTTATCTAAGGCGTCAAGAAACTGGAGAGTCTGGGCATTAACAATAATGTATTTTACATCATTCGGTGGATTTATGGCATTAACCTCTTGGTTACCAACTTATTGGGAAAAACTCTTTGGTTTAAGCGTAGCTTTTGCAGGACTCTTAGCTGGAATTATTTTCTCACTGCTGTCAGCAATTATTAGAGTCTTAGGAGGGTTTTTAAGTGATAAACTAACTGGTGAAAGAGTTGCGATAATAGGATTTTCAATACTTATGCTAGGAAGTTTATTAATGATTCTAAGTAGTTTAGTTCAGCAATCGATAATTGGAGAAATAATTATAGCGTTAGGTATGGGAATAGCTAATGCAGCAGTATTTAAGATGGTACCTAAGTATTCTAAAGAAGCCGTTGGAGGCGCTTCTGGAATAGTTGGAGGTTTAGGTGCTTTTGGTGGGTTTACGTTGCCTCCAATATTAGCCTACTTTGTCCAGGTTTATGGAAAATTAGGGTATAATATTGGCTTCTCAGTATTTATACTACTGTCAATTTTATCCATAATTCTATTATATTCTGTGATTAAGAAAACATTTTAAAGCTCCGCTGAAGGTTTTTAATACTATAAATCTTTTTTCTAATTAGTTGCGAAAAAGGATTTTTTGTACTTTATGATAATTATTATTCCTTTAATTTAATTTAATTGCTTCGAAATTATTATTAACATATTTATCTATTATTTCTCTTATTATAAGATTCCACAATTCTGATGGGTTTTTCTCCTCCTTAATTTTAACGTTCAATCTCTTACTCACTAACTTTAATCCATAAAGGCATTCAGCATAAACTGGGCAAGTTGAACATTCATATAAAGAAGATTTGTTATCAATAAATACTAATATCTTATCTTCATCATCGACGAATAATAAGCTATTATCAAAGATTAATCCTTGTTCGTTAACTATTACTGGTATGAGAACCTTAAATGAGATCGCATTATCCATTATTAACTGTTTATCTTTTAGCTCAGATAGAATATAGTAATAATAGCTTTTACTTATTTCTAATGACTTTCTATTATCATTGATCAATACTTTAAAGTATATATTATCAATTGTAAATTTGTTGAAAAATTCTCTCGGTACAAGCACTACGCTTTTAGTCCTTAAAACACTTCTAGTGATCTTTTCAATTATATAGTAGCACATTTTTGTATCTTATTATGTAAATTGCGGCTAAAAAGGTTAAAAACATGGAATGAAATACCTAAAGTTATCGAAAAGTCTAACATGCTTGTTTTCCTCATGTTTATCCTCTCTACTTTTTACCTAAAACTCCGCGCGAATAAATCGGTGGCATAACAATAAAATATCATTAGATTAGTTAGTTAGCAAATATAATTGATGGTTAGAGAATTGCATAATTTAAAGATTATTACATCTTTAGCTAGAGATACAAAAAATGTAATGTAGATTTGATATTTTTTAAATGAATAATGATAACTCTTAAAAAATGGTTTGTAAAAACGTTATAATGATAAAAATGGAGCTCGATGAGAAAGAAAGAGATATTACTAAATCTACAGTTCCTTTTTTACAAGATCAAGGAGTTAAGGTAACTATAAGAATGTATGAGTTATTATTTCAGCGATATCCAGAGACTAAGAAACTTTTTGAAAAAGATGTTTCTGAGTCTTTAGCTAAGGCTTTATTAATTTATGCTAAAAATATTGAACTTCCTTTAGATTCAATGAAAAGTGTATTAAGTAAAATAGCGTTAAGCCATGTTAGAGCTGGAGTTAAACCTAACCATTATAATTTAGTATGGGAATGTTTAAAGGATGCAATGTCGGAGTTTGTTAGTGACAAGACCGTATTAGTAGCATGGGAAAAGGGTTATTGGAGACTTGCTAGCTATTTGATTGAACTAGAGAATAAGATATATAAGACATTAGAATAGGTAATAAAATTTTTTATTTTATTTTATTTATTTTTTCTATTTCATTTTTAAACTCTTGGATTTTATCTTCTCTAAATTCTCCTTTAAAGATATCAGAATAGGCCTTAACTACCTCATTTACCTTATTGATTTCTATTTCTCCAATCGGTTTACCTATTGTATAATTGTTTCCACCTATATATACTAAAAGTTTAGCTCTTCCATCTCTCATAACTCCCATAAAACCTAATTCAGTAACTTGATGCTTCCCACATGAATGGGCGCAACCACTTATTCCAACTCTTATATTATTGGTATTTTTTCTAATTTGATCAGCTACATAATTGGTATCTATTATAGCAGGTGGGCAATAGTCGTTTCCTATACACGCATTAATAACCTTATCTTCTCCATCAAATTCTTTAATAAGTTTGAAGTTTAGCCCATCAAACCCATTTGGATCATTAATTATGGGAATGTCAATTACTTGAAGATTGAAGAGTACTACAAAACCTAAATTTTCTTTGGCTATCTTGCTTATTTTAAATACTTCATCATAACTCATCCAACCATTTTTAGTATATACTCTTGCTATCCACTTAAATGATAATAAATCTGGTTTTATACTAACTACCCTTTTGGGGATTTTATTTGCTCTTTCCAGAATCATTTCTCTAATTTTTTCTATACCATATTTGTTAACAACCCATTTGAATCCTCGTTTTTCATTTTCTTCTTTTAAAATGTCAGCTACGGCGATACATATAGGTGTTAAATCCTTTTCACTTATTCCCTCAAATAATTTTACCCCTTGAAATTCATGGTCCCCTATCCCTCCTCCTATAAACACATCAAATCCCTTTTCAGTTGCTACTATTCCTACGTCCATGATAGTTGGATTTGCGCATCCTCTTTCGCATGCAGATACGCTTATCTTTATTCTTTTAGGTAATCTAGGGTATTCGTATTCTGGATTATGCCTAAATATATTGGCTATATTTACTGCTATATTTACGGAATTGACTCTAGCCTTTGAACATATATAGTATGGGCAAGGTATCACGTTTCTCACAGAGGCACCACAAGAATCTCTTGGGTCTAACTCTACAGAATTAAGGAGTTCTATTACCTTTTCTATGTTCTTATAACTAATTCCATAAAGTTCCGTATCACCTCTTGTGGTAAAATGAACTTTTCCATTTCCATATGTTTTTGATATTTCAGCCAATTTTTCTAATTGATTCCAATACCATTTAGACGGGTCTCTATCCTTCCCTTGTCTTATTCTTATTGAAACTAGTTCATTATCTCCTCTACTAGTATATATTCCTAGATAGCGTTTTGGATAAAATGTTTTAAACTTATCAGAGAAGTTCATTATTTCTATATATTTCTGAACTATTTTTTAACTTTCTCCTAATTAATCAATCTATAAAATTTTTAATTAGAATGACAAAACTTAAACCTTTTAAAAACTTACCTTTTTTATTAAAACCTTTAATTCTTTAAATGCTGGTTCTTTACTTATCGGATCTGTTTTCCAGTCCATTAATATGTTTGCATAACCGTAATGATAAGGCATCACAAGAATACCAGGCTTAACTTTATTAGATATTTTTACTGAGGCTAAAATCATTGTCTCCCTGCTTGTAATTTCAATTAGATCACCATCTTTAAGATCTAGTCTATTAGCATCTTCGTTTGAGATAAAAACTTGATTTTTGCTTATATCAGTGAGTAGATTTAATTTCCAACTTTTACCACTTCTACTCGTCGTATTCCATTGGGTAGATATTCTAACTGTTATCAATAATGGAGAATTATCCATGATGTCTATTAAATCTACCTTAAAAGGGTAATTTTAACTCTTTTTGGGACAAATTCATATCTTCTCCCTTTAGCTAGATCAAGATATTTTAATTCCCCTAAATCATTTGGTCTACCTCTAAATAAACTTCTTAGCTCTTCCAAGATTTCTTTCGGTTAACTATATTGAAAATCTGCTCCCAATTTGATCCCTATATCCCTTATAATCTCCCAATCTGGTCTAGCTTCTCCTGGTGGATCGAAAATCTTAGAAAGATAAGAGATAGTTAGATCACCAGATGTTACAATTCCTTCTCTTTCTCCCCAACCTGCAGCAGGTAAAATTACATCTGCATATTCACTAGTTTCTGTCTTATAAATATCTTGTACTATAACAGTGTCGATCATTGATAGGATTTCTCTAAACCTCTTAGATTCTGGTAATGATATTACTGGATTAGTACCTATAATCCACAATAATTTAATTTTTTCCTTCTCCATTTCTTGATACATATCGTTTATTGTCCAATATTTTCTCGAAATGCTATATTCTGGTATATTCCAGAATTTTTCCATGAACTCTACATCTTCCTGGTTTTCTACGTACCTATAGCCTGGTAACATTCCAGCTAGAGCTCCTACTTCTCTAGCTCCCATAGAGTTATGTTGCCCAGTTAGCAGCATAACTCCTCTTCCTTCTCCAAATAAGTTATTAGTAACTGCAGCTAAGGCTATTATCATTATTCCGGTATATGTACCTCTAGAAGTCTGATTTACGCCCATTCCCCACATAAATAGAGTTTTAGTAGACATTATCCTCTCTGCAATAGACCTTATTAATCTCTCATCAACTCCAGTTATTGTAGATACTTTACTAGGAGGTCATCTTTTTACGAATTCCAGCAATTGCTCTGCATTCTCAATATCCTTCAAGTTGGCATGATCATTCATTATTATTTGGTATATAATTCCAGATAGAAAGATGATATCTGTTCCCGGTTTGAGGTTAATAAATATGTCAGCATCTGCCGCGGAATCTTGAAATACTGGATCTTGTAGAAGTATTTTGGCTAAAGCCTTATTTCTTCTACTTATTATTCTATTCCAGAGTACTGGATAGTTAGCCGCAGGGTTTAACTCCAATCAGGTAAAAAGTTTCTGCTTTATCTATATCATCATAATCTGCGGTAGGTAATGGTAATCCTAACGCTATTTTTAGCGCTGAGGCTGCGCTAGCCATGCATAATCTCACATTAGAGTCAAACATACCCGTTCCTATGACCCCCTTACCCAGCTTTACTGCTAAGTATTGATCTTCACTTGGTATTTGGGCCCCCATGTAAAAAGCTATAGCGTTTTTTCCATATCTTTTAGAGACTTGCCTAATGATTTTTGCGATAAAATCTGTAACTTCATTCCAGCTTGTTTCTCTTGTCTTTATTACAGGTCTTAATAACCTACCTACAGTCATAGTTTCAATTAGTGTTGAAGCTTTTACACACATTTGACCTTTGTTTGTTATGTGATTAGCTGGAACTATCTTTTTTCTTTAACTTCTATTCAACAATTTATTCCGCAATACGGACAGATCGTATTCATCATAATAACGTATATACCTAATTTATTTTTAAACTAATTCGTTATTTATATTAAATGTTTTTAATTATAATGGCAAATAGAGACGGGAAGGTTAAATGAAGTTTTTTAATTGTTAAAATTATGAACGGACTATTTTAGATAATATTTTTATTGCAGCATTTCTACCCGGTATTCCAGTAACTTGTCCTCCAGGATAGGTTCCAGCCCCAGTTATGTATAAGTTCTTTATGGGAGTAGTGTAACCCCAGCCCTTAACTGGTCTATCATCAAAAATTATACTCATAGGCAAATGATTTAAATCCCCAAAAGGAACATTATATTCACTTTCTAATTTATATGAGTCTAACCTATCAACATATATTGCTTTTTTATCCAAATCTGAGAAGAACTCCTTAGCTTCTTCATAACTTCCCATAATTGTCATTACATATCCGCCTAAACTCTCATCAATTGGTAATGTAATTTCACCTATTGGTAAGGTATAAAGCGTATTTGGGTATTGTTTAATATAATCTGGCAATTTAGGCAATTCCTTCATTATAACAGTATCTCTCTTCCATTTAGCCCTAAATCCTGGATGGTTTACCTTTATTTCATTATTAGTTAATTTTTCTAGATTAACTGGGCTTGAAGCGTTTAACACTATTTTACTTTCTATAATCTTACCATTTACTCTAACACCCCTTGCAGTATTGTCCTTTATTATTATTTCAGAAACCTTAGTATTAAACATGAAGTCTACTCCTAACGACTTAGCCTTATTTGCTAATACATCTCCTATCTTACCCATCCCTCCTTTAACTATTTTCCAATCTAGGCTAAAGAAATAAGCTACCAAGTAAGCTGGTAAGTTATTCATGAAATAATAGGAAAAGTAAGGATGAAATTCTTCATCAAGATATTCATTAAGAAATTTTCTAGTATTTTCAGTAAATATTTCTAATTCAGTTCCCTCAACTTCCCTTTTAAAATCTTCAAATGTAGGTGGATCTGTTACATATAGCATCTTATCCTCAAGCAACTTTTTTACTCTAAGCAATAACTCTTCCATTTTAGGGTATTTAGTTTGTCCTAATTTTCTAAATTCCTCGAACCTCTTCTCTCTATCCCTCCATATTCTAACTACTTTTCCCTCATCTGTAACAAAAACGTCTTCTATATCCGAATCTATAACTGGAAATTCTACCCCAATCTCATCCATTATTCTTTTAGGAAATAATCCTAAAACATAAGATGCTCTACTATACTTAACTCCTTTATATTCAGCAGTATCAGCCATTCCTCCCGGTCTATCCCTAGCCTCTATTACTAAAGTCTTAAGGCCATTTTTTGCTAAGTATATTGCTGATACTAAACCATTATGTCCAGAACCAATAATAACAACATCATACATATATATTATAATTTATCTAGGTAGTAAAAAAGTTCGTTCTAGGAAAGTTATTTAACTAACTAAATGATTTATAAGATTATGGATAAGGCTAGCATTTTTTCCCTTATGCTCTCAAGAGCCTCAAGGAGTTTATCAGCAGGTATAATTTTCGTGATATTTCCTTATCTAGTAATTGCTCAGTTGAAATATTCTCCCCTCATCTTAGGCTTTGCATACACTTTAGGCACTTTAGCTACAGCTATATTAGGTCTAGTCTTAGGCTATGTTGCAGATTTATTTAGCAGGAAATATTCCCTAATTTTAGCCTCATTATTACTCCCCATTAGTACAGTTATATTGTACTTAAACCATTCCCTTCCGATTATATTCTTAGCTTCAGCATTAGGAGGTTATTCTGCGACTGGAGCAGTTGCTGGAGGTGGAACTGGAGGGGCTGCGATGCCGATTCAAAATGCTCTAATAGCTGAGCTAACAGATCAAAGTAATAGGACCTTTTACTTCTCCTTTTTAACATTCTTAGCGGGTGTAGCAGCTTCTTTTGGTTCTTACCTAGCAGGATTATTTAATATAAATGAGGGTTTTTTAATTGCTACAATATTAGCATTTATTTCTGCAATAGTCCTTATTCCAATCAAGAGTAAGAATATTAGGGCTAATAATGCATCTCTTAAAAGTAAGATAGTTATAGGTAAGTTCTCAATTACTGGTATGTTAAATGGTTTTTCAATGGGTTTAATAACACCCTTTCTAATACCCTTCTTTATTCTAGTTTATCACATTCCTAAATCAGAAATGTCAATCTACACTTTCTTAAGTAGTCTAATAGCCTCAATTACAATTCTACTTGCCCCTTATCTAGATAAGAAGATGGGATTCTTAAAGAGCATAACGATTACTAGAGGTATAGCTTCTTTCTTAACCTTAATTATGCCTATTATTAGATTCTTACCCCTATCATTAGCCATTTATCTAATATTTCCTTCATTAAGAATAGTCGCATTACCAGTTCAACAAAGGGCGATGGTTGATATGGTAAGTCAGGATGAGGTTGGAAGAGCAATGGGGATAAATCAAGTCACAAGGTTAGCTTCCTCTTCAGCCTCAACTAGTTTAACTGGTTATTTATTTTCAGAATCAGAAATCGAATTACCTTTCTTCATCTCAAGCGGTATAATGTTCTTAAACATATATTTATACTTCAGATTCTTTAGTAATAAAGATGAAGTTAATAGATCTTCACGAGGATCTAGCTTATTCAAATCAAATGGGAATTGATGTAATTAATGGCGATCATCAATCAAGTATAAAAATGCTTAAGGAATTTGATTCCCTAGTTTTCGCCTCAATTTTCCCTCACGTTGATACTATTGATGAGAGGAGTGAGGAGCTTACAATACTTTATGGTGAACCAACTAGGTCTACAGTTTTCTCTTTGGAATTATTTATAGATCAGATAAAGTTCTATTACTATTTAGATAGAAAAGGTTACGCTAGAATTTTAAGGAGTATAGAAGATGAGAAGCAAAAAGGTGTAAAATTATTATTATCATTAGAAGGTGCTGATGTACTAAGAGAATACACTGATATTTATTTATTAAAGGAACTTCATGTGTACAATTTAGGCTTAACGTGGAATTATGATAATAAGTTTGCCTCATCTTGCATGTCAAAGAAGGATTATGGTTTAACTTCTGAGGGTGAAGAGTTAGTAAGATTGGCAAATGAATTGGGTATAATTATTGATCTAGCCCATGCAGGCAAAAGAACAGTTTTGGATGTGGCTGAGATAACTAAAAAACCAGTGATAGTATCTCATGGGAATGTTAGAAAATTAAAAGATCATAAGAGGAATCTAGACGATGAGGAGATTGAAGCTATTGTTAAAACTAAGGGAGTTATAGGAGTTACTGCTATAGTTTCAACGTTAAAAGAAGCAAGCATAAACGGGATAATTGAGAATATAAGGTATATAGGAGAATCCTTTGGTTGGGATTATGTAGCCTTAGGTACTGACTTCTTAGGAATAAGTAAAACACCAAGAGGATTTGAAAATATATTGAAGATAAAGGATTTGCGTATTGATGGCCATGAGGAGCAAGTCTTGTGGAAGAACGCTTTTAGGGTAATTAAAGAGAATTTGACAAAAAGTTAAAAAATTAGTTTTTCACGTAACTATTATAGTCCCATACATTCCCATTTGGGCATGACCAGGATATTCACAAATATAATAATACGTTCCACTATTTCCAAAGTTTACTGTAAATGAGAATTGGTACGCAACTCCATTATTATAATCTGCATAATGTAAAAATGGACTCATGCCAAGAATATTCATTCTTACATACATCATTGTATAATAAGGATATGGTGGAGGTACTGGAGTTATGGCTATATTATGATACGTATCGTCGTCTAAGTTTATTATGATGACATTTACGATTGAGCCCCTAGGAATAATTAGTGTTGGATTAATTAAGCCATAAATTACAAATACATCATGTTGAGCATAAGATGGTGGGATATAACCAGTCAGATTTTCAGCCCTCTCATGTCCCATTGCTAATACTACTAACGTTATTTGAGTAGAATTAAATACTATTGTATCATTATTTGGAAAGACTTTAGCGTATTGAGGAACTTCTCTCATCATATTAATTGCTTGTGTTATAGGTATTGTTGAAAACGCCATTTCATAACTGTTGTAATTTCCCATCATTCCCCCCATCATTCCATATCCACTATAATGAGCCGCTATTTGTTGATTATAATAATATTCCGATTGTTGTTCTGGAACAATTATATTAGTATAATAAGAGTAAGTTAAGGCACTTGCAATAGATACTAGTACAGCTATTATTGCAAGAAGTATAATAGTAGTTCTTTTCATGATTCTGTACTTCTTTTTTGCAAATTTAAATCTCGATGTAATTTGAAGAATTAAAAAACTAGAAATTTAATTTATTTATTTTCTTCTAATAATAATTAAGATTGCTACTATTGCAATTATTATTATTCCTACGATAGCGTATATTATTGATATTGATGATCCAGTTGAGGGAGTGTATCCGTAAACTATATAATAAGTTGTTGAAGGATCAGTAAATACTATCACATGCCCATTGTAAATGAAGTAGTTTGATGGATTTAATTGTACCATTCCATTGCTAGTTTTTTCAAATACTGTTACACTCTCATTTTTAGCTAAACTTACATTAAATACTGTATATCCATTAGAGTTTATTTTAACGACCTGTGAGTAATACGATTTACCATTAATGGTAACATTAGTTGTGTTCATTGAAGTTGGTTTTGCTAAATTAACATATTCTGAAGTGCCATTTGGGAATATAACTACATATCCACCATAATTAGTAACATTTATGTAGGCTAATGTTGATGGACTAACTACTACAACCTGATGATATAAATTAACATTAGCAGTACTTTCTATTTTCCCATTGGATATTACTACAACTACTTGATTTCCATTCATATTAAACATGCTAGTTGTTTGTGGTTTCGTCTTTAAGTATTCAGCATTAGGATTAATTACTAATTTTATATATGAGCTCATTGAGTCAAAACTTACGTTAAAGAATGCTACGTTAATATTACCTTTGCTCGAAGTAAATGAATTTGTAAGGTAGCCTAATACACTTCCATTAATTCCAAAGAATTCAATTGTTGTGAATTGGGCATTTTGAGCATAAGTATTGCCAGAGATTGATACATAACCGCTACCTTCCCCTTCCCATAACATTGCTGGAACGTAAGTATTATTATAATAGAGGATTGTAGTGTTATAAGGTGCTTCAGACTCAATTCCCTCAAAATTATATTTCATTTTCTGATATCTTTCTGGCTGAGTGTATTGAAAACTAAAACTAGCTGTGAATTCCCTAGAGTATGTTAAATTCACTTTATGTAGTAATAATGTTATACTTTTTGTATACTGTCCATGGCTTATATTTAATGTTACATTTGCAAAGCTTGTACCATTTAAGTATTGTAATATTAAAGTCGCTGAGGAGTTAAAATAAGCTATTCCACTTACTTGTCCAGAGGAATTTAAGAACCCTGCCCATACTAATTCTTCTATTAAACCTGGTTCTACTAGTATAACCCTAGCTAGTTGAGGTATTTGTGAATAAACTGTTATGTTAAAAGGTGAGACTGTAACGCTTATTTTTCCAGAGAAATTCTCTAAACTTCCCTCAATAACGTTAAAGCTGTAGTAATTATAAGTAACCTCTTCCTCATTAGTTGAAGAGGAACTAGATTCCGTATAAGAGTATTCATAGGTGGTATGATTTGAAATAGTT
>JAVYOH010000038.1:0-13998 GCA_038734615.1 Saccharolobus sp. | reverse complement strand
AACCCTTTATTGTATTATTATAAATATTATGGTCTTAGAGATTACAAAAGGATAAATTTACTTAAAATATGGATAGATAAATTGGTATTGTTGAGTAGAAGTATGGAAGAAATAGGAATAAGTGAGTTTAAGTCACATATGGATAGCCTAGATGGAAGATATGCCTTATGGGTAAATACTGATGACCACGTAACGAAATTTTTAGATAAGAAAGGCTCATTATTTATAGTTTGGATAAATTATAAAGGTTGTGATATATTTATACAAAAGGAGAATAGTAATGAAAATATTTGTATAAAAAAGGATTAGCTTAATGTTAGAGTGGTTTCATAATCAGCATGAGGAAGAGCAGGAACGTATAGGATTACATCATAGCTCCCTGGAGTCAGATGAACTGGTAATTTTAGTAGAAACACTGCATCAGTACCTAAGCATAAGTATAGTCCAGAATACTCGTTATAACCTACTGCCTTCTTTAAATCCCATGGAGCTTTCGTTATATTAACTACACTATTATCTATTTCTTGAGTATTAAGTGTTAAAGTGTATGTAGAGTTTTTAATAACTATCATAGATACTGAAGCTGGATACGCGTCTGGACCATCTATATCTGTAATATTTAACTTTAAATACGTAGTATTTCCTATATTTATTAGCTCAGTATTAGTTGGGCAAATTATTATTTTAGGCTTCTTTGAATTATTAAATAGAGGTCCAACTACGTTACCATAAGATATTTGTCCAACTACTAGTATTAGTATTATGACTATTAATGAAAATACTGCCGCAGCTGTTAAATATGCCTTACTCATTTTCCTCACCATAATTTAATCCATTTTAGAATTGGCAAGGTTTTTGAAATCCCCCTATCACCAAATTTCTTGTATAGGAAGTAATCAACACCCCAATACCTTCCAGCCCCTGCTAACATTAACGTTACTGCTCCTGCTAATAATAGACTAAATATTTGCCACTCGTCCTCACATGTTGAACCAAGCCATGCAGCAGGTGCTAACGATACCGCCATAGCTGCTGCTATAAAACTCATTAGTCTAGTTAAGAAGCCAATAAGCAAAAATAGACCTACAATAATCTCAAACCAGCTGAATATTGCTAGAAAGGTAGCTCCTAATGATGGATTCTCTAGAAAACTAATTAGTTCTGGCTTAAATATTCCTGCATGTGGTAAAAACGTTACTACCTTATTTAATACGAAAGATGAAGAATTTGGATTTAATTTTTGTGGTGCTAAAACTGCTTTTCTTAATCCTCCATCCAACCACATCCATGCTACTGCAAATCTTATTGGAAATAGACTTACAGCTTCGACATGTTTAACATCTACTTCTTTTTCAGCCATAGGCATCTAATTAACTAAAACAGATTTTTATTTTTTAAATTTTTCTACTATTAATTATATCATATATACATAGTATTCTTCTATTTTTATAAATTTAATTTAATTTCATAATTATTATATATAACATTTTCTAATAATTTAAGGTAAGATTATCAAAATCTAATACTAGCTTATGTTGAGTATCTAGCTTTTGCGTATAACTAGTCATTTTTGTATTGCATATTATTTTTTCCCAAAAATTAACTAAATTAAACGTTTAACCCAATTATTTCGAATAATTTAGAAAGTATTCTATATGTCATACCCCATATTCTATATTTATTGTAATAAAAAGCATTATCACTTCTAATCAGTTCTCTTTCATGAACCCAAAACGCTTTATCTACCTCATTTGGATCTGGCTTAGGCTCCACTAATTCATCTAATAAAGCGATGTATGCTCTAACTTTTAGCTTAACATTATTTGGTGAGAACACTCCTAAACTAGACTTTATATTAGGCTTAATCCCAACCTCTTCTTCACATTCTCTAATCGCAGTCTGGAGTGTTGTCTCATTAATCTTCCTACGTCCTCCAGGTAAAGCCATTTGTCCAGACCAAGGATCCTTAGGATTATTTATTCTCTTTATTAGTAATATGTACTCACTTTTTCCAATTAACACTACAACTGCTGCATCACTTTCTCTTTCATCAACTAATGGAAGTTCCATAACCTTCCTTATATCCACAAAATACTAATGATATAAAGCCTAATTAGTTTATACTATTATTAGGCTATTAGCTTAAAAACTAAAAAATACTCAGTTAACTTACGTAAATTCGTTTCATCTATGTGAGAGGCTGATAAAATGGCTAGAAGAACATGTCCAAATTGCAATAAGGTAGTTGAAATTCTAGTAGAACATGAAGATAATATGGTAATTAAAAAGTGTCCTAATTGTGGATATGTATTCATAAAGTATGAAGTAAAGAGGTTATCTTTCTCTCCACCTGCTAAATCTGACTGAGAGATAAAAGAATACTATTGCCTCAATTAGTAGAACTAAAAAAGATACGATGAGCATTTTTTGACTTACATACACTAAATTAGTAATTCCTTGAGAGAATATTGCAGCAGCTGTAGTAGGTATGGGTAATATTGATAAGTAAATAGTTTTAGGAAGAATGGTGTATGGATAGAATACTGGTGGTATTATAGTTAGAATGCTAGATAATAATCCCGCAAGACCCCAGCCATACCTAGTATGAGGAACTAAACTTGCTAAGAAGAACCCAATAGAAGACGTTGTAAACAGAAGTAAAACCATAGTTAATAATAATGGTATAAAGTTAATTAAATTCAATACTTTATAAACTAATGCAAGAATTATATATAATATTATACCAGGAAATGAGTATAATAAATTAGATAGCATAAGTCCTAATATGTACTCAGCAGGCCCTATTTGAGTAGCTACTAACAAATCTTGAAGCCTACTCTCAAGCCTTAAAAAGACGAAATCCCCTATTGATGAAAAACCATTATTAGCCATAACACTAATTAAACCACCAACGATTGCGAATTTTACGAACTCTCCATGCGTTATAATATAAATTAAGAACAATTCTGCAATAGGTATGCTTAGATACGTTAGTACATAAATAAAGCCTCTCCTTATAGAAGAATAACCATAAAATATAGTAAAAGCTAATAGGAACTTAATCTTCAAGAGTCTCACCACTATAAACTATAAATAGGTCTTCAAGCGTAATTGGCTTAACCACATATTTACCTAGATATTCATAAGCTTTTTCCTTATCAACGTAACTAATCCTAAGTCTTCCTATTTTTATATTTCCAATCCCCTCAACCCTAACCTTACCATTTAGTTTCGCTAACAGCTCTTCTTTCTTACCTTTAGCTATTAGCTTACCCTTGTTTAACAGTATAACCTCATCAGCGAGTTCTTCAGACTCTTCAATATAATGAGTTGTTAGCAATATTTTGCTCCTAATACTTTTTAGAATAGACCAAACTTCTAACCTTGAATATGGATCTAATCCAGTCGTAGGCTCATCTAATAAAACAATATCAGCATTTGAAGCCAAAGCCATGGCGACAAAAATCTTTCTTTTAGTCCCACCAGAAAGTTCATCACTAGGCTTATCCCTCACATCCCATAATCCAACCTCTTTAAGAGCTTTTCTAGAAACTTCATTAGCCTCCTTAAACGAAAAACCCCTAGCTGTCAAATACATTACTAAATGCTCCATTGGACTCGCTATACCTATTGGCTTAGCCTCTTGAGGTATTGAAGCTATTAGCTTCCTAACCTGAATAGCATCTTTAACTACATCATACCCCTCTATTTTCGCAGTCCCACTAGTTGGTAATAGTTGTGTAGAGAGTATTCTAGTTAAAGTTGTTTTTCCAGCACCATTCCTACCTAAAAGGGAAATAACTCTTGAATTAGTAGTAAAACTTAAGTTATCTAAGGCTTTTGTACCATCTTTATAAACCATTGTAAGATTAATAACCTCAATCACGAAATTAATATAGTGAGTATTTGCTTTAAATATATAGGTTTTATAAGGAGAAAAGACAATTCAGCATCAAGAGAAGTCCCAGTTGAAATACATATTAATGAAGAATATTCGGAAGGCTTAAAAGGACTTGAAGAATTCTCCCATATTATAGTAATTTACCATCTACATTTATCTAGTTTTGATGGAAGATTAACGAGAGAAAAGAAAGGTACTAGAGTAGGAGTATTCGCAACTAGATCTCAAATTAGGCCAAATCCAATAGGAATCTCAGTTGCTGAGTTATTAGAAATTAAAAATAATGTAATAATAGCTAAGGGGATAAACGCATTTGATGGGACTCCAGTACTAGATATTAAGCCTTATGATAAATGGGATAGCATAAATAATATTAAAGTTCCAGCATGGCATGATGTAGTTTAAATTTTTCAAATACTAGTTAAGCTTATGAAAGAGATTAACGTACCAGATACTATATACGACATAGTATCACGTAAAAGTAAAGATGAGACTGAGTATTTAGTTGATTTAGTATTAAAAGAATTAACTGAAAATGAGAAAATAGAAACTATGAGAAAACTTTCTGATGAGTATTTGAAATACGCTGAAGATAAATACTTAAACGATCTACTTGTAGAATCCGCTGAGTATTATTGGAAAGCAATTTCATATCTTCTAAAAGCAATAGGAGTTTTATTGAATTATGAAATAACTTCTTATGATCAATACTATAGCATGATTGAATTGCTTTCTTACAAATTTAATGATACTTCTCTAGTAAACTTATTTGTAAATGCAGAGAGATTGCATGGAGAGTTTCATCCCAGACCACAAGAGAAATCATCATTCTTAGCAAGAAGAGATAACGCAATATTACTAATACAGAAACTAAAAAGTATATTAAATGAACTGCAATGCAGAAGTGAATCAGCTTAAAAGGCTTTCAGTACTAAATAGTTAGATCGATAATAAAATAAATATTGTTAACAGTCTAATTCCTAATTACAAATAAAATTGATACTAACTTAGGAGATGAACTTAAAAACTAATCAGCAGAAAAAGATTAGATGGATACAAAAATTGTCATGTATTTTATTTTGCTCTTGTTCTTATTTCAATTTTCGATTATCTATTCCATTACACTCACCGATTCTCCAATAAATATGATAAGCGAAGAATACTCCACAATACTTTCATCAAATCATAATAACGTATTATACACTGTAAATAAAGGATTACTAGTAGAAACGATAAATGGAAACCAACCAATAATTATGCTAAACAATGCAACAACTTATAATATAACTTATTCTTCACATCTAAGCTACTATCAAAATACTACAATAAATATTACAATTAATGAAAATATTATTACAGTCTATACTGGAATACCCAACTTAATTAAAGTGATATTATACAGCTCAAATCAGCAGCAAATAGTATGGGCAGGCTATCTTTCATCACCAGGCTATGTTAATGGGTATGCGTATATAAATGGAAGTGGGACTCTTACATTAGAATACTTAAATGGATCATCAATATTTAACATTGCTTTTAATGTTACTCCAAGCAGTAAAATAACTAAATCACTTACCTTATCTCTCTTAAATACAGAATCTACAATCATAAACTCTTCCTTAAAGAACATTATTGTAAACTTCACAATTCCAAATGAGTATGAAAAGTATAATTTGGAATATAACTCAACAAACTATACACTGCCTTATTCGCTTGCATTTTCATATATCTCAAATTCATTATTACCTTCAATTATCTGGAAATTTAATCAAAACAATCTAAATATAACTATCATTGAATTCTTTGGGAAAAACGGTTCTTTAGTGGGATTTGCTAAAATAATAAGTACATCATATTCTTTGAATAATTCAGTATTTATGTCTTCATCGTTATTATTTATAAAAAATGATAATCCGTATTATAATCCTAAATATCTAATTGAGGAAAATATTCAAGGAAAAACAGTACTGTTTGGCTTCACAGAGGGTCAAGACGTTGAGAGCAATGTAAATATTACTTTCTCTCATACTGTATATGTGAATGGAAAAGCAGGCGCAATAGTAAATCTTACCTTAGATAATGTTTCTTATTTGATATTAATATTAAGTAATGGAAAATACATGAATATTACTGTTACAACTCCAAATAATATCACGATTGAGAATATTACGATAGAAAACACTATATTTCTATCACAAAAAATCTTAATAAAGAACTCATCTTTTACTTTACTTAAAGTTAATCCTTTATATAATTCCGGAATAATAGTCCTAAAGCAATTGTCAAATGGTTCCTTAACTTTCTTAAATTCTAGTAATTATTTCATACTCAACGGAAAACTGTATATATTTGATTCTAGTAGTACATCTACATATTATATAGTATATACTTCTCATCCAACAAATACCTTAGCTACTACACGAACAGTTAATAATATTCTTACGACCTATTCTGACAATAATAGTTTAATAATAATAAGTGCTATAGTAGTTATAATATTGGCAATAATTGCGGGAATATTCGCTAAAAAAAGATCAAATTAAGTATTGGCGAATTTCTCTCCCCATTTTCTTAACTCGTCAAAAACTCCCTTTAATTCCTTACCTTTTTCTGTTAATTGATAAAATTTAATAACAGAATTCGATTTCCTCTCTATTATACCTAAACTTTCCAATTCTTTTAATGATTTTGAAAGAGTTTTAGAGCTTAATCGAGTAGTTCTTTGTAACTCATTAAATCTCTTAGGACCTTCAAGCAAATATCTTATGACCAATAATTTTGGTTCACTCCCAATCATACTTATTGTAGATACTATAGGACATAGGTCGATAGGCTTACTTGAGTTTTTTGATAATTTCATAAGTAGAATCTCTTTAGAAGAATATTATATGCTTTACTTTTTACAGCATAAAGCCTCCCTTCTTCAAGGTGGAATGGAAAACTCCTACTAACGAATAGTTATTTAAAGAGAGAATCGGAGAATGAATAGTAATGTCGATTAAAGTTATTCAATTAACTAAATATTATGGAAAAAATAAAGCTATAGAAAACGTTGAGTTCACTGTAAATAACGGGGAGTTGGTGGGATTTGTTGGAGTAAATGGTGCTGGAAAAACCACTACAATTAAAATTTGCGCAGGAATAATTAAACCATCTAAGGGAAGAGTACTCATAGATAGTATAGATATATTAGAGAATAAGGATAAGGCGTCTGAGAATATAGGCTGGGTTCCAGAATCTCCAACATTTGAACAAGACGTAAAAGTTAAGGATTATCTTAAATATCTAGCTGGATATCATAAACTATCAACTAACGAGATCCATAAGAAAGTAAAGGAATTGTTAGAAGTTACTAACTTAGCACAATATTCTGACTATAAAATTCGCGATTTATCTCAGGGAAATAAGAAAAGATTTGCACTAGCAGCTTCCTTAATCTCTGATCCATATAACCTACTATTTGACGAGGTTATGAACGGACTTGATCCTCAAGGAATTTTATTCTTTAGAGAAGTAGCTTTAAAACTTAAAAAAGAGGGGAGGGCAATACTCTTTTCCTCGCACATTCTATCAGAAGTAGAAGCCATAGCTGATAGGGTAATATTTATTCATAGAGGAAGGATAATCGCAGATAAAAGTATAGATGAGATTAGAAATCAAATTAGTAGAAAAACGGTAAAAATAAGCATAAAAAATGCTGATGAGAAATTGATTAGTTTGTTAAAAGAGTACGGTGAAGTATCAAATTACAATAATAAAGTCTTTATTATCAATAATTTTAATGGAGATACAAGTGAATTAAATGAAAAATTAGTCAAAAATAATTACAAGGTTGAGGAGCTTGTGAGTCAAATTAAACCATTAGAATCATACTTCTTCGAGTTAATAGGAGGAGAAAGTAAATGAACTGGCATGCAATATTTTATGACTTTAAGAGAACTTTGTTAAAGCCATCAATATTAAGCGGAATCCTACTCATAACTTTTCTAGGTATAGGAATATTACTCTTGCTTCTAGATTTATTCTCCTCAGCTCTTCCAAATTCACATGATAGACAAATATTCCTCAGAGCCTTCATGCAATACTTGTTATTAGGAATTTCTATCTTCTCCTTTTTCTTTCCTTTCATAATAATATACATAACTTTCACAACCTTTGTAAAGCCTAGAAGTGATGGAAACCTACAATTTATACTAGTTAAGCCAATAACTAGAACACAGCTTATGCTTGTAAGATTTATTAGTGGAGTTTTAATTATAATAATATCTACAGTATCATTTATATTACTTTCAGCTTTAGTAATACAAGAGATAGGGAATATAGAAATTAATTTTTACGACTTATCACTAGCTATATTAGGCATAATAACTTCACAAATATCTTTTTATTCATTAACGTACTTTTTAGCATCGTTAATAAAGAATACTATAACGTATCTAGGAATAACTACGGGAATATATATAATTTTATTAGTCATAGGGGGAATTCTAGGATTAGTTTCACCTTCTCTATCTGCGATTTACTCCTACATAAATCCTTTATCATTATCTTCACTAATTATGTATTCAATAAACCCCATATTAACATTTAAACCATTACCATATCTTATCATAATCTCATCAATTCTATGGATAGTAGTTCCGATTTATCTAGCATCAGAGATATATGAAAGAACTGATTACCCTTAAATTTTTTATTTATTATAACAATTGAATAATATGTTAAACAAGTTTTTAGTTGCATATGATGATTCTGAAAAATCTAAAAAAGCACTTGAGTTAGCAATAGAAATTGCAAAATATACTAATGCTAAGATAATAATCCTCACAGTAGCTAATACTTGCATAGAAACGATGGGTATACCGCTAAACGAGTATTTAGATAAAATAAAAAAAGCATGTAATGAGAAAATTTCCAATGCTATAGAGATAATGAAAAGTAAAAATTTCAATAATTTTGAAACTGTTATACTTGAAGGAGAACCAATAACAACTATTGTAGAATATGCCAAAAAAGAAAACGTAGATATTATTTTCGTTGGAAGTAGAGGACTTAGTAGATTAAAGAAGGTATTTATGGGAAGTGTTTCACAAGGAATTTTAGAGCTTGCTAATATTCCAGTAGTAGTAGTCAAATAGAAATATTTTTATATACCTATTTTCACACTTTAACGTAATGCCAATGAGGGAAAAGAAGAAGTATAGCGTTAATTTCGATAACTATAAATTGATTTCTCTAGATGGAGAAATATCGTTAGCTAATGAGATGGGACTAAAAGTTAATTTACCCCTTTCTGATATAGGAGATAGAATCGCAGAAATGATAAGATCTGATCATTATTTTTATTATAAAATAATTCCTGTATCAAAATATTATGAAATAATAACATATAGATTGATCGATAATATTATAGAAGTTGGTGGATTTTATGGAGATCTGTTAGAAGCATGCTACCTTAAGGATAAGAAAAAAGGTGAAGATATTTATTTACCTTATGCTTTCAACAAAATATTTACAAAAAGAATAAAAATTTATGATCCAATATCTGATGAAGCATTACAAAAACTTATTGAAAAATATGACTGGGAATTTATTAGGATTTATGAAGTAATTAGAGGAATTTTTAGAGTTTCTAGAGAAAAAGCATATAAAAAAGTGATTGAAGAATTAGATAGTAGTAAGGAATTAGATCTGTTTAGAATATTTGTAATATATAGTGTGAATAGATCCGAGGCTAAAAAGATTATTGAAGAGTCTGTGATAACGCCTAATGTAAAATATGATTACGAACACGTAATCCCAAGATGGGAATTACAATACGCTAATGAAGATATATTACATATGTTAAACGATCTAGGCATAAAAGTTCATAAAGATTCCTTAAACTATAATGAAGTTAGAAATTTCATTGAGAAAATTGATAAAAATAAAATAATAATTATTGAAAATTAAATACCTATATATATCTTCCTACCGTCTTTAAGGGTTATTATAACGCATTTACCACCTTTCTTTATATTATAATACATTATCTTACCATCTATTGTAGTTCCTGCAAATATTACGCCTTTGCTCATAGCTAAGTTACAGATTTCATCAGGTGGTGAAGAATCCTCTATTTTCACTATCTGATCTCTAGAGAAGAAAATTGACGCAGATAACGCTGGTATGTCTATTTTAACACCTTTCTCATTAATCTCTACACTCATATTCAAAAGTATGATTATATCATTAAAAACCTTACTAACTATGCAAATTAAGAACTTTTTACGAAAAAAGGTAAATTACTCCTAGGATTAATATATAAATTAGGCTGTTATCTCTAAATAAATTTGGAACTTAACTACTAATAGTATTATTATTAACAATTATAATAGAAAAGGAATACGTTAATATTCATAATTGATAATAAAAAGTACCTTTCTTATTCAGCAACACTTCTTTCTTGCATAATAATTTCTTCTTCGCTCACTTCTTCTAAACTCTTATTCTTAGTCTCTTTTATGAAGAATATTGTTAGTATTGCGCCTAAAATTGAAAGTCCAGCTAGCATTATAAGTATATTCTTTAGACCTATTGAGACCAAGAGAGTTGGGAATAAATATGTAGTTATCGCAGCTCCTAGTTTACCTGCAGCAGAGCTAATACCATGGCCAGTTGTTCTAGCTCTAGTAGGATACAATTCTGCTGGTAGCACAAAAGTAGTAGTATTGGCACCGAAGTCAATAAAGAAGAATGATAATGCATAAATTATGAATGCTATTTCCGCAGGTATTGATAATCCAACTATTTTAGTACCACTAACTATTAGAATACTAGAAACTATTAAATAGATCACGGCCATCATTATAAAACCTTGAATTTGTATTATTTTTCTCCCTAATTTATCCATTAGTGCTACTGCAGTGAAGTAACCAAAGAATCCTACCATGAACGGTAAACCAGATTGTAGAATCTTAATCGCTATACTTGTAGTGCTACCCAATATTAAACCAGTTATTGTACCAGAGTATATGCCAGTACCATAAAATGCAATATCTAAGATAAACCACGTCCCTGCAGTTCCTATTAAGAATTTCCAATATTTAGATAAGAATTCAGAAAGAGTTAATGGCTTAGAAATTACTTTCTTTTCATCTATTTTTCCGCCTACAAATTCAGCCGCCTTCTTAGCACTTTCTACATCACCATTAGCCAACAAAGAATATCTGGGAGTTTCTGGTGTTTTTCTCCTTAAATATATTACCGTTAAGGCTGGAATAGCACCTATTCCTGCTGCAACTCTCCAAGCTGTGTCTAAAGGAAATGCTAATGCTACGCCAATACCAACTGCTACTGCAACTAGACTACCGATTCCTTGGTTAGCAAAGACTAGAGCTACTAATTTGCCTCTATCTTTAACATTAGAGTACTCGCTCATTATTGTAGCTGAGATTGGATAATCACCACCTATACCTAAACCCATAATTGACCTAAATGCTATTAGCCAATAGATATTAGGAGAGAATGCTGATAATATTGCACCTATTGCCATTAATGTAGCTTCTACCCCATAAACTCGTTTCCTACCTAACCTATCGCCTAAATAACCAAAAAGCAATTGGCCTGCTATAGCTGTCCATATTGCTGAAGACGCAAGTAAGCCCGTAGTAAAGCCGTTTAATGGGAAATATGGACTTTTTAATTCTGCCAAAATAATTAAAATTACATTTACTATAAATAAGTCGTAAGCATCTGTAAAAAATCCCATTCCTGCAGTATACCATATTTTTATATGATTTAATGATAGCTTTAGATAATCAATTGATGCAAATGGATTTTTAGGTAATCCTTTATCCATATGTATCCGTGTAAAGCTCTACTTTGTTATTTATATAATTTACCTATAGATTAAATATATATTATTGTCAACTATATAATCTATATAGTGTACGTCTTTGCTTAAACATTTGTAATAGAGCTAAAAAATTAGGAGAAAAATTTTTTCAAAAATAGATATGTTATACCTAAAATTAAGGAAATAATTAATGCAAGAATTAAATCTGTAAAATGAATATTTATTGTTTTTATGGGAGTTAGAAAATAATACCCACTTCTCGCACTTAAAAAGAATGTATAGCCTTACACATTAGTATATAACGCGTTTAACACTGTATACACTCCATTTACACTAAGGTTATCACCTAATACTGCATAACCTGATATTGGCTTGCCATTAAAGATGATAAAGCCCGCATCTAAACTGCTAGTAATATAACGTATTAGCTTGCTTAAGATTGTATTATTTGTTATAATCAAGGCATAAGTATCATTTACAATAATTACTGAGTAGTTAAAATCTGTGAATGAGGTCAGCACCTTAAAAGGAGTTTCAACGCCTTTACCAGTTATCACAAAATACTTAACAACAGCAATAACTGGATAAACACTATTATTATATCTATCATAAATATAGAAAGTATAGTTACCACAATTTGCTAAGCCAACCTGAAATATATTTGCACCGTTTATTCCTTTAATAATAGCAATATTGTAATTATTATCATAAAATAAGGATATTGGAGAATATGTGTAATTATAAGGTAAAACTGTGTATTGATATTTAGGAATTGTGAGATCAGCTATTATGTACTGCTTAAAAACATAATAATTGTCGATTTCTCCTTCAACTGTAATCCTTTCCATTTATCCCCGGATATTCGTTATCCAGAGACTTGATCTTCAACCTCACGGTTCATCATGATTACCAACCACTCCACGCAAGAGTCATTAACCCCCTTCGAGTCCCAAGGCATAAGGCTCACATCCAGTTTAAACCTTGGGTAGCTTGAAGCATTGCCCCCATCACCATCAGAATGTGAATAGAAATAACATCTGTAAACATTTCTTAAAAACACCAAGGAGAAAACAGCCCCATGCCAATACTCTTGTTTATGTAAATTATATTTGGATAATTTGCTACTAGAATACTGATATTTAATTGTTTAAAATATTGGGTTATAATATGTAAGTTTATACCTTTAGTCTCGAAACCACTCCATATTAAATATTTATATAGATTGATAAATTTGTATTTATTTCAAGAGACCAGTTATTGTGATAATAAATCATATTCAATGAATAGTCTATTGAAGTAACGTTAATTAGGATCAGTAATTAGATATGTGGAACTTTTATAGGATGATAATCCTCAAACTTATACGATGAATAATTTACAGTATAACCTTTATCTATCATAAATGTGAAAGATATTAAGATAATTATAAGCATAATGAGATTTTTATTTTCATAAGTAGAAATGACTAATTATTTTTAAGTCTTATCATAAGATAGTAATTATATGAGAGGAAAAGTACTAAGATTTCTCGCTGGATTTGTAGGCTTTTTATCTTTGATACCTGGAATTGTGTTTTTATACTTAGGTTTTACACCAAATATCAATTACCTAAACTTAATAGGAATCATGTTATTCCTCATATCTCTTATTACATTTTTTACACCAGTAGTTTTTTTAAAGGCTAGGAGAAGGATAACAAAAGTCATCATTAGCTTTATTTTTGTATTAGTACCGATGGGGCTCCTAGGATTTGCTGCGATAATATTGGTTAATAACATCGTATTACTCGGGGATGTTCTATTAGTTTTTATAGGCATTCTTTTACTTAGTTACGCGTTTACAAGCAAAATAATGATAGAGAAGCCATTTTTCATAACATCTGCAATTATTCTATTATATTATGCCTTATTCTATCATCCATCACAGCTTATAGACAAAATTATATTATTAACTGGAGCACTTATTTCAACGAATTTAGCTTCTAGGAGAGGAGTTGGCGGTAAATTTTACATGATTATAGCGTTAATATTGTTATTTTACTTCATTTATAATTTTATTACAACTTTAACTCTTCTTCCAATTATAGGTACTAGCCTTTCATTTTTACTATTACTTTTATCAAATAGAAGTAATAGACTACCTTTTATTTCTTATATAACTTTTCCGTTAGGTATATCGATTATAATGTATAGTTTTAGTAGTATAAACCCTTTAGTGATTAATTTTGTACAATTAATTTTTGGAGTACTTCTGATACTAA
>JAVYOH010000037.1:11260-14030 GCA_038734615.1 Saccharolobus sp. | reverse complement strand
CGATGGTTACGTAATCCGCAAGATGCCCTTTTTGGAAAAGATGGTGAAGGAGTAGTAAGTAAAATGTATAAGAACTTAAAACAAGCTAAAAATAAGGATGAGATTATAAAGATTCTAAGTTTAAATCAATATACTATGGAGAAAACTACATATAATGACATGTCTAGATTTATAAATGATTTAATAAATAAAATTCAATCTATGGATGATCAAACTTCAATAAAGTTCGTTATAGAAGTCTTTAGGTATTTTCAGATAGCCTTAGCTACTAAGATTGATGATATAAATAAGGGGATATGGGCTTAGAGTTTGCAAAAAATTCACGTTAACTTTTTTGCTAAAAAAAAGGAAAGATTTATATATACGTTTTTTCCAATATATTCTTATGCAAATAGAGAATATAAGGGTTAGGCTTCCCTCAGGAAAAGAAGTAGGACTAATAGATGCACTAAACTTCTGCTACGATATTTCAGATACGGATTTTCAAGTTTTAAAGACGTTAATAAATTCTGGTTTTAAGACAGAAGACGAATTATCTGAAATACTTCATTTAAGCAAAGCATCAATAAATAGGTCAGTTAATAAGCTAGTATCCCTAGGCTTCATTGAAAGAGTAAAGGATTCTTCATCGAAAGGAGGCAGACCAAGGTACATATATAAGCCAATAGATGCTAATATGATCGCTGAAAAAATGTCAAAGGACTTTAAATACTGTGCAGATCTATTTTCTAGTGTAATACCACAAGAGATAAGGTCTAAATAAAAATTATCATATTTTATTATTATTATTAATTAATCTTTTTTACATTTATATATAAACCTATCAGGTTCTCTTAGAAAAGCTAGCATGCAAATTTCAGTATCAAAATAATATGTAAGGCCATTATAATCTTGTTTATATGGCGTACATTCAGCCTCAAAAAGTCTATTGCAAACTGGGCAAATAACTTTCATAATGAGTAAGAAATAAATTTTTATCTTTATAACGCTATTCTTCATTTACTATGATAGAGGAGATGGATTTAACCTCATTAGAATGTCCAGAACCTTTTATGAAGGTAGTTGCAAAACTTATGAAAATGGAAAATGGCGAGCTTAAAATAAAGTATAAGGATCCTAAATGCAGGGAAATGCTTCTAGAAGGTATTAAGCTCATGAATTGCCAAGTCTTAGAAGATTTTAAACAAAATAATATCTTTTATATGCATATTAAAAAGGAAGGCTCATCTAATAAGTCTACAAAGATTGAATTAACTAGCGGTTGTTGACAATATCTTATTAGCACAATTAGTTAAATCTTGTTTTATTTTACTTTCTACATTTTGTGCGATAACATAAATATATTTTGGCCTTCCTATCCTCTTTCCTTCTTCTCCATCCTTGTTCCTAGTAACTAATCCCAATTCTATTAACTTCTTTAAACTATTTTCAACAGTAGTTTTACTTAATCTCATAATAGACGCTAACTCTTCGGCAGATACTTCCTTATTTAACTCCATTAGTTTAAAGAGACATTCTACATCTGTATCCGTTATTTTATAACAACATCTTATTATTTCCTTGCTCTCAGTAAATTGAATAGCCATAATTATATTTTATAATTTCAACTATTAAAACTTTAACTACTTTTTAAGGATGATACGGGAGGAGGATTATTTATATTTTGTATTTTTTTCATATATTCTTTGTACATACATCTATCTTGAATTACTATAAGCCCAGCTTTCCTAGCCTTTTCCGCAGATTCATTATTCCTTATTCCTTCTTGCATCCAAATTACCTTTACATCTCCAGCTTTCTTAACCCTTTCTAGAACCTGATCAACTATTTTCGGAACTTCATTTGATGGTCTAAAAATTTCAACTACTTCTATTTTTTCTGGAATATCAAGAATGGTAGGGTATGATTTCTTGCCTAAAATTTCATTAGCTGAAGGATTGACTGGAATCACATTATAACCATGATTCAATAAGAACTTTGGGACTTGAAAAGCAGCTTTAGATGGATCCTTTGAGAATCCAACTGTAGCAATATTTTTATATTTAAGTAAAATTTCTTTAATCAATTCTTCTTCATCAGTCGCTGATTGCATATTTTATGTTCTCACTATTCTCTTTTAAACCTAATCTTTTTTCTTTATAACGAGTTTTAAAAGTTTTCAGAGATAGGTTTTTATATTAACTTAACTAAAAACCTTCAAAATGCAACATTTTAGATTTTGGTCGAAAGAAATAATCAAGCTATCATATTAGCAGGGGGAAGAAGTATTACTCATGTCGCTCTCTATGGGCTCTTCTCCTATTCTTAGATTTGTAATATTTTCTCCTCCAGCAGTATTAATCGGTTATCATCAATCCGCTGAGCAAGAAGTGAACATTGATGAAGTTAAAAAGAGAGGCTGGGAAATAGGTAGGAGGCCTACTGGAGGAGGAACTATAATAATGGGACCATGGCAGTTAGTCTGGAGATTTACACTGAAAAAGTCTCTTAGGCGACATTCCGGAAAATGCGATAAGGATAGGTGCAAACTGTGTTATTAGAACCCTTGAGAAATTAGGAATCAAAGCTAACTTTAGGCCTAAGAATGATGTTGAGGTTAATGGAAGGAAAATTTCCGGAATAGGTGCTTTCTCTGAAGGAAAATATATAGGAGTAACTGGTACGATTTTATTAGATTTTGATGCAGACGCAATGGTATCAGTTCTTAGACTCTCTTCTGAGAAATTAAGAGATAAGTTAGCCAAAGATTTTAAAGATAGGATAACGTGGA
>JAVYOH010000037.1:0-10922 GCA_038734615.1 Saccharolobus sp. | reverse complement strand
GCTAGGCTAAAATGGAGTAGGGTTAATGATATAGAAAAGGAAGTAAAGGAATGGTTTAGTAATGTAAAGATTATAGGAATAACGGCAGAGGATTTAATAAGCCTTATTAAGGAGGCTTTAAAATGAGGCCATTATTCCTCTATGCGCCAAATTTAAAGAAATATGAGTCAGAATTTCTTAGTTCTAAGAAGGGTTGGAAAGCTATTTCTGTAACTGGAACTTACTGTGCATTTAACTGCAAGCATTGTGGTAGAAGAGTTTTAGAATCAATGATTGATGGTTCTAGTCAAGAAAAAATAGAGGAAGAATTATTGAAAGCAATACGTGATGGAGATGAAGGGATAATATTATCTGGAGGTTCTACAATAAGAGGAGATGTTCCAATATGGAAATATTCTAATATACTTAGTTTATATTCTGATAAGCTGACAATTATCGCTCATACTGGCGTTGTTAGGAACATAGAAATAGCTAAGAGACTCAAGGAAAGTGGTATTAAAATATCACTATTAGATATGGTTGCAGATAACGATACGATTAGAGACGTTTTAGGACAACCATTTACAGTAGATGACTACTTAAACTCATTTAAGTACTTAAAAGAAGTAGGAATAAAGATAGTTCCTCACGTAATTTTAGGCTTAAGTAAAAGAGGAATCCAAGGCGATTTAGAGGCTATAAACTTGTTAAGGGAAGTTAATCCAGATGCACTAATAATAGTTGGTTTAATGCCTTTAGTAGGTACTCAAATGGTAAATTCTAAACCTCCAACACCTCAAGATATGATAATGGCGTTAAAATTGGCAAGGGATACTTTCCCTAATATTCCAATTAATTTAGGTTGTGCAAGACCTAGAGGGAGGGGTTATATCGAAGTTGAGAAGTTCGCAGTAGATTATGATATAGATGCTATAGCATTTCCAGAGGACGAGACTTATGAATACGCCAAAGGGAAAAGGGAGATTCATTTAAGTAACGCTTGTTGTGGTAATGTTGTATTTGATTTGTTTAAGGTGATCGGTTTATGAGCCTACGTCTCGTTTCAAGTCCAGATTGGGTAAGACTAAGTTTTGGAGCAGATATGGTATTAGGTTTTTCACCAGGAGTTTTTTTGAAAGGAGCTCTAAATACTACTATTAACCTGCTCCAATACTATCCAGATGGTTGTAAGGCAAATTGTCTATATTGTGGTCAAGCTAGAGAAGTAGCTAATGGACCAGAGTGTAAAACATTAATAAGAGTAGAATGGCCTTTAAGACCATTAAATGAAGTTATAAAGAGAATTTATGAAAGGCAGGGGAATCCAGAATATGGGTTACAGAGGATTTGCGTAGGTCAATTGGCACACCCTAGAGCTTCTCCAGATGCCATTGAGATTACCAGAAGAATTAGAGAATCTGGAATAGAGTTACAAATTTCAGAACTAGTTACTGCTACTTACACTTATAAGCATCATATGATAGAGATGAAAAAAGCAGGAGCTAATATGATAGATGTGGCAATAGATGCTGCTAATAAGACTCTATTTGATGAGATAAGAGGTAAGAAGGCTAGAAGTATGCATTCATGGGATAGATACTTAAAAGCAATAGATGAAGCAGTAGAGGTATTTGGAAAGAAAAATGCTGGGATACATTTGATAATTGGGCTTGGCGAGTCCGAGAAGGATGCAGTTGAGTTAATGTGGTATGCACATACTAGAGGAGCTAAGATTTCGTTATTCGCTTTCTACCCAGAATCTGGCACGTTAATGGAAAAGAAAAAGCCAGTTCCAGTAGACGTATATAGAAGAATGCAATTAGCTAGGTGGTTAATAGAAAACAATCTAGTAGATATTAATGCGTTTATATTTAATGAAAAAGGCGAACTAGTAGATATTGATTTACCATCAGATATTACGCTAAATGAATTAGCGCCGGCATTTATGACAAGTGGGTGTCCAGGTTGTAATAGGCCATATTCTAATGAGAGGCCAGGTAGAACTCTAAAGAATATTCCATGGTATCCTGATGAACGAATGGCTTTACGAGCAATTAAAGCATCTAAGCTTGATAGATTAGTCAAAAGACTAGAAGATAAAGATGTACATTAAGGACGGTTCATTAATCAGTTTTTTCTCTAGTGGTTTTCCTTATCATGTTAGAGCTAAGGCTATAGACATTTCTTCCCCAGATTTTAGAACCTTTTACTCCCCAGTTAAAGGAGAAGTTATAAATATTACAAAGTTTGAAATTGGAAGGCCCAATAGATTTTCTAAGATAAACTATGATTATATGATATTAATAAGAGACGATAAGGGTAGAATGATTAAGATTTTGCACGTTTTACCTTTAGTTGAAAAGGGCCAATATATTAAAGAAGGGGAGGTAATAGGTGAATTCTTAGAGACTCCTTATACTGGAGGAGATTTTAAGCACGCACACGTTGAAGGTTTAAGGCTCAGATTTCCAAAGGTTACTTCCTATAGAGAGTCAAAAATAGGTTTAGTAGTTAATAAGACTAAAGACTTTTTTGATGTTATAATAAAAGATTTTGCAGAGGCTGGAAATTTAAGGGGGTTAGGTTGTTGTAAAGGCTTATTAAACGCTAGCTTACCATTTGCTTGCTATGGAGGAATAATAGGTGGATTTGAACAGCCTTTAAAAATTATATGGCTTAAGTTTAGGCTATATTGCTGTAAAAAGAAGAACCTATGTTTTATTTGAAGGAAAAAAGGGTTTAATAAGGAATTGGGAAGAGGAAGCTTCTTTTAAGGTTTTAGCAAATAAGCCCGTATGTGGTTTTGCGTTTATGGAATCTGTGTTATCATATAATGGTTATCCTATGATTAGATTCTTTATTAATTCTGATTTTAATGAAGGTGATGAAATTGAATTATCAGAATTTATTAGGAATAGTTTGGGATCAAAAATTTACTGAAATAGCTTTTTCCCATCCAATGATAAGAGACTGGTCTAAAGCGAGAATGAGAGAATTCATAAAACTGGCTAGACAAGAACTTTCTTTCATAGAGATAAAGCCTATTTACGCAAAAGAGGAAGATTTATTGTTAGTACATACAAGAGAATATGTTAATAAGCTTAAGGAAGCTAGTAAGATTCCTTATCTTGGGTTTTTGGATGATGGAGACACTATTCATTATCCTGGAATATTTGAAGACTTGCTACTAGTCCTTGGGTCTTCATTTGCTGCTATAAAATACTTAAACTATTTAGATATGGTGTTTGTCCCTTTAGGAGGATTTCATCATGCTTTGCCTAATAGAGCTATGGGTTTTTGTCCAATTAATGACGTCGCTATTTCAGCCTTAAAGCTGTTTAATGAAGGTAAAAAAGTTGCAATCATAGATGTTGATGCTCATCACGGTAATGGACTTCAGTACATATTATATGATAAGCCAATTTTAAAGATAAACATCTTTGCGTATGATGGTAATTTCTTTCCCGGAACTGGGAAAATTGAGGAAATAGGAGAGGGTAAAGGCAAGAATTACAATATTAATATTCCATTACCTTTAGGTTCAGCAGACGATGTTTTCGAGAAAAGTTTAGAAGTTTTAGAACTAGTATGGAGTTATAATCCAGATTATATAATATCAATTGTGGGAGTAGATGGTCATAAAGATGATCAATTAAAATCCTTAAACTTGACTACTAATTCCTATAATCTATTAGGATTAAGGCTAAGAAGGTTTTCAAAGAAAATTTTAGCATATGGTGGAGGCGGGTATGGGCCTATGTCAGCTTTAAGCATGATTTCTTTTTTAAAGGGATTACAAGGTGAAAAAGTTTCTTATGAATCTAAAAGTCTTACAGAAAATAAAAATTTTATAGATAATATCGAAAAAATTATTTTAAGATCTAAAAGTCTTTCCAACTTCTTTAGCTAGATTTATCATTAATCCTAAGGCATATCCAACGTCTTTATCGCTTCCTACTCTTAATAGGCTCATTGTCCCAACTGGCCTTACGTTAGGTATATCATTAACCCATGCTTTAAATGCCTTAGAGAACTTATCCATTACTAGTAATAATCCATTCATAAATTGTGGATCAGTCATTACATCTAATAACTGCATTAATCTATCCAAGTTTCCACTCTTTTGAAGTTCTGCAAACTTACCCATTAGAGATACTAATGAACTTACGTCTAATTGAGATAATGTTTTAATAGTCTTTTCGTCAGTTAGCTTCTTTAACACTGGCATTAATGCTTCTACTGCGTTTAAAGTAGATGTAACATCAAATTGTTGTATTATCTTTACTGCCCTTTCACTAGTTAGTTGTTTCATTAAAGGCATTAATGCTTCTAAAGCGTTAAACATGGAATCCCATTCTATACTTTGAAGTATATTAAGAGTTCTTTCACTGGTTAGTTTTTCTATTATTGGCCATATTGCTTGTATTTTTGGTAATTGGTCCATTCCGAATGATATTAGTGTATTTATTAAGTCAGCTTTTTGAACAGCATCAAGAATAGAAATGGTCTGATCTAGCATTGAGAGTATGAAATCTACTTGCCCTCTCTTATCCATCTCTGCTAATTTGCCTGTCATTTTCTCTATGGCGGGTAGTGCATCGACTATTTTAGATAATCTATTTAAATTTTCAGGTTTTAGTAATTCTTCAAGTGGATCTACCGTTAAGCTCATTTACTAACCCTAAATTAATTAATCTTCCATGTTTATATATATTTTATATGTTTGCAGTTATTTCACCTAGTGCGTTTAGCAAATTAAAAGAGATAGTTGATAAAAGTAAGAACTACAAACTTATAGTTACCACTTTAGGAGTTTCATTTGCGCTAAAGAATAGTATTAATGTTGATTATGCATTGGATAGAGGAGTAATGGTAAGGGCTTTTGCCCACAAGCCACCTAAAGTTGATGATATACCTCAATACGAGTCAGAGGCTATAATGATAGCCTTAGAGCTAAATGCGATTCTAATAGCTAATGATGGAAACGTTATAGAGAAAGCTAAAGAATTAGGAGTTAATACTATTTCCCTTGAACAGTTTTTAGCATCATCTTCAGAATCATAGTAGTTGGGAAGCCGCCTGGTATTTCAACCTTATCATTAAAAACTATCTTGGGCACATTTAATACCCTATACTTTTCTTTTACATCTTCATATTCAGTAACGTCATACACTTCTAGACTTACATTATGATTTATTTGAGAAACTTGGTATAAAAATTCTGCTGTAATAGGGCATTTTGTACAATCTGGAGTTACGAAAAGTTTAATGTTACCATTAATCAGTTTAGCTAATTCCATTTCCTTCTCATCTAAATTTACCACGTTATTAGAAATTCTAACTAGCGCGTTTAAGAAAGGCCATAATTCGTTTGCTACGGGTATACCATAATAAGTAAAGTAAATCCTATCATCCTTTTTTACTTTAACTAATGGTTTTTCACACTCCTTTAATTCATCAACATCTAAGAATTCCTTAAATTGATTAAGAAGTTCGCCCCCCTTACATTCTATGATTTTAGTATTTGGTTTGATTGCACTAAGGTATTGTTTTATTATTTGATCATAACTCATATAAAATACCTCAAACTCTCTATTCCTTCTAAAGCTTTAATAATTGCTTTTTCTAAATCTTCTCTATTTTGATATTTTTTAATAATATATATTGTACTATTCTCAAGTTTATATTCTAATGAATAACCTAAACCTTGAGAAATCCTTATAGCTTTAGCATATTTTATACCCATTGAAACTAAATCATCTAAACTTTCCTTTCCAATAGGTAAAGGTATAGGAAGTAAGATAGTGTTTTGATTCTCTATAAAAAACACGTAATTATCCATGATAATTTTTTCTCTATCATTATCTTTAGCAAGAGTGAACCCTTTTTTACTTAAGTATTCAGTGAGACTTATTACCATCTTTATAATTATCAACATCTATCCCAAAAAAGGTTCTTTGCAGCATTAGTTATTGCCTCAGAAAATGAGGGGTGAACAAATGGTATAAGTGCTAAACTCTCTATCCTCATCTTAGAATTTACGATTATAGTTAGAGTATTAATCAATTCTTCAGCTTTATTCCCAATTACTTCTCCAAATACAATTTCATTATTTTCATTTATACCTATCTTAACATAACCTTCTCGTAATCCACTAATTATTGCTCTAGTAGAAGCAGTAAATGGAAAACTGGCGAATTTCTTTGCCTCTCTCAAATCTCCAACTATACCTACTTGAGGATCAGTATAGAGCACTTGAGGTATTTTAAAATCGCTTTTTCTTACAAAACGCAATACGTCAGTATCCTTAAGTATGTGAAGCGCTGCTATAAACGCGTTAAACATTGCAGAATGCGCTGTCTTATTACATTTATCTACTATATCACCTATAGCATAAACATTTTCATTAGCCTTCATATTTTCATCTACGACTATACCATTTTCATTTATTTTTAAATAAAGAGTCTCTATACCCTTTGGAAAATTGGGCTCTCTACCAGTAGCATAAACTACTATCTCGTCTTCAAATACTCCCTTATCAGTGTAAACTTTCTCTCCATAAATTCTATTTATTTTTACATTTTCAGTTATACTAACACCATCAAATTCCAACGATTGTTTGACTATATTCCTAGCGTCTTCTGGCAAGGGGCTTAGAAAGCATTTTCTAGCTAGTAATGTTACATTTGAACCTAATCTAGAAAAGATTTGAGCTATTTCAGTACCAGCATACCCTCCGCCTATTACTACCATAGAATTAGGCTTGGATTTTAACCTCACTGCCTCGTCTTCACTTATAGCCTTATCTATTCCTTCAATTCTTGGTTTCTTAGGTTTGCTCCCACTTGCTATAATTAGTTTTTTAAATTTAATATTTTTTCTCTCAATTTCTATCTCATTCTTTGAGATAATTCTCGCTTCTCCTATACTAGACTCTCCACCAGATTTTTCAATTAATTTTCTGCCTGCCTCAGATAAATATTCTACTATCTCATCCCTCTTCTCAAATAAATTTGAAGAAAATTCAATATTATTAGTTAATCCAATATAATATCCAATTTCTTTTCCTCTACTAAGCAAAAAAGATACATCAAAAAGAAAAATACGTGGTACGCAACCAAAATTTACACAGACTCCGCCAAACTTCTCCTTCTCTACTACTAATACTTTTTCCCCTTCCTCCCTAATACACTGCCTGCAATATAACCTGCAGTACCTCCACCGATTACTACAATATCATATTCCATGCTACATCAGAAGAATAATGTTCTGTCTGCATCTAGTGTTAGATCTATTAATGTTGATCCACCACTAGCTCTACCCCTCTACTACATCTTCTTCTTTCATATGGCACGTATCCTTTAGGCTTTGTATACAGACGTACATTTTTACTCCGTTATTTTTAGCCATGTCGAAGAAGTGTATAAATGGATTACCACCTTTTTCCTCTCTTCTTCTTGCCGCTTCTTATCTAATAATTTAGGTCCTTTTATCATATAGAATACTGATGTCTCATATTCCATAGAAGCAGAGATTGATGCCATGAATAATGGTGCGTATGTTTTATCAAGACCTTCTAGTCCATGCGTTACTACTATTATTTTTTTCCTTTTGCTCTTCTGTTTGAGACATAATTCTTACCCGCTACACATTCTTAAAAAGCAAATTTAAATTTTTATTCAAATCCTCTATTCTCCTTTTATAAATCATAGAAATAACGAAATAATTAAAATCTTCAAAAAAAAGAAGAAAGGCTTATTAACTTTACTTCATATAAATAAAAGTGGTGATAAGTTGGCAGAAGAAAAAAAGAAAAAACTCTCTATAATAGTTTTTTCTGGTACAATAGATAAATTAATGCCAGTTGGAATTTTAGCATCTGGTGCTGCAGCATCTGGATATGAGGTCAATCTATTCTTCACATTCTGGGGATTACAAAGTATAACAAAGAGAAGTTTAAATAGTCAACAACCACCTCAAATAGATAAGAACTACGAACAAATGGGTCCAATGATGATGAAGAGAATGCAAGAAATGAAATATCCAATGTGGCATCAGTTAGTACAACAAGCTAAAGAGGTTGGTGAGGTTAAAGTATACGCTTGTTCAACAACTATGGAGTTCTTTGGGTTAAAGAGAGAAGATTTAGCTGAGTTTGTTGATGATGTAGTTGGAGTGGCAACATTTTTAGATAGAGCAGAAGGCGGGATAACGCTCTTTATATGAGGTGATTAGTTATGGCTCAAGAGGTTAGGATTGCTAAGACTTTAGATGCTAAAGGTATGTATTGTCCTGGTCCTGTTTTGGAGACTGCTAAGGCTATTAAGCAGATTAATATTGGTGAGGTTTTGGAGGTTTTGGCCACTGATCCTGCTGCTAAGCCAGATATTGAGGCCTGGGCTAGGAGGACTGGTAATCAAATTATTGATGTTCAACAACAAGGCGGTGTAACGAGAATATTAATAAAAAGACTCAAGTAAAGCTAGATTTCTTTTTTATTAACAAAAATTTATAAGTAACTAATCGTAACTTTTTCTTGTGATGTAAATTGCTAAGACTATATTAGCTCCACTGCTTGATGATCCAAGATTTCTTGATATGGCATATGTCGTTCAAGGTCCATTACCCGAAGAAGAGAGAAATCTGATGAGTAATCTAAAACCTGAAGAAAGAGAATTAGCAATAAAATATTGGGAAGCAGTAAAGGGCGATTCCAGGTTTAATGAATACCTTAGGGGTTGTTTAAACTGTGGAGTATGTACCTCAAGATGTCCAGCAGCTAAATTCTATGATTTTGGACCTAGAGAAATGATACAGTATATGATGAGAGATGAGGTAGAGAAAATATGGGAGTTTGTAAATAAGAAGGTTTGGCTTGTGTACAGTGTTATGCATGTTCAATGAGATGTCCATTTAATAATGGAATTGCTGGGCTTATAATGGTATTAAGAGAATATGCAGGTAAATTTGGCTTAAAGTCAGCTAAAGAAATTTTAGCTCTATGCAGAAGAGTTTTACTAATAGTAGTCACTACGGGTAATCAAGTTACACCAGATATGATTCAACCAGACGCATTCCCAGATTGGGGACCACAAGCAGTAGAAGACTCTAAAAACATGGATGTGTATAGAAAAGCAGTACCAGTAGATCTTTTACAAAGGACTGATGTAGGTTGGTATGCTTCATTACAGACTGCTGTAGAGATGATGACTATATTTATCGAGTCTGGTGTTATAGACTCCTTAAAGAATGTGGATAAAGATTTGTATGATATGATTATTGACTTATATGAAGAGAGGAAACAGCAATTAGAGGAAATTTAAACAGAAATGAGAGAATGGAGAAGAATTGCCATATAGTTGGCTAGAATTATAATTTTTTTAAAAAATCAGATTTTTGTAGGTTATCTTATAGTATAAATTGTATAATATTGCTAGAGAGTTGGTCACATCTGTAACTAACGTTTTTCTCAATTTGTGAAAAGAATTATATTATCTACGTTGATTTGTAAGAAAGGGTTTAATATAAAAACATTGAAGTTTTTATAAAAAAGTTTATAAATATGGACATTAAAACATAAAGTGGTGAAAGAGTGAGTCAAGAGAAACAATTAGAAAAGGCAACTCAAGAAGCTTTTCCAATGGCAGATCAAGTATACTGGAATGGGATTTATCAGAGAATAATCTATAGATATAGTACTCCTCATGGTTTAGAACATGTAAAAGAAGAATTGTATAAATTGGAGGATAAAGGAGAGATAATAGTACATTACATTAAGCCCTATAATAATCCAGTAGAGGTCCAAAAATTAAATGGTTTACCAAAGAAAAATACCTACTGACAAACTATGGCATCATAAGAGTTGTGGCCAGTGTGGACATATACCAGGTTATCCAACATCAGTATTCTGGATTATGAACAAATTGGAAACTGACTATTTGGATGAACCTCACCAAACCTCATGTACTGGTTGGAATTACCACGCCTCTGGCGCTTCTAATCCAGTAGCCTTAGTTGGTGTGTATGTAAGAAACATGTGGAGGGCATATGAGATGGCTATTTCCCACTAATCCATTGTGGAACATCTTTTGGACATTATAAAGAACTAAGAAATATGATAATTTTGCATAAAGAAATAAGGGATAAGTTAAGACCAATAATGAGAAAGTTAGACATGGATATTGTAATTCCAGAAGAAGTAGTTCATTATTCAGAATGGTTATATGTGATGAGTAAGAAATCTGCCCAGCAAAAGAAATATGATTTAAGCGGTATAAAAGCTGCTGTTCACACGCCTTGTCACGTTTATAAGCTAGTTCCAGAGGATACTATCTACGATCCTAACGTATATCAAGGGAGAAGACCAGCACCACCTTCTGGTACTGTACAGAATTTTGGAGCCAAACTAGTTGATTACTCAACCTGGTGGGATTGTTGTGGATTCAGATTTAGGCATATATTAACAGAAAGAGAATTTAGCAGGAGTTTTGCCCTATTTAAGAAAATTATACCAGCAGTTGAAGAGGGCAATGCAGACGTATTCGTAACATCTGATACTGGGTGTGTAACTACTTTAGATAAGAGTCAGTGGACAGGAAAGGCTCACGGTTTCAATTATAATTTGCCAGTTCTAGCAGATGCACAGTTTGCAGCATTAGCAATGGGAGCTGATCCATATATAATAGCTCAAATACATTGGCATGCTACGGATGTAGAAGGATTCTTAAAGAAGATAGGAGTTCCAGTAGATGATTATAAGGAAAAGTTCGTTCAATAGTTACAAGATTTAAGAGAAGGTAAAGTTGAACCACAATACCTATATCCAAAGCATAGAAAGATAGACTTCTACCTATCCTTACCAGATAGAGTTAAGTGGTATAAGAAAGAGGTCCCAAAATAAAATGAAGTTAAAGCAAACTTTTTTAAATTTAATTTACTTAATAA
>JAVYOH010000036.1:0-14181 GCA_038734615.1 Saccharolobus sp. | reverse complement strand
AGCTAATGCTATTGCATCATCCTCACTACTTAGTGGCCTTATCGGTCTATGTTTTATATTCTTCTCTACATTATTAATAATATTATGAAGAACTTTTACACATTCAACTGGATAGCTTCCAATAGCAGTCTCATCGCTTAACATTATTGCATCAACCCCTTGAATTATTGAATTTGAAATATCTATTATTTCAGCTCTAGTAGGTAATGGATTATTTATCATTGAAGTTAAAACCTGAGTAGCTAGAATTACCGGCTTTCCAAAGACTCTCGAAACTCTTACTATTTTTCTTTGAATTATAGGCAGATTTTCTAATCCAGTTTCTACTCCTAAATCACCTCTTGCTACCATTATTCCATCTGCTTTCTTTGTTATACTAACTAAATTCTTTAATGCATCACTTTTTTCTATCTTTGCAATAACCCATGCATTATCTTTTACAATTTCTTTTATTTTTATCACATCATCCTCATTAATTACGAATGATAAGGCTATATAATCTGCCCCTAATTCTAATGCCCTTTTTAATAGCTTTAAGTCATTTTCTGTTATTCCAGACTTTATTTTTACATTAGGTATATTTATTCCTTTTCTAGGTAATAATATACCACCTTCTTCTACTATTCCCTCTACTCTATCTTTAGAAACTGAAATTACCTTTATTCTTATCATCCCATCAGCAATAAGCACATATGAACCTTCCCTAACTGCAAGGTAAAATAATTCGTCATCTACTGGTATTCCATCTTTTTGAGAAAATACTATCTTGTCACCTTTTTTTATCTCTATTTGCTGCTTTAGATCTCCTAATCTAAATTTGGGACCAGGTAAATCGACTAATATTCCAGCTTCTGGTGCATAATCTTTAATTAAATCAAAATATTTTTTATGGGATTCCTCATTTCCATGAGCAAAATTTATCCTAAAAACATCTACATAAGGAACTAGTTCTCTAATTTTATTTTCCGATGAAGGACCTAAAGTTGCAACTATCTTAGTTTTTCTCATTACATAATCTTACTAGCTAATTCTTTTTTAATATTTTCGCAAGCCTCTTTTAACCCATTTTCGCAAGCCTTTATTAAGAGCTCATTACTTTCTCTAATTAATCCTAATTGCCTATACGAAATACCTATTTTCATTAGAAATTCAGGATTTACGTTCTTATCTTTTAATTCGTTATACAATCTGTCTAATTGGTCTTTTCTATTTGATTTAACTAGAGTATCTAAAGCCAAATCAACGTATTCACTCATTTTATTTAATGTTGCGTAACAATATATTACTCTTTTAAGATTGGCACATGAAGTTATATCAAATATTTTGCCTAATGAATTTAAAGTTTCAACTACTGCCTTACAATTCGCTGCATCTATAATGTTGCATATAACCCAATTAGATTCATTTATGTTATTTGATGTTATGATTTTAGAAAGCAAGTCTATCCCTTGTTCTGTAAATCCATCTAAAATTAGCCTCTTGGCTTCAATTAGTTTTTTTCTAAGTTCTTGGATCTCGCTCATCAATATTAATTTACGTGTTTGCAGTTTAAATTATTTCGCATATTTGTCTCATTATTGAATTACTTATGATAATATCTAGATAAGTATTTAATCTCACTAATTTTACCCATAGCTAAATCAGCAGCATACTTACCCATTGCAGGCCCATAACTCCAACCCAGCCTACACGCACCAGTAGCTACTACTAAATTGTTTCTCCTCCCTATTATTGGAAAACCGTCTGGTGAGCATGGTCTAAATCCCATATTAAGATCATAAACAAAGGATATATCAACTATTGATGATGCCTTTCTTAGAAATATTTCAGCTCTTCTTGAGTCTAATGAGAAATCTGCATCAAAGCCTCCTGTTATTTTTATATGGTCACTTAAAGGTGAAATTGCCAAACCATAATCAACGATTACTGAAGCATTAGGTATTTTAGATACTCCCTTTACCCTATAACCATAACCCTTAAATGCAGTTATTGGTATACCGAGATTTCTAGACCATACTCCAGCAGTTACTATTACTATGTCAAATTTCTCATCGTCTATATATCCTTCTTCTCTAATTCTTTCTATTTTTTTATTTATTATTTTTACATTTTTTATTTCTTTTGTTATCTTCTCTATAAATTTCTCAGTTGATAGTCTACTTAGTTCTGGAAAATATATTGCTCCAGCGAAACCTTTAACTTCTCTAATCTCAAACTTAGGATTAAATGGACTCCTTTTCTCACTTTCTATACCTTTTTCTAAATCCTCTTTTCTAAGATAAATTTCAAGAAGTCCATCTTCATGATAATCAAAATCATTCTTTTCCTCCGCGAATCTTCTATATTCACTTAGAGAGAAAGAAGCCATTTCTCTCATTACTTCCCATGCTTCTTGAGGCGGATTTTTCTCTAAGTTTCTAATTAATTCGTAAAGCCAGAGTTTATCAACTTCTTTTATTTGTGTTGCATCTTTTATTTTATATTTAAGCATCTTTAAAATCATATCTATAGTATTTATTCTATCAAATCTATACGGCTCTATTAGTCCTGCTGCAGGAATTGAACCAGCACCTAAGAAATCTTTCTCATAAATTATGATATCATTTATATTTTCTCTATGCAAATAGTATGCTGTAAATAATCCAACAATGCCTCCACCAACAATACCTACTTTCAACCTAACTCTTTGATTATTTTCTCAGCAACTTTTTTAACTTTGCTTTCACGTTTTCTTAGATCTTCCAGATACGATTTATATTCTATTAGATCATTTATAGAAAGGAATCCAAGTTTAAGTAAGCTAAGTGAAGTTTTCCACGCTAAAATCCTTACATTTGCCCTCTTATGTTTTAGAAAATCTAAAATTTTTCCTTTGTTTTCATTGTCAAATATTCCTTCCTTTACTAAGGTTACTAAAAGTCTCCATGCCTTTTTTCTTATTGTTGCATAATTACTTCTAAGCAGTCTCCAGAAGGAAGATCGTACTGATCTTACATATTTTTTAGAAGTTATTTGTAAATTAATCATTTCTAGTACATGGTTCCATGCTGACCATTTTATTTTGTCTGATTTAGCGGTAAGGGCTCTTTCAATTCCACTTATTGAAAGAGCTTTGTATACATTTAAATTCTTCCATGCGTCATCTCTTACTCCTTGTAATCTGTACCATAATAATGATCTTAAGTATTTTGAGTGTTTTACTAATTCATTTACATTTCCTGTCTCTATTAATAGTTTAATTGACTGCCAACTACTCTCTCTATCTTTAGGATTCTTACTTTTTAGCATGTTTAAAATTTTATTAAGAGAATTAACTAGTTCTACAATTTTCTTATTATCTATATCTTTCATACTCATATCAAATCCCTCTTAAAATGATGCTAATGCTCTATAATTTGCCATATCTAATGCTTTTTTATAACATTCAAGCAACGAGTTAATAACCTCCTCCCATCTGAATTTTGATTTTACTCTATCTATAGAATTTCGCCGTACTTTATCCCAATACTTAGGATCATCTACCTTAAATTCTTGAATTCTCGATAAAATTTGAATATCATTATTTTCTGATGCTTGTGACAGATAAATAGAGATTTTTAAACTTTTAGCCAATTCATCTATACTTTCTGGCTTTACTAATAAACCGGTCCCATTATCTCTATCTTCTCTTATATCAATAATTGTTTCCCTTAATCCTCCTACCGCATATGCTACTACCGGTAATCCTAACGCCATGGCTTCTATTGCATTTATTCCAAACGGTTCCCATCTTGAAGGTATTGCAAAAACTGATGATACGTAATGGTAAAGTTTGTAAAGATCAAAATCCATTTTTCCTAAAACTAATCGTACATTATCCTTAATCTCAGCCGTTCTATCTATAATGTCCCACAATAATGAGTAATCACCAGATGGTATACCGAATACTAATAGTCTTGCATTTTCTATTTCTTTAACTACCAACTTAAATGCTCTTAGTAATAAATCTAAACCCTTCTGATAAACTATTCTTCCCGTAAAGAGTACTAAAGGCCCATCTCCTAGATCTTCATACGTCCAGTCATCCCTTAGACCTATTCTGCTTCTATTATTCCATAACATATGTCCAGTAGTATAATCTTCTGGAATAACTTGTAGTGAATGAAGCGAAGATAGTAATCTTTTTCTTAGTTCTTTTCTATCATTTGTACCGAATAACTGTCTAGCCTTATTTTCTACCTCTTCGACATTCCAATCTGTTCCGTTGTAAGTTATACATGATTTATTGGCTATCCAATTTCCTACGAAACTAAATACATCAAACGTTAAATAACTATAGCTAACAGTTGTCACAATGTCTGCTTCGTAGCAACCAAATTTTTCTATTTTACCATTAGATAAAATATCCCATACGTAAGAATATTTATATAAATTGTGTTTAGAAACCATCCAAACATAATGTGAGCAATCTTCAATTCCAGACCACTCTACTGATGCGTAATGCCATGGGGCTCCTACATAATTTAGCAAATGTATTGTATAAACTATCGGGATGACTATTTTTCTTTCCTCTAATACTTGTTTTACTTTTATTGCTGGGATTACAGAATGCCAATCTTGAGCGTGAATTAAATCAGGTAGGTCATGCAAATGATTTAATACAAAGTATTCTAGTCCTCTAGAAAGTAGGGAAGATTTTTCCATTATATTATCATAAATGTTCCACGTATCTAGAACTCTTCCCGTAATATAATCTAGACCCTTTACTAAAATTACTTTGAAATTGTCTAAATATCCTTCTTCAAATCCAATTTTATACGAATAATAGTTATTATCAACACCTTTTCTAGTTCCTTCTACTCTTAAATCTAAAGGTTTAAGTCGAAGAAACGATCTATAATATTCGTTTAAATGTCTACCATGTGATGGCATGAAAACAGTTACAGATATTCCTTTCTCTGCTAGTTGCCTAGCCATATTATATACTGCATTCCCTAGCCCACCTATGCTCGCTATTTTGTTTAATTCAAATGTTATCATCCATACTTTTTTAATGTCATCAGGCACCCAAAGAGATTCAACTCTTTTCATTCCTTAGCCACTCCTTTAAATTATTTAAATGATGCTTAAATTTTTCATCTCTCATTATTATTTCCATAAATTCTCTCTCATTCCACGCGATTGGTCCTCTTCTATTTTCTAATGTAAAAATGTATGGTTCATTTTTTATCTTAAGCTTATCTAATTCTTCATGCAGAAATGTCGAAATCGCGTAAAATTCATTTATAAAAGCGTCTATAGGAGAACCAAAAGCATTAAAATAAGAATGCACTTCTGCTGGTCCCCCAGTACCTAAGAAAAGGTAATAATAGTTATCACTACTTGTAAAATATCTCCATATTCTTGTGTATTCTTTACCGAGTTCCTTAGAGGGCATTTCGGATCTCCTTACCATATCATCATAAGCCCACTGCATGATATTGCCTAACCAGCTTTTCTCGTTCTTTTCTATGTCTGCCCATGAAGTAGTCGTATCTAATTCTATTTCGTTATACGTATCGTTGTAAACCTCTTTTGGTAAAACCAGTTCTATATTTCTATTAGCAAGCTCAATAGGTAACCATTTTAAAAAGTCTAAGATTCCAGTGTCTCTTTTATGATGTTCTCCAAAAGTTTCATAATCTATAAAAACTAGACCTACATTTCCCTCACTTTCTCTTATCCAATCTGCATATTTAGATGCAGTTAATGGATATTGATCCCATGCCTTATTTGAAAATCTGAATGCAACGTCATCACTAAGTCTATAGTTCCTAAATAAGATAGAAATATTATTTCCTTTTAGCTTATATACATAATTAGGACCTTTACCCTTTAGATTTTTTTCCGTGCCTTCTGCGATAATTGCCTTGAATCCCATTTTTTCAACTTCTTCGACAATTTTTCTATTTACTAATAATTCTGTATTTTCAAATGTCGTTGGCTCTTGGCCAAAATAGGATTTTATAGTCTCTTTGTGCATTTTAACTTGTTCTATCCATTCACTCTTATCCTCCCATAAGCTAGTTATGGAATGATAATACGTTTGTGCTAAAAATTCAACCTTATGCGTATATGATAATTGCTGGAATAATTCTATTACATTCTTACCCCATCTTTCGGCTTGTTCTAGAAAGGTTCCTGATATTGAAAAGAAATATTTTACCTCCTTACCTTCTTTTTCTGCCTCTTCTATCGATTCAAGTATTATAGATGTGGCAGGGATATAGCAATTTCGTGCTATTCTTTCAAAAATTTCCCTATTCAGTTCTGTATCAAAGAATCTATCTTCCAAGCCTTGTCTAAATCTGGGATTCCAAAAGAAGTCCTTTCTAATTCTAAAGGGTTGATGTATTTCAAAACCTATTATAATTCTCTTCATGTCATTTTATAAGTAATGCGAACATAAATATTAAATGATGAATAAATGGATCTATCTGATGTTAAAGTAATCATACCTATAGGTGGAGAGGCCACTAGACTTAGGCCATTAACAATTGAAACTTCTAAGGCTACTGTAAGGTTGCTTAACAAGCCATTAATAGAATACACAATTTTGGAATTAGCAAAGCAGGGAATAAAAGAGTTTATCTTCGGGGTTAGAGGATATGTGAATTATAGATCACTATTCGATATATTTAAGGAAGGAATAGGTTTTTCTGCAAGATATAAAATAAAACCTAGAGTTCATTTCAAATATCAACCTAGGGTAGATAGTATAGGCAATGCTGATTCTGTGAGAATAAATATGGAATATTATGATATAAATGAGCCAGTTATAGTTGTTCAAGGGGATAATATTTTTAAGTTAGATATAACAAAAGCCTTAGAATTTCATGAGAGTAAAGGAGCATTAATGACTATAGTATTAAAGAAGTATGATGCAGATTTAAGTGAGTTTGGAGTTGCAGATGTGGACAGTGAATATTCAATAAAGGGATTTGTAGAAAAACCAAAAAGAAGGGAAGACGCGCCATCTAATCTAATAAATACCGGTATTTATATATTATCTCCAGAAATAAGAAAAATTTTCAAAAGCAAAGACGTTTCTGAAATGTACAAAATGGGTAAAATGGATTTTGGGAAAGATGTAATTCCATATCTTATAAATAAAGGTTATCCAGTATATGGTTATCCCATGAGTGAAATGTGGTTTGATATAGGTACATCAGAAAGATATTTAGACGCTATGGTAACCTTACTTAATAACCTGCCGGATAATGAGATAGGTGGGGTAAGAATAGATTCAAATAGGCGTATATTTGTACAAGGTACAAGTCCAGATTCTATAAAAAGAAGGAAAATTATTCAAAGAAAGTTTAAACAAGGGCTTATACAAATTGAAGGTAGTGTTTTGATTGGCAGACATTGCCAAATAGGTGAAAAGACGTATATAGAGGAGTCAAACATAGATAATTTTACCATAATCGGGGAAGGAGTAAAGATAATAAGGAGCGCAATAATGGACAGGAGTTTCATAGGTGATTATACATATATTGAAAATTCAATAATAGCAAGACATGTTGAGATAAAGTCTAAAGAGGAAAGTCCAGTAAGGATAATAAATAGTGTCATAGCAGACGATGTAGTAATTAATGAGGGTAGTGAAATAGTGAATTCTAAGATATATCCCCATAAGATTATAAATATTGGAAGTAAAATTCATGAGACTATTTTGACATAAGCGATTTAGTATGAGGGTTTCTTCAATAGGAAATGGAAAGATGTTAATAAATTTTGATGAAAAAGGAAGAATAATTGATATTTACTATCCTTATGTAGGGTTAGAAAATCAAACTGGAGGAGACCCAATTAGAATAGCAATCTGGGATGGTAAAAATTTGTTTTTAGATGATATGTGGAGAACAGAGATTTCGTATCTAGATAATTCAAATATAGTTGAAATTAGATCTGAGATTCCGAATACTAACATTTCGGTTACTTCATATAATTTTCTAGATAATGATGAACCAATTTATTATTCGATAATAAAAGTTGTAAATAACAATAATATTCAGAAAAATTTAAAATTATTTTTTATTCATAATATAAATTTATATTCAAATTCCTTTGGTGATACAGCATTTTATGATCCTTACACATTTGCCATAATTCATTATAAATCCAAACGATACTTAGGCTTTAAAGCATTTTCAAGCTCCTTTACTTTTTCTGAATATAATATAGGAAAAGGGAATTTAATAGATGATTTATATGATGGTTATTTAGGACTAAACGCCATAGACAATGGTGATGTTAGCTCTTCTTTAGGTATAGAAATGAAAATAGACCCTAACTCCTTTACAAAATTATACTATGTAATTGCAGCAGGTAAAAATTTAGATGAGATAAGAAATACGCTTAGAAAAATTAATTTTGCTACTGTAGAAACTTCATTCACATTGTCATACATGTTTTGGAGAAATTGGCTTAAGAAAAGTTTAAAGATAAATTTAGACAACATAGATAAAATTTATCAAGTGAGTCTGCTCACGATTAAGAATCATATGGATCTTAATGGTTCTATAATAGCATCCTCAGATTTCTCTTTCGTTAAAGTCTATGGTGATTCTTATCAATATTGTTGGCCTAGGGACGGTGCTATAGCTGCTTATGCTTTAGATATTGCTGGGTATAAGGAATTGGCTATAAGGCATTTTAATTTCATCTCAGAATTATTATCCCCCGAAGGATTTCTTTATCATAAGTATAGTCCAAATAAAACATTAGCTAGCTCATGGCATCCTTGGATTTACAAAGGTAAAAAGATATATCCCATTCAAGAAGATGAGACTGCATTAGAATTATGGGCAATTGCTAGTCATTACGAAAGATATTCCGATATTGATGAAATAAGTTATCTATACAAAAAATTCGTAAAGCCAGCATTAAAATTTATCATGTCATACATGGAGGAAGGATTACCTAAGCCATCTTTCGATTTATGGGAAGAGCGTTATGGTATTCACATATATACAATATCAACTATTTACGGCGCATTAACGAAGGGCTCAAAATTAGCTAAAGATATAGGTGATGAAATCTTAAGTGAGGATCTTTTGGATACTGCAAGCTTGATGAAAGAGATTACCCTTAAGAGAATGACTTATAATGGCAGATTCATTAGAAGAATAGATGAAGAGGGTAATCAGGATTTAACTATAGATGCTAGTCTTTATTCTCCAGCCTTTTTTGGCTTAATTAGTCCAGAAGATCCGATTATGGTAAAGACTATTAATGAGATTGAAGCGAAATTGAAGGTTAGTAATGGAATAATAAGGTATGAAAATGATATGTATCAGAGAAGAAAGAAGCAACCTAATCCTTGGTTAATAACTACATTGTGGTTAGCTGAATATTATGCTGATATTAAAAATAAGAATAAAGCACTAGATTATATAATGTGGGTATTAAATAGAGCATTACCCACTGGCTTTTTGCCAGAACAAGTAGATCCAGAGACATTTGAGCCTACATCAGTTACACCCTTGATTTGGTCTCACGCAGAATTCATAATAGCAATTAATAAGTTGTTAAGCTAAATACTGTTTTAGATGATTCCAGTAGATCAATGTGAGGAGAAAGAGTGGCTTCTACCAACTAGAACTGGAGGTTACGCCTCTTCAACAATCTGTGGGATAAATACTAGAACATATCATGGTTATTTAATAGTTCCTTTAAATCCACCACATTTTAGATTTTTAATACTTTCAAAATTTGATGATTTTCTAATTTTTGACCATTCAGAATATTCATTATCTACTAACTATTATTTAGGAGATGTATATTATCCGGAAGGTTATAAATATCTTTCAAAATTTAAAATGTCTAATAATAAGGTTACCTGGTATTATGATTTCGGATATTCAGAGGTCATAAAGACTATTAGTGTGTATAAAGGTTATGATGCTATAAACGTTGAATATAAGGCATCTAGAGGTAGATTTAAAATATGCCCGTTTATAACGTTTAGAAGTCATCATCTGGTTAGGAAGAGTCAAAACGTTTTTTTCACCTATGAAATAACCTCTCCAGGTACATTATATATTTTATTTGAAGGTAAGAAAATTCTTAATTTTGATATAAGTGGTAAATTTGAACTAATAAATACGAGTTATTGGTATTATAATTTCTTTTATAAAAAAGATCACGAACTAGGTAATAATCACATAGACGACCTATATAATCCCTTTTGTATAGTTTCCGAAGGTAATAAGATTTCAATCGATGCTTATGTAGGGGAAAAGCCTAAAAAATACGATGAGTATAAAGAAGAGGAATCATATGACATTTTAAGACTTTTATCAATATCTGGAAAAGACTTTGTTGTAAAAGGTAAGTCTGGTTGGGCAATAATAGCAGGTTATCATTGGTTTGATGAATGGGGGAGAGACACTTTCATATCATTAGAAGGTCTGTTATTAATTGATAATCAATACGAAATTGCTAAAGATATAATCTTAAGGTATCTTAATCTCGAAAACAAGGGAATGCTTCCAAATAATTTTATAAGTTATAATGGAGAGCCAGTTTACAGAGGCGTTGATGTATCCCTTTGGGCTATAAATGCGATTTACAAGACCTATATATACTCTAGAGATAAAGAATTTCTATCAAAAGTATATCCATATATTCTAGAAATAATAGACTGGTATGATAAAGGTAATGGTATAGTTTATAATGTAAATAACTTGATTTTTCATAAAGGTTCTCCAAGAACCTGGATGGACGCTTCATATGAGAATAGGGTAGTAACTCCAAGAGAAGGAGCTGCAGTGGAAATTAATGCCTTATGGTATAATGCAATTAACATAGCAAGAGTTTTAGGAAAGGAGTTGGGGGAAAATACGGAAGATTTTTCAGAAAAGGCGGAGAAAATAAAGAAATCATTTATAAATACTTTTCTATCAGAAAATGGATTATATGATTTTGTCGATTGGGATATGAGACCAGATGCAAGTATAAGACCAAATCAAATATTTGCTATATCATTACCGTTTTCAGTAATAGATGATAAGTCAATTTCCTCTAAGATCTTGTCAGTAATAGAAAATAAGCTACTAAGGCAATACGGCTTAAGTAGCTTAGCTAGAGAAGACCCTAAGTATAAGCCAATCTATAAGGGTGATAGAAGTAGTAGAGATGAGGCATACCATAATGGTCCCATATGGCCCTGGCTGCTAGGCGCTTATGTTGATGCTAAAATTAGATTAAAAAGCAATGCAATAGAATTGAAATTATTAATTGAACAATTTAAACCACTAATTTCTCATGCAATTCAAAATCAAGGATATATACCAGAAATCTTCGATGACATTCCTCCCTATAACCCTAGAGGTTGTATAGCTCAGGCATGGAGTGTAGCGGAAGTATATAGAGCTTTAGTTAACATCTCAAAAATTTAATGGATAACTTTTTTAGGGATATGTTAGTAACACTATATTATGAAACGTCAAATACTATTACTAACCTCCATATCACATTTTATTAATGATGGTAATTCTTGGTTTCTTCCAGTGACTTTTACCTTCTTAATAGAATACTTAGGTATATCGAAGCTTTTGGTAGGTATATTAGGTAGCGTATTTTTTGCAGTATCAGCATTAGCCTCACCATTAGTCACAAGAATTGCTGACAAAACAGAATCCTACTCGAATATGATGGGAATAGGTATATTATTATGGGGAATAAGTTTAATTTTATTTGGTTTCTCAGTGAAGCTAATTTCTTTAGCATTTATATTTTTTGCAGTAGCGCTAGCCGGTCTCTCTTCAGCATTCTACCATCCCTTAGGCGCTGCAATGTTAACTATAACGTATAAGGGAAGCGGAGGTACTGCATTAGGTATTAATGGATCTATGGGTAGCCTAGGTAGAGCATTATACCCTACAATAACCTTAACTCTTTTTACAATTTTACATAACAATATGACATTTGCATCAATATTATTAGGAGTAGTATCAATAATAGCAGCGCTACCTTCGTTTATAATTAAAGTAAAGATAATTAGTAGCGATGATCAAAAGGTTAGCTCACGGCAGTCAAATTTCAAAAGTCCAATATTAATAATAGTATTATTAACTATTATAGCATTACTGCGAAGTGTGTTTACACAAGGAATTTCACAATTTCTTTCTACACTATTAGTTGAAAATTATGGCTATAGTTACAATATTAACTTAGGCGAAACAATAAGTATAGCATTGGCTGCTGCGATAGTAGGACAACCTCTTCTTGGATTATTATCAGATAGAGTAGGTAGAAGAACTATCTATGGGATTTCGACTGCGGGTGCTGTAGTTTCACTATTACTATTTCTAAAGTTACCTAATATAACCTTACTATCTATGTTTGGATTCTTTACATTTAGTACGTTTCCATTAATGCTATCTATAGTTGGTGACTTTGTTCCTAGAGGTTTAGCTGGTTTTGCAAATTCTTTAGTTTGGGGAATAGGAGTAACTGGTGGAGGAATAATAGGTCCCTTAATAGTCGGAATATTAGCACAAACGTTTAACCTTGTAGTAGCAAGTGAGATAGTGGCATTTATAGGCTTAATTTCAGCTTTACTTATACCTTTAATTCCAAGACCTCCAAAGAAGTCTAAAGTACCACTTTTTGGATAAGTTTTTTATCCATAGCAATTATATTTATGTATGCCTAAAAAAACAGAAAGAATACTGAGAGGTATGATAACTCTCTATATCTTAAGATTACTCATTGATCAACCTAGGCATGGATATGAATTAGAGAAAATAATAAATGAGAAACTTGAATACCGGCTACCAGAAGGCTCTATATACATAATTTTAAAATATATGATTCAAAAGCAATTAATTTCTGCAGAAACTATTAAAAATAATAAAGGTCAATTAGTTAAAAAGTATCATATAACAGAAAAAGGTAAGGAATTTTTCATAAATCACGAAAAACCTCTAATGGCAGTTAGAAAAGTTATAGACGAGCTTCTCCAGGTAATTAGTCAAATCAAATACCATTAATGACATTTGCCATAAATTCATCCATTTTTCTTAAGATGTCAACATTCCTCGTAATACCGTATTCTTTTCCTAACCCGCTTGGTTTCTTATATCCTATTATCACATTCCCATTTTCTTCCCAAACTACTACTCTTAATGGTAATTCATAAGCCATCTCCCTATTTTCGATCATCAATAAAGTCCCTACTCTTGGATTCCCAAAATATATGACCACTGTAGGACCCAGAGTAAGCCCAACCTTTTTAGCATTTTCATCATGATCTATAATTGTAAACACTTCAGCACCATTATCCTTTATTACTTTCTTTAGCTTTTCTACACATTCTTTGAAACTTAAGTTACATTTCTTTGTAACTAGCATAAAGAGGGCTTTATTTATTTAATATATAAAATCTTACCCGAATTTACAAAGAGTAATCTCATATTTTTTCTACATCAAGTGAAAAATCCAAGGCTTTACTACTATGTGTTATATAACCGCTTGAGATAATATCAACGTTTGTTTTAGCGTATTCTACAACATTATCTGGAGTTATTCCGCCAGAAGCTTCTATGAGTATTTTTCCTTTAAGCTCATTCACTATTGGTATAATTTCATAAGGCCTCATATTATCGAGAAGTATCGCATTTGCCCCTGCCTTATATGCTTTGATTGCATCTTCATATGTCGATACCTCGACCTCAATTAACTTAGTAAAACTTACACTTTCTCTTATTTTTTTAATAAGTTCTTCAAGATTACCATAAAGTGTTATATGATTATCCTTAATTAGGACAGCATCAGAAAGATTATACCTATGTGGATCACCACCACCAACCTCAATCGCATATTTTTCAAATACTCTGAAACCTGGAGTAGTCTTTCTTGTTCCTGCTATTTTTACATTTGGATTAACTTCTTTAACTTTTTTAACCATTATATTAGTAATCGTTGCTATCCCGGAAAGTCTTGCTAAGAAATTTAGAATAAACCTTTCAACTGATAATAGTTTACTAGCATCTCCTTCAAAAATTAATATTTTATCCCCTTTTGATATCCCTTTTCCATCATTAATATAATATTTAACTTCGAAATTGAGAAATCTTAAAAACGGTAAAATAAACTTATTCCCCGCTAAGATACCAGAATCTTTACACACTACATACCCTTTAGCCTTTATGT
>JAVYOH010000035.1:0-14371 GCA_038734615.1 Saccharolobus sp. | reverse complement strand
TAACAAATAATTTGAATACAGCCTTTAAATTAGGAGAATCAAAACAAGGGATGAAACGCCTAGCGTAAATTGCCTCAAATTGTGTTGTTATTAAATATTTTCCATTATAAGGTGCTACGTATATACCTACGATTGACTTATCTGAAGCTTTGCCTCTAAATCTTATTTCCAATTCTTCATTAACTTTGGAATAAATTATCAATTTCTCATCCTTACTTTCAAATTTAGTTTGTTTTCCATCTACTTTAACCTCCATTATTGTAAGTCCTATACTGTCTAATTCAACTTTATCCATATCACTTTTCATCTTTATTTTTTCTACTCCTTCATAATTATATTCATTAAAATCTAAAAATATTTCATACCTGTCTACACTTATCATGTGTATTTAAGATGCCGAAATAAATAAAAACTTATTGAAGAGAGACGAGATGATGGAGTTAAAAAAATATTTTGGAGTCCCTTTAGGAGCTATCGGAACAGGTAAGATTAACTTTTATCCAGATCTTACAATAGGAGATATCACAATAGCTAACAATTGGACTAATCCAATAAAAATTGTTAGGGGATTTCATATAGTATATTATGATAACAAAGAACCAATATTCTTACAAACTAATCCAGGAAAGAACATTGAATCACCGCCTAAATATAATCAAATAAAAGAATTGAAAGTTAATGTAGAATTCCCCAAAATAACTTATAACTTAAATTTGCCAAAAATAAGTGAAATTCAAGTATATTCTATACTAGTAAAGGATAATTTGAAAGACTCCTCAATACCAGCTATCAAATTTAAGATCAAAGGAGAAGGTAGGGTTGCAATATCCTTCCCTAATATAGTTGGTAGTAATAGGGCTGGAAGAGTTAATTATAGTTATAAAGGTAAATTGAATGGTTTAGTACTTGATAACGTTAAAGCCCCTAATACTGATCCTGCTTACGGAAAAATATTTTTAGGATGTAAAGGATGTAACGTGATAACGAATTTCGCATATTATAAGCCCGCAGAATCAGGAATGACAGAAGATATAAGCTATTTTTACAGTCTAGAAAATAATGAGGATAAATACGAGATAAAGCCATATGCTAGGGAAGAAATAGGAGGAATAATTTGGAAGGATATAGAAGGTGAAGAAGAGTTTATTCTTTCTTGGTATTTTAATGGCAAACCTTACAATTATCCCTATGGACATTATTATGAGAACTTCTTTAAAGATCCCATAGAAATTGCAGAATATGCGATAAATCTAGAACCTAATTTAGGAATTGAACCTAAGGATTGGTTAGATGATGGAATATTAAATAGCTTATACATTTTAACAGCTAACACTTGGCTAACTAAGGATGGAAAGTTTGCAGTTTATGAGGACCCATACATTTCAAAATTAATGAACACTATAGGTTCTATGACTTTTGATGGATTTGGATTCACTCTTTTAGAATTCTATAAGGATCTTGTGATCAAAACTGATGAATATTTTGCAAATTATATAAATAATGGTGAAACTGCTCATGATTTTGGGGAAGACAATATTGATAACCCAATTTATGGGGCATCATATCCTTATTGGTGGACTGATTTAGGACCAACATGGATCCTTATGATGTATAGGGACTATGTTTTCACAAAAAATATTGAAATATTAGCTAGAAATTATGATAAGATTAAGGAAGTAATAGACTGGTTAATAGATAAGGATAGTGATAAAGATTGTATACCAGATTCTAAAGGCGGGTATGATAATTCTTATGATGGAACACATATGTATGGTGCATCGTCATATGTAGCCTCAATGTTTCTAGCAGCACTTACAGCATTTATTAAAGTATCTGAAATATTAAACGTTAAGATAGATGAAAAATATCATAAATATTTAGAATGTGGAAAGAGGACTTTTGATTCTCTATGGAATGGAAAATATTTTATAATGTGGAGGAAAGATGATAAGGAAGATAGATCTTGCTTAAATTCACAATTATTGGGTCAATTCTGGTGTGACGCGTTAGGATTACCCCCAATAACAGATGAGGAAAAGATAAACAAGGCGTTAAAGAGTATTTATGAATTGAATTTCAAATCATCTAAATATTGTCTAACTAATGCGGTTTATGAAGATGGAAGAATAAATACTTCAACTGGACAAATGAGATCTTGTTGGCCAAGAGTATCTTTCGCTATAGCAGCGCATATGATTCTAAGGGGAATGGTAAAGGAGGGATTAGAAATAGCTAAGAAAGAATGGGAAACAATAAAAGAACTAAACCCATGGGATCAATCATCTAGGATAGATGCTATTGAAGGAAAATACGTAGGATTACCCTCTTATATTGGAAGTACATCAATATGGTTAGTTAAATTTGCATTAAATAATATCTCGCATTCGCGGTCATAGATTTGATTAGTATTTAATTTTATGCTGAATAAACTATCTTACCATTCTTTATAGTAGTTAATACTGTTAGCTTACCATCTAATAAGACTAAATCAGCTTGAAACCCCCTAGAAATTTCACCTAATTGAAGATCTAAAAGCTTGGCTGGAGAATAGGTAGCACTAATTATTGCCTCATTTATCCCAATTATTTTAGAAACCCTTCTAACCCCCTCATCTAATGTTATACTACTACCAACGAGTTTTCCATCCTTATTGAAACAAGCATTATCACAATTAATTTCCTCATCGTAAAGTCTATGAACACCTTTTTCAGTATATAGGGAATCTGTTACTAATATCATCCTATCTCCCTTTACCTTACTTACTAATTCAACTGCAATATCACTTACATGAATAAGATCTGGTATTACCTCTGTATAAAGTCTACTAGTAAATGCTAAACCTATAATTCCGGGATCCCTATGATGAAAGGGCCTCATTGCATTAAATATATGCGTTACAGAACTCGCCCCTAATCCTATAGCTCTTTTACCTTGTTCTAAGTCAGCATCCGTATGTCCTATTGAAACTTGGAAATTATTAGCTAAAGCTTCTAGCTCACTGTCACTTAAAATTTCTGGAGCAACCGTAATTCGTTTTTGATTAAAGAGTTTCGATATTTCTAAAATTTTTGAATCGAATTTGCTTATAACCTTATGTGCACCTCTTCTATTTGGATTTATGAAAGGACCTTCTAAATGAATTCCTATACTCTTCGATTCATAAAGTATTTTAGAGACGTATAGTAACTTGTCAATATCTTCAGAGATAGTTGTTGGAATAAATGTAGTTACTCCATGAGAATAAAACATTTGTCTTATATTTTCAAAATCTTTTTCGCTCTGAATATTATTAAATATCATCTCGCCTATTCCATGCGTATGTATGTCTATAAAGCCTGGTACTACATATTTTGCATTAGAATTAACTATCTCCTCATTACATATTTCACTTCCAATTTTCTTTATTTTATTATCCTCTATTACAATATCATCTCTGAAAACCTCTAATGGGGTTATTATTTCTAAACCTCTAATGCAAATCATCTTTAATTACTCTCTTACTACTTTAACTAGTTTTTCAGGCTTATCTGGATTTAACCCTTTCTTTAATGCTTTATAAAATGCCATGAATTGTATTGGAATTATATATAAGATTGGTTTTAATATTTCGTTAGTAACTGGTATTTTAATTTCACAATCTTCGCAAACTCTTATAATCTTACTTTCATAATCAGTAACTCTCTTTACAACTTGTATCTCATCCTCAGAATTACCTAAAATTATTACATCAGTATTTTTATCTAAAATCTGCATAGGACCATGTAAAAATTCCCTACTAGGATAGGCTTCAGATAATACATTAGCAGTTTCTTTTAGCTTGAGTGAAGCTTCTAGTGCGGTTGGGTAAAGTATTCCAGAACCTAGTATTATAATCTTTTCATTTAGCATCTCACCATATTTTTTGTATATCCCTTCCATTGAAAATATTTCATAAATCTTATTAGGTAAGTCAAGGATTTCAGATTCAAGATTCTTATTAGCATAAACAGAGTAAAGATAAGCTATTGATACTAGTTGGGCTATATAACTTTTCGTAGCAGCAATGGCTTTCTCTTCCCCAGCCTTAGTTACAATTGCCTTATCAGCTAACCTATGAAGAGTACTACCAAGAGTGTTAGTTATTGCTAGTATTTTAGCCCCTAGTTTTTTAGCGTATAATAAAGCATTTATTACATCTTTGCTTTCTCCAGATTGACTAATTGCAACGACTAAAATTCTATCTTGTTGAGTTATCTTTCTTTTTGTGAACTCAGATGCTTGAATAGCTATTGAGTTAGGAAATAATAATTCAAAATATAATGAGGCGTGATAACTAGTCCCACTCCCTACTATATATATATTTTCAAAATTGCTTATAAAACTGACCAAATCTTTAATTCCCTTTTTAACTTCCTCAACAGTATCAATTATAACTTTTGGCTCTTCATAAATCTCTTTATGCATCAAGAACATGTTATATAATAATCTTATAGCACCTTTTAATTATTTTTGTTATACAGATAGCATGAAACATAATGAGTATATTTCTGTAATTTAGGCTCTTTCTCACTACATATATTCATAGCAAAGGGACATCTTAACCTATACGGACATCCTTTTTCTACCCTTTCATAATTAATCTTAACTTCAGCCTCTTGGTAAAGATTATCTATTGAAGGTGTTATCTTAATTAAATCTCTTGTATAAGGATGCAATGGTTCCTCTAATATTTCATCCAGATCACCTTCTTCAACTACTCTACCTGCGAACATGATTATTGTGACGCCTTGTTTAATTAAATGGTAAAAGTATCTAGCTATTGGAATATCATGAGTAATAAAAACCATCGCAAGATTTAATTTTTCCTTTATTTCAGCTAGCATATTTAATATTCCAATTCTTAGAGAAGCATCAACCATTGTCACTGGTTCATCTGCAACCACTACTTTAGGGTTAACGGATAAGCTTCTAGCTATGTTTAGCCTCTGTTTTTGCCCTCCAGACAACTGATGAGGAAACTTATCTAAAAATTCTGTAGCAGGAGTTAATTTTACTAGTTCAAGCAATTCAATAACTCTTTTCGTTAATTCATCCTTACTTAATTTCTCCCATCTTGATATGGGAGCGGATAGAATTTCCTTAACCGTTTTATTAAACGGAAGAGTTGAGTAAGGATCTTGAGGAATTAGTTGAACTTCCCTTCTATATTTCTTATATATTTTTCTCCTTTTTTTCCAAATATTATATCCATCATAGAATATATCCCCAATCGTAGGTTTTTGCAGACCAACTATAACTCTACCTAAAGTAGTCTTTCCTGCGCCACTCTCACCTAAAACTATAATTAAATCTCCTTGATTTATTTGAAGGGAGGTGTCCTTAAGAGCATAAAATTCACGTTTCTTTAATAAACCAGTCTTTTCTTCAAAAACAACTGAAACGTTCTTAAGCTCCATTAGTGGCATATAACCAACACCTAACTTTCCTATTTTCAACAGAAATTAAATCCGGTAATTCAATACATTTACCAAAAGCTTTTGGGCATCTACCCAAAAACGGACATCCTTCTTTACTACTCTTTACCTCTTCTGATATGGTAATTGGTCTTATCTCTCCTCTCAAAGATGGTATAGAACTAATAAGAATGTATGTATAAGGGTTAAGGGGATTCTTAATAATATCTTCAGTTTTCCCTTCTTCCATAACATACCCTTTATACATGACTAATAATCTATTGGCTATTTGTGCAACATTGAGTATATCATGAGTCACATATACTATACTAATTTGCATTTTTCTATTTATATCTCTAATTAGTTTTAAAATTAGTTGTTGATTTAACATATCTAAAGCGCTAGTTGGTTCATCCATTATTACTAATTTAGGATTAAGTAAAAGGCTTAAGGCAATCATAATTCGCTGCCTCATTCCTCCAGAAAGTTGGAATGGATACATATCTAATACACGTTTAGGATCTAGGCCTACTAATTTTAATAACTCATTTGCTCTATCTTTCAATTCTCTTTCATCTTGATTATTGTGAGATTCCCATATATAATAAAAATTTTTATATACAGTTAAAACTGGATTAAGTGCATTTTGACTAGCTTGGGGTACAAAAGATATGTCCTTCCATAATATTTTTCTGAACTCGTCATCATTAAATGAAAATAAATCTTTACCCTCAAATATTACTTTTCCAGATACTACCTTTCCAGGGGGTTTTAAGGCTCTAATTATTGATTGAATAAGTGTAGTTTTTCCAGAACCACTCTCCCCTATGATTCCTAGTATTTCTCCTTTCTCTATGCTAAAACTCACATTGTTTACAGCTCTAATGACGCTTTTTCTATCGTCATAGACTACACTCAAATTATAAACTTCCAATAGCATTATATTTATAATTTACCACTGCTTATTTATACTTTTTCGTTTAAAATCTTTACGACATTATTCACGAAATCTAACATAGATAATCTTTAAATCATACGATCTATATTAAGGGAAAGGAATAGAAAGGAATAAAAAATACGAAAATAAGCTTTTAATTATGGCTAATAAGTTAGTTGAGTATCTAGATCTTATATGGAAAAACAAAAAATCAAGAGCAGGGCTAAGTATAACTGTATTTTATATATTAGTTGCAATATTTGGCGCATTAGTATTCCCCAAATCCTATTCCTTACATCCTAGTCCAACTACAATTTTTATGCAACCTCAACTTTCTAATTTTTACCTTATTTTTGGGACAGGACCCTTTGCAGAAAGCATATTGGTTCAACTTGTCCAAGGCGCTGAATCAGTACTTTTAGTAAGTTTTTTGGCAGGATTATTTGCAACAATAATAGGAATGGCAATTGGAATTATAGCTGGATATATTGGAGGAATTGTAGACAACATGTTAATGGGAATAACTGATATAGCTTTAACTTTACCCAGCTTGATATTAATAGTAATTGTAGCTAGTGTGTTTAAAACTGATAATCCAGTAATACTTGCAGGAATTCTAAGTATAACCAGCTGGGCTGGATTAGCCAGAGCCGCAAGGTCTCAGGTTTTAGTAATTAGGAATTCTCCTATAACAGAGGTATTAAAGGTGTTGGGATTAAGAAGAAGTTACATAATATTTAGAGAAATTGTACCAACTTTGGGCTCGTATATAGCTATACATTATATATTTAATGTTGAATCTGCAGTTTACGCAGAAGTTGGATTATATTATTTAGGAGTATTACCCTATAATTCTAATAACTGGGGGGCAATGATTCAGCAAGCTTTATCTTATGGTGCCGCATTAGGAGGAAAAGCTGCTTACTACTTCTTCTTTCCAATATTAGCAATAGTAGGATTTATGTCTGGTTTAATACTATTGAGTTATGGCATAGATGAGATAACTAATCCTAGAATTAGAACACAATGAAAAGATTTACAAATGCCAATTCATACATACTTTGAGAAAATGAAGCGAAAAACTACTAAAATCGTTGGCTTAGTTTTCATCATTTTAGGTATAGCAGTTATAATTTTCACTTATATTTACTCTTCTCTAGCAGTTTATTCAATACAAAAAAACATTTTTTTAGCTGAAAATAGTGCTCAATCATACCTTGTTAGCGTTAAGACAAATGATATAATTTTTGTACATGGTAATTCAACTAAACCCATAGATGTTTATATTATAAGCTTTGAGCCGCAAGAAGTTATTAGAAACGCAACTTCCTTCAACATTTACTATAATTCTCCTATCTCCGGTAATATATACGTGCAATTTAGATCTCTACCATTTACTAATTTGACTACAATATCTTTTGAGATTGTAGTTTATAATTCATGGATTTCTGGAATAGGTTATCTGTCTTCAGGGTTATTATTGCTTATCGGATTATTATTCATGGGTTACTATATACTTAGGGATAAAAACAAAAGAAGAGGGAAAAAATTATGAAGATATTCCCTTTCTATAGGGTAGAAAACATATTTATTGATGCCTATTTTATGGATAAACTAGCTAAGCCATACCTTAGAATCCTTTTAGTGAAAACTAATCTTGTAAATCAAAAAGAAGGAGAATTAATAAACGCTTTATCCTTTGATACTATAATTGACCTACTTAAGGATGGTTATAATAATTTAAATAGTATTAAGGTGAATAAGGAAAAAATAAATATTTTAGATAGCATATTATCTAGTCTATATAATTCGGGCTATTATTTAAGAAAAAGGAAGGAGGAGATTACCTTATCTTCTCTCTATAAAATATACCAGTTAGCATACAAAGCCGTGTTGGATAAATTACAAAAAAGACCACCACATGACATAATTTACTCTACTATTATCCTAAACGATAATCAAATTCTAATTAACGGAAAAATAGATGACGTATATACTAACTTATTTAATAATGATGAGGGTTTTAGAAAAGCTATTTTAAGCCTCTTATCTGAACAATTGCATAAATAATTATAAAAATTGATAATATAAGTACAACGATTTGTGGGAATAATGTTACATTACTTCTATAAATTAGAAGGGAAAATAAGTCTAGGAATAGTAGAGTATAACCTACTCCTAATAGTACTCTATATTCCTCTGTCACTCTTCACCCACCTTAGCTCTAGGATCTAAGAACGAGTAAGTTAGATCTGCAATTACATTACCTATTATAACTGCTGCAATTAAGATGATGAATATCCCCATTTCTGTAGGATAATCATTAGAGGTTATGGAAATAATTAACCAATCCCCTATGCCAGGATATGAAAACGTTTGCTCTACGAATAACGAACCTCCGAAAGAAAAGCCTATTGCGATTATTAAGCTAGTATATAATGGCAACATAGCGTTTTTACCAATATATTTACTCTCTATTATATTTTTCTTTACACCAGCTACTTCAGCGAAATTTACGAAGTCTTCTCCAATTACACTTATTGTATTAGCTCTCATCTGTAATATCCACCCAACCAAATTCACTAAAGTAAGAGTTAGAATTGGGAGAAAGGCGTGATACAGAACACTAGCAATAAATGGTAGATTGAGCCCTGGTGTAGTGTATGGGCTATATGCTCCGCCCGTAGGAAATATATGATATACGAAAGCTAATGCAAAAATTAATAATGCTGCGTAAACATAAATGGGTACTGATCTTAATATTGATAAGCTTACTGTGCTTATGGAATCAGCCTTACTTCCCCTTATATATGCCAACTTTTGTCCAAGTCTAATTCCAATAAAAAAGCTTATCAAAATTGATGTAGTTACTATAAAAAGCGTCCAAGGTAACGCTGAAGCAATAATTTTAACTACAGGAACATCAGTTACTATAGATACTCCTAAATTTCCATGTAAAAAATTCGATATATAGTTTATTGCGTTAATAAATGGATTTCCATGAGGTCTAAGAGTATTTAGATACTGTATAAGAGAAGTATATAACTCCGGCTTTTGTGCGAAATCTTGTGGATTTATAAATTGCGTAATATAATTCGCAGGCGAATATGGAGAGAATTCTAGTAGAGCCCAACTTATCACTATCGTAACAAAAATTGCAATAACCGCTGAGGCTAATCTCCTAGCTAACCATTTATAGTTCATAAATAGTATATAGCTTTTCATATAATTTAAACATTTTCATATGAGATGATGAAGTAATGATAAATTTTATTAATGAGAAAAGTGGTAAATTTAAATTATGGAAAAGGAACTAGTAATGGAATTAGGAATATTGTTTTTAATACTATTTATAATGACTTTACCAGTTAGTGGAATTTTAGTTAATTCGCAAGCATCAGCACTACCCTCTACATTAACCCTTTCTTACTACAATTCAAATATAGGAGCTTGGTCCTCATTCTCAACATATAATCCAAATATATTTGCAGGAGGATTAGGCGGAACCTTTTATGGTCTGCTTTACGCTTATTCTGCAATAGTAAATGTTACTAATTCGCAAATGATACCAGAAGTTGTAGTATCTTGGAATTTCTCACCTCCTAATTGGCAGCAAATATGGCAAACTAAGCCAGTAAATGTAACATTAATAATTAGGAATGATACTGGTTGGAGTAATGGCCAACCATTAACTGCATATGATCTAATGGCTACATACCTAGTTTTGGATATGTTTAGCGCACCGCCATTTCCAAACTACACTATTATTAATAATTATACTTTAGTTGAAACATGGCCTAAAGATACGTTATCTCCTATATTATATACTGATACTCTCATAAATACTGTAGGATTAGGAGAAGTAGCAATAATAATACCTTATCAGGTTTGGAAGCCTATAATTAACCAGATTTTAGGTAATTGGACTAAAATACAAAACACCAGCAACACTAAATTAGCTCAGCAAATAATAAATAATATACGTACAGAAATTAAAAACTTCAGACCTAATCCTACCACGTATCCCTATGATGGTCCATTCTACTTAAGTGAGTTAACCTCAAGTGCCATAATTTTTGACAAGAACCCATATTATTTTGATGCAAAGTATATACCGTTTAACCAAGTTGTAATATACCAGTATGGACAACAAGACCTTGCAACAGCTGCTGTAACTAGCGGACAAGTTTCCATAGATTGGTCTGGTTTTACTGGACTATCCCCAACTCAATTATCATCACTACCTCATACTTTAGAAGTTATTAGTATTTCTCAGCCCTTTGGTTGGGGTTTAGCCTTCAACTTAAAGAATCCTTGGCTAAGATACTATCAGGTTAGAGCTGCAATAGCCTATATATTGAATAGGACTGCAATAGCATCAGTAGGAGGGCCCTTAGTTCAACCAGTAAGTATTCCAAATGATATACCTAATGAGAGTTATTACTCATTTATGAGAACCCCTCAGTATCTCTCTTCACTACTGCCTTATAATACAAATTGGACAGAGGCAGCTAATTTATTGGAAAGTGCTGGTCTATACGAGAAGTCTGGAACATGGTATTACCCTAATGGCACACCATTCACATTAGTTATAGGTGTTGGTGCTCCATCACCTCAAGCCTTAGCGATGATGCAAGAGATACAAAAAGAGTTACAAGCTTTTGGTATTAATGTTCAACTCCACATCTATACCATAGTCAGTCAGTGGCATCAAGCATGGCAAAATGGAACAGGTTATGATTTATGGTTTGAGAATTGGGGTAGTTCCTATTCCCCTGGTACTGTACCATGGAGTCTAGCGCTTTCATATTTTGGAGGTTATCCTTGGAATGTTACACAATGGGATGAGAATCTCACTTTACCAAACGGTACTGTTATAGACTTTTATCAGTTATTACAAGAAACACAATCTCCAAATACAACTCAACAATTAATACAAGCCAATCAAGAATTATCATATTATGCTAACCATTACTTACTTCCAATCCTTCCTTTAGTAGAAATTGATAACTATGTCATAATTAATCCATCTTTGCTTACTGCAGATCCTCCAGCTAATTCATGGATATGGAGTGAAGCCCAATATGGGATAGGTGGCACTGCTATGCTACAAGCCCTTATAGACTATTGGTACGTTCCATTATATAAGAGCACAATAGTTACTACTACCTCAGTTTCTACAACAACATCAACAACTACTGTAACTACTTCATCTATAGTTTCCTCAACCTTAACTACTACCTCAGTTTCTACAACAACATCAACAACTACTGTAACTACAACAACTTCTTCCTCAATATTGCCAATAGTTGCAGGAATAATTGTTATAATAATAGTTATAATAATAGCAGTATTGCTACTAATGAGGAGAAGAAGATAATTTTTCCTCCAAGCTAAAGTTTTTTTATCTCATAAGGAAAATTTTCATTTTACACAGATAAAAAAAGAAGATTACTTTAATATAATTTGCCTCACATTATCTTTAATCTTTATAATACCATCTTTAACATTTATCACCTTTCCATCCACTTCGGCAATTGAAAACTTTTGCTCACCTTTAATGTATACAGTATTAACCATAATTGGTTTACTGAAACTTATCTTACCATCAAACATTGATATAACAGTTGAATCGTAAAGCTTTATGGAAGCTTCTTTTCCATAAACTACTAAGTCAATACCTTCATCACTAGCTAAAGGTATTATTGAATTATATCTAATATAAATTGGTAAAGATTCTTCAGATCTTATCCATCCTCCATCATACTCTTTATTACTCCAAAAACTAATCCATTTTCCTTTAGGTAAGTAAACCAATCTTGAAGTATCTCTTGAAAGAATAGGAGAATATAGTAAAAACTCGCCTACCAGCATTTCATCATCTATCTTATACACATTCTCATCATCTTGATAATTATAAAATAAAGGTCTTAATATTGGGTGACCTTTTTCACTAGACTCTAGCGCTAAAGCAGCAAGATAAGGCAAGAATTTATATCTCAAATCAATAATTTGTCTTATTTTGCTTGAATAATATTCTGGGATAGTATATGGTTCTTGATCTATACCATCTTTAGACTTATGAGCTCTAAAGAATGGGAAAAATAGTGCAATTTCATAATATTTAACTAAAAGATCAAAATCAACTGGATTTGCTCTTCCAATAAAAGCTCCTATATCACAACCAACGTAAGGTACTCCACTAATTGATAAGCTTAGAGCTAAAGATATTTGTAACTTAAGATCCTCCCATCTTGGAATATTATCACCAGTCCAAACCGCAGCATATTTCTGAATACCAGCAAATCCAGCCCTACTTAGTATAAATGGTCTATCAATTCCAGCTTGCTTTAAACCATTAAAAGTAGCCATTGCTTGATAATATGGATAAGCATTTCTAAATGATAAGTGATAAACATTACCCTTATCACTATGAAACACTGCATTATCTGGCATGTATGGGGAATATTCCTTGCCAAAGGTTGTAGGTTCGTTCATATCTAGCCAGATTCCATCAATTCCATATTCCTCAACCCACTCTCTTATCTTATTTTCCCACCATTCCCTAGCTTTTTTATTAGAGAAATCAACCCACGCGCAATTCCCAGGCCACATTCTAGCTATAAATATACTTCCATCTTCCTCCTCTACTAATATACCAGAATTTACCGCCTCTTTAAATGGTTCATATTTATAGTCTACCTTTAAACAAGGATTTACAATAGTTATCAACTTAACTCCTAATTTATGTAGTTCCTCAGAAAGCATTTTAGGATTAGTAAATCTCTCTTTATCCCATGTAAAAATCTTATACTTATCCATATAATCAATATCAAGATAAACTGCTGATACTTTGAAACCATTATCTAAATGATTTTTAACAATCTCTATTACATAATCTTGGGGAAAATAACTATACCTACTAATTTGATAACCTAAAGCCCATTCTGGAATTAAAAACGGTTTTCCCGTTAATTCAGTATAAGCCTCTATAACTTCTTCTACATTATTACCCTTAAAAACGTAAAACTCCACCGACTTCTCTGGAACGAAGATTATAATCTTATCGTACTCTTGAACACCAAAATCAAATATTACTTTTGAAGCAGAGTTTATGAAATAACCCGTAATTCCCTTCTTCTTATTTAAAACTATAAAAAAAGGTATTGATATATACATGGGATCAATATACCAATCATATTTAGTCACAGCCAGCACATCAGTATTCCAGGTCTGTGATTTAGTCCTCTTCCTATCTAATTCAAACGCTTTTTCTCCCAACCCATATATGTGATCGTCTAAGTATAATTTTCTAGATATGATTATACCTTCATAATTTAACTTTTTATCAGCAAACTTATCTTCCTTTATTATAAGATCTTCTGGCATTTCGTTAGTTTCTTTACCATCAAACGGAAATTCTACAACTGGATTCGGATTATTAACTCTTATTCTAAACGTATTATTTTTTCTTTCAATTTTAAGCATATGTTATAGAAGCGTTCAAATAATATAAAATTTTTGATCGTTAAACGCTTCTTGTTAGTTTTACCATACCGCAAAATATATTTTATACAACTATTTATAATATAGTTATGACAAAGATCTCAGAAATTGAGGCGTATATTTTAGGAAAAGAAGTAACTAGCGCACAATGGGCGTCATTAATGGTATTAGTTAAAGTAACTACTGAAGATGGAAAAGTAGGATGGGGAGAAACAGTAAGCGCGTTAAGAGCTGAGGCCGTAGTGAACTTCGTTAAAAAGATAAATAAAATCTTGAAAGGAAAAGACGTTTTTGACGTAGAAAAGAATAGGCTAGAGTGGTACAAGCACGATTTCAACATGAGCATATCATTAGAATCAACAACTGCTTATAGTGCTATTGATATAGCATCATGGGATATAATAGGTAAGGAATTAGGAGCTCCAATATATAAATTATTAGGAGGGAAAACGAGAGACAAAATACCAGTTTACGCTAATGGTTGGTATCAGAATTG
>JAVYOH010000034.1:0-14461 GCA_038734615.1 Saccharolobus sp. | reverse complement strand
ATGTCAAATGTTATTTGTATTTTTGGAATTTCTCCATATTCGATAGCTTTTTCTAACTTACCATACTTTTTTATTATTTTAAGCGCTTTCTCTGGTCCTATACCTTTTATTCCACCTGGGTTATAGTCTGTTCCAATTAAGATTGCTACATCAATCAACTGCTCTCTTGTAATTTCTAATTTCTTTAGTAGAAGATCTGTTTCAATTAATTCTGGAGTAATTTCTACATATACATCTTTATTTGGCAGTTTTCTTTTACCGCTAATTGTTAGATTTCTGATAAGTCTTTTAGCTCCAAAAAGTATTGAATCGTAATCTTGGCTTGCTGCTGTCCAACTCATTCCTATTGAGTTTATGTATGCAGCCTCAGCCTCACCTTCTGATGGTGCCTGAACTATAGGAATTCCCATAGCTTCTAGTAATCTTTTTCCTTCACTTATCATATCATTAGTTAATCTTATGGCTGCTTGAGAGTATTTTCTAACCTCTTCTATCTTTCCTTCTAATTTAGCTTTTTCTAATTTTCTTTCTGCTTCTTCTTTATTTTTTCTTCTTTTCTCTAACTCTTCTCTTTTACGTTCTGGTGGTTTCCCATCAAAAACGTAAATAGGTATAATATTTTCTTCCAATATATTGATTGTTCTATAAAATATTCCACTTAAATGGCTTGTAATTCTTCCTTGTAGATCTGTTAGCGGAGTTCCATCTGGTTGTCTTATTGCGGCTAGAAACTGATAAATAGCATTGTAAGCGTCTATACTCACTTTCTTGCCTTTAAGCTCAGAGAAGTTTATCTCTCTCTTTACGCTTTTTACTAGGTCAGATAGATCTACACCTATTCCTTATCACCTAGATATGTTATCATTTTTACGTTTTCCTTAATTGTTGAGACAGAAATATAACCTCTAATTTCTAAAGCCATTAAAGCCTTTAAAAAATCATTATATGAAATCTCATAGTTCACAGAGTTTTTAACTTCTTTAAACAAATCATCATCTCTAATGTTATTATATTTCCTCACTTTTTCCAATATTATACTGTATATAGGTATGCTTCTCCACATTCTCTCACACATATGTACTAGGTTTGACAGTAGTTTTAGGCAATTGCTGTCTGGCTTTCTCTATCCAGTTTTGATAGAATTGTAACATATCTTGAGTTACTGAAGGCTTTATTTTTTTCATAGCTTCTTCAAAATGCCTTAGTGAGACTTTTACTCCAGTAGTTTTCATGCACTCTTTCATAACCTTATCCTTACATTCTAAATCATTAGGTTTGCATATTTCATCAACTTTATTTACGCATATTCTCATACTTTCTCTAATTGCTCTCATTGCGGCTTCTCTTACTAATGCTGCTAGATCTGCTCCAGTATATCCTTCTGTTCTTTCTGCTATATCTTCCAAGCTTACATCTTCTGCTATTACTATATTTTTAGTATGTACTTTTAGTATCTCTATTCTGGCCTTCTTATCCGGCGGAGGAACATATATTAGCTTTTCAAATCTTCCTGGTCTTAATAATGCTGGGTCTAAAATATCTGGCCTATTAGTTGCTGCTACGACTGCTACATTTTCTAGATTTTCTATTCCATCCATTTCTGCTAGTAACTGATTCACTATTCTTTCTGTTACTCCAGAATCGTAGGATGCTCCTCTTATTGGCGCTATAGCATCGATCTCGTCTATAAATATTACAGATGGTGCATACATTCTAGCTTTTCTGAATATTTCTCTTACTGCTTTTTCGCTTTCTCCTACCCATTTTGATAATACTTCTGGTCCTCTTACTGCTATGAAGTTAGCTCCACTCTCAGTTGCTACTGCTTTCGCTAGCATTGTCTTTCCAGTTCCTGGCGGTCCAAATAACAAAATACCCTTAGGTGGTTCAATTCCAGAATTCTGGTAAAGCTCAGGGTATTTTAGAGGATATTCTATTACCTCCTTTAGCTCTTCCTTTATATCTTCTAATCCACCTATATCGCTCCATCTTACTTCTGGGACTTCTATATAAATTTCCCTTAGGCCACTGGGCACTATCTCTTTAAACGCGTTTGTGAAATCTTCTGCTTTTACTTCCATTGATTCTAGGATTTCTGGTGGTATTTTGTCTTGGTTTAAATCAATTTTGGGTAAGTATCTTCTTAACGCATTCATTGCGGCTTCTCTTACTAATGCTGCTAGATCTGCTCCAGTATATCCATGTGTTACATCTGCTAATTTTTCCAGATCAACATCATTTGAAAGAGGCATATTTCTTGTATGAATCTGTAATATTTCTAATCTTCCTTGTTTATCTGGTAATGGAATCTCTATTTCCCTATCAAATCTTCCTGGTCTTCTTAATGCTGGATCTACTGCACCAGGTCTATTAGTTGCTGCTATGACTATTACATTTCCTCTATTCTCAAGACCATCCATTAATGTAAGCAATTGAGCGACAACTCTTCTTTCAACTTCTCCTATCACCTCATCTCTTTTTGGTGCAATTGCGTCTATTTCATCTATAAATATTATAGCGGGAGCATGTTTTTTAGCATCTTCAAATATTTCTCTTAATCTCTGCTCGCTTTCTCCATAGAATTTACTCATTATTTCTGGTCCATTAATTGAAGTAAAATACGCATCAGTTTCGTTTGCTATTGCTTTAGCCAATAATGTTTTCCCAACACCTGGTGGTCCATAGAGTAATACTCCTTTTGGTGGTTCTATGCCTAATCTCTTAAATAATTCTGGATGCCTTAATGGTAATTCAACTAGTTCTCTTACCTTTTCAATTATGTTCTTCATACCTCCTATATCTTCATATGTAACTCTAGGGTATCTAGAAGGTTCTACTGGTTTATCAGAAATATTTATAATAGTTTCGTCTCCTACTAATACTATTCCCGCTGGCTTGACTTGCACTACGGTGAATGGAATAGCTTGTCCTAATACTGGAATTAGTACAGTATCTCCCTCAACTAAGGGAAACTCTTTAAGTCTCTTTTTTACGTAACTTATGAAACCAGGATCTACAGTTATTGAAAAATTAGATGGTGCTAGCTTCACCATATTAGCTGTTTTTACTAAAGCTTTTCTAACTATTACCTTATCCCCAATAGATACTCCAGCATTTTTTCTTGTTATACCATCCATTCTTATTATATCTTTTTCACTAGTTGCATCTTCTGGAGACAAAGGCCAAGCTATTGCAGCGGTTTTTCTAGTTCCTTCAATTTCGATTACATCACCTGGGCTTGCATCAATTTGAGAAAGTTCATCAATATCAATTCTAACCTTTCCTCTTCCAACATCTTTTTGTCTAGCCTCCATCACTTTAAGTACGAGTTCTTTTCTCTGTGGTTTTTGCTCTTCGCCAGAACTAGTGCTCAATTCTATCTCCAAAAAATACTTAATATAATAAGGATATATAAGAACTAGCGTACCAAAGAGTTTATTAGAATCCTAATCTTGTTAGCCCTACAACTTCGGCATGACTAACTCCTTGTATATTATTTACTATTTCTTCTAAATTCTCTGTGCCGCCTTCTGTCTGCTCTGGCATTTGGATATATAATATCAAAGCGTTTAATCCATACGCTATCGGTTCTGTTTCCTTTCTAACAATTTTATATTCTTTCGGTAATTTATTATTTATCTCCGCATATAAACTGTCTAGGCTAATTTCATCACTATCTGGAAAGACCTTAAGTACAATTAGTATATCCGTCATCTGTTTCACCTTATGGTCCAGTGAATCCACAGTTTGGGCAAGTAAATTCTACACCTTGTTTTCTACACATATAATCCCTTCTTATTAACACTTCGCCACAGTTTGGGCAAGTAAATTCTACACCTTTTTCTCTAGGATGTATTATTTTTCCACAGCTTGAGCATACTGGTGGTTCAACTTCTTCCCTTATGCTTAACTTTACTGCCATATAGTTCCCAATTATTAAACTTCAATAAAAATTTAAAGGTATTCTTGGCTTTCGAATTATCAAAATGATTAAGATGGTAATAGTTGTGAGAAATGACATAAAGATGGGTAAGGGCAAATTGTCTGCACAAGTTGCACATGCAGCTGTAACGTTAGTGCTTAATATAATCAATTCTAATAACTTAAATTGGAAAGAATGGCTAGAAGTTTGGATTAGGGAGGGTCAACCTAAAATAGTATTAAAAATTGATAGTTTAGATCAGCTTTTATTGAGAGCTAAAAAAGCTGAGGAGAAAGGTTTGCCTATTTCCGTCATAGAGGATGCAGGTAAGACTCAATTAGAACCAGGTACTATAACATGTTTAGGAATAGGTCCAGCACCAGAGAATATAATTGATCAAATTACTGGTGATCTAAAATTACTATAATTCCCCATGAAGTAGATATAGCATTGGGTATGGAAAGGTATTATTATGATAACTGGAACGAGATAACTGCAAGGATAGATAGGCCAGATGGGTTTAAAGTTACTGAAGAAATAGATTATAAACCTGCTTATGAATGGAAAGGAGAAGTAAATGGAAAATATGCAGTTTATTTATTAGTAAAAAAGTCAGCAGACCATTTCTCTACTATCTCTGAAATTCAAAAAGTTCTTAAAACTAAGGTTAATTATATGGGAATTAAAGATGCAAATGCTATAACTTCACAAGTAGTTTACATAATGGCAAAACAGAATAACGAATTATTACTTCAAGAATATCAGAAGAATAACATATATTTGAGACTCTTAGGATTTTCCTCTAAAAAACTTAATCATACTGGAAATACGTTTGACATAGTATTATCTACTAGTAATTTTAATGAGATCAAAGAAAGATTATTAGAAATATCTAAAAACCCTTATCTTCCAGCATATATAGGTTATCAGAGATTTGGAACGAAAAGGCCTATAACACATATAATAGGTCGATATTTTCTTAGAAGAGATTGGGAAAAGGCTTTTTACTCTATTCTAACCTATCCTTTTCTTTCGGAATCGAAGGATATGATTATCATAAGGAAATTAATATTTGAGGGTAGCTTTAAAGAAGCTTTACAACTAATTCCACTTAAATTTAGGCAAGAAAGGCAATTGATAAAAAATTATCTTAAATTTGGAAATTATTATTTAGCACTTAAAAATAGCTTTATTCCAATCCAATTATATTTGGATGCCTATCAGAGTTACATTTTTAATCTCTACTTATCAAGAAAAATGGATGATTATAGAGAAATGCCCAAAAAAGACAGTATATATGTTAAGATTCCTATTTACTATAATAATTGCGATGATGTGTGCAAGCAAATTTATATGGATGAGGGAATCGAGAGAGACTTCTTTTATCTGAAGGAATTTAAAATTCGCTTAAGAGATATAATTAGAAAAGCTTTTATGAAAGTAAGAGATTTAAAGATAGAAGAAAAAAATTGTGCATTTTCTTTTACTCTAGATAGAGGTATGTATGCTACCGTTCTACTTAGGGAGATATTAAGAGGTGATCCTAGAAATTTCACTTAATGCTATCATGGTACTAATCTTTTCTTATCTCTTGGAAATGCTACTACTTCTTTTACACTTTGTAGCCCAGTTAGCATTAACATTACTCTAGCTAATCCCATCCCAAATCCAGCGTGAGGAGGCATGCCATAATCGAACCATTTTAAGAAGAACTCAAAACTGTCTGGATTTAATCCCCTAACCTTAAGAGAGTTTTCTAGGACTTCTCTTATATAATTTCTAGAACTTCCTGACACTATTTCTAACCATCTAAAGATTAAATCAAAACTCTCGCTTAATTGCGGGTTATCTGTTTTTTGTTTTGTATAAAATGGTCTACTTAACCAAGGCCAATCAGTTATAAAATATAAATCCTCTTTTATTTCATTATACAATATTCGATTTTCAGGTGTTCCTATATCATCTCCAAATTTTATATTTACTCCTTTACTTTTTAAGATTTCTATAGCATCGCTATACGTAATTTTTCTTATTGGTAACTTAACTTCAGGTAAGGTATGGTTTAAAATTTTAAGCTCATTTTGGCATTCTTTTTTTACGGTATTTATCATATTATATATTATTTGCTCTATTAGTCTCATCACATCGTTATAATCTCCAAAAGCCATTTCTACGTCTAGACTAACAAATTCTGAGAGATGATATGGCGTGTCTGATTCCTCAGCTCTCCATGCTGGAGCTATCTCGAATACCCTCTCAACTGCACCTGCTAGAAGCTCTTTATAAAGCTGGGGGCTCTGGGCTAAAAACGCTTCTTTACCAAAATATAGTACCGGAAATAATTGTGCACCTCCTTCTGTAGCGCTAGCAATTATTTTAGGTGTAAAAACTTCTATAAACCCATTCTTATATAAAGTCTCTCTGAAGGATTTGACAGCAACAGATTGAATCTTCAGAACAGCTTGCATTTCTAGTCTTCTAAGGTCTAACAGTCTTTCCCTAAGTCTAGTATCTATATCAGCCTTTACTTTTCCTGTTACATCTAAGGGCAAAGGTGATTTAGCATAGGATAATATTTCTATATCTTTTGCATGTATTTCAATGCCATTGGGTGCTCTTTCATCTTTTTTTACTATCCCACTTATTAGTACTGTGGATTCTAGCGTTAGATCTTTAACCTTTTCATACGCAGGGCTATCTTTTTCTATTACAATCTGTCCTAGACCGCTTTTATCTCTTAATATTACGAATATTTTTCCGCCTAAATTTCTAATATTATGTATCCACCCAGCAACTTTTACCTCTTTTTCAACTATATCTTGGTTTAATTCTAATATTAAATGTGTTCGGTACAATTTTATTCTACCCTTATTCTCACTGGTGTAGAATGTATTTTAGTTAATGCTGACTCTAATACTTGAGCCTCAGCTGGTAATAATTTCCTTTCAGTTCTAGATACTCTAATCACATACTGTACTGACCCATCTGGCATCCATACAGTATTTACTCCTAGCACTCTAGCTGGGGAAAGTAATTGTACGGCACTATTCTTTATATTATTAGTTTTTTCCAATACTCTCACTTTCATATTTAGTTTTTCTTGTAAAATTTTAGCTATCTTTATCCATTTTTGTTGAGTCATCTCTTGTCCACTACTAACCAATAAAATTAACAGATTATCTAGTTTGTACGCTTTGTGATATATACAATCCTTTAGCTCCTTAAATTGTGTTTCCTCTAATTCTAATAAAATTTTTATTATCTGTACTTCATAATCAAAAACTTCTCCATTATCAATAAGAGACTGACACCTATTGCAAAGAAGTCCGCTTCTGACACAAACATAATCGAGAGGAATCTTCATCTTCATTCACTCCGTTTACCGCAATACTTTTGAATATGAGCTAATATAGTTATAGCCGGGATAAATAAATGCCGCTAACCGATCCAGCAAAACTTCAAATAGTTCAAAAAAGGATATTTCTGAAAAAAGTATGTAGGAAATGCGGAGCATTAAACTCTATTAGAGCAACTAAATGTAGAAGATGTCATAGTACTAATTTAAGGTTAAAGAAGAAGGAGTTACCTACTAAGAAAGGTTAAAAAGTTTTTCTTTATTAAGTTATTATCCCAACTGAAGTTAATCGTTCTTTTATGCTACTGGCATTTTCTTCAAAAATATTTATATTGTTTTTTAGATATTTTTTATCTATTGAAAGCTTACCTTCTCCTATCAAATATGCAATTGTCTTTAGTTCGTCCTCATCTTCTTCTCTAAAAGCATTGGCTTTAAGTAAAATGTAATCTTCTAACTTAACACTTTTAAATTCATGCTTACCTATTTTTATATTTATTGCATTATCTAAAATCTCTTTTGGTACATAAAAATCTTGTATATTTTCATATAAATCTATTTGTAATTGATCATTATCAATAGGTACTACCAGTCTAGGGGTGTCGATTGGTGTTCTCCCATAATCCCAACCTCTTTCGTATGCAAAGTCTCTAATTTTATCATCCTCAGCCAATACACTTATCCCTAATACAAAGATATCTACATCGCTCTCAGTACCTTTTCTTCTTAAGGTAATATCTATAATTGTGTCTCCGATTATGACGAAGTCTGTAAGATTTTGTAGTTCATAAAGGACTTCTCCTATCTTTTCGAAAGATATCATTAGCTAATAACACCCATATAGTTTTTAAGTAGGTTTTATATTATTAAAATTAATATTGCAATGCCGGGGTGGCCGAGCGGTCTAAGGCGGCACTACCTCGTCCATCGGTAGCGCTAAGGGCCGCAGTGGTTTTGCTGGAACCCGTTACTTCGCGGGTTCGAATCCCGCCCCCGGCTTAGAAGATTTAAAAAGAAGATTAGTTTATATTAATTCGTTATGAGCCAACCTAAAAGAAAAGAGGAGACATTAGGCGTAGAAATGAAGGGTGAAGAAGCTCTTGCGTATGTTCTTAATGACTTAGGCATAAAGAAGGTTTTTACTATATATTCCTTACCTAATATCGTAAAAGAGATGTTACAAAAATACGGTATTGATATAGATTTTTCTATATCAGCTTTAGATGCTAGTTGGTTAGCATATACTTATGCACAAGAAAATAATAATATAGGAACTATAATACAAATACCGGGTTCTAGACTTACTGAGGCAGTAAATGTTATCGCTCAAGCCTATATGGAATCTGTCCCTCTTCTAATAATTTCTAGTTTTAGATCTTATAAAGATACGGGTAGAGCAAGAATAGGCGAGTTTAGAACCATTGATGACTTGTCAGAAATTTTTTCCCCTATAACAAAGGTGAGAGAGAGAGTAATTAGTATAGAGGAAATAACTATTACTGTAGAGAAAGCTTATAAAGAAGCAGTAAGTAATAGACCAAGACCCGCTTATGTTGAAATCTCTGAAGATTTATTTAAAGTTAAAGCTTATCCATTATCTACTGCGGGACAAAAACCAGAAAAGAGATCCACAGATAAAACTACTGTAGCTAAGGTAGCAGAATTACTAAGTAATGCCAAATTCCCTGTAATAATTGCTGGATATGGTGTAATATTAAGTGATTCCGAAGATGCTTTAGTAGAGCTAGCAGAATTAATTGATGCTCCAGTTATAACAACTTTTAAAGCTAAGGGAGCAATACCGGCAAATCATAGATTATTTGCCGGTGAGGGTTTAGGTCTTTATGCTTCTCCTGCTTCAAACGCTGCAATAGAGAATGCTGACGTAATATTAGCACTTGGTACCAGATTTACCCAGTTATCCACTGCAGGCTGGTCTTTTAAGTACAAGGGGATTTTAGTTCATAATAATATTGATGGTGAGGATATAGGCAAAGTATTTATGCCTCAGGTTCCTGTAGTTGCTGATAGTGGGTTATTTCTTAGAGAATTATTAAGCCAATTAAAGACTAAGATTAAGGATAAAATAAGTAGAGGTTCTTCAGAATTTTTAAAGAAATACCAGGTATCAATGGATGTAAAAAAACATGATAATATATGGCCTATTGATGTGGTAAAAGTATTAGATAGTACTAGGAATTTTGACAAGATATTTGTGGATATAGGGGCTACTACTATAGATTTTGTAAGATTACCAATTTATACAAAGAAAAGTTGGTATACCAGTGAGTCATTGCTCGAAAGAGGTCTTGGCGTTAGTGGTGTGATAGTCTCTGATAGTAAAGCTATAGGAGTTACAGATTTAGAAGGGTTAGTGAGATTTATACCATTAATAAAATCTAGATTGGGAAAAATTAAAGGAAAGATACTCGTATTGAATGATTATGGGAAAAACTATATTGATGTATCTAAATCAGATTTGCCAACAATATCTAGATCACAAATTAGTATATCTGAAGATACTAATTTTGATGAACTAATAGAAAAAGCATTAGGCGGAATAACAGTCTCATCTATAGATCATTTAAAAGAGGCATTACAAACTGACAATAAAATTATAAATATTAAAATAGACCCAGATTTTGAGTCTTTAGTATTATCTAGAATTTAAGCTGAGTTTTTTATATATCTATTAGGTGTATAGTGAAGAACAGAGACTTCTATTATATTAAGTATATCTATTATTAACAAATTTTCAAAAGTTACCTCTATAATCGTCCGTTAAAGGTCTAGATTTTCTTATGAAATAAATTTTCATTTTTGTATTTTTTATAATATTTTACAGGAAATATATAATTTTCAAGTTTATAGCTATGAGCTAAGAAAGCTTATAATATAGCTAAGGACTGTATTAACATTAGCCGTTTACTTTATATACTTTTGTTAATTAAATCAACATTGATGGGCCCGTAGCTTAGCCAGGTAGAGCGACGGGCTCTTAACCATAAGTCAGAAGTGAGATACCCGTAGGTCCCGGGTTCGAATCCCGGCGGGCCCGCGCATATAACATTTGATGCATGTTATTTATAGTGTAGTAACTTTGATCATTATATATCGAGGAGGTTTTTATAGTTAGTTAAAACGTCATCTATTGCGCGTATGATCGTTTCCCTAGAATTTAGTCGTGGCTTCCATCCTAATTCTTTGATCTTAGAAATGTCAAGCAACATAAATCTTACATCTCCTTTCCATCCTCTTCCCTCTCCAGAATCTTTGTAAATAATTTCTGGTTTCAGATTTAATCTATTTAGTATGAGGTCTACTATCTCATCTACTGTGATCCAGTCTTCGTTGCCAACATTATATACGTCAAACGGCTTATTTACCTTTTGCTCTAACGTTAGTAAGGCGTCGATTAGATCGTCTATGTATAGGTAACTTTTCTTCTGCTTACCATTTCCTAATACCTCTAGTTTATTTTTATTTCTACTTAACTTTGTAATAAGATCAATAACCACACCATGAGTTACTCTTCCCCCAGTTATATTGGCTAGTCTAGCAACTACAGATTTTATTCCATATAGATTAGAGTAATATTCAATTATATTTTCACATAATAATTTAAATAATCCATAATTGGAGATCGGTTTTGGTTTTTCAGACTCTGGAGTTGGAATCTTATTTGTTTCACCATAAACTGTTGACGATGAAGTGAAAATAAGTTTTGCAGCATCTCTTTTTCTAGCAAGCTCCATGACATTTAGGGTTACTTTTACATCTCTCTCGAAATGCTCTTCGATATTTATCATAGACGTTCTGACATCGGGGTTTGCCGCTAAATGATAGAATATTTGGCCTTTTTCTATTTCTAGTCTATTAAGTTCTTCAGTTTTTCTTAGGTCAAATCTTATAATATTAGCCCTGCTATTAACATTTTTTCCATATGAAAAATCGTCTATTATAGTAATCTCAAAATTTTGTGAGATCAAACGATCAACTAAGTGGCTTCCTATATATCCTGCTCCTCCAATAATTAAATACATAAGTTAAAGCTTGTTAAGAGCTTATTAATTTTTCTAGAAGAGTATTCGACAGTACGTTAAATGCTTGTATTTGTTGATGGTGTATTTAAAATGTATTAAGTTTGTACTTTTAATGGGATTTATTTTATATTATTCTTCTTTAGTAAATTAGTGAATATTAGCTTAATAGTATAATTTTTACTTTTAAACTTTTTCACACTTATTAAAAAGTCTACTTTTTTATCTCTAGGATATTTTTTATCTTTTATTATGATAGGTTCCAAACCTAGACTTTTTGATACGTCTATTATATCATCTACGGTAATCTTGTAAAGAATTTTAGATACTCTTCTTCCCTTTGATCTAGTAGGCGATAAAAAATATGAGGGCCATATAACTACTCTTCCCTCGTCTTTTAATTCTCTAAGACTCATTCTTTACTAGCACCGCATTTATTACTCCATCTTGACCGGGTCTAGATGTAACTACAGCAATTCCAAATTCTGTTCTAATTTTTGCCCCTTTTATTATTATTCCTCTTCTCGCTAATTCTTTATTTGCAGACGTTTCTATTACTTCTAATATTTTAGCCTTTTTAGCTGAGTTAGTAGAAGGGTCAATTACATTTGCTGTTACACAATATTTTAATCTAATTTTATGATTACCACCTAATACTCTATCTTTAACTCTTATATCAGCAGATGATAATGTAGTAAAAGTTGGAGGGTTTCCTATCTCATATTTTCTTTTGTCTCTTTGCTTTCCCTTTAAGCCTCCGGTTATCTTTCTATTATCTGGACCTTGATAAAATCCCATATTCTATGCCAATATAAAAGATAAGGTATAAGATTAAAAAATTTAGGCTCCGAAATTACGCTTTCTTTTTTGAAAAGATCTTATAGCTCTCCATAGGTCTATTTTTCTAAAATCTGGCCAGTACACTTCGCAAAAGAATAATTCTGAGTATGCTATGTGCCATAATAAGAAATTGCTTATTCTTACTTCTCCTGAGGTTCTTATAACTAGATCTATATCTTCCAATTCGCTATCATAGAAATATTTTCTGAATGTTTCTTCATTTATTTGATCTTTACTTATTCTACTTGACTTATAATCCTCAAACATTTTTGTGACGGCATCAAGTATTTCTTGCCTTCCACCATAACATATTGCCAACGTTAATTTTCTTTCAGAATATTTAGAAGTTTTTTCTATTATTTTATATAAATATTCACGCAAATCTTTAGGTAATCTATCAATTTTTCCTATCACATTCACCTTAATTTTATATTTATCTACTATTGGGTCATTTAAGAGATCTTCTAAGCCTTTCTTAATGTAAGATATTACTATAGATAATTCTTGCTCTTTTCTCTTTTCACAATTATCAGTAGATAAAGCAAAAACTGTAACATTTTTTATCCCTAGTTCTAATATCCATATAAGTACTTTCTTTAGCTTTAGATATCCATAAAAATATGCATCAGATAGAGTCAGTCCATTATTTCTAGCCCACCTCCTATTTCCATCTGGTATTATACCTACGTGTCTAGGTAATGGTCCATCTTTTATTTGATTCCATAACATTCTTTCATAGAATTTATAGACTGGTCCTAGCAGAAGACTCCTTATAGTTTCTTTTGCCATAATTCTTCTATCGCTAACATATATGTTTTTACTCCTATATATATTTCATCCAGACTAATTTTTTCTTGATTTGTATGTTCTAATGAAGAATTACCAGGTCCATAAGTTGCTATATTATTAGTTATTCTCTGTAATATGTTCATATCACTTGTACCAGCTTTTCTAACAAGTCTAGGCTTTAAGCTTTGTTTTAATAACGCTCTTGTTAACGATTTTACAACCGGGTTATTCGGGTTCACTTTTACTGGTAATGTTTCATCTACTATTTCTACTTCGCATTCTTGAAGCTTTTTCCTTATAAGGTCGATTATCTCGTCTCTACTATTATTTATACTGTATCTAATGTCAAAGTGAAGATATAAACTAGATGGCGTTACGTTATAAGCTTCACCAGCATTAATTATCGTAGGTACTATTGATGGTTTATCATAGTTCTCTGGAGGGCTGTAAATTTCAATCATTTTTTTAGAGATATTTATGATTAAATTGTCTTTAGCTGATGAGGAATGCTGTGATATACCATTACATTTTATATCTAATTGAATTGAGCCTCTATATTCTACTACTATATCTGTTCCGTTAGATGGTTCACCTACTATTATATATTTGAATTTGTTACCGCTCTTTGTTAATTCTTTTGCACCCAAGCTTGTGTTTTCCTCATCTGCTAGCGCAGCTAATTTAACTTTTATTCCTTTTTCATTTAGTAGCCATGTTGTTATTAACATGCTTATTAATGGACCTTTAGCATCTACAGCACCTCTTCCGTAAATTAGATTATTCTCTTCTCTAGGTTTAATGTAACCGGGGACAGTATCAATATGGGAGGCTAATAGTATTTCGCCTTCGCCAAGGATAAATGAATTCGATTCAGGTAAAATCTCTAACTTAAGATTAAAATCTTTTGATACTTTTTCAAAAAATGAAGTTGCTTCCTTTTCTTTTTTAGATGGTGTATATATAGATAATAAATTAAGAAGTAAGTCTCGAGCGTTCCGTTTCACTAATTCCTCTTCTCGCTGCATTAGAGGCCCACTCCATATCCTCTTGCGATATTAAATATGGTGGTAAAAATCTTATTACTGTTAGTCCTGCCTTTAATGCTAACACTTTTTCATCTTGTAATATTTTTATCGCATGTGATGGATTAAGTTTTAGATCTATACCTATCATTAAGCCTAATCCTCTTATTTCCCTAACAACTTTAAAATCTTCTAGTTTTTCCCTAAGCATTTTAATAAATAACTCGCCTTTGCTTCTAGCCTGTTCTTGAACTTTTTCACTCTTAAGAACTCTACAAGCTGCAGTAATTGCAGCAGCTGCTAATGGATTTCCGCCATACGTTGAGCCGTGGTCCCCTTCTTCTATTTTTTCACTTATCCAATCAGGTATAAATACAGCACTAACTGGAAAGCCACCACCTATTGCTTTACCAGCTGTTAATATATCTGGTTTTATCTCAAAATGCTGATATGCCCATACTTTTCCAGTTCTACCGAAACCCGTTTGGACTTC